>NZ_BILZ01000024.1 GCF_004000825.1 Paenibacillus kobensis NBRC 15729 | reverse complement strand
GGCGGGTCCAGTACGACGACGTCCCACGTGCGCCCGCCGCCTGCCGCAAGCTTCTTCGACGTGTCGACTTTGCCGCCGTCTTCGCGGTTAACTGCCGCACGAATGGAACGGTCATCTACACCTTTGGCCTGCTGGCGCAAATATTCGAACGCGTCTGCTACGACGAACTCGACTCGGTCCTCGAAGCCATTACGCGCAACGTTACGGCGAGCCGTCTCAATCGCATGTTCCGAGATGTCGAGGCAAGTCACCTTCTTCGCGCCATACTTGCACGCATGCAGCGTGAAGCTTCCTGTATGCGCGAAGCACTCCAGCACCGTTGCACCGTCCCAGTATGGGAACGTAACTTCTTTGCCGTTAGCATTAACCGGTACGCGTCTCGTGCCCGCTTCATCCGTCACGTCCTGAAGCATGATGCCGCTGCGGCCTCCCCACCCCTTCATGAGCGGAGCAGTAGATGCCCGGTTCTCGCGCTGGTCGAAGAAGTAGCCTGTCTTCTGCCCTTCTACGATGTCAACCTCCAGCTTCAATCCATTCTCCGAAATTTCGACGATCCGAGGGCAGTCCCCGTATAATACGCCCGTACGCTGCTCCAGCCCTTCCAGCGAGCGAACACCAACGTCACTGCGCTCGTAAATGCCCTGTGGCGCGAATACGTCAGTCAGCGCTCGCACGATCGCATCCCGCCGTACATCCATGCCTAGCGTCAAAATCTGTACGACCAGCACGCCGCCGAACCGGTCGACGACCAGTCCTGGAAGGAAGTCGGCTTCTCCGTACACAAGACGGCAGTCCCTATCCTCCACGAACCGGCTCCGGTGTTCGGCACACCGCTCGAAACGTTCGCGGAAGAACGACTCGTCCATCTCGGCGTCCGGCGAATAGCCGATTACTCTCACTGTAATTTGCGAAGACGGATTCCAGAAGCCGCTCGCCAAATATTTGCCTTGATGATTGGCGATATCGACGACGTCGCCTGGCTTCGCTTCGCCCTCCATTCGGTCAATCTCGCTGGCATACACCCATGGATGGCCGTCTTCCAGCCTCTTCTTTCGATTCTTGCTCAAAATAATAGTAGCCCGTTTCACCCAACCCGTTCCTTTCTGTTCCGTAATCCGCTACCAATACATATCGCTGTATAGGCAACGTAACCTGTTTCAGTCTTATGTAAAATGATGCCCAAAACCTTCCATAGCGACCTATTTGACTCGTCCCAATAGCTGTTGTGACACAAAAAGTGATGCAGCAGCATCCTACCGCGCCGCTACCATCCACCATGTGCTGTAGAAGCCTTAGGCTACCGCCGTTGCTGCCTGGCATTCTTGTCCCAAACTGCGCATAAGGATAAGGATGAGCTTGGCTTACGGCCAGCTTAATGCTTTCGGAAGGAGCTGTACGAATGTTCCATACGATCATCGTTCCGCTTGTCCTCGGCTTTGCGGTATTTATGGCTGGCATGAAGCTGATGGAGATGGCGTTGAACCGTTGGGCCGGCCCATACCTGTCGGGCGTGTTGCGCCGGTTCACTGCGACGCCGCTGCATGGCCTTGCGACGGGCACTGCAACAACGGCGGTGCTGCAGAGCAGCACCGCCGTTACCGTTCTCTCGATCGGCCTCGTTAACGCAGGCCTTATGACTTTTTCGCGCACGCTAGGCATCGTCCTCGGCACGAACATCGGCACTTGTCTGACGACCGAGCTGATCGGACTTCAGATTGGCCGCATAGCTGTGCCACTATTGTTCGCCGCATCAGCAGCCTGGCTGCTTACTGCAACTGCTGGCGAAATGCGGCTCCTCGCATGGAGCCGGGCTGAACCGATGCTCCAGCCTGTCCGGCTGCTAGCTGTTGCATCCGCAGGCTTCGCACTCATTCTGATCGGCATTACGACGATGCAGTCAATCGGCCCAGCCATGCAATCGAGCGATATGTTTCAATGGTTTCTAACCCAATCGAAGAGCAGCATTCTATGGGGCGTCGCTGCAGGCACGCTGCTCACAGCAGCCGTCCATAGCAGCGCGGCGGTCATTGGCATCATCATGGGGATGTCGGCGATCGGTGCAATGCCTCTTGAAGTTAGCGTAGCCGTCGTGCTCGGCGCGAACATCGGCACCTGCTTCACTGCCGTCCTCGCCGCGATTGGCTCAAGTAAAGCAGGCCGCTATGTAGCCTTATCACACGTCGTTCTTAACGTCGCTGGAGCGATGCTCTTCCTGCCGCTGATCCCCCTGCTGGCCAATCTATCGGCAGCGATAAGCGACACTCCTGCTTCACAGATCGCGCATGCGCAAACGATTTTTAATATTGCGTGCTCGCTCCTGGCGCTTCCGCTCTGCTACTTGCCTGCGCTGCGGCTGAACCGTTGACGATAGCAATGCCTGCGCTCGTACCAAGCCGGGTCGCGCCTGCATTGAGCATAACAATCGCCGTCTCCCGGTCGCGAATGCCTCCAGAAGCCTTCACGCCAATTTCCGAAGATACAGATGCGCGCATAAGCCGAATATCCGCTTCCGTCGCACCGCCAGCCCCGAATCCGGTCGACGTCTTCACATAGTGGGCGCCGGCCGCTTCCGCGACTCGGCATGCTTCCGCCTTTTGTTCGTCGCTTAACAGGCCGGTCTCGAGAATAACCTTCACGATCGCGCTTCCTTCTACCGCACGGACTACAGCGCCAATGTCGTAGTTGACGACGCCGTAACGTCCGTCCAGCAATGCACCGACCGGAAGCACCATATCGATCTCCGAAGCGCCCTCATCGACCGCTTCAGCCGCTTCGAACGCTTTGACTTTGGTCGACATCGCGCCAAGCGGAAACCCGACAACCGCGCTTACGGCCACGTTCGATCCGGCAAGCTGCTCCTTGCAGTAAGAAACCCAAGAACCGTTCACACAGACGCTGTAAAATTGATGTTCCAATGCTTCGCGGCACAATTTCTCAATGTCCGTGCTCGTTGCACCCGGCTTCAGCAGCGTATGGTCGATGAACCGGGCGATGTTTTTATCCGGCGTCCACAGCTCAGGCATTGCCTTCGACCTCCAAGCCAAGCAGCTTAAGCGCGCCTGCCAGGATTCGGTCGTTGTTGTCATAGCCGGATGCCTTCTGCTTGCGCCATGCTTCCTCTGGCGTAAACCAATCGACGCCGCGAATTTCTTCCACCTGCGGCTGAAGCGAGCCGCCGATCGCTTCGACGAGATAATAATGGACTTCCTTATCGACGATCCCTTTGGAATCGTGCTTATATTGATATTTGATTTGATCGATTGGCTTGATGATGGTGCCGACCATACCGGTCTCTTCCACAATTTCACGAAGCGCCGTCTGCTCGACAGTCTCGCCCGGCTCCATCTTGCCTTTCGGAAGCGATACTTTGCCGTACCGGTCCTGAATCAATTGAATTTGCAGCGTATTGTCCTCGGTGCGACGGTATACGACGCCTCCGGCCGATATTTCTTTCATGCTCGGCACTCCTCTCAAGGTTATCGAATGACCAATTACAGCGCCTTCGCCTCTGGCACAATGGCTTGTGCTTCATGGCGTGCGGACGCCGTAGTGGAATCGAGCACACGAACGAGCTGTCCGCGGCATTCATTCACACCGGCTTCTGTAATTTTAACCCGGCACAGCTGCCCAACTAACTCTTCGGAGCCATCGAACACGATCTGCAAATAGTTGTCCGAATAGCCCATAACGAAGCCCGTGCCTGGTGCGCCTTTATAATCCCGTTCCGGAATGACGTCGACGACTTCGCCGACCCATTGCTTGGCATAAGAAAGCTGCATCTGCTCCGACAGATCGATCAGCTTATGAACGCGGTCGTTCTTCACTTCCTCGTCCACCTGATCCTCCATACGCGCGGCAGGCGTTCCCGTCCGTTTGGAGTACGGGAATACGTGCATCTCCGAGAAACCGATTTCCTTCATGAAACGGAAGCCTTCCTCGAACATTTCGTCCGTCTCGCCAGGGAAACCGACGATAACGTCCGTCGTAATCGCAACGCCCGGCATTGCCTCGTGAAGACGCTTGATCTTCGCTGCGAACTCTTCGGTCGTATACTTGCGGCGCATCCGCTTTAATACGGAGTTTTCGCCTGCTTGCAGCGGGATATGCAGATGGCGGCACATTTTGCTCGAACGGTTCAGTACGTCGATCATCTTGTCGTCGATCTGGCTCGCTTCGATCGAGCTGATCCGGATGCGCTCCAGACCGTCCACTTTATCGAGATCCCACAGCAAATCGGCCAGCTTGTAATCCTCCAGATCGTCGCCGTAGCCGCCCGTATGAATGCCCGTCAGAACGATCTCCTTGAATCCCGCAGCAACGAGTTGATGAGCCTGCTCGATAACGCTCTTCGGATCGCGGCTGCGCGACAGACCGCGCGACCACGGAATAATGCAGAACGTGCAGAAGTTGTTGCAGCCTTCTTGAATCTTAAGGAATGCGCGCGTACGGTCGGCGAAGTCCGGCACGTCCAGCTCTTCGAATTCCCGCGTCTTCATTATGTTGCGCACTGCATTGACCGGTTGGCGGTCCGATTGAATCTGTCCGACAAAACCAAGCAGCTTGTCGCGGTCCTGCGTACCGATAACAAGGTCAACGCCTGGAATCGCCATAATCTCAGCAGGCGAAGTCTGCGCATAGCAGCCCGTTACCGCGATAACGGCGTCCGGGTTGCGGCGCACGGCGCGGCGGATAATCTGGCGGCTCTTCTTGTCGCCCGTATTGGTAACGGTACATGTATTGATGACATAAACGTCGGCTGTCCGCTCTTCAAAATCGACCTGCTCATAGCCGGCGTTCTTGAACAGCTGCCACATCGCTTCTGTATCGTAAAAGTTAACTTTGCAGCCCAAGGTGTAAAATGCGACTGATGGCATTGCTTAATTTCCTCCCATTTCTCCGGATTCGTACAGCAGCGCCGTCAGCGCGACGAAACCTGCTGTCTCCGTACGCAATATGCGTTTGCCCAAGCCGACGACAACAGCGCCTGCCGTGCGGGCATCCTCCGCCTCTTTGTCTGTAAAGCCGCCTTCCGGCCCTACCACAACGAGTGCTCGGACGTCACGGCGGTTCTTCAGCGGCTCCAATGCGCCGCGCAAGCCCCCGCCTGTGCCGGCTCTTCCTTCTTCCTCATAGCAAAACAGCACCAAGTCGTAGTCCCCCATCATGCCGAGCAGCTGTTTCCAGCTTGCTGGCTTGACGATGTCGGGAACACGACTGCGATGCGCCTGTTCTGCTGCTTCCTTGGCGATTTTCGCCCAACGTTCGAGACGCTTCGCTTCCTTCTTGGCGTCATACTGGACGATCATCCTCTCCGATTCGAACGGAATGAACGCATACGCGCCGATCTCCGTCCCCTTCTGGATGATGAGCTCCATCTTGTCGCCCTTCGGCAAGCTCTGCGCGATCGTAATCTGCCAAGCTGGTTCTCGATCTGCGGAGAGCTGCTCCACGATCGTCCCTTCAACCCGGTCGGAAGAGACGGCACTCGCCTTGACGAGCGCCTCCCGCCCCTTCCCGTCGCTTGCTATGAATGAATCGCCGGCGCGCATGCGCATGACGCGGCTTGCATGATGCGCGTCATCGCCAAGCAGCACGACCGAGTCGTCCCCGTACTGCTCTACCGGCACGAAATATCTTTGCATCGCTCTAACCACACTTTACGAAAGTTCCAAACCTCATCTTAACACGTTCACTAGCTCAAATCTATGAAGAACTGGTACCAGTCCATTCGTTTCGTGAATATGTTTTCGCATATCTCCGCGATGTTGATGAAAATATCGCCGGAGTAGCCCAGCACCTGATCGATCGTGACAGCCCGTAGCGGCGGAATGAATACGAGCAGAAGGAACAAATAAGCGCCCCAATGTTCGTGCTGCTCCAATTGAAGCCGAGTCCGGTATGGAAGCAGATTTTTGATAATCCCGTATCCATCAAGCGGCGGAAGCGGAATCAAGTTGAACAGGAACAACGTGATGTTCAGGAAAATCAAATAATAAAACTGATGGACGAGCGCCTTATATACGCCAACTGAACCGGCTTGCAGCAGACCCGTTTGATTCAGCAAATAGACCAAAAATACGCAGATGATGACAAGTAGGAGATTGCTGATCGGCCCGGCTGCCGTCACCGCGATGCTCATCAAGCGCGGCTTGCGAAACCGGTTCGGGTTGTACGGAACCGGCTTCGCCCACCCGAAGCCCGCAAGCAAAATCATGATGGTACCGAGCACATCCAGATGCGCACGCGGATTCAAAGTCACTCTGCCCGCATCATATGCGGTCCGGTCGCCGAACAAATACGCCGTATAGGCATGCGCCCACTCGTGTACAGCCAGCGACACAGCAAATGCGATAAATATGAAAGGCAAATCCTCGAATGGAAACCAAAAAAAGTTCATCCCGGCCTATTCACCCGCTTTCGGTTTACCTGCGACGAAGGCGATCCAACCGTCTTCGCGGCGGCGGTCGATAATCTCAAAGCCTGACTTCAGTAAGCCTTGTTCGACGACTTCCTCTTTGTTCTCCCAGATGCCCGAGGCAATGTAGATGCCGCCCGGTTTGAGCGCTTCGTATACATCATCGATGAACAACATAATGATCTCGGCCAAGATGTTCGCTACGACAACATCTACCGGCACCGTAACGTTCATCGGACCCGCTTCCGCGCCGCTTTCGTCCTTCGTCTCGCCTTTGATTACGCCGAGCAGGTCGCTCAGACGGACGTCGATGGACTCGGACAAGCCGTTCAGCTTCGTATTCTCCTTGGCGCTGGATACCGCTACCGGGTCGAGATCGACCGCGAGCACCGACTTCGCTCCGAGCTTCATTGCGCCGATGGCCAGAATGCCGGAGCCTGTACCGACGTCGATCAACTCCTCGCCGCCCTTAATGACGGAGTCGAGCGTGCGCAGACAAAGTGCCGTCGTCGGGTGCGTGCCTGTACCGAACGCCATGCCCGGATCGAGATCGATGATGCGCTCGCCTTCGCCCGGCGTATACTCCTCCCACGTCGGACGGATCGTTAGACGCTCGGAGACGCGCATCGGCTTGAAATATTTTTTCCAAGCGTCCGCCCAATCTTCTTCGTCCACCATCTTCAATGACACTTTGAATTCGCCTGGATCGAGATCGAATTCACGCAGCCCCGCAATAAACGGCTGAATCGCTTCCACCAGCGGCTCCATGTCCATCTCTTCGGCGAAGTAGCCTTGAATGACGGCCTCTCCCTCTGGGATGTCGTTGAGCGGACGGTCATACCATTGTCCAAGCCGTGTATCGCGCGGTCTGTTCAGCGAACCGGACTCTTCAATTGCAACGCCGCCGGCGCCCGCCTCATGCAAATAATCAGCTATCGCCTCAACCACTTCTTCACGGGTCGAGATCGTAAGTTCATGCCATTTCACTATCGTTGTCCTCCTAAACGTTGTGCATCATCCTATCCCGCCAAGCGGGACCTCATAGCGACTATTGTAGCACATCTTGGCCTATAAAATCTTCCTGCCCGTCTCAGGCGGCCGCTCCCGTCAGAGGACAAGCAATTTTAGAAATGTATGACGCCGCCCATTGACACCCCTGTTCCTTGGTTATATAGTTAGTTACATGAGTAATTAACCAGTATGGTGGTGAAGCAAATGGGTCCCAGCATGGACGACAACCGCCCGATCTTCGTACAAATCGCAGAGCGGATTGAAGACGACATAATCGAAGGAACATTGTTAGAAGAAGCTCAGGCCCCGTCCACGACGCACATTGCCGCCTTCTATCGCATTAATCCCGCAACGGCAGCCAAAGGCGTTAATTTGCTCGTCGATGAAGGAATTTTGTACAAGAAAAGAGGGATCGGAATGTTCGTAGCGACAGGCGCGAGACAGATCGCGGTCAACAAGCGGAAAGAACAATTCTATGAGCAGTACATCATCACAATGATTCGCGAAGCACAGCGGCTCGGCATCACGACCGATCAGTTGAAGGAAATGATTCAGAAGGGAGAGAGCAATTAATGACACCTATTATCGAGGCCAAAAATTTGACCAAACAGTACGGCGACGTCGTCACGGTAGACCGCGTCAACTTCAAAGTGGAGGAAAATAAAATATACGGCCTGCTCGGCCGCAACGGTGCGGGCAAAACGACGATCATGCACATGCTGACCGCGCAGCAGTTCGTTTCCTCCGGCGAAATCCGCGTGTTCGGAGAACTGCCGTTCGAGAACAACAATGTTTTGGAACGGATCTGCTTCATTAAGGAAAGCCAGAAGTACCCGGACAATTTTACCGTACGCGATGTACTGGACACAGCAGCCGATGTCTATCGGAATTGGGATCGCGCATACGCGCTATCACTCGTGGAGAAATTCGAGCTTCCGCTCAAGCGTCAGGTCAAGAAGCTGTCCCGCGGCATGCTGTCAGCCGTCGGCATCATTATCGGGCTTGCGAGCCGCGCACCGCTGACTATTTTCGATGAACCGTATCTCGGATTGGATGCCGTCGCCCGCCAAATGTTCTATGACAGCCTGCTGGCGGATTATGCAGAGTATCCCCGAACCGTGCTGCTCTCAACGCATCTGATCGACGAAGTCAGCAATCTGCTGGAGCATGTGCTGCTGATTGACGGGGGCAAGCTGCTGATCGATGAAGAAGCCGAGGCGCTTCGCGGCCGTGTCTATACCGTGTCCGGACCGAAAGCAGCTGTTGAGGTATTCGCATCCGGCCGCAAAGTGCTGGACAGTCAATCGCTCGGCGGAATGATCCAGATGACAATAGAAAACGGGCATAGCGATGAGTTGGGCCAAGACGAGGCGGAAGCTTTAGGTTTGTCGGTTACGCCGGTGTCTCTGCAGCAACTGTGCGTCTCCTATATGAAACGGCACACTGTCTCGAATAAGGAGGGGAAATAAGATGAACCGCATTTCTGCAGTCATACGCATGCAGCTTAGGAAGAAGTTGCTTGTCTTCGCAATGCCTTGGCTCATTCTCGGTTCCAGCTTTGTTGTTAACCTTCTGATTGCCATGACAAGTCCAATGCCTGATGGCGAAGGCTTTTATACGGGCGGCATAGCTTCCATATTTGTGTATTTGCTCATACAGGGCATCATCACCCCTATTCAAACCTTTCCCTTCACGCTCGGTCTTGGCATCCACAGATCCGATTATTATTGGGGTACGGCGCTGGCAACAACCTATATCTTGTTCCTGTTCTCGCTCGGCTTATTCCTGCTATCCATCATCGAAGGCACGTGGACCGATCATTGGGGAGTTGATCTCCATTTCTTCGATCTGCCTTATTGGAGCGACGGCTCTCTGCTTAACCGCTGGTGGAATCCGTTCGCGCTGCTGCTCAACCAATTCTGGCTTGGCTTTATGATCAGCAGCTTCTTCAAACGCTTCGGCAAAACAGGCATGCTCATCGCGACGATAGCTTCTATCGTGATCGGTACGCTAGGTCTTTACATCGTTTCGTACCAGAACTGGTGGCCGTCTATCGGCGAGTGGTTCTCGAACCGGACGATGGCCGAAATCACGCTTTGGACGCTGCCTGTAACATTCGTATTCGCTGCGCTCAGTAAGTTGTTTGTTCGACGCACGACGCTATAGTTTTAACTTTCCATTTCCCTACAAGAAAGGGCATTCCCGCAAACCGTCTAGCACGGCTCCGGGAGCGCCCTTTTAACATTAATCGCTAACCTTATGGTTAAGAAGGAACCGGATGCACATGCTTGCGCACGAAATCGCCTGCCATCTCGATCGCAGCTGCTCCTTCCGGAACGATGCCCGCCATCATCTGAAAAGCGCACCACATGTTCGGCCATACTTCGAGCTCTGCTTTTACCCCTGCTTCTCTTGCCCTCTCCGCAAGAAGCTCACATTCGCCAAGCAGCACCTCGTCTGCGCCAACTTGAATGAGAAGGTTCGGAAATCCGCTCAAGTCTGCATCTACTGGCGACAATATCGGATTGCTTACTTCCGATTCGCCCGCGTATGTCTCTGCGCATTGTCGTGAATTTGCAAGTGCGCCAAGCGGATCGGCATCAGCATTCGTAACATAAGTGCTGCTGTCGAACCGGACGAAATCGGTATGCGGGGACATCAGGAAAGCAGCCGCAGGGAGCGGACCCCCAGCATCCCGCAGGGCGAGCAGCGTCGCAAGAACAAGATAACCTCCGACCGATTCTCCGCCAAGTACGATATGCTCCGGCTTATGCCCTTTCTCCAGCAGCCATCGGTATGCCGCTATACAATCGTCATTCGCAGCCGGGAAGCGGTGTTCAGGTGCAAGCCGGTACTCGAATACGAGTACGCGCAGCCCGGATGCTCCCGCTAGACGAGCCGCTAGATCCCGGTGCGTTTCGCACGATCCGCTAATAAATGCGCCGCCATGCATATAGAGAATAATCCCTTCTTGATCAGCCGGTACAGTCGAATCCGATACCCATTCCGCCCGCATGCCCGCCACTGTTGCAGGTTCGGCAATCACGTCGTCCGTCGCCGGCAATTGGCCAATCGAAGCAAGCTGCTGTTCACGAATTTGCAGAACGGTCAGTTGCTGCTGTGCAGCCCCCATCTGCCTTAGAAATGATTTGATCCCATATAGCTGCTCTGCCGTAGACAATTGTTTCATCGCTCATCCGCTCCTTATTGGATATAAGGTGGCTACGTCTGCTCGTTCTGCCCGCCGCGGGCAAGATGATAACCGCTGTGAGCAGCCGAGAACGACTGCTTGAACAAGGTGTCGAACGTCTCGCGTTCGATGTTGAAGCTGCGCGTCCAGGAGTCTGCGAAACAAATGTAACCAAACAAAGGAAGAACGCCGTTAAAAAACTCGCCGACAAGCCTCTCGTTACGGTCGCCATCCGCCCCTTCTAGCCCGTTCATGTCTCGTTCAGCATCCACCAACGTTTCTACGACTCGGTACATAACCGGCTTGTCAGCGTTTTTCTTAAGCGACTCCATGAACAGGACGCGGATTAAATCGGCATTGCGGAGTGCAAAGCCGTAGTAATGGTTGATCCTCCCTTGCAGCGCAAGGGCATCGTCATGTCCGCCCGTATCCGGGCCCGTTCGAAGCAAACCGGTGAATTGGTCGACAAAATCATTCATCAGTACTTCGAGCATTTCGTCCTTGCTGCTGAAATGGTAGTAGATGAGCGACTTCGGCACATTCGCTTCCTTGGCGATCTCATCGATGCGGGAACCCTCGAAGCTCTTATTCGCAAAAAGCTTGACCGCTGCTTGCAATATCCGCTCACGGGCAGCAGGCACATTCGTCCTCCCCATAATCCTTCTCCTTTGTCGAGCAATGGACGACCTTTTTTCTGGAAAATTAATAATTTAGTACTGAATGGTCAGTTCTATAATATCGCAACGAGGATAAGTTGTAAATAGTTGGTTGATTTAAATTGTTATCCCATACAAAAAAGATCGAAGCCCCTTCGGACCCCGATCCTTCCTGCTGTTCTTTAAGTCACCGTCAACTGAACGAATCGATCGGCTCTGCTTCTCCGCCCGTCTGCCGAATGAGATGAAGCGCACGGTCCAGCAAGTCGGGAGCGACTGTCGCCATTATAATTCCGGACGACTCGTCCGTCACCGCGTGCGCACGGAGAAGCTGCAGCTTCAGCGCCGCTTCGCGTGCTCCGGATTCCGCCGTATAGGCGGCACGAATACGAATGCCTTCATCCATTACTGCTCTTTAGCACGGCGGTCAGCCGCTGCCGCTCTTTGCTGAGCTACTTTATCATCTTCGTCCGCAAGCTCCTCCGAGAACTCGACATCTTCATTCTCCGCAATCGGCAATTCACCGAAATTGACGTCTTCCAAGTTGTTTTTTTTCAAATTCACCATCTGTATCATCTCCTCTTGGGCATTCGTTGCGAATTGGATTCAGAGGCTTGGTGCCCGCCTGAAACGATAATAGGATGAACGGTCTCGGCTGGAAATATGCGCTTATGTTCTTTTCCCGAACGTCCCAACCGAAGTGACAGCTATCTTTCGTACAAAAAGTCGATTTTTGTTTACGCCTCCCTTCTTGGCATGTTATTTTATTGATGCATTTATTTACCAATTATCTCCAGAGGAGGCCCTATGAGCAGCCAAGAGCTATCTCCATCCGGACAACCGATCTATAGACACGAAGCGGCAGAGCGGGAATTCGAGCCTGCCTTCGGAGACGCAACCGCAATCGACATTATTTCCCGACACGTAGAGTTACATATTGGCAAAATTCAAGGCGTTTATCATGAAATCGTATCGGATCTCGTCCATATCGACATCATCGTCGTCGCTCCAACTCGAGAACGTAATTTCTACACGCTAGTGACATGCGGCATGAGCAATCTGCCTATGACGGTGCCGCCAGGTGCCGAAGCGTACCGGTACGCGGAACTGATGCTTTGTCTCCCTCCTGACTGGAGCCTGTCCGACGAGGCGTTTAAGAAGGAGGAAAATTACTGGCCTATTCGCAGCTTGAAGACGCTAGCCCGGTTCCCTCACGAATATAATACTTGGCTTTATATGGCTCATACGATTCCAAACGGCAACCCTGCCGAACCTTATGCGGACGGAACGAAGCTCTCAGGCATGGTTTTGTCCGTCCCTTCAACGGTCGAATCGAATAACGATTTTTTCAACCTGACCCTTTCACCGGATAAACAGGTTCGTTTCTACAGTCTCATTCCGCTCTATAACGAAGAAATGGACTACAAGCTTAAGGAAGGAGCAGACAAGCTTTTCGCGAAGCTGGATAAAGCCGGCGTCACGGAGATCGTCAACCCAAAGAGGAAAAATACGTGCGGCAAACGGTTCGGACTGTTCTAACCAAAGTTCTTATCGCACAAAAAGACGCTTCACATGGCGGATAGCCTGTGAAGCGTCTTTTCTATTGCCGTCCTGTAAGCGATACGCTATTCGCCTCGGAAAGCTTTCTTCATCCGTTCGAAAATCGACTCATGATGCTCCTGCTCCGGCTCTTGAGCAGCGCCGTCGCTGTTCAAACCGCCGAATTGGCGGAGCAGCTCCTTCTGCTCGTCGGTCAGCTTGGTCGGCGTGACGATCGTCACTTTGACGTGCTGGTCGCCTGTGCCGTGGCCGCGAAGACGAGGAACGCCTTTGCCCTTCAACCGGAAGTACGTGCCAGTCTGCGTGCCCGCTGGCACCTTCAGCTTCACTTTCTCCGTGAGAGTCGGTACCTCAATCTCATCGCCAAGCGCCGCCTGCGCAAACGTAAGCGGAACCTCGCAATAAATATCGTCGTTCTCACGGTCGAAGAACTCGTGCTTCTTCACGCGGATAACGATATATAAGTCGCCGGATGGGCCGCCGCGCAAGCCGCCTTCGCCTTCACCCGACAGACGGATTTGTGCACCGTCGTCGACACCAGCTGGAATGCGGACGTTGATTCGGCGCTGCTTCTTCACTTTGCCAGCGCCATGGCACGTGCCGCATTTCTCTTTGATCACTTTGCCGGCGCCGCCGCAATGCGTACAAGTACGGCGCGTATTCATACGGCCGAACGGCGTGTTCTGTACAACCTCTTGCTGGCCAGTGCCGCGGCAAGTGGAACAGGTTTCTGGCTTGGTGCCTGCTTTCGCGCCGGAACCGAAGCATGTATCGCAAGATTCGGTGCGGGGAATCGTAACTTCCGTTTCCTTGCCGAACACCGCTTCTTTGAATTCGATCGTCATCGAATACTGAAGGTCGTTGCCGCGCTGCGGTGCGTTCGGATCGCGCCGTCCGCCTCCGCCTCCAAAGAACATGTCGAAAATATCGCCGAAGCCGCCGAAATCGGCGCCTCCGCCGCCCATGCCGCCGAATTGATTCGGATCGACGTGTCCATGACGATCGTATGTGTCGCGCTTCCCAGCATCGCTCAACACGTCATACGCTTCTTTTACTTCCTTGAACTTCGCCTCCGCATCAGCAGCCTTGTTCACGTCTGGATGGTACTGGCGTGCCATCTGGCGGTAAGCCTTCTTTATTTCATCGTCGGATGCACTCTTACCGACGCCGAGCACTTCATAATAATCGCGCTTGTCAGCCAATTCCTCTCACCCCCATGTGGATCATCCACGAGCGCCTTCTTGCGTATATGAACGCAAGGATAGGTCAAAGCCAGGCCACGCCTGACTTTGACCTATCTCCTCTCGCCCGCGAACGGTTGTGGTCTAAGCTTATTTCTTGTCGTCTACGACTTCGTAGTCGGCATCGACGACGTTATCTTTATTAGGACCGGCATCGCCAGCCGCGCCTTCCGGCGCTTCTTGACCCGCTTGTGCACCAGCTTGCTCATACAGCTTCACGGACAGCTGTTGTACAACTTCTGTCAGTGCTTCTACCGCTGCATTGATTTCTTCAAGCTCCTCGCCTTCAAGCGCCTTCTTCACGCGCTCTTTAGCTTCTTCCGCTTTCGCGATTTCGGCTGCATCCACTTTGTCGCCGAGATCTTTCAGCGTCTTGTCAACCGTATATACGAGCTGATCCGCGTTGTTTTTCGCTTCTACGAGATCTTTGCGTTTTTTGTCTTCTTCCGCATGAAGCTCAGCGTCTTTCATCATGCGTTCAACTTCTTCATCGCTGAGACCGCTCGAAGATGTAATCGTGATCTTCTGGCTCTTGCCCGTGCCTTTATCGAGCGCCGATACGTTAACGATACCGTTCGCATCGATGTCGAACGTAACTTCGATTTGCGGTACGCCACGCGGAGCGAGCGGGATGTCGCCGAGCGTGAAGCGGCCAAGCGTTTTGTTGCCGGCAGCCATTTGGCGCTCGCCTTGCAGGACGTGGATCTCAACGCTAGGCTGATTGTCAGCATACGTCGAATAGACTTGCGACTTGCTTGTCGGAATCGTCGTGTTGCGGTCGATCATTTTCGTAAATACGCCGCCAGCCGTTTCGATACCAAGCGACAGTGGTGTTACGTCGAGCAGTACGACGTCTTTGACGTCGCCCGTCAATACGCCGGCTTGAACCGCAGCGCCGAGCGCTACGACTTCGTCCGGGTTAACGCCTTTGTGCGGCTCTTTACCGATCAATTTCTTAATCGCTTCTTGTACAGCCGGGATACGCGTCGAACCGCCGACGAGAACAACTTTGTCGATTTGTGCAGACGACAGGCCGGAGTCGCTAAGCGCTTGGCGCGTAGGCGCCAGCGTGCGCTCGACAAGGCTAGCAGACAGCTCTTCGAATTTCGCACGGGACAGCGTCAACTCCAAGTGCTGTGGCACGCCGTCAACCATCGTAATGAATGGAAGCGAGATCGTCGTCGTCAAGACGCCCGACAGCTCTTTCTTCGCTTTCTCTGCTGCATCTTTCAGACGTTGAACGGCACCTTTGTCTTTGGACAAGTCCGTGCCATGCTCTTTACGGAATTCCGATACAAGATAGTCGATGATCACTTGGTCAAAGTCGTCGCCGCCGAGACGGTTGTCGCCGCTCGTTGCTTTAACTTCGAAGAACCCGTCGCCCAGCTCAAGAATCGATACGTCGAACGTACCGCCGCCAAGGTCATAGACGAGGATCGTTTGATCTTCGGATTTCTCCATGCCGTAAGCAAGCGCTGCTGCTGTCGGCTCGTTGACGATACGAAGCACTTCGAGACCCGCGATTTTGCCTGCGTCCTTCGTCGCTTGACGCTGGCTATCGTTGAAGTATGCTGGAACCGTAATAACCGCTTGCGTAACCGGTTGGCCGAGGTATGCTTCAGCATCGGACTTCAGCTTTTGCAGAATGATAGCCGAAATTTCTTGTGCCGTATATTCTTTGCCTTCGATTACTTCTTTATGGTTCGTACCCATGTGGCGTTTGATCGACATGATCGTACGGTCCGGGTTCGTAATAGCTTGGCGTTTTGCCGTTTCGCCTACGACGCGCTCGCCGTCTTTCTTAAAGCCTACAACAGAAGGGGTCGTGCGGTTGCCTTCCGGATTCGGGATAACGACTGCCTCGCCGCCTTCCATAACCGCGACGCAAGAGTTCGTGGTACCAAGGTCAATACCGATTACTTTACTCATCGTAATAGCCTCCTCAATAAATGGTTCATATGGTATCGTATCATTCGTGAATGATGATTTAGCTGCTGCTTACTTTAACCATAGCCGGACGAAGGACTTTATCCTTCAGCATGTAGCCTTTCTGAAGCTCCTCCAGAACGGTGCCTTCCTCATGCTCAGAGGATTGCTCCTGCATGACGGCTTGGTGATACTCAGGGTTGAACGGCTCTCCTACGACTTCCATCGGTTTGAGCCCTTCTTGCTCAAGCACTTGGCTGAATTGGCGCGAGATCATGTCGACACCTTTGGAGAGTGCCTCGAAATCGCTGTTCTGCTTCGCTGCCGCAATAGCACGCTCGAAGTTATCGACAACCGGCAGAAGCTGGTTAAGAAGCTTCATCGTCGCATATTGAGCCAGCTCTTCCCGTTCTTTTATCGTACGGCGGCGGAAATTGTCGAAATCCGCTTGCGCTCTTAAGTATCGTTGTTGGTGCTCCTCAACCTGACGCTCGAGCTCAGCGACGCGAGCATCGCCAGCTGTTTCTTCTTGTGCTATGTCAGCTGATTCCATTGTATGTTCCTGTTGCTCTTCTTGATCGACGTTCGTCACGGCCTCTTGCTCCTCCATCATATTGTCATTCGCACTCATCTTGCTCACCTCCTTAACGTTCCCGCCTCGAACCCGGCCGTATGCACGTATGACGGCAATTGCCGTTTAACAGCTTAACGATACCAGCGGGATAACAGCGATGCCATATCCTTCGACACAACGTCGAGCAGACTGATGACTTTCGCATAATCCATTCGAGTCGGTCCCAAAATGCCAATCGTACCCAGTGACTGTCCGTTGATCGCATAAGTAGCTGTAATAACGCTGCAATCGTTGATTGCTTCATGCTTGTTCTCGGTACCAATCCGAACTTGTATGCCGGATTGTGAAGAAGAAAGCATGCGCGACAACGTAGGCGTCTCATCCAACAGATCGAGTATCGTCTTAATTTTATCGACGTCCTTGAACTCCGGCTGCGTCAGCATGTTCGTGGCACCGCCAAGATATATCCGATGCTCATGTTCATCACCGACGGGAAGAGCACGCTCCAACATACCCATGACTTGCTCGTAATGATCGACGTAACGGCTCAACTCTTCCCCAACTTCAGAGTAAAGCTTCGACGTCACCCGCATCATCGGTACACCAGCAAGCTTCGCATTCAATATATGAACCGTCTTCTCCAAGTCCGATATGCTGATTCCTTCCGGCAGCGAAATCGTCCGGTTCTCGACATGTCCGGTATTGGTGACGACGATCGCCACTGCTGTCTCGGCATTCAAAGGTACGAGTTGAAAATGCTTCAAGGAATGATTGATCGACTCTGGCCCAAGCGCAATCGACGTATAATTCGTCATGCTTGCCAGAATCGTGGCCGCCTGCTGCATCACTTGCTCCATCTCCGTCATTCTCTCTGCGAAGAAAGAACGGAAGCTTGTCGCTTCGACAGGACTTACGCCGCCCAGCTTGACCACGTGATCGACATAATAACGGTAGCCTTTGATCGAAGGGATGCGCCCTGCAGACGTGTGGGGCTGCTCCAGAAAACCAAGCTCCTCCAGATCGGACATTTCGTTGCGGATCGTCGCCGGGCTGAAGCCGACGTCGCCGCGCTTAGAAATGCTTCGCGATCCGACGGGTTCGGCTGAACGTATATAATCGTCTACAATGGCTGTCAATATCATTCGTTGTCTATCCGTTAACATTCCGAACCCTCCTCTTGATCTTCCGGCAACGAACCCGCTGCCTTCGACCGTTAGCACTCATTAGCGTCGAGTGCTAATCGTCAATACAAAAATACCAAACCAGCTTGAGCGTTGTCAAGTCGGTTCGGCACTTTGCGCATCATTTCATCGTATTTTGTTAGATCATTTTCAGTACGGCAATTTCATCGCAATTATTCTGCTTAGGACAATTCACGCAATCCGTCCATACTTTCTCCGGGAAAATTTCTTTCTCGACGACCGAGAAGCCGTTCTTCACGAAAAAGTCGACCGCATAGGTGAGCGCCATCACTTTCGTAAGCCCCTGCTCCTTCGCCTGCTCAATCAGCTTATCGACGAGCATGCTTCCGATTCCGAGCCCCTTGTAGCCTTCCGTCATGCCGAGAGAACGAATCTCGACCAAATCTTTGCCAAGCTGGCACAGCGAGCCGCAGCCGACGATCACATCGTCGAGCTCCGCCACGACGAACGTGTCAATCAACCTGTCAAGCGCTTGGCGGCTTCGCGGCAGCATAATCCCTTTCTCCGCGTAGCCTTGTATTAAATGAAATAACGCCTCGACATCGCCTGGCGCCGCCTGCCTGCAGGTTACAACTGCTTGTTTCACGCTCGTCCCCTCCGCTTCTGTGCCGGTCATGAAGTCATTCGCCGTCCGACCACTCAAATAATATGAATAAATATACATCAAAACGAATGATTGCTCAATAGCCAATTTTAAAATTTGACCGCAATCGATTTTTCCGTTCGTTGCATGCTTATCAAGCAGCAGCAAAAAAGGCTGCCCCAGCGTCTTCACAAACAGGGTGAAGTCCCCGAGTGCAGTCCCCGACACAGGCTCAGCCTTGTTTACTCTACATTGAAATTAGACTTTATTGTTTGCAGGGAACGCCGCATTGCATTTCATACAACCCAAAAATGTAGTTAGCGCCCAACACGATTCCACTTTACGATAAAGCGGAATTATCCTTGTATATCTTACAATGAGACACCCCATTGCGGAACGTTCCGAAGGAACCGAAATGCTGGACATGTCTCTTGATCCTTATGAGAGCTAGCAACGATCTATCATTCCCAAGGGGCTCGGAAGCTCTAACTAACGGATGTCGGCAGAACACCGATGAAAGCACCGAACACTTCGTTGCCAAGCGGAATGCCTTTGTCTGTCAGGCGGTAACCTTCACCTGGCTGACCCTGCAGCAGACCTTCCTTCAGGAGACGTTCAAGTTGCGTTCCGAACACTTCTTCTATCGTATGTCCCGGGAATTGGCGGCTGAACGCCTCGCAGCGAACACCCTCCAGAAGCCGAAGGCCGACCATCATAAAATCTTCCATCGCCTCCGCTTCTTCGATCGGAGTCGTATCGAGCCGCGGCAGTCTCGCATTGGCTGCATCGATATAAGGTTGAACGCCTTTAATATTCAAATGCCGCTCGCCCCTTGCGTATCCATGAGCTCCTGCTCCCAATCCGTAATAAGGCTCGTTGCGCCAATACGTCGAGTTATGGCGGCTTTCCATTCCTGGAAGCGCAAAGTTGCTTATTTCGTAATGTTTATAACCAGCTGCTTGCAGCTTGTTCATTACAACCATAAACATCGCAAGCTCTTCTTCTTCCGTTGGAAGAGGCAGCTCATTACGCTCATACAGCTTGTGGAACAGCGTATTCTCCTCTACCTTCAAGCTGTATAGCGAGTAATGGGTCAGTCCAAGTTGCAGCGCCTTATCGACGCTGTCGGACAGTTGCTCGACCGTCTGCTTCGGAAGACCGAACATCAGGTCGATCGACAGATTCGTAAATCCAGCCTTCTTCGCATTCTCGATGCTTCGATACACGTCGTCCGAATTGTGAATGCGTCCGATCCTCTCGAGCAAACCGTTATCGAAAGACTGAACGCCGAAGCTAATCCGGTTCACGCCGCCCGCGTACATGGCTGCCAGCTTATCCGGATCCGTTGTTCCCGGATTAGCTTCCATGCTGAATTCCACGTTCGGCGAGAGCGGGAAGTGATTCCGCACCGACGAGAGAAACCGTTCCATCTGCGGCGGAGTCAGTACGGTTGGCGTACCCCCGCCGACGAATACGGTATCGATGGTGTCCGGCGGCAGCGCGGCGACCGTCTGCTTCATCTCAGATTCGAGCGCATCCAAGTATGCATCGACTGGTTGGCCCTTGAGTACGAACGAGTTGAAATCGCAATAGTGACATTTGTTCGTACAGAACGGGATATGAATGTAAAGCGCTCTAGGCGCGTGCATAAGCATTGGGCATTCGCCCTCCTTGCCAGTTTGCGCAGCAGCTAGTGCCGCACAACCTCTTATATGAGAAAAGACAGGAAGAGCATCGCCCTCCCTGTCAACGGTTAGGTTAGTCTTCGTCGATCTTGAGCACCGCCATGAATGCTTCCTGCGGTACTTCGACGCTGCCGACCTGTTTCATCCGCTTCTTGCCTTCCTTCTGCTTCTCGAGCAGCTTCCGCTTCCGGCTGATGTCGCCACCGTAGCACTTCGCCAATACGTTCTTGCGCATTGCCTTAACCGTCTCGCGCGCGATAACCTTCGTACCGATCGACGCCTGGATCGGCACCTCGAACATTTGGCGAGGGATGAGCTCGCGCATCTTCTCGCAAATCGCGCGGCCGCGGTTATAAGCACGTTCGCGGTGAACGATAATCGACAATGCGTCGACCTGCTCGCCGTTGAGCATGATATCCATCTTCACCAGATTGGACTGTTTGTAGCCAATCATCTCGTAATCGAACGATGCATAGCCTTTCGTACGCGATTTCAGCTGGTCGAAGAAATCATAGACGATTTCGGACAACGGCATGTCGTACGTCAGCGTAACGCGGTTCGAATCCAAATATTCCATATTCACATACTCGCCGCGTTTGCCTTGGCACAATTCCATTATCGTGCCGACATAGTCGTTCGGTACGATAATTTTGGCTTTAACATATGGCTCTTCGACGTATTCGATCTTGCCGACTTCCGGATAGTTCGACGGGTTGTCTATGCGCAGCACTTCGCCGTTTGTCTGCGTCACGTGGTACACTACGCTCGGCGCCGTCGTAATAAGCGGAATGTTGAACTCGCGCTCGATCCGCTCTTGAATAACTTCCATGTGCAGCAGTCCGAGGAAGCCGCAGCGGAAGCCAAAGCCCAGCGCCGTCGATGTCTCTGGCTCGTATTGGAGCGAAGAGTCGTTCAACTCAAGCTTCTCAAGCGCATCGCGCAAGTCGTTGTAGTCTTGCGATTCGATCGGATACAAGCCGCAGAATACCATCGGGTTGATCTTCCGGTAACCCGGAAGCGGCTCCGGCGCTTGACGCTTCGATTCCGTCACCGTATCGCCGACACGCGTATCTTTTACATTCTTGATGCCTGCGACGATAAAGCCTACGTCACCGACCGCCAATTCATCGACGGTTGACATGCGCGGTTTGAACGCGCCAACCTCGATAACCTCGAACTCCGCCCCAGTTGCCATGAACCGGATTTTCTTACCGGCCTTGATGCTGCCGTCCATAACGCGGACGTATACGATTACACCCTTGTAAGGGTCATAGTGCGAGTCGAAAATAAGCGCTTTGAGCGGTTCATCCGGGTTGCCCGTAGGCGCCGGAACTTTCTTCACGACTTCCTCCAAAATTTCCTTGATGCCGATGCCGGCTTTAGCCGATGCCAGAACAGCATCGCTCGCGTCGAGGCCGATTACGTCCTCGATCTCTTGCTTGACCCGCTCCGGCTCCGCGCTCGGAAGGTCGATCTTGTTGATGACCGGCAAGATTTCGAGATTGTTGTCGAGCGCCAAGTATACGTTAGCCAGCGTCTGCGCTTCGATACCTTGCGCCGCGTCGACGACGAGCAATGCCCCTTCGCAAGCTGCCATGCTTCGCGACACTTCGTACGTAAAGTCGACGTGCCCCGGCGTATCGATCAGGTTCAAAATATACTCTTCGCCGTCATCAGCCTTGTAACCGAGCCGTACAGCCTGCAGCTTTATCGTAATGCCGCGTTCTCTCTCCAAATCCATCTGGTCGAGTACCTGCTCCTGCATTTCACGCGAGGAGAGTGCACCCGTAAATTCCAATATACGATCCGCCAACGTCGATTTCCCGTGGTCGATATGGGCGATAATGGAAAAATTTCGTATTTTCTTCTGTCGTTCGCGAACGTCCGCCATGCGTAACCCCCACACCTTTAAGTGCTAACTATATCCCGTTAATTATAGCAGTATTGGTGCAAGGCGGCAACGGACGCTTGTACAGTACCGTCCTGCTAATCCATAATGCCGTCGAATACGGACACGAACAGCTTGATGCCGCCGCTTGACACCGATTGCAGCACGCCGGCAGCCCCGTCGGCAAGTTTGTTCACCGCTGGCTCGCTCGTATCATACGGCACACCCGGCAGCCGCTCCTCCGGAGTATATGGCTGCGCATCGCGCTGCACCGTCTCTTGCTGTTTCGTCCTGCCGGATACAGTACCTGCTTCTACGCTGCCTTCACCCTTCTGGGCTGCATTGCTTCGAACATCCGTTTGTCCGTTCTGCAACGGCTCGAAATTCTCGTTAACGGCGTGCGTCTGCGCGCCTTCCCCTACTGGACCGTACACATTCTCAATTCCGCTGTCCGCCGAATCGAGTCCATAGACGATTAGCAGAGCGATCGCGCCGCCGGCCAGCGCCCATTTCCATCCGTCCCGTCTCATCGATATCCCTTCTTTCCGGCGGCAAAGCGCCGCTAATCGTCATTATCTTACTGTCTAGCTTTCATGCGGAACCGTTGCCCGTTCCGCGTCGCCCCAGTACAATTCAGCAATCACTTTCGCCAGCGCATCCGCAGTGCGGTACGATTCTTCGAGCGTATTATCGACACCGCCGATTTCGATCAACACGCTTCCCGGCGACAACGACTGATTGTACTCCCCGTTGCCATCCTTGGACGTCTTGCCCCATACACCGCGCGAAATGCCGGGATACTTCTCCTCCAGCGCTTTATGAATTTCGGTGGCGAGCTTCTCGTTTTTCTGCCAATTCGGATTTTCCTGTCCGATAATGAAATAGACCTGCGCATAAGACTTGCCGTCGATCGTCGTCGTCGTATACTTCCGCTTCTGGGAATCGCGGTGAATGTCAAATATAAACTTCAATTTGTCGTCTGCCGCTAGCGCATCCTGGACCGTCTTACGAGAATATTTGTAGGACAATACCCATTTATAATTTTTGATTGCCGTCGGGTAATCGGTTTTGGACGTTTCCGCTCCAAGCCCCAGCTCTTCAAGCTTGTCCGCGAGCCGTTGGCCGACGAGTGTAATATTTTGCTTCAGTGAGGTCGGATCGTCTCCGCCGCCTCCGATGACTGGAAACCAAGATTCCCGGTTATGCGAGTGGTAGACAAAGACGACGGGTTCATCCGTCTTGCCAGGTGAATCGGGTGGCGCTGCCGGTTGACCGCCTTCGTCCGGCTGTCCCTCATCCGCCCCCCCGGCTCCCGGTTCTCCACCGGTTCCTTCCACAGCCGGATCATGGCTTCCAACCGAACCAGACCCCTCTGCCGGACTGCCGTCCGGTGTGTCTGTATTCGGTACGAAGCCGCCGTTACCGTTCGAGCCCGAATCCGCTGCCCCTGGAATTGGCGCATGATCTTCCGGACCGACCGCTGTCTCATTGCCTGAGCCGCTGCGGATCAAGAACGGCTCGTCCGTCGTAATGCCAGGCATTTCTCTTGCCAGCAGACTGTGCGGATCGTTCGGATTCACATCCGTGACGAGCCGAAGAAGAAACCGGCTAACTTGCTTAGGAGCCAGTGCCCTGCCCCCCTCTTTCTTCGGCGAGTACGCAGGCACTTCCATTTCTAGCATATCCGAGAAGAACGTCCCCGAAACGTTGGCCGCTACCCCTTTCATCGTCGTCCCGGGAGACGCTGCCGTTCGCTGATGAATCATATCGCCGACGCCAATCGCGACAAAAAAAGCCATGGAACTTACCGACAGCATCGCGAATGTACGACCCGTCACGAGCAGCTGCCTCCATTTGCGGCTGCCTCTGCTCCAGTTGAACGTTAGGATCATTCGTTTCATTCTTGCCCAGCCTCCCTATTACGCTCTTAGACTGTTACTAGCCTATGAGAATTAGAGAACTGGTAGAACCGGGATGCCGAAAATGAGAGAATCATCATAATCGCATTAGCCCGGTGCAATTGTAACTGCGGTTATTATGCTAGGGTTCGAGTTCCGGCACTCCCCATCTTTTGTCCATAATATCCGCTTCGCGAATGCTCGCTTGCATCTGCAGTTTATTCAGTTGCTTGCGCGTCAGCTTGCCCTGTTGAAACAATTGGCGAAGTTCATCCCGCTCCGCCTGAACACACAGCAAT
Organism: Paenibacillus kobensis NBRC 15729; assembly: GCF_004000825.1. GTDB lineage: Bacteria > Bacillota > Bacilli > Paenibacillales > Paenibacillaceae > Paenibacillus_T > Paenibacillus_T kobensis. The sequence goes on along the minus strand of NZ_BILZ01000024.1, from coordinate 62,175 downwards.
TCAAGCTCCTTGAGCGCCTCGTTCGAGCATTCGCTCAGATCCTCCGAACCGAGCTGCTTCATCAGCTCCGCTGTCATCCGCTTGTAATAGTGCACAACTCTAGCAGCAGCAGCCCGATTCGGTCCTGTACGTTCCTTGCGCAGTGCCTCAATCGCAGCTTCCGCCGACCGAAGGCGCAGCTTAATCACTCCCGCCCGTCTCACATGCGTCAGAGGCTCGAACTCCGGCCGCATGAATGGCACGAACGTCGCAATTAGGCGGCGGAACAGCTTCGCGAACATACTTCCCCATACACGCAAATGACTCGTCAACGACAGTTGAATATGATTAAGGATCGTAAGCAGCACATCGGCCTCTTCTTCTCGAAGCTCCCCCTTCTCAAGCAGCCCCTCGATATATTGTTTCTCTTTCTCGACGCCAAGTCTGCGCATCGCCAGCTCCTGCTGCCTGTACTGCTTGGCGTCTTGGGACATCGCTTTGTTTCGCTGAATCGCAGCCACACGTCTTTCGTTCTCAAGCAGTACGGCGGCGACAGCTGGCTGATTCGTTTCTCCCGCTTGCTTGACTGCTCGCATCGCAGCGGAAATACACTGCAGTTCCGCCTCCCGTTCCACCGTCTCCGCCCCTTCCATCGAACGGGATGCCGTTCTAGTCAGAACAGGAAGCGCGATGCTAGCACCGGCCAGCGATAGAATAATGACGCAAGCGGCCAAGAACAGTATCAAATTCCGCTCAGGGAACGCCGAGCCGTTATTCAGTACGAGCGGAATCGTGAAAGCGCCGGCCAGCGTCAGCGCTCCTCTGACCCCCGACACCGACATGACGGCGAGCGACTTCCAGTGAATATTCTCCTTCTTCTCGCTGTGGCGGAACAGCGGCCACGTCAGCCGTACCGAGGACAACAGCCAGACGAACCGAAGCGCAATCAGCTCTCCGTACAACAGCAGCGCATACCCGAAAGATTGGGAGGAATTGTGTGCTGGATCGTGCAGAATAGCGTAGATGACATCCGGAATTTGCAAACCAAGCAGAACAAATACGAGGCCGTTCATAATAAAGAGCATGACAGACCATGTGCTCTCGGATACAACTTTCAACTCCAAAGAAGCATACCGGGTCCGGTCCTGCTCCACCGCATGCACGATTCCCCCAGCGACGGCTGCCAGAATGCCCGACAATCCAAAATGTTCGGCTATATAATACAGAACGAAAGGCGTCAACAGCTGGATCAGCACATGCACGGTCACGTCCTCCATTCCGAACCGCCGCAGCATCACCCTTATCCATATGATCGCGAGCGAGAGCAGCGCTCCGGCGACCAAGCCGCCTAATGAAATGACGATAAAGCTAATCGAGGCTTGCCAGAGCGAGAACACGCCTGTTACAGCAGCGGCAATGGCGAACTTGAACGCGACAAGACCCGACGCATCGTTCATCAGCGATTCGCCCTCCAGAAGCCGGTGAATAGTCTGCGGCAACTGCGCTCTCGCAGCGATCGCCGATACGGCAACAGCGTCGGTAGGAGACAAAATCGCCGCAAGCCCAAATGCCGCCGCAAGCGGTATCGTTGGAATAAGAGCATGAATGGTCAATCCACCGACAAGCACCGTTGCAAATACGAGACCGACCGCAAGCAGCAGAATCGGCAGGCGCAGCTGCCACAGCTCCTGGCGAGGTGTCCGTTTGCCGTCGCTGAACAGCAGCGGCGCGATGAATAAGATAAAGAACAGCTCCGGATGAAACGCCAAATCGAACTGCCAAGGCGCGATCGTCACCAGCGCTCCAAGCGCAATCTGAATAATGGGAACAGGGACAGCCGGTACGATCCGGTTCACAATTTGCGACACAGCCAGCAGCGACAGCAATACCAGCACCATCAGAAACAGCGTCATCCGATTGCCTCCTTAATGAGCAAAATAGGATTTCGCCGGCAGTCATGCCTGACGAAATCCTGTTAGGGTATCGCAATTAATGCGTATAAGCCGCTACATTCGAAGAGTCGACGGCATCGTGCAGCGATGCATTCAATCCGCTTGCAATGATGTTCGCGATATCCTCGATGAATTGATCAATCTCCTTCGGCGTCACGATCAGATCGTGGCCGAGCGGGTGCAGCACCTCTTTGACCAACTGCAGTCTCTCGTTCTCCGCCATTTGATGCATCATGCCCATAATTTGCGGTCCGGCATTCTGGGTATGTGAAGCGAGATGTTCTTCAAGCATCCGCAGACAGTCGTTCACGATATTGGAGGCGAATACAACGGTAGGCACACCGATCGCGATGACCGGAACGCCTAGTATTTCCTTCGTTATTCCTTTCCGTTTATTGCCGATACCGGACCCCGGATGAATGCCCGTATCCGCGATCTGAATCGTCGTGTTGACCCGCTCAAGCGCTTTGGATGCAAGAGCATCGATTGCAATAACGGCGTCGGGCCTCGTCCGTTCCACTATACCCTGGACGATTTCGGATGATTCAATCCCCGTTATGCCGAGCACGCCGGGCGCAACTGCACTGACGGGACGATAGCCTGGCGCAACCTGATCCGGCATCAGCTCGAAAAATTGCCGCGTCACCATAACATTCTCGACGACAAGCGGCCCAAGCGCATCCGGCGTCACGTTCCAATTGCCCAATCCGACGATCAGTATTTTTGACGTTTTGCCAACGCCAGCTTGCTCTAGAAAGGTTTCGAATTCCTTCGCGAACCGAGTCGCCACTTTGTCCTGCAGCCCTGTATCGCCTTTGCGAAGATCCGGGACCTCCAGCGTTACGTACCGGCCAGGCATCTTGCCTATCGCGCGCGATCCTTGATCGGTCTGCACATGCACGCGCGACACTTTAATCCCGTCCTCCTCAAGCAAATCGGACAGTACACCAGGTATCGGTCCGCCTCCCGCTGCTTCGGCAATCTCCTTCGCTTCCAGCGCCAGATCGGTATAAACGTCATAACGGCGCAGATCGAGTGCATCTTCCATGCCTTTATCCGTCCCCTTCCTTTTTTGCCGTTAGTGTGCGATGGCACGGATCGTTCTATGCGGACAAATATTTAAACCTATCAGTACAACTCGGCTCACCGCTATTGCTTTTTGGGCGAGCCCATGGTAAGATATTTTAAGTTGTGTTGCAGTATTGGGTTTTTTCCCTTTTTACAGGAGGTGAATGTGATGCCAAACATTAAATCCGCTATTAAACGCGTGAAGACGAGCGAGAAACGTCGCGCACTGAACGCTTCGCAAAAATCCGCACTTCGCACGGCCGTTAAAGCTGCTGACCAAGCAATCGCCGGTACGGATGCTGCAGCTGCTCAAGCAGCTCTCATCGCTGCGACGAAAAAGCTGGACAAAGCGGCAACGAAAGGCCTGATTCATAAAAACGCGGCTGCCCGCAAAAAGTCCCGTCTTGCTAAGAAGCTGAATGCCCTTTCGGCACAAGCTTAATGAATGACGGCTCCCGTTCTTCGGAACAGGGAGCCGTTTTTTCATTGCTTATTTCACATTAAAGAAGCTGTCGGACAATGTCCGACAGCTTCTTTTTGATAAGCGCTAGGCGTTGCCGGCTTGAACCCCGTGACCGAACGACAGCAGAAACAGCTCCAGTCCAAGCGTCTTGTCTACTTGTCCGGTCTTCATCCGGTAATCGAGTTCGGCAAGCTCAGCCATACATTCCCCGAGACGCTTGAGCGAAAATTTCGCTGTTTTCTCAGAGGCAAGCTTCACCCGGAACGGATGAATGCCGAGCTGCGAAGCCATTTGCTGCGGAGAGTAATGCTGCCCCGACAGCTCTTTCACCTGCAGCATCAGTCTCAACTGCGAGGCAAGCAGCGCTGCGATCTTAATCGGCTCTTCTTTGCGTTGAAGCAGCTCGTGGTACAAACGAAGAGCTCTTGCTGTCTGCACTCCCGCAATCGCATCCACGAGCGCGAACACGTCCTCCTCGACCGTTGACGCTGTCAGAAGCTCAACGTCCTTCGCCGAGATCGTGCCGCTTGGACCAGCATATAGACATAGCTTATCCGTCTCCTGCGCGAGCTGCTGCAATCTCGTACCCGTACGGGCAACGAGCAGATCGGCAGCATCCTCCGTTATCGTCCTGCCTTGCTCCGACGATCTGCGGACGACCCACCGCCGAAGCTCCGGTCCATCGAGCTCGTTAAAGGCAAGTACCGCCCCCTGCTCCTTAAGCCGCTTCACAAGCTTGCGCCGCTCGTCCAATTTGTCCGCATACACAAGAAATAAAATGACCGTTGTCTCCGCCGGATTGTCGATATATTCCAGCATGCGCTCGGCCCGATGCTCCAACTTTCCTTCCTTGGCGCCAGCGCCCGCTGCTGCAAGCACGGAAGCGTCGCGAATGACGATCAGTTTGCGTTCGACGAAAAAGGGCAACGTCTCGGCTTCCGCAGCAGCCTCTTCAATCGGCGACTCGGACGTATCGAACTTGACGATGCCAAGCTCACGTTCTTCCGGCTTGAACAGCTTGTCCGCCAGCAATGTCGCGAACTGCTCCATCCGGTAACGGTCAGTACCGTATGCCACATATACCGGCCGGATTCGGCCACTGCTCAATTCTTTATAAATATCCTTCGTCTCCATCCTGCTGCCCCCTATACACGCTGCACTAAGCGGCACATTCCCGTAGTCGTCAACAAAGGGATGGAGCTATTAGGTCTCCATCCCTTTGTCCCTGAACATCTATATAAACATCATCCGTGCGGGTCCATGGCCCCCGCCGCGGTGATGGTCATACGACGTCAAGGTTACCGTCGCTGACGCCTTCTATATACTATACGCAAGGCCATCAGCAAGTGTGCCGATTCCATTCATCTTATTGCGACGCAATTGTCCATTCTTGCGTATCGATCTTGTAATGCGTCGTCTGTCCGCCGTCTGCCTTCACTTCGAAGAACAGCGCTTTGCCGTCATCCGACCATTGCAGCCCGCTTATCGTGCCGGTTTTCTTGCCGCTGTCGAGCTGGACGGTTCCCTCCTGCGATGTATACACGAGTACGGCTCCGTCTACGATTGCGGCCGATAATGATCCGTCCGGCGACGGTACGACGTTCGAAATGTCGGCGCTTGATGAGCTGCCGGTGCTCGTAATGCCCATCGGTTCGCCGTATTGGTCTTTCGCGATCATGGTTACTTCTTTACGGTCGGCGGCTGCATCGGCACTGTCGCTTCCGGCGCTCCCAGCGCCAGTGATGGCGCTATTGCTGTTGTAGTTTCTAGTCGCCTCATCGCTCGGCGCAAGCGGCGCAGATGTTCCGGATTGATCCTCTATATGATAACCGGGAACGTCCGCGTACGGCGTAACGACATCGATTTTTTTGTTGACATCCGAACTGCTCGGCGCTTCCGTCGGCTGCTGACCCGTTGCGACTGACTTCGATTGAACTTTCGATGCGGTCGAGTTTTCTTCAGTCGTCGACTCGATGCGGACCTCGTCGGCAGATTGCTTCGACTTCGCGCCGTCAGCAGCGCTCATGTCTTTCTGTTCTAACGATGCGGTTGCCGACTCCATCGAGGCGGAGTCGCTCTTCAAGTCAGGAGCGGACGTCGGATTGAACATAACGAGAAACAATCCGGCAACAAGTCCGGCTGCGGCAACGCCTGTTACAGCCGGCCAAGAAATCCGTTTCAGCCATCCTTTCTCACGACCGCGCGCAGAACGGCGGCTTATAGGTACAATCTCCGTCTCTTGGCCGCCAGCCGGTTCTGCTCCACGTTCAAATAACTTCGACTCTATAGCAATTCCGCTCTCTTGACGCTCGGAATCGAACAGGTCCAGTTGCGGAATAATAGCATCGACAAGACTAAAAGCAGGAACGACTTTGGGCAAATTGTCTAGTTCGGCAGACAACCGCTTCAGCCGTTCGAACATGTCGGCGCAATCCGAGCAATAACGTGTATGTGCTGTCAACGCGTCGGCTTCGTGATCGTTCAGATCATCATCGAGCTGCCGCTGCATATATTCCATCACCTCTTGGCATGTCATCCTCGGACACCTCCTCTTTGGTATTCATGTAGTAACGTCTGCAGCTGCTGCCGGGCCCGGAATAAATAAGATTTCACCGTGTTAAGCGGCAAATCGAGAGAATCTGCAATTTCATTGTAAGAAAAATCCTGCAAATACCGAAGAACGACGACTGCCCGGTGATGCTCCGGGAGCATGTCGATCGCTTTGCGTATATCGTCTGCCACATAAGTGGAAATAACGTCCTCTTCGACACTCGATTTCTCACGGAAGACGAGCTCATGCTCCTCGATCGATATCGTCGGCTTGTTCCTTCTGAACTTGTCGATACAAATATTCGTAACGATTCGCTGAATCCACGTCTTGAATTGCGCTTTCTCTTCATAGGAGGTAATCTTCGTATAAATGCGGATGAGCGCCTCCTGAGCCGCATCCATCGCGTCCTGCTCGTTATTCAATATATAATAGGCTGTCCGATAAACGTGAGTTTCAATCTCGCGCAGCAGGGTGATGAGAGCATCGCGATCGCCCGATTGAGCCGCTCTTATGAGATTAGGCTCCACCAATGAAGGTTCCCCCTCTCATACAACCTTATCGACGGAATGACCGGTACAAAGGTTGCAGAAGTTCTTATTTATTTTACGGTAATGTATACCATGTATGTCTTTGCGTCATCATCTATCGGGTTTTGAGTTAAACTATGAAACTAACCTTTAGAATAACAGAAAAAAAAGACGCCGTACATAGGCGCCATTTACAGCTTATGCCATATTACCTTGTCCATTTCTGTTCCTGCCATCCGATTGACATGACGCCATTAGCTTGCACCGTGAAGCGGATTTCCCCGTCGCGGTCCGTGCGCCAGATGCCGCTTCCCTCAGAAGCAAGCCGGGCGAGCGTATCCGGATGCGGATGCCGGTAAATATTGCCCTTTCCCGCGGATATGACGGTGAAAGCAGGCTGCCAATAACGAAGCCATTGCTCGGATGTCGATCCGTTGCTGCCATGGTGGCCAGCCTTCAATACGTCCAAGCACGCATCACTCGCATTCACCAATCCATCGCCGCTTCGCGAACAGAATGACAATCGTCCTGCCGTAATCCGTTGCTCGGTTTGCTGTCCAAGGTCACCAGGGAACAAAAAGGTACGGCCATATAGCGTCAGCAGCACCGTCACGCTTCGCTCGTTCTGATCATCAGCTTCCGCGATTGTGCCATCCGTCGCACGTTCCGGCCACAATACGTCTAACTTTGCACTGTTATCCGGCACCCAGCTCATTCCTGCTTCGGCACTATACAACGGGATTTTCCGATCGAGCGCGTCGTTCAACAGATCCGCCGCCGCATCGGATCGGTCAATCGTGCCGTTCCACCACATCCGCTTCACCGGAACCGAATCGACGACCGCTCTGAGGCCAACAATATGATCCATGTCCAAATGTGTAGCAATGACCAAATCCAGCGAATGGACGCCGCGCTGCTTCAGCAGCGGCACGAGCACCTTACGCCCAACCTCGAACGGATCGGCGCGATCGCGCCACTCCTCTCCCTGCTTGCGGAACGAGACGGTCCCTCCTCCGTCAATCAAAATATGTTTGCCGCTGCCTGTCCGGATCAGAATCGCATCGCCCTGTCCGATATCTAATACGCTGACTGCGGCTGTCCGATCGAAGGCCAACGGCATCCAACCATAGATAAGCAGTGCAGCGGCTGCCGCTGCGGCGCATACGAGAGTTCGGATTTGTTTAAGCCTATCCGCCCTTACAATCGGTTTCAGCCCTTCGTCGAGCGGCACGGTATCAACAACGTCTGGATCTGCGGTGGAGGCCGACTGTATCTGCCGATGCTCGCCGATTGCCCGCATCGCTCTCAAGCCCATGGCCAATGCCGCATACCACGCAGCCATCCACCAGATGGGCGGCTGCTGCCAAATGGTCTGCCAGCTATCCAAGCTCGCGACCGATTCCACGAGCCGGTAAGTTACTTCGTTCAACAGCGAAGCCGCATACGCCATCCCTTGTCCTCCAGCGGGCCAAAGCGGTTCGGCAACCATCGATGCTGCGCCAAGCGGCATTACAATAAAGCTAATGAACGGAACCAACACATAATTGGCAGGGATCGACAGCGGGTTCCATTGGTTGAAATAGAAGATCGTAACCGGAAAGGACACCAGTTGAGCGACGATCGTCACAGCCGCAAGATCAAGCAGCGTCTTCATTCGCTTCCATTGCGGCATAACCGACCTCAAAGGGGCTGTGCCTAGAATCAACCCCGCTGTGACCAGAAAGGAAAGCTGAAAGCCGATATCATGCACATAAGCCGGATTCCAGAGAAGCATAAGAATGGCGGACGCAGCAAGCAGATGCATGCCATCCTTCAGCCGGTTGTACCGGGCTGCAAGCAAGCCGATTACTGCCATCGCCCCGGCACGTACGACAGACGGCGAGGCGCCGGCAAGCAGGACGTAGACTGGCGTTGCCAGCGCCAGCGCAAGAAGCGTCCGTTCGCGGGTCAGCCGAAACAGCCGCAGCCCTGCGTTCAGCACATACAGGAAAACTGCGACATGCATACCCGAAATGGCTAATATGTGCGTCAAGCCCAATTCCGCGAACCGGCGGTATACATCGGGATCCAAATCGCTGCTGCTGCCGATGACCAGCCCTTTCATATAACCGGCTTGATCCGCAGGATACAATCGTTCCAGCCGGCCGCCAAGCCACTCACGTGCATCGTCGATACGTCCTAGCACCGAATCGGCCGAAGCAAGCGTTCCTCCTTCAACAGAAGCTGCTTGGGCGCCCTTCACCCTGAGCAGCCAATGAATATGCTGAACGTTATCCAAATATCGCCGGTAGTCGAAGCCTCCGAAATTCGAAGCCCCTGCCGGCCGTTCTAATTCGCCGAATATCTGGACCTTGTCTCCTCTCCTCCAACCGGCTGCAACAAGCTGTTCGGCTTCCGTCAGCAGCCTGATTCGGACGAGAACCGTTTCCTGAACCTTTCGAGTTGACGGCTCGACAGCTAAATGGACCTTACGGGCTTTAAGCTTAAAAGTAACCGCATCTCCGTCAATCTCAACGGCGGAACCAATCGTCCCTTCCGCTTTCGCCTCGTAGGTGACGGGAGGATAGGCCCCGTTCACAGCCTCGCGCAAATCCGGCAGCGAAGTGCCCGTCCGGATCTGCATCCACTGCGCCCAACCTCCTCCGGCGCAATAGACAAGCACAACGCAAACGGCAAGAATAAGAGACATCCGCTTCGCCAACACACCTGCCGCGAGTATCCAAGCCATGCCAGCACCAATCAACCCAAAGACAGCAAAAGACGAACCGGCAGCCGCAATGCCCGCCGTCCACCCAACAGCTATCCCAATAATCGGCCTTCTATACATAGTGCCTCCCCATCTGCGGCGAACGAGCCGCAATAAAAAAACCTTCTGCACAATCGCCCGCATTAACGGGCGGCTGCGCAGAAGGTTCTTCCTTCTTTGCCTTACTACGATATAACGGCACGAGCTGTCTTCGCTGGCGGCTCGTAATGATCGATGACACGGAATACAATTCCTTTGCGGTTCATGAGCGTTCCGACTTTCTCGCTGTCCTTCGGATAAGAGCGGTGGTATACAATTTCTTTAATGCCGCTGTTAGCGAGCATATTGGCACATGTCCAGCACGGCTGATCCGTCACATATACCGTTGAACCCTCGCGGTCGTTACGGTCCGTGAACAACAACAGATTCTGCTCGGCATGAATCGTCCGGATGCAGCGCTCCTTCTTGATCATTTGTTCTGTTCCGCCCGCAGATGAAAGCTCGTACTCTTCCACGATCATACAGCCTGCTTCCAGACAGTCCTCTACACCCATCGGCGCACCGTTATATGCGGTTCCGAGCAGCTTCTTGCCCTGCACTAACACCGCTCCTACATGTCTTCGATTACAGCGCGAACGCGTTGCAACCATATAGGCGATATCCATAAAATAAGTGTCCCAATCTTTGCGGGACGCATCGCTGCCTGCCATCGTCATCGTCGGTCATTCCTTTCTTCCTTGCGACGAACGAACCGCACGTGATCCGCCGTCTTCTGCTGCCTAATATTGTCGCACATTTAGGGCAGTGCGACAACCGAGTCCCGCAGCTTCCCGACGATTGCCGGTCCGATTCCTTTCACCCGCGCCAAATCGTCGACAGACCGGAATGGGCCGGACGCCTCCCGGTCTGCTATAATTGCAGCCGCCTTGGCTGGTCCGATCCCCGGGAGCTCGTCCAACTGCTCGGCGGTCGCCCGGTTCAGATCGAGCCTCCCGTCCGCTTCAGGAGATACAGTTGTTCCTGATGGAGCAGGCGTATCGGAATCAGCTGCTCCTGGATGAACGGGAACGGCACCAGCGTCCAGGGATTGTTCAGAGCGATCGTCTATTGAACCAACAGCGCCGGCAGTGCTGGCACTGTTGGCACTTTCAACACTTGCTCCCGGGCTGGTTTTTGCATCTTCACTTGCCTTTACGGTTGCGGCTCCTTGCTGTCCCGAATCCCCAGAACGATTCTCGCCGCCAAGTGATTGAACAGACGTGTGCTGTTGTTCTGCGGCAACCAGCGCTTCATTCAACTGTCCGTTGAGCGGCTGCCACTGATCCGTTTGCATTTGTTGATGCTTCCACATGCCCAAACCAATAAGCAGAACGCCCGCCGCTGCACATAACAGCGCAAACTTCATCCGCATTCCTGCTGCCCGTAAATCTGCCATCCGGTCACAACCTCCAATCATGTATCTGGCCTGTAAGGCTAAAGTACTTAAACCACATCGGTCCCGTACCGCAAAAATAAACGGTATGATGGCCGCGCTCTCTCGCATAGTGTAGTAAGAGCAAATCATAATGTCGATTTATTGCATGATGGGCGACAACGCATCGTACAATCCAAGTCGCAAGGGAGGGGTTCCGATGAATGTCGGGTTTATCGGTACTGGCAGCATGGGCAGCCTGCTCATCGGCGCATTCATAACGTCCGGCGCACTCAAGCCGTCACAGATCGCGGCCAGTAACCGGACGATAGCCAAAGTGGAATGCTTGGCCGACTTATATCCGGGTCTTCGTGTCGAAGCTTCCAACGTCGAAGCAGCCAAAGGGAAGGACATCGTCTTCCTGTGCATCAAGCCTCATGAGTTCCGCAGCGTACTGAGCGACATTCGCGCAAGCCTCCGGCCCGAACAGCTTGTCGTGTCGATTACAAGTCCTGTCATGCTCTCACAGCTCGAAGACTGGTTGCCATGCAAAACGGCCAAAATGATTCCGAGCATTACGAATCATGTCGGCAGCGGTGCCACACTGTGCATGTACGGAAGCCGTGTGAGCGCCGAGGACCAGCAACGGTTGGAAGCGCTGCTCCGTCATATTAGCGAGCCGATCCGGATCGACGAACAATATACGCGCATTGTCTCGGATCTTTCGAGCTGCGGTCCTGCCTTCTTCGCCTATTTCATCCAACAATTCGTCGATGCCGCCGTAAGAGAGACGGGCATTCGGCGTTCCGACGCACTTGCCGTTGCAAGCGCAATGCTGCTCGGCACTGGCCGGCTTCTGACGGAGGGCGGTATGACGCCCGAACATATCCAAGAGCGCGTCGCCGTACCGGGCGGCATTACCGCCAAAGCGCTCGAATCGCTTGAAATCGATTGCGACGGGATGTTCAACCGGCTTATCCGAACAACCCATGACAAATATAAAGAAGATGCGGGCAAAGTAGCTTCCTCCTTATACGGCGAAGAGGTGAACGGCCAGTAACACGCTATTCTTTAGCGTGACGGGCCGCTCACCTCTTCAGAGCCGGCTTATTCGGTTGCGCCCGTCGTTAAACTTGGGCGTTAGTTCGCGACAATATTGACGAGCTTGCCTTTGACGGCGATCACTTTGCGAATGGTCTTGCCTTCGATCGCTTGCTTAACTTTATCAAGCTCCTTAGCGAGACGCTCCATCTCGTCGACCTCCGTGTCCGCTGCGATGCTGACGCGGTCGGCGATTTTGCCATTCACCTGAACGACAATTTCGACCTCTTGGTCGACCGTCCAAGCCTCGTCATATTGCGGCCATTGTACATACGTAATGGAACCGCTATGACCGAGCTTCTCCCACAGCTCCTCAGCGATATGCGGAGCGAGCGGCGACAGCATTTGTGCGAAGTGCTCGAGCGCTTGACGAGGCAGTGTATCGGCTTTATAAGCGTCATTGACGAAAATCATCAGCTGGCTGATCGCCGTATTGAACCGCAGATTATCGAAATCTTCCGTAACTTTCTTAATCGTCCGGTGCCACGTCCGTTTGAACGCCTCGCTGCCTTCGCCGTCAACGGCTTTGGACGTCAGAGCGCCGTCCTCGTTCACGAACAGGCGCCATACCCGGCTCAAGAACCGGTACATGCCTTCGACCCCGCTCGTATTCCACGGCTTCGTTGCCTCCAGCGGTCCCATGAACATTTCGTACATCCGCAGCGTATCGCCGCCGAATTCGTTCACGATCACATCCGGGTTGATAACGTTGCCGCGCGACTTCGACATCTTCTCGTTGTTCGTTCCGAGGATCATGCCTTGGTTCACCAGTTTATAGAACGGCTCCTTCGTATCAACGACGCCGATATCGTACAGTACCTTATGCCAGAAACGAGCATACAGCAAGTGAAGAACCGCATGCTCCGCGCCGCCAATGTACAGGTCGACCGGCAGCCATTCGCGCTGCTTCTCCTTGGAGCAAATTTCGTTCTCGTTGTGCGGATCGATGAACCGCAGGTAGTACCAGCAGCTGCCCGCCCATTGCGGCATCGTATTCGTCTCGCGGCGCGCTTTCATGCCGGTCTCAGGATCGATCGTCTCCACCCATTCCGTAACGTTCGCCAGCGGCGACTCGCCCGTTCCCGAAGGCTTGATTGCATCAACGTCCGGCAGCAACAGCGGCAGTTCCGATTCCGCGACCGGTTTCATCGTGCCGTCTTCAAGGTGCAGAATCGGAATCGGCTCGCCCCAATAACGCTGGCGGCTGAACAGCCAGTCGCGCAGACGGTACGTCGTCTTGCCTTTGCCGAAGCCCTTCGCTTCCAGATGCTCGATCATTGCCGCAATTGCCGCCTCATTGCCAAGGCCGTTCAAGAAGCCGGAGTTCACGTGTTCGCCGTCTCCCGCGAACGCTTCCGCTGTCACGTCGCCGCCTTTAATAACCTCGACGATCGGCAGGCCGAATTGCTTCGCGAATTCCCAGTCGCGTGTATCGTGGCCCGGTACGGCCATAATCGCGCCCGTTCCGTAGCCGGCCAATACATAGTCCGCGATCCAGATCGGCAGCTTCTCGCCGCTGACCGGATTTACCGCGTAAGCGCCCGTGAACACGCCCGTCTTCTCCTTCGCGAGGTCGGTGCGCTCCAGATCGCTCTTGCGCGCAGCAACTTCTTGGTACGCTTCGATCGCCGCTTTCTGCTCTGCGGACGTAATCTTCGCCACGAGCTCATGCTCAGGCGCCAGAACGCAGTAGGTTGCGCCAAACAGCGTATCCGGTCGCGTCGTGAATACGACGAGCGATTCGTCCGTTCCGTCGATCGCGAACGTCACTTCCGCACCTGTCGATTTGCCGATCCAGTTGCGCTGCATTTCTTTGATGCTTTCCGTCCAGTCGAGCTCATCGAGATCTTCCAGCAGACGTTCCGCATATTCCGTAATCTTCAGTACCCATTGACGCATCGGCTTGCGGACAACCGGGTGTCCGCCGCGCTCGCTCTTGCCGTCGATGACTTCTTCATTCGCAAGCACCGTTCCGAGCGCTTCGCACCAGTTCACCGGCACTTCCGCGACGTAAGCGAGACCTTTATTATACAGCTGGATAAAAATCCACTGCGTCCATTTGTAATAGTCCGGGTCGGTCGTGCTGAACTCGCGGTCCCAGTCGTACGAGAAGCCGAGCGATTTGATCTGACGGCGGAAGTTGTTGATGTTCTTCACCGTAATGTCGCGCGGATGCTCGCCCGTATCGAGCGCATGCTGCTCGGCAGGAAGACCGAACGCGTCCCAGCCCATCGGGTGCAGCACGTTATAGCCGCGCATCCGCTTATAGCGGGATACGATATCGGTAGCCGTGTAGCCTTCCGGATGGCCGACGTGCAGGCCGGCTCCGGACGGGTATGGGAACATATCAAGTGCATAAAATTTCGGCTTATTCGCGTCCTCTGTCGTAGCGAACGTTTTATTATCGTCCCAGAAGCGCTGCCACTTCGGTTCGATAACGAGCGGGTTATAACCCTGTTGTTGATTGTGGTTGTCTTGGCTCATAATCGGAAATCTCCCTTCGCGACTGTCAAACATGTAAAAAACCTCTCGTCCCAGCGTATAATCGCTAGGGACGAGAGGTTATTATTCCCGTGGTACCACCCTAGTTAGCGCAGACGTTCTTCGCCTTCGCTCACTCTATTCCCTTAACGCGGGCGAGACGGCAATGTATCGCAAGTCCGGCCTGCAAGCATGCATCCGGCACTTCTCCACATTGCGGCTCCAAGGCGAGATTCTTCGTGCGTAAGCACCGGCTTGCACCATCCGCCGGCTCTCTGAAGCATACGTCCTCGAGTACTGCTCCTCTTCAATGCCTGTGTTGTCATGATCCACTAAGGATCTCACATATATAAAATTGATTATAGGAGAAGCCCGGTGAGATGTCAATAAACGCAGCCATCGGCCAATTCCATTTGGCCTAAGAAGGATTGCGGGGTTGAATAGAAAGGTACAATAAACGGTATACTAATACGAAAGACTTTCGCAGCATTCCGGCTCCAATCACGAAAATCGTGACAATTGCCGCCAAATCATTGACAGAGATACGCATATCAAGCTATTCTATCGTGTAGACCTTGTACAACAATATAGACAGGTGGTATGTGAAATGTCATTTAATCCGGTCATTGTCGATATCAAGGACTCCGGGGATTACAACAACAAAGAAAAAATCTATCAGCTCATCGTTACACTCGATGACAACTCGCGTACCCGCTTCTTTCTGAAGAAAGATCCGGAATGGAAATTGGTCGACGTCGCGCGCCTGCTGAACATTCCATGCCCCGTATGTCGCAAAGATTACTACTGCAACTGCATGAAGCGCCATCTGCCTAGGCTTGAAGAACAATTCAAAGCGAAGATCGGCGACTACGAAGATCAGCTTCAACATATCGGGTAACCGGTCAAGTTGAAGCCAGTCATGCGATAAGCCCCGGCATTCGCCGCTCCCTTCTTAATCGAAGAGGTGCGGCGGATGCCGGGGCTTTTTGCTTCCCTATCGGTATAAGTGCTCGCGAGCGTTGCTACTTCACTGCTACGAAGAACAGCCGCTCCGCAGATGGCGGAGCCTCGTTCGTTAACGGAACGGTGTTGAAATCGGCATACCGCTCGATGCGAGCGAAGCCGGAGCGCTTCAAGGCATCGACGATCCAACGGGACTCGTACGCGCGCTCCACATGCGTCTCTTCGATCCGCATGAACCGTCCAGCAGCATCATGCTCATCGCGGGCGAATATCGTCAACGCGTGTTCGATTTCATATGTCGCTTCATCCCACTCGCATGTCCATATGTAGGCAACGTCACGCTCGTCGAGTGTGAACGGCTGTTGCTCCGCATAGCGCTGCAACTGCTGCTGCGGCAGGACGTCGAACATAAACATGCCGCCTGGCTTAAGAGCCCGGAACGTCGCGCGAAAAGCCGCTTCAACGTCTGTTTCCTCCGTCAGATAGTTCAAACAATCGCAGAATGAAATGACGGTGTCGACAGGCTCCGGCAGCTCCCATTCGCGCATATCCTGCTGCAGCCAGCGGATCGAGCCGTTGCTCTCGCGCAAAGCGCGGCGCGGACTCTCATCCCACTTGCTTCTTCCGATCGTCAGCATATCGGCCGACAGGTCGATGGCATACACATCAAAGCCTGACTTCGCCAGCGGGATCGACAGATTGCCTGTGCCGCAGCCGAGGTCGACGACCGATCTCGGCATTTGCCCTCTGTCCCATACCGTTCGCGCGAACCGCAGCCAATCGGCATAAGGCATATTCTCCATCAGACGGTCGTACACCGTAGCGAACTGGCGGTAGGAGGCCATCATTACGATTGCCCTTCCGGCGGAGCGGAAGCTGATGCCTGTGCCGGATCCACGAGTTTCGTCCAATTTCCTTCCTGCGTCACGATCCGGTCGCGCATGAGCTTGCCGAGCGCTCTCTTGAACGCCGACTTGCTGATCCCGAACCGCTGCTTGATAAGATCCGCTTCTGTCGCATCCGAGTAAGGCATCGCGCCGCCTGGACGCTCTTTTAGAAACGCTAGTATGCGGTCCGAATCTTCCGTCATGCCGACTTCCTTACGCTCGACCAGCGACAGATTAACCCGGCCGTCTTCGCGTACGAACGTCACGCGGGCACGCACCCGCTCGCCGAGCCGAAGCGTACGGTTCCGTTCCGAAGACGGAATCATGCCGAATGCGCCAAAGCCAAGTACGCCTCCGTCCAGCAGCACGAAGGAGCCCATCTGCAGCGTCTTCGTTACCCAGCCTTCGATCCACCGGTTCCGCCAGTCCGACGGAGCGCGGAAGATATGGCTCTGGAAGTCTTCTTCCCGCGCAAGCTTCGCGATCAGCCGTCCTTGCTTGTCATTCTGCAGAACGACGAACACTTCGTCGCCGACTAGCGGACGGAAATCACGGTTTTCCGGAAGCTCGGACAGCGGCAGCAGCAGCTGCCGGCCTAAGCCGAACTCGAGGAAACAACCGAGACGGGGATGAATATCCGCAACGCGCAGGCGCTTCATCTCGCCGAGCGTAATAAACGGCTTGCGCATCGTAGCCGAAAGACGGTCATCCGTATCGAAGTACAGGAAGACGTCCACGTCGTCGCCTGGCTTTATTTTGACCCCGCCCGGCGCAACGATTTCGCTGTAATGCAATAGAACGTCCTGCGTCCCATCCGTTACAAAGAAGCCATAGGGTGACACTTCGCGCGCCACCCGCAGCCGAACGATCGTACCGGCGATTAGACTCATGCGAGCTCCACAACTTTCGCGTCGGACCAAAGCCGCTCGAGATTGTAGTAATCGCGCTCATCCCGGTGGAACACATGTACGACAACGTCTCCAAGGTCGATCAGCACCCAACGTGCCGAATCCATCCCTTCAATGCCGCGTACGCGAACGCCGAGCATCTCCGATTGTTTGCGGATCTCGGTCGCAATCGCTTGCACCTGCACGTCCGAGTTACCCGAGCAAATAACGAAATAGTCGGCAACGAGCGAGATTTCTTTCAAGTTCAGCGCAACGATGCGCGAAGCTTTCTTTTCCTCTGCGGCTGCAACCGCCGCTTCTAAAAGTTTATCTGAATTAACCGTCATTCTTCAGCCTCCTGTAATTGACGAATCAAATCATTACGCGCCGACACTGTCAGCGGGAATATTCGTTTGCCTTTTTCTATCAAAAACGTAATCGTGGAATCAAAACCGGCTAGCAGCGCCTTCTCCACACTATGCTCGGCCTCGGTGCGAATTTTATTCACGCCAGGAAATTCGCGGCTTGGCTCCATATAATCGGCCAGGCAGACGATCTTCTCAAGCAGCGTCATGCCAATACGTCCCGACGTATGGTAGCGGATCGCATCCAGCACTTCCGGATCGGTTACGCCATAATCGCGTTCCGCCACAAGCGCACCGACAGGCGCATGCCACAGTTCCTTATCATATTCAAGCAGTTCCTGCGGAAGCTGCTCTTCCCGAATGATCCGGCCCATCCGCTCTGTCGGCCAATACTTCGCTACATCGTGCAGGATGGCCGCCAGCTCCGCGCGCTCAGGATCTGAACCGAACCGCTTGGCCAGTTCAACCGACGTTTCCATGACGCCTTGAACATGCAGCCATCTTCGCTCCGGCATTTGCGCCTTGACCGATTCAATCATTTCTTCGCGATTCATACAGCCCCTCCTTCACGATTTCGGAATAGACGGGCTCCGTAACCAAATACCGAATCGACCGTCCCTCGCTGCGGCGGCGCCGAATATCCGTGGACGATACGCCCATCGGCGGCATCTGGGCAAGCGTAACACGCTCGCGGATCCATTCCGGCAGCCGCTTAAGATCAACGGGCTCGCCGGGACGTTCCACGCCGATAAACCGTACGATAGACGCCAGTTCCTCGATCCGGTGCCACTTCGGCAGGTCATGAATTCGGTCGGAGCCGATGATGTACATAAACGTACAATCAGGATTCCGGCTTGCCAGCTCACTGACCGTATCGATCGAATAGCTGACGCCGCCGCGTTCCAACTCGATCGATTCAGCCTTGAACTTCGGCTCGCTGGCAATGGCGAGCCGCACAAGACGCAGTCGTGTCTCCGCGTCCGCGCCTTGCACGCTTTCCTTCAGCGGCGGCACGTTCGTCGGAATAAACCACACTTCGTCAAGGGAACATGTGTCGATCGCCGTTTCTGCGGCTAATAAATGTCCGACATGAATCGGATCGAACGTTCCGCCCATAATGCCGATATGTCTGTTCCGACTCATTCGCCTTGCTGAGCTCCTTCCGTCATCCGCTTAAGCGTGTGCAAGTGCCTTAACGCGGCAGCACGATCGTCTTGTGATCGCGCGACTCTTTGTACAACACGATCGTTTTGCCGATCACCTGTACGAGTTCGCAGCCCGAACCTTCGGCCAGCTCTTGCCCGATTTGCTTCGGATCTTCCACACAGTTGTTAAGCACGGATACTTTGATCAATTCGCGAGTCTCGATCGCTTCTTCGATATGCTTCATAATATGCTCGTTCGTTCCGCCCTTGCCTACTTGGAAGATTGGATTCAAATGGTGCGCGAGTGAGCGCAAATGCCGTTTCTGTTTGCCTGTTAACATCGTATAAACCTTCTTTCTATATGTTGACGCGTTCGTTAATGTTTGTATCATCCATCGGTTTAGCAGGTTAAGGCTGGAGCGCCTCCAGCACAACCTCGCGCATAGCAGCAGCCGGCGCCGGCTGTCCCGTCCAATATTCGAACGCATACGCGCCTTGATAAATAAACATGCCGAGACCGCCGTGAATCCGGCAGCCGGCCTGCTCCGCTTCGTGCAGAAACTTGGTCTTCATCGGATTATAAATAATATCAGATGCTACCGCCCCTGGCCGCAGCCAAGCTGCATCGACCGGCGACTCGTCGACGTTCGGATACATGCCCGTCGATGTCGTATTAATGACGATATCCGCCTCTTCGCAAACTTCCTGCAACCGGTCGTTCGATACGCCGATCACATTCGCCCGCTCCCTCATCGAGGCGGCTAGCTCGACCGCACGCTGCTCTGTCCGGTTCGCGATCGTGATCGATGCCGGCGACTCCTTCGTCAGTGCATAGACAATGCCACGGGCGGCGCCTCCCGCGCCGAGCACGACAATACGCTTGCCCGCGAGCACAGGCTCCGCCTCTTCCTTCAGTGAACGGACATAGCCGATACCGTCCGTGTTGTAGCCGGTCAATACCCCGTTATCGTTCACGATCGTGTTGACGGCGCCGATCGCTGCGGCAGATTCATCGATGATATCCACATGCTTCATAATATCAAGCTTGTGCGGGATCGTGACATTGACGCCGCGCACGCCCATCGCGCGAACGCCTGCCACGAAGTCTCCGAGCTTATCTGCCGTAATATGAAAAGCGGTGTATACGCCGTTCACGCCTGTCTCGCGGAATGCCCGGTTCATCATGATCGGAGACTTCGAATGGCGAATCGGATCGCCAATGACGCCGAACAGCACCGTATGGCTGTCCACGCGCTGAGCCGCGTCCGCCTTGAATCCTGCAGATGCCGTCATCGTGCTCATCTCCCTTAGATCAGCGCACGGCGAACGTGCACCTTAATGCCTTTCGGCAAATAAACGTCAACGAGAGCGCCGGTCATGCCATTCACACGCATCCAGCCAAGACCGGAGACGAATACGTCATATTCACCGCCGCGCGGAATACGAAGCGAATGGCGCGTCCAAGCCGGCATGTCCGCCAGCTCTTCCGCTGTCGGCGGCGACAGCAGGACGCCCTTGTGATCCGCCCACAGCTCGTCCGCACGTTCCAGCTTCGTCCGGTGTACTTCAAGTCCGTTCGAAATGTACAGCGTAAACGATTGGCGTTCACCCGACACGAAATCGAACCGGGCAAGCGCGCCGACGTACATCGTCTGTTGCTCATTGAGCTGATAGACAAGAGGCTTGATCGGCTTGTCCGGCAAGATCGCCTGCAGAACGCTGCGAGGCACGATCTCCGTCATCCGGTGGCTGTAGACGATGCCAGGCGTATCGATGATCGACTTGCCGTCGTCGAGCGGAATATGAACCGCGTCGAGCGTCGTGCCCGGATAGCGGGACGTCGTCAGTTCCGCATCAAGATCACTGTAGTCGTGAATGATCCGGTTGATCAGCGTCGACTTGCCGACGTTCGTCGCGCCGACGACATATACGTTGCGCCCGCGTCTATAATATTCGATCGCATCGACCACGCGGTCGAACCCGATATTGCGCTTAGCGCTGCACAAGACGACCTCGACGGTCTTCAGGCCCGCCTCCTTCGCCTGCTGCTGCACCCAGTTCAGAATCCGGTTATGATTGACCGCTCTTGGCAGCAGATCGATTTTGTTCACGACGAGCAGTACCGGGTTGTTACCGACAAAACGCTGTAAGCCGGAAATAACGCTGCCTTCGAAGTCGAACAGATCGACGATATGAACGACGAGACTGTCCGTATTCGCAATCCCGCCTAGCAGACGAAGAAAATCGTCCTGATCGATCGTAATGGACGATGCTTCATTATAATTCTTGATCCGGAAGCAGCGCTGGCATATTGCCGGTGTCCGCTCGGCCGCAGAAACTGGAATGTAGCCCGACTTCTCCTTATCCGATGACTGCAGCTTGACGCCGCAACCGGCGCATGAACCTGATTGTTCGGTTACTGTCAATTTGTTTCCTCCTCATACCATAAACCCTTTTTGCGCAGGCTTCTGAGCGCGATTCTCTCCATGATCCGATTGATTCGGGTCCCGATCCCCTCGTCCTTCGGCGAAATCGGGAGCACGAGAACTGTATACATGCCAAGCCGATTGCCGCCAAGCACGTCCGTCATCATCTGATCGCCTAGTACGGCTACCTGATCTTCTGCGAGATCGAGCATCTGGAGCGCTTTCTTGAAAGCGCGGTTAGCCGGCTTGCGTGCGGCGTGCACGAATGTAATGCCTAGCGGCTCTGCGAACCGCGAGACGCGCGTTTCATTATTATTGGAAACGATGACGACCTTGAAGCCGTGCTCGCGAAGCTTGTCCAACCACTTGATCAGCCTCGGCGTAGCGCTTGGCTCCTTCGCACCGACGAGCGTATTATCGAGATCGGTAATAATCCCTTTGATGCCGCGGCGGGCAAGCGCTTCGATATCAAGATCGTATACAGAATTAAGGCGCAAATTCGGCAACAGCCGTTCAAACATAGTTTCGACTCCCCTGACATGACCTGCTATACAACGAAACTATACCATAATAGCCGAAAATGTTGCAAAAAAATACCGCACGCGCGCCGCCCGGCCGCCATGCGGTATTGCGAAATAGCCGTTACAACCGATCCCGGATGGATCGGACGAGCGATACGAATTGGTCAACATCAGCCGTACCCGTTGGGGTACTGCCGTATTTGGCCCGTTCGAACCTGTCCGCAACCTCCTTCAAGTCTTGGCGCAAATATTTGCGCTCCGCCGACCATCTCTCCGACGCTTCACGAACCGTCTCCCACTCCTCGCGCCGCAGACCTTTGCGGCGTGCATGCCGGATCAGCCGGTTCGTCTCGGCAACAATCCTCTCGTTCGGATTGACTGCCCGGTGACGAATGCGGGTCCAAGCGTCGGATACGTTTCTTCTGCGAATAACGATAACGGCTGACAACAAGACCAGCAATCCGATTGAAGACCAGAGGACGATGCGGGATGCCGGGTTGAACGATCCGCCTTCTTCCTCGACTGCCGTCTCTTCATCGCCGAGTATATCGATTGCCGGAACCGTTACATCTGTCGCTTCTTCAACCGTATATGGGAACGTGAACCCTGGCGTCGGCTCGAACGGAATCCAGCCGAAACCGTCGAAGTAGATTTCAACCCACGAATGCGCATCCGCGTTGCGTACCGTATAAGTGCCCTCGCCCGTCGGATTCACAAGTGCCGGATTGAAGCCGCCTTCTCGAATCATCCGTTCCATATCTTCCGGCAGCGTGCCTGGCGCATATCCCTTCACCCAGCGGACCGGCAGCCCGGCTGAACGGCCTAGTACCGCCATCGCTGTCGAGAAATAATCGCAATAGCCTTCCTTGACCTCGAATAGGAACGAATCTACAAAATCGGCGCTCTGCCGTTTCGAAATGTCCGGTTCATTCGTGTACGGATATCTCTCTTTCAGGAACGTCTCGATCCGCTTCGCTTTCTCATAATCGTCCGGCGCTCCGGCTACGATCTCAGAAGCGATCTGCTTCACGCGCGGTGTTACCGAATCCGGCAGCTCGTAGTATTCGCTATGCTCGCCGCTCAGCGGATTCGACTCGTTCCAACCGGCCGTTGCTTGCTTAAGTGCAGGTTCATTCAAAGTCGGCAGTTCCGACACAACCGAATACGTCTTCGGGTACGACGCCCCGCGCCAGTGAAGCGTCCAGTCGTCCGGATCCCAGCTCAGCTCGCTAGGCAGCATTGTGTTCAGCTCATCGTTAACCCAATTGATTTGCCGGATTGGGGATGCCGCGAACAGAACAGGGTATACCTCCTCGCGAATCATCGTAACCGCTTGCTCCACTTGAACCGTCTTCGCACGGCTGCGGTCTTCTTTGATCGGAAGCTGCTGTTTCGGCAGGAAGCCGTCCAACTCGGAAGGAAAGCCCCCCTCCTTCGTCTGCAGCCAGCCGTCTCCGGAGTAGAGCGATCTCGTCTCGCCGCGCCAATAGCTGCGATGCGACGTGCTGACGTACATGACGGGCGAATAATCGAACTTGAACCCGCCTCCCAGCTCCGAATCGTTGCGGCTATAACCGGAGCTTGTATCCGAAGAAGACGTTCCGCTTGCCGTAGACGTCGACTTGGCATCGGTGAACGAACCGCTTACCGTACCTCCGCGCGACTCCACCCAGATCGTATAAGGGTCTTTGACCAGCGGTGCAATGCTAGGCGTAATGACGCCCAGTACCATTATGCCCGTCAAGATGGCTAGCATGGGCAAGAAGAAACTAAGCGGGTATTCTAGCAGCTCCGACCAGCTGTTCGGATGCTCGCGCTGAAAGCGGTGGAAATGATCGGCGACAAGCCAAGCCAGTCCGGATAATATAACCCATGCCGCTTCGTCCCACAGAAAGATTGGCGTAAAAGAATCGCAAATCATGAGAATAAGCAGACTGATGAACACGAATGTCAAAATTCGGTTGCGCTTCGTCGTCCAAATCGCGTAGAACGCGGTAACACCCCAAACAAGAGCGGAAATTCCGATGTAAGGGTTTAATTGCCCAACATTGTCCGACAGCCACGATCCGAACGCCGACAGTGAATTTCCATCCAGTTCCACATAGTGGTATCCGGCTGTAGCGGCGGTTACAACAAGAACCATAAAACCCTGTATGAGAAGTCGGTATACCGTCTTCCATGACACTAACCAATCAACAGCAACGACGGATACAAGCAGCCAGCTGGTACAATCATAGGTTTCTTCCCACCAGTAGCCTTGAAAAACTTGCGCAAGCTGCCAGACGATAATCGCGGTCAACAATGATGCGATCCGCCGGTACCAATGCTCATGCAGGTTCGCCCGTAATCTGCTGCCGAGCGCCGCGGCCGCTATACTCATGAGACGCCGCCTCCTTCCAGTACGCTTGGCAGTTCTTGCAGTTGCCGGACACTGTGGGCTGTCCAGCCTTTCGCCCGAAGCGCGTGCAGCCATGCCGGTTTAATGGCTCGTCCGTGACGGGCATCGCCTTCATCGACACCGATGTACGATACCGTTACGCCTTTGCGCGAGAGCCAACTAAGAGCGCGGAGCATATCGTCGCCTTGAGCACCGGACACGATGATAACCAACGTTCCCGGCTCCCACACAGTCTCCAGCCGCTGCAGTGAGACGAACAGAGGCGATACCGCGTCCGGCTCCACTACGGTCAGATGACTCGTAATCGTAACCCGCTGCTCCGCTCCGGTCCGCGGAAGCACGACCATCGACTTCTCGCCTGGGGAGACAAGTCCCATTGCGGTCTCATGCCGCATGCCAAGCTCGATTAACGATGCAGCAACCGATACAGCGAGCTCGAACCGTTCCTGGCGGATGCCGTACGCTTCAAGATGCCGGTCGAGCACAACAATCGTGCGCGGAAGCGATTCGCGTTCGAACGCTTTCGACTTCCATTCGCCCGTCTTCGCCGTTGCATTCCAGTGAATGCGGGACAGCTTATCGCCATGCAAATATTCTCTAACCCCGTTAATTTGCGTCGTTTCTTTCGCTGCGCGCGGTGCGGATGCATGGGAGTGCGGTCCGCGCAAGCCTCGGCGAATTTGCTGCCAGCCGCGCAGCGGCACCGTCTGAGGCGTAACGCTGAACGGGTCTCCGGATTCGAACGCGCCGCTATGCTCGAATAAGCCAAAGACGTCCTTCGTCGAACATTCCGTAGGTGCGAACCGGTATATGCCTCGTTTCAGCGGAGGCGTCGAATAGCGGACTTCGCCTGACCGTTTCCAGTTCGGAACGAACGACGTCTCGAACGGAATGGACTGCCCGTCATGACGGAACAGCCGGTCCCGTACAAGAACGTAAGGAAGCGGATACAATCCGGGGATGCGGACATGAATCGAAACTTCAACGCTCGATCCATTGAACAATTGGCCATCCCCTCCGCCAGCCTGCGCGACGGTACGTTCCCCTTGCACTTTGCGAATGCCGGACCATTGACCCAACCATAAATAAACGATAAGGACATTAAAAATGACGAACATCATACCAGACAGCTTGCCGCCCTGGAACAGCAAGTACAACAGACTTCCAGCATACATCGCCAAGGCGGTATACTTACGCCAACGGATGAACGAGCGGTTGCCCCTGCTCATCGTTAACGCTCCAGACGGACCGGAACCTTCGTCTGCTGAATAGCGGCCTGCACGATATCGTCCGGTTTCAAGCCATTCATGCGCGCTTCCGCTTGCAAAATAATCCGGTGCGGCAGCACGGCCGCCGCCATCCGCTTCACGTCGTCCGGAGTAACGAACGAACGTTCACGCAGCAGGGCAGACGCTCTGGCGGCACGCATCAGCGATACGGCTGCGCGCGGGCTTGCGCCAAGGAAGGCGGCGCGGTGCGTACGCGTAGCGCGAACGATCTGTACCGCATATTCAGCCACGCCGTTATCCACGTGCACTTCCGAGACGAGCTGCTGCAGACGGACGAGATCGTCTATTGAAGCAACCTGTTCGATCCGGTCGGACGGATGTCCGCCGTCCGCAGCGCTGACCATCCGCTGCTCATCGGCCTCGGAAGGATAGCCGAGCGACAGCTTCATCATGAACCGGTCCAACTGCGCTTCCGGCAATACGTAAGTTCCTTCGAATTCAATCGGGTTCTGCGTCGCAATGAGCAGAAATGGACGTGGCAGCTCATAGGTCTCGCCATCGACTGTCACATGTCCTTCTTCCATCGCTTCGAGCAGTGCCGATTGCGTCTTCGTCGTTGCGCGGTTAATCTCGTCGGCAAGCAGCAGATGGCACATGATCGGGCCTGCGCGGAATATGAAAGCTTCTTGCTTCGGATGATAGATCGAAACGCCTGTAATATCGGTAGGAAGTAAATCCGGATTGCATTGGATGCGGCGGAATTGGCCGCCTATCGACTTCGCGAGCGCTTTCACCAGCTGCGTTTTGCCCGTTCCGGGAACGTCTTCAAGCAGCACATGGCCACCAGCCAGCACAGCTGTTAACAAACGGTCGATTTCCTCTTGCTTACCCAGGATACAGCTCTCTAAATTAGTTCGAATGGCGGAGCACACTTGCAGGTCTGTCTGACGCATTTCCATTGATACGTCCCTCCCGGATCTACGAGTATCTAGCTTGCATGACGACAATCTTCTTCCATTTTACTAAATATACGGTAACGCGTACATGACCGCGCCAACCAAAAAAAATTGGAGGATTCCACAGCGGAATCCTCCAATTACATGCCTGACTCATATAAATGATGTGTTGTACTTAACCTTTTGGACGGACAACGACGGATGCGAGAAACGAGAAAATAATCGCCGCCGAGATGCCCGCGCTAGTCAGTTTAAATATGCCGGTAATAACGCCTACCCAACCATCCTCTCGCAGCGACGTCAGCGCGCCATGGACAAGCGCATTGCCGAAGCTCGTAATCGGAACGGTCGCACCGGCGCCGGCAAAGTCGACTAGCGGATCGTATAGACCGACACCGTCCAGCACAGCCCCAATAACGACAAGCGAAGCCATCGTATGCGCAGGAGTCAACTTCAGCACGTCGAACATAAGCTGGCCGACGACGCAAATCGCTCCGCCAATAAGAAACGCCCACAAAAACTGCATGCCGCCTACACCCCCTTGCCCGCGATCGCCACGGCATGCGCAATGCACGGTATCGATTCGCCCTGCTGGAAGGATAGGGGCGACAGCAGCGCACCGGTTGCAACAACCAATATGCGCTTCAGTTCTCGGCCCGATAACTTCTTCAGCAGATGGCCATACGTCACGACAGCCGAGCAGCCGCAGCCGCTGCCGCCTGCTTGAACCTTCTGCTTGCTAATGTCAAACACCATAAGCCCGCAATCGTTAAAAATCGTATCGTTCATCGGGACGCCGTTGCGAAGAAGCAGCTCCTTCGCAATCGGATGGCCGACAGATGCCAGGTCTCCCGTCACAATAAGATCGTAATCGGAAGGCTGGCGGCCCGTATCGTTGAAATGCGCTTGGATTGTATCGACAGCGGCAGGCGCCATTGCAGCCCCCATATTGAAGGGGTCCGTAATGCCGAGATCCATAATTTTGCCGATCGTCGCGCATTCAATGACCGGCCCGTCTCCTGTCGGCGCCACAACAGCAGCTCCCGCCCCCGTCACTGTATATTGCGCTGTCGGAGGCTTCTGCGATCCATACTCCGTCGGGTAACGGAATTGTTTCTCCGCCGTGCAATTGTGGCTGCACGTTCCTGCCATAGCGTACTGCGCATTGCCGGAATCGACGATTTGGGCAGCGAGCGCAAGCGTCTCCATCGAAGTCGAGCAAGCGCCGAATGTCCCAATGTACGGAGCGCCGAGGGAACGGGCAGCGAAGCTGTTGCTAATAATTTGATTCATCAGGTCGCCGCCGATATAGAACTGAATGTCGTCTTTTTTCAGCCCGGCATGGCGGACCGCGAAGTCAGTCGCTTGCTCGAGCAGCAGCCGCTCCGCTTTCTCCCAGCTCTTCTGCTGCATATCGAGCTCCGGATGGACGAGATCGAAGTCCTTGGCAAGCGGACCTTCGCCTTCGTCTGGACCAACGACGCTTGCCGCCCCGATTATGACCGGCTTATTGTTGAACCACCAGGATTGTTGGCCCTTCAGCATTTAATGGTTACCTCCGGTACCGAAGATTAAATGCCCGATGCCGACGAAGAAGGCAGCAACCGTCCCGTATACAATTACAGATCCGGCTAGCTTGAACATGTTCGCGCCGACGCCGAGCACTAGCCCTTCCGCACGGTGCTCCAGCGCTGCCGATGCCATCGAATTGGCAAACCCCGTGACTGGAACGGCAGTGCCTGCACCCGCCCATTGGGCGATTTTGTCATAGACGCCTAAGCATGTAAGAACGACCGAAATAAAAATAAGCGTCGCCACGGTCGGATTGCTGGCCGCTTCCCTTTTCATGCCCGCCAAATGGACGTAAAGCTGTTGAATGAACTCGCCTAATACACATATTGCTCCGCCAACGACGAATGCTTTGAGACAATTCTTAAGGACGGAACGCGCCGGCTCCCGCTGCTTCGCAAACGTCTGGTATTCCTTCGGTGACATGCTCCATTTCTTATAAGGGCGTCCGCCCGCGCTGCTCGTTGACAACAAAGTCATCTCCCTTGTGCCATAGTCGGTTTCATTATTTGTTAATGCCTGCCCGATTATCCACTGAACTTCCCAATGGCACCATATGAACACATTGAACAACGAAAAAGAGGCTGTCCAAAGTCATGTAATGACTCTGAACAACCTCATGATCAAGATGCACAACAATAAAAGCAAAAGATATTCAACTTATCATAAATCGAACAAGTATAAAATAATAAGCAAGAATGCCAACAATACGTACAGCACGACCGAGATGATCATTAATGTCCGTCTGCTCATGATGCTGCTCTCCTTCCGCTGCCGCAAGCGCGCGGGCTTCTTTACTAATGTATGCGGCGAATGCCTAGACGGAAGTTGTCTGCCCTGCTTTCGTTGTGATCCGCTTACATTAAAGAAGAGAAGAGAACACCTTTCTCTCAAGCTCGTCCCATTCTGATCGAATGATGCTGTAATAAACGTCGTCCCGGCATTCGCCGGACGCATTCATGTAGTTGCTTCTGAAGATGCCTTCCTGCTTGGCGCCAAGCTTCTCTACCGCCCGCCGGGAACGAGCGTTATCCACGTCAACGCTGAATTGCACCCGATTACAGCCAAGTTCCCGGAACGCATAGGACAGCAGCGCATGTTTGCACGCCTTGTTGATCCCCGTTCCGCGATAGTCTCGCCCGTACCACGTCCAGCCGATCTCAAGTCTTCGGCTCTGCGCTTGAATGCTGCCGAACCGCGTGACGCCTGCAACCCGTCCCGAAGCTTGATCGATAACAATAAAAGGATATCCGGTCCGCTGCTTCCGAACGTCTAGCGTCCGGGCAATGTAGTCAACCAAGTCGTCCTCCGTATCGATGTGATTGCCCGAAAATTTCGTAATGTCACGGTCATGGATAATGGCGGATAACTCGTCTTTGTACTTGCCGTGAAACGGCTCCAAGCGAATAACATCGTTGTTCAAAATAATCGTCTGCTCGAATAAGTCTATGTTCATATGTAATTCCCTCGCTGTTCCTAATGTGAAGTGGTTTCCATCATCTTAATAGGAAAACAAAGGAATTCGAATGCAGTAATTGTATAAGAATTGGTATTATCCAGCAGTTGCAGGCTTGCACATTATATACCAGCTGTCCGTTTTCTCGGGATACTCGACATGCTCCAGAATGCTATAGCCAAGCCGCTCATACAGACGGATGTTATCCGGTATCGACAACCGCACCTCAAGCCTAGTTTCTTGCGCCCCGCGCTGGACAGTCAGCCGTTCCAAGTATGCGATGATCTGCTTCCCGATTCCGCGCCCTCTGGCATGAACGGATACGGATATCCGGCCGATGTACATATACTCTTCTTCCCTGTAAAATTGCGCCGAGCCGACCGGCTCGCCGTCCAGCCAAGCAAGTACGGCTCCGCCTCGCCCCTTCAGCTTCATCACCGTATCCTCCATGCTTTCCCTCAGCGCCCCGGAAGGAGGATTAAGCACGCCCCGGTATTCCTCGAACGCCTCGCGCATAATACGGTGAACAATTGGCCAATGTTCGAATGCAGCTTCCTCGATAACCAGTTTCGTCATGGTGATTGCCCCTTATATAGTAATAGGCCCCAACGAGGAGAATCTTGCCGTTGCAGCCGCTGTTCGCTATTTGGACGAATTGTGCTCGCGTTCGAATCTATCGTTGGTCGCTTTAATTTGGGCAGAAATACGCGTGTACGAGCGGCGGAGCAGCATATAAAGACCGGCAAGTACGAATGGCACTCCTGACCAGAGCGTAATATTCGTAATGTTCCAGATGGCATCGGGCACAGAGTGCCTGAAATTACCCATGCTGTCTCCAATATACTCGGGCCGCGCCGCATACAGGATCACCTTCTCCAAGCCGCCGAGCGCAGCTAATCCGGCTCCCAGTGTTAACAATCCCAAGCCGATCGAATAATCTGAACGCATCTTGTATCCTCCTAACGGTCTATCCATCTCAGGTGGACTCGATCATCCTGCCAATGAATGCCTATAAGATACCATATATACCCATATATCGTATATAGTATTTTTTGCTAGAACAAAAAAACCGGGGCTGAGCAGCCCCGGTTCATTTCTTTCGTTATTCCGCGCAATAAGCGACAACTTGCTCATACGGCAGCTTGCCGCCATATATGTCGAGCGCGCTGCCGACTGTAATGCCTAGCTTGCCGCCGGACAGACGCTTGAACAGTTCCAAATCTTCAATCGACCGGGCGCCGCCTGCATACGTGCACGGAATGTTGACCCATTGTGCGAGCGCCTCGACCAGACTTTGCTGAATGCCGCTCTGTTTGCCTTCCACGTCGACGGCATGAACGAGAAACTCGTCGCAAAATTGCTCCAAGTACCGGATATTGGCTTCGTTCACTTCGAAGTCGCTGAACAGCTTCCATTGGTTCGTGACGACGTACCACTTGCCGTCCTTCTCCTTGCAGCTTAGGTCGATGACGAGCTTATCCTTGCCTACTTCCGCTACGATGGCATCCAAGTTACTCTGATCCAGCTTGCCGTCTCTGAAAATATAGGATGTAACAATAACATGCGATGCGCCTTGCTCCAAATAAAAGCGGGCGTTGTCCGCACGGATGCCGCCGCCGATCTGCAAGCCCCCCGAATACGCTTGAAGCGCGCGAACCGCTTCCTCCTCGTTGCCGCCGCCAAGCATAATGACATGGCCGCCCGTAAGCTTGTCTTTCTTGAACAACTCGGCGTAATAAACCGAATCGTGGCTCGAAACAAAATTTTCAATGACCGCCCCTTGCTCCGACGTGAGCGTCTCGCCGACAATCTGCTTCACCTTGCCTTGATGCATATCGATACAGGGTCTAAAGTTCATGAACATTATCCTCCACATGCTGCTGTTTGCTGGAACTGATTTCTTTTATCCTATCATGTTCTGTGCTTGGGGTCACGGATAGAAGCGCGGTATCAACTTTTTTGATACCTTTCATTAATAGTTAGCATTATACAGAGCGGTTAAAGTCCTTTACAATACGAGGAGCAAACCTATCACACTTGCATGCTTCACAATCGGGAGGGATAACCGCATGAGCACAATGAGATATCTGTCACTGCTGCTGCTTACTACGTTTCTAATGGGGATTGCCTTTCCAATCGGCCGTATTGGACTGGACTATGCACCGCCTTTCTTGCTGATGGCGATCCGCTATTTAATTGCAGGGGGAATAATGGCTGTAATTGTCGCCCGCAGACAACAGCCCCGCGGCATCCAATGGCTGCAAGCTTCCGTTATCGGTTTACTGCAGTCGACCGGCGTCATGGGCTGCTGCTACTTCAGCATGCGGTGGATTACGTCGAGCGAATCGGCCATTCTTACGTTTGTTAATCCGCTGCTTGTCATCGTGCTCGGCAGTTTGTTTACTAAAGCGTCCTATCGAGTCGGACAATGGCTTGGCGTAGCTGTAGGCTTCGTCGGCGTAGCCGTTACGTTCGGATTCCATGTCAACCTGTCTCCAGGCACTTTCATCTGCTTAGCAGCTGCTTTCTGTTTCGCAGCAGCAACTCTGCTTATTAAACGGTGGGGAGCGGCGTTCGATACGATGGTACTTACGACTTATCAGATGCTCGCCGGCGGGATCGGACTGCTGTTGCTTAGCGCATTGGCGGAAAAACCGGTGTTTGAATGGAACAGTACGTCGATTAGCGTCGTTCTTTTGTTGGCACTCTTCTGTTCCATCGTCCAGTTCTCCGGCTGGTATTACTTACTTCAAAATGGCGACGCGGCGAAGACGAGCTCCTTCTTATTCCTTGCGCCATTCTTCGGCGTATTGACCAGTTGGATGCTGCTTGGCGAGCAGTTGCATCTGTATGTGGCGGTGGGCGGAGCTTTCATCTGCGCAGGCATATTCCTTGTCAACCGCCAAGGACGCAAATCGCGAAGCGCAAGCAGCGGCAAGGCGGCAGCAGCTGAAATTTAGCTCTAGATGGGAACAAATCCCCCTTGTTCAACGTTCCGTTTTTGCCCTTGCCGCCGCATTACTCATGAGCCGATCATAATCTCCATCCCTCATGATGTCGTCCAGGTTGGGCACAAGACGGTTCACTTGCTGGGCATAACGGTTCTTCAACATCTTCACATGCTTGTCTTCTCCCTCCGGAGCTGAGAAATCCCGAAATGCTGGAATGGTGCCTCGTATGCGAGTGATCGGCTCTTGCGTCTTCCAAGAAGCTAAATATTTCATCGCTTCATATGCTTCCGCCCGATGCGTGGCCGCGGCTTCAGACGACATAGCGAAGCCGGTGCCCCAAGCGCCTATCGACGTGTCTCTCTTTCCTGCTCCTCCCTCTATCGTCGGAAATGGAATGAATTCGACCTCATCGATCCGTGAGCCTGGTTGATTAAATAGATCATTTTTCACACCACGCTCCATCGTAAACGCCGCCTCGCCGCGCAGGAATAAACCCGTTGACGCATAATTGTTCTCCCGCTTCGAGAATGCGTGATGCTTCTCCCGCAGCTCGTACATCAAGTCTGCCGCTTGTTGAAACAGTTCATCCGACATATCCCCGGCTGCAAACACCTTCTTGTATCGTTCGTCACCGCCTAATCGCAGAGCAATATAAGAAAGCCAATCCCGTTCGCCTTCGATTGGCTTCACGCCGGTGGCATACAGCTTGTCGACCGCTGCCAGCAGCTCGTCCCAAGTCTTCGGCGGTGCAATGCCATAATCATCTAGAATTTCCCGGTTATAGCCCAGTTCCTGCACCCAGGTCATAAAGACTGGAATAGAGTACGGCTTACCATTATACGAGAATGCCTCGAGCGCCCCAGGTATGATCGTACTTTTGAACGCGGCATCCGCATTTAACGATTCGGTTAAATCGCCTACCACGTTTGCATCCAACATTTTACGGGACAGCGGAAACCATTCATCCAGCATGACGAAGATGTCCGGCATCTCATTACTTGCTAGAGCAACATCGATCTTCGCATAATAGGCTTGAAGATCGTAATGTTCGAATACAAGCTTTACATACGAATGAGACTTGTTATACTGATCGACGATATCCTGATGGATTTTGCGCATTTCTTCGTCCTCTGGATATCCGAAATTCCATACTTTCAGCACCAGCTTGTCCGCATCGGCATCGTTGACATTGCTCGCCATTAACGGATCCTCTGCACGAAACATGCTCCCGCATGCCGTCGTTAGCACCAATACCGCTGTTATGAGCGCGAGCAGGCCCAGCCTTCTCATCTGCAGATCCCCTTTCAACTCCAACTATTAGATTGTCGACAGTTCCAGTATAGTCGGCTGGGCTGACGGGTGATGGCACTATCATCCTCTATCCTAGCAATCTCTTATGGTAGCTGCTGATGCCAGTTGATGAATCGACTCGCGGAACTGACCCGGCGTCACGCCTTCGAGCTCGCGGAATACCCGTATGAAGTAGCTTGACGATTGATATCCGATTTCGTCCGCGATCTGCAATATGTCCAGCTCCGACTTGACGAGTAACTCCTTCGCCCTTCGGTGGCGCAGCCGAATCATATAATCGCTGAACGTCAGTTCCGTAACATCCTTGAACAAAGCGCTGAAGTAGCTCGGACTTAAATGAACATATTGCGCAACCTCTCTCATGGACATAGGTTCGTTCAGCCGCTCCTGCATATAGCCAATCGCCTTCGCAATGCTCGGATGCATATTCGAATGACCATTTCTCGCCTGCGCTTCTTCTTCGCCGAAGCCAATCGTCCATACCGCATACGCTTGCCGTTCCAGCCGTCTGCGCGCCCTTGCTCCCAGCGCCTTCTCGATCGATTCGATCAACCGCTCAGGCTCCGCCGGCTTGAGCAAATAATCGGCCACGCCATACTGCAAGCCTTGCTGAGCGTACTCGAACTCTGCATAGCCGCTCAGCAGCACAACTGCCGTGTCCAGCTCCGAGTCCATCAGCTTGCCGACAAGCTCTAATCCCGTCATGCCCGGCATACGAATGTCAGCAATAAGCAGATCATATGCAGCCGATTGCAGCTTCTCCCATGCGTCCAAACCATGCTCCGCCGTAGTAATCGACCAATTGCCCGCATAATGATGCTCTAACAGATATCGGATGCCTTCCCGAGTATTCATTTCATCGTCTGCGATCAGTATTCGGCAGACTGCTCCAGGCTTGCTCATTCGTGCTCCATTCCCTTCGGATCGACAGTCGGCAGCTTTAATAACGCAATCGTCTCAGGTGGCTCCGCACTTGTTCTCAAATTTAGTCCAAAGTGCGTGCCGTACTGGAGTTGAATCAGCCGATTCACATAATATAAACCGACGCCCGAACGGCCGCCTTCTGGCATAGCTCCGCCCTGCAGCTTCCTATTCAACTCGGCTGCCGCTTCCTCATGCAGTGATGCTCCGCTGTCAGAGACTTTCAATTCGAACGACTCTTCCGTTAAGGTGGCGTACCTAGCTTCAATTCGGATATATCCTGGTCCAATGGCAGGCTCTATGCCGTGCAATATTGCATTCTCCACAAGCGGCTGGACGATCAACTTCGGAACGACCTGCTTCAGCAGCCCAGGCTCGGCATTGATCTCCCATGATAACCGGTTGCCCATTCTCATCGACATCAAGGATAAATAATGCCGCACATGGTCCAGTTCGTCGGCGAGCGTCACTGTCACAATTCCGTCCTGCTTGTCCTGGCGTATCGAATATCGGAACAGATTGGACAGGCTAACGATGCTGCGGGCCAGCTCTGCTTCCCCTCTGCGAAAGAGCGACCAGTAGAACGCTTCCAGCGTGTTATATAAAAAATGCGGATGAATCCGAGCCTGCAGCGCCTTCATCTCTGCATGCATGCCCGCAATTTGCAGTTTATACCCCTCATCGATGAGCTTGTTAAGTCCCGCCGCCATTTCGTTGTAGCTTGCATTCAACTCCTGCAGCTCGCGGCTTCGGTAGGTTTGCGTGTTCCTCTTGAACGTTCCGTCGCTGCTGCTTTGCAGCATCCGGCTTAACCCGCGGATCGGCTTCGTGACCAAAGAGGAGAGCAAATACGAAACTGCGACAACCAGCAATGTTCCGACTGCTCCGAAAATAACGAAAAGACGGCCGAGACCGTCCAATCCCTGAGATAATGCTCGATTCGGCACGACCATAACGAGCGATAACCCTTTCGCCGCCTTCGAGCCATGTACAAGCCGATAGGTTTCTCCCTTCCAGACCGTTGCGCTTTCATCTGACCGGATGACTCGTTCAACTGGCAGGCGATCCGTGACGTCGCCGCTTTCATAAATTTCGACTAAACTATTCCCGTTCAACAAATAGAACATACTGCCTTCCAAGCCAGCCGCTGCCCCGTTCAAGTAATAGAATTCAGATGCTGGCACGCGTATGAGAATATAGCCGCCGCCAAGGTAATGATCGGATTCAAGCCGGATTTGGCGGATGCCGATTAGAGGTGAACGCTCATCGACGGGCTCATCCGCAGCATGAAGCCAGATTAAATGGCCGGATTGGCGGTCTGCCGCCGCTTTCCAATCGCGAGGAAGCGAGTCTTCATTAGAAGGATCATTCGTATCCAGCGGCAGCAATGTCCCGGTCTTGTCATATACTCCTATCGTTAGACGCACCTCTTGTCTGCCCATCATCCGGGCGACCGGCTCTTGTGCGAGACCAATGTCTGCCGAACGAATCTCCTGTCCGCTGCGGCTTCGCTCAAGCACCTTCTGTACCCCATAATCCATGGCAATTTGAAGAGTCGATTCATCAAGCCCGTTCACTAACGTCTCCAGCCTGCCGCTCGATTGCTGCTCGATAGAGTAGGCATAACGCTGTGATTTGTTGGTAAGTAAAGTTGAAACATACGAATAAGATAAAAACCCGATCAACAGCAGCATGAGAAGCATGACGGCTGCTATGCTCATTCCGATATGCGTACGAATAGACAGCCGCCTTCTCACGCCTACGCCTCCTTTCAAGATTCTGCTGTATCCATTGTATGCTTTCAAGCCATCTGTCCGATGGCACTCTCATACGCTATCATCGTATTATTTTATGAATGATCGTCTTTCAGCCCGCTGTTCATCTGTCCACAGGTTGATTGGGGCTGCCGTTGAATACGGCGAACAATCGCGTAATCCTCTCTTGGAGCAAATAGCTTAACAACTGCCCTTGTGCCGAACCGAGCACAACGGTACCGAGGCTGACCGGCAAGCCGATAAAAAACTGTGCCATCCCGATTCCATAGTAATCAGATGACAGATCATGCTGATGTACGACCGCCATCCGGACCGCTGTAAACACCGCGAGCAGGAGAATATACAAGCCGAAAGTAACAAGAAATGCGTACCATCGGCCTTTCGCGGTCAGCATCGACACGAGGCAATTGACGACTAATAACAGTACGATCCAAAGGACAAGTACGGAAGGCCCTATAGCTTCCGTGCCAATATGATACATAAAAAGGAGCGACAAGATGGTATGACTGACAGGGGCCGCAAACAGTTCAATCACTTTCTTGAGCATCGGTCTACACCCTTTCGCTCATTGGATTGTGGCGTGCAGCAAACCATCCGCTTTTTGAATGTTACGATTCGTTCGTTATTGAATGCTTACTCCTTAATACATCAGCTTTATGACCATGCCGATAAAATACGCCGCCGGAATAATAATGAATTGACCGAGCAAAGTGCCCAAAAAACGGGATGTCATCATGACGATATACACTTTGCCTAATTGGGCTTGGTATCGCTCGTGGTGTAGAGCCTTATCGGTAATAAGGCCAAGTTGAGGGTCGATGAAGATGGTGAGCATGATCGTGGCGATGCCGTTAATGATCCCGGATGCTTGAGATGCCGTCGTGCTGTAATCCGGAAGTAAGAACGAACAATAAAGCGAGGCCATGACGCCTACGGTGTAGAATGCTGTTACGAACACGTTCATGACAATTAACCGTTTCGGAATGCCGAGATACCGGAAGTAGTAGAACGAGAAAGCCGGCTTGCGCAAATAATATTTTGTGTTGATCAATTGACCGATCGTAACGCCTGTAATAAGCTTCGGAATTGAACCGGCCACTTCCAGCTTCGCAATAATCCGGCTGAACAGGCTGACAAAAGACGGGAAAAGTCCAATGGCAACAATGGTTCCAAGCGATGCTGCGAACAAGATAACACGCATATAGTCCATCAGCGGAAAGTCGGCCTGCTTCTTAGCATGATCGACGAACGTCGCCGTAAGCGGCCCTTGCAGCATATTCGCTGTTCTGGAGACGAGAACGATAATGCCGGTCAGCGACAAAGCGACGGCAATCTTGTTCAACTGAACACCAGCGAACCGGACAGCGTAAGACAGCGTCTCTGCCGTATGGATAATCATCGTCAGCACGAATACAAAAATTAAATTGTTAAGCATACGTCAGAAACTGCCAGTAAGCCACATCAGAATGGGCACCGCGGCAACCATCAATAGCAACACGGCGACAAAAGCTTGTACAAAGCCTTTAAAGAAGGAGAAAGTATCGTCCCGCTGCATCGGTTCGACGAAATGCTTAACCGTAATAACGGCGAGAGAAACAAGCGATATCTTCGCTGCGAACCGGAGCAATTCCAGCACATATTGTTTCCACGGCTTCCCCACCGTCAAGTAGGTGCCTACGTCATGCGCGGTCCGGTATTCATCCTTCACGAGCAGCAATCCTATGAGTAAGCCGATAATGAAGGTATAGATCCCCGTTTTGACGAGCTTCTTCTCCAACGGATTCATACTAGCCTTTGCTCCCCTCTATTCAAAGCCGACAAGAACGATTCCGCGTCGTCAAGCGCCAGATGAATATGCTCGATCTTGCGTCTGCGGCCCAGGAAGCCATAACCGGTGACCGGACCTGCCAATTTGATCCGGCAATTGATGTCATCCTTTATTCCAATCATAGACACACCTCCATTATCGCTTCAGACATTCCTGGACAGACCGGTCCAGAATTTCGAGCACTTTGTTCCACTCCAGCAATTCCAGAGGTTCGTTCTTATGTTCGTCCTTGCTCTTGAAGTCATTGGACAAGTCTTGTATAAGTGCAGGCAAGTAACGGTAATTAATCTCGTCGATTTCGACGGGCTCCGCTTCTAATGGCATGAGCATTAAACCGAAATGATCGATCAGCCTTCCGTTCAACCGCCAGAAGTCGCGGTAATAGCTTTCTTGCGCTTGCTTTTTCTGCGGTTGAGGCAGCTTTTTGATGATCGGGAAGTAGATCTCTTCGAGCCATACCTGGTCGGATATGAGGTGGAAGTAGTAGCCAAGATGGAAGGGTTGAATCCGGTCACGGAAATATTTGGCCCCGAAGGCATCGTAGTTCGTAAAGATTTGACCCTGGGGATCGAAACTTGCAAAATGGGACTTCGCCTTGGGTTCCTGCATGTGCTTATGAACGTCGGGAGCGATGCCCCCGAGCCAAAACTGCGGATCGTCAATTCCCATCACTTCGTTAAGCCTTGTCGTAATACAGTAATGCATAATTCTAGAGCCCAAGTCTGCCCGCCTCCTCGTTGCGCTGCCGAATGGGTATTACTTGTGTGTAAGCTGCCGCTCAACATATGCCTCGCGCAATATGGCCATGATGACGACATCGCAATATCTGCCTTGGGAGAAATGCCTTTCCCTTAACCTGCCTTCTTCGCGGAAGCCGCACTTCGTGTAACAACGAATCGCCTTCTTATTGTATTCGTATACTTCAAGTTGAAGCCGGTTTAAATTCAATTCCATGAAGACGAATTGCTGGAGCAGCCGTACCGCTTCCGTCCCGATCCCGCGCCCGTGCAGCAGCGCATTCCCGATAACCATGCCGAACTCCGCCGACCGGTTCTTCCAATCGAGTTCGAACAGGTCAATCTGGCCGATATACTGCTCCGTCAGCCTGTCCGCAATGACAAAGCCTTTCTGCTCTGAAGATCCGTCCAGCAGCGCGTTCAAATAGGCTTCCGTGCCGTTTCGCATATGCGGATATAAGAAGGCATCGGATAAGTAATAGGTAATAGCCGAGTTGTTGCACCATTCCCGCATGCAGGACAAATCCTCTTGCCGGTATTCGCGCAAAATAATATTTTCCCCGATCAGATGCGGCATTAGGCGTCCTCCTCCTCGGACCGATCGCTTCGCTGCACAACGTAAGTGATACAGTCGCTCATCAGACTGCGTTGTTGTTGACCTCTCGCGATCGAGAAAGAAAGCGGCTTGGCATGCTGCTTGAGCACCGTCCATCCCTTATACGTATCATTCAGGAGAGCAAAAGCCTCGGGCGTCGTCAGGTTAATCTCGAACATCGTTTCTTCGATCACACCGGTGGCGATGTCGCGCTCTTCCACATTCGTTCCGATAATGATAACATTCAACCCGCCCTGGACGGTCCCCTGCCTCATCCGATCCAACGTCTTGGTTAACTGTTCGACTGAAGCAATATGCTCAAGAGTCGAGACGGCAATCATATAATCGAATGAATCTGGATGTATGGCATACTCGCCGATGTCCGATTGCACCGGTTCGATCAATGCCGACACTCCATATTGCTCGCTATACCGTTCCAGCATTCGCAAAGCGGAATCGATCAGATCGACGCAGATGACTTTCCCGCCGCGTCCGATTAACGATTGGGCAATCGGAATACTGTTACGGCCAACGCCGCTGCCCAAATCCAACACCTTCACGTTCGAACGGTCGTCCAGCATGCTCCAGTAGCGCATAACGGTTTGGACCGGCTTATGCAGCCAAGAGCCCGGCTCGAACAACTTGTGGTTCGCATAACAATCTTCGTGGTACAACCGTTCCTCTTCTCTTATTCGTGCCAGTCTCGCTTCCATCTGTCTCCCCTTCTGTCTCCTAACGAATGATTGCTACAACGCCGAAGACGATCAGCACAGCACCGGAACCGCGATTAATCCATTGCATCGCTTGATTCGTAATCGCTTTCCGAACAAGTCCTACGATGTTGCTCAGCGTGAGCCACCAGAGCATCGATCCGATGAAGATGCCCAGCACGAGGATCAGCGAGCTGCCGACATTCCCCTCCACCGGTGATAGGCCGGCGAATATGCCGAGGAACGACATCACCGTCATCGGATTCGTTACGGTCAGCGCGAATACGGTCAAGTACGCGCCAAGCAGACTGCCGCTTGTATTGGAATTGCCTTGTGCAGGCTTCGAACGGAAGGCCTGATAACCGAGATAGATTAGAAACAGTCCCCCAATTAGTCCGATCCATGAGGCATAGTCCATAAGCGGCTTCATGATCACCGTGAAGCCAAGCGCCGCTATTACGCCGTACAAGCCGTCTGCAGTCGCTGCTCCAAGGCCGGATACGAAGCCGAACAGCCTCCCCTGCACAATCGTTCGATTCATACACAAAATGCCGATCGGGCCTACTGGTGCTGCTATAGATAACCCAATCGCAATTCCTTGCAGCCCCAACGTCAACATCATGGCATCCTCTTCAGCAGACTCTAGTCTTGGCCGGAGCCTTCAGACGGAGACGGGGTAATATTTTTCATCAGCACCGCTTCGTTCTTACGGGCATATAGGAACCGCTCATACGCTTTAATCGCGATATCGTTGTCGGCGCCTGTCAGTACTTTGATATGGTTAACGCCTCTTGTACGAAGCTCTTCCTCCATATGTGCCATTAACATGGAAGCTAGCCCCTGCCCGCGGGCGCTTGGTTCGACGAACATTTCCGTCAATTCGCCGTGGCGCTCCCGGTAACAGAATGATTCGAAATATTGGGCGCAAGCAAAGGCAGCCGGATGCTCATCCAGCAGTGCAATCGCAACGAGTTCATTCGAGCGCAGCAAGCTGTCCCGAACTTCTTCCTCCGTCATGCGCACACCGTTAAACGCTTCATTCAGCCGAACCAAGTCAGGCGCATCTGTTATATACGCTCTGCGTACCGATTTTTTCGCTCCTGTCATCCATACGAGCCCCCTTCTCATGCTGCTTGAATTTTCTGTAAAGTTAGAGTTTATTCCGCCGAATCCGTGATTATCGCCTGAACCTCGATTTCCACGAGCAGATCCGGATCGATTAGCGCTTTCACTTCCACCATCGTTGCAACCGGACGTATATCCCGAAAATATTCGCCATGCGCCCGGCCGATCTCCTCCCAGCGGCTAATGTCAGTAACGAACATCCGTGTCCGCACGACGTCGGACATTGAGGCCCCGACCCGCTTAAGCGCCGATTCAATCGTCTCCAGCGCAAATCTCGCCTGCTCATACGGATTGCCCTTGCCTACGACCTCACCGTCTTGCATCGCAGTCGTTCCCGCTACTTCAACAATATTGCCAACGCGGATCGCCCGGCAATAACCGACGACCGGTTCCCATGGTGAACCGGTCGTCACTCGAATGCGATCGGACACGACAATCATCTCATTAATATGTATCGTTTCGACTATTGCATACTCAGAAGTAACCACAATTACCATTATTAAATCAAATCATACCCATTCACAATCTTGCGCTTTCGTTCTAGATTCCGTACAACCGGTCCGAATTCGGTTTATACTGGTCGTAGAGGTGAACACCATGCCGAATAGAACCATAACGGAACAACGAAGCACCGCACTCGAGCTGACCGAGCTCGAATGGAATGCAATAGTCCAGAACGATACCGCCTATGACGGACAATGGTTCTATGCCGTCAAGTCGACAGGCATCTTCTGCAGACCGTCATGCAAATCAAGACCGCCAAGCCGAACGAACGTCAATCTTTACCGTACGGCAGAACATGCTGCCTCCGCCGGTTACCGCCCGTGCAAACGGTGCAAGCCAGCAGGACTGCGGTTGCCTGACGAAGAGTGGATAGAGAGCATAACGCACTATATTGATCTCCATTATACGGAAGAAATCACGTTAGAGCGACTTTCCGCATTTTTCCACGGGAGCCCTTATCATCTCCAACGGACGTTCAAACGGCTGAAGGGCCTCACCCCTCTTGCCTATATCCGGCAGCTTCGGCTGCAGAAGGCGAAGGCGCTGCTTGCCGAGACTCAGCATTCCGCTGCCGAGGTCGGCCGACTTGCCGGCATGCCGAATACATCCTATTTTATCACTTGGTTCAAAAAGATGACTGCACAAACGCCCGCGGAATACCGGCAAATGCAAGTCACACGAAAGGAGCCTTACAATGACTGACAACCGCTCTAAACGAAAGCCAACTCTCTACTGGACGGTCATCCAGCATGACGGTTGGAACCTTCATCTCGCTGCCACAGAGGATGGACTTAGCTATGTCGGGTCGAACGGACAGCCGTTCGAAGAGATGGCGCAGTGGGCCGCCTCCCGCATGCCCGGGAGCGAGCTTGTTCACGATGTCGTGAAACTCCAGCCTTATGAGAAGGAGCTCATGGAGTATATCGACGGACAACGCCGTGAATTCTCCCTCCCGCTTGACTGCCAGGGAACACCGTTCCAGACAGCGGTGTGGGAAGCGTTGTGCCGAATTCCTTACGGATCTACCGCATCCTATTCCGATATCGCCTTGCAATTGAATAAACCGTCAGCCGTTCGTGCAGTCGGCAGTGCAATCGGGGCAAATCCGGTTTTAATTACCGTCCCTTGCCACCGCGTCATCGGCAAGAACGGAACACTGACCGGCTACCGCGGCGGACTTCCGATGAAGACCGCGCTGCTCCAGCTTGAGAGAGCAGGCGAGTCAGCCTATGACGAAGACCGTATATGAATATAAGCGGCCGAAGACGCTGTTGAACAAGGGAACCGGCTTTCTTGCCGGCTATACTCATTCGCTCAATCCGTATACCGGCTGCACATTCGGCTGCTCGTATTGCTACGTCCGCCAAATGCCGGTCTCGTTGTTCCGCGGTGATGAGTGGGGCAGCTGGGTCGATATTAAACAAGAAGCGGCAGAGCTTCTGCAAGCCGAGCTTCGGAAGGCCAAATCCAAAGGACCTGTCACCGTATTCATGTCGTCCAGTACGGACCCGTACCAGCCGATTGAACATAAGGAACAGATTACACGTTCCTTGCTAGAGGTTATGGCGGAGGAACGCCCGCAATTCCTGCTCGTGCAAACCCGCAGTCCTCTCGTTCGCCGCGACATTGACATCCTGCTTCGATTCGGCAGCCAGGTGCGTGTCAGTATGACGGTCGAAACGGATCTTGAGCACATCCGCAAATCGTTCACGCCAGGCGCTCCCCCCATTCAGGCGAGACTTCAGGCACTGAGAGATCTAGCCGAAGCCGGCGTTCCGGTCCAGGCAGCCGTTGCTCCTATGCTTCCTTGCAGCGGGAACTTTGCTGAGCTGCTGCGTCCTATCGTAAGCCGGGTATGTATAGACGATTATTGGATGGGGGACGGAAGCGGCGGCAAACGGACGCGAAGATTAGGTATCGAATCGTTATACGAGCAGCTTGGACTTGAACAATGGTATGGACCGACAGCCTATCGAACGGTATACGACCAATTCAAGCGGCTATTTGCGGAAGAAGAACTGTATATCAGCCAGCAGGGCTTCGAGCCTTAACTTTCATTCGTGCGGCGGTCATTGCTCCGTATGGCGTTCCCGCAGTTCACGAAGCGCTCTCGGCTCGTTCTCCGCTATATGCTGCAAGATGGCATCCGCGCATTGTTCAGCCGAGGCAACGCTCGTATCCACTTCCAGATCGTATACCGCCGAGCGGTGTACGATCGAGTATTGCGCGGCAGCGAGCCCGATCGGCCGGTCGCCCCGCGCTTGCTCTCGGCGGGCCAGCTCTTCGAGCGGGCAGCGAACGCCGATCAGATACGCATAGGATTCGTGCAGCAGCTTCGTTAATTCCGCAAGCCAACTCGAGTCGATCATGACAT
Source organism: Paenibacillus kobensis NBRC 15729 (assembly GCF_004000825.1). Taxonomy (GTDB): domain Bacteria; phylum Bacillota; class Bacilli; order Paenibacillales; family Paenibacillaceae; genus Paenibacillus_T; species Paenibacillus_T kobensis. Next base: position 18,263 of record NZ_BILZ01000024.1, on the reverse strand, counting down.
GATCGACAACCGCACTGCGGCCGAGCTTGGCCACTGCCCCAATCGTATGGTGGAACAGCGATATCGCCGGCTGCTCGATCCACTCTTCGTGCTCGATCTTCCGGATGTCGTCCTGTGACAGATGTGCGCCGTACATCCTGCTCAGCATGTCGTTAACTCCTGCTAAAGCATGATCGACGGACATATAAAGATAGGGCTCTGCGAGAGATGCAAGCAGCTCGTTCGATAACGTCGTTTTACCAGAGCTAGAAGTTCCGTTCAGTACAATAATCGTGTTCTTGTTCTTGTTCTTGCTATTATTCAACGATGTACACTCCTATCTGTCCTGTCCAACTTGAGCTCCGTCCAACCGCATATAGAAGCTCCGTTCTTGAAAACCGAGCGATCGCCAGAACCGGTACCCTCTTTCATTCCAGAACATCACTTCGATATCGATTTGACCAGTTCCCAGATGGTTCAATAAAGCCGTGAAAGCGAGCGTGCCAAGCCCGCCTCTTCTCGATTCCCGCATAATAAAAAATTGCCGCAAATAAAGCGACTTTCTTGCATGATCGACAAGCGCATAGCCCCGCAGTTCTCCGTCCTGCTTGAATAAGTAGGCTGAATAATGGCCTTCAATGAACCCTGCCATCCGCGCTTGGAGCTGCTCGATATTCATCGGGTTGTCGTGCTGCTCATCCTCGATCAACTGCTTGTTCATGACCGCTAACTCCTCCAAATGATCGGCCCCTGCTGTGTGCACCGTTATTGGATTCATATGCGCTCACTCCTTCGTCTACAAATTCAATTGCAGTCTCTTGTAATTCATTTGAATATAATTCCAACCGGAATAAATCGTTAATAGAACGGCCGCTCCCATCAACAAACGGTCGACCGGCAGCGGTGACAGGTACTGCCCAATATCGCCGGACAGAAGAACGGCTGTAATCGCAGCAACTTGCAATACCATTTTGAGCTTGCCCAGCTTGTCCGCAGCAAGTGCAATCCCCATCGAAGAAGCAACGATGCGGATGGCGGTGATGACGATTTCGCGGCCGATTATGATGACGGCAACCCAGCTGGACACCAGATCGATATGAACAAGCATGATGAGCGCCACCGTAATCAGAAGCTTGTCCGCAAGCGGATCGAGCAGCTTGCCGAGATTCGTAACCATGTTGTATTTGCGGGCTACGTATCCGTCCAGTTTATCCGTCGCTGCAGTCAATAAGAATAGAACGGCCCCATAATACAATCCGTACTCGTTCAAATGATGGAACACGGTCCACTTGTCCGCCAACCATTGAGGATAGGGCTGCAAGACGACCATTAACAAAGGAATCAGCATAATACGAACCATTGTAATTCGGTTTGCGAGATTCATTGCGGTTGCTCCCTCTATGTGTGATGTCTGCCGATTACAGCTTTACCAGTTCCCCTGGTTCATAACGTTGCTCAATTGCCGCCATTAGCCGCTCCCCAAGCTGCTCAGCCGAATATAACTGTCCCTGTTCGTGCGCCTGTCTAAAAAAAGCAGCCATCGGGAATGAATCGTCCGGCAGGCTGCGTGCCAGCTGCTGCATTTCCGTATCGACCATACCGGGATCGACAGCAATAACCTCGACGCCTCCCGGCCGATTCGCTTGCTCGGCTCCAATGCATCGAGTGAACATATTGATCCCTGACTTCGCAGCACAATAGATGCTCATCGCTGGTGCCGGATAAGTGGCAGAGCCCGATGACACATTGACGATTTTCTTCCGAACGGGACGTCCTTCGGTCAGCCTAATAAAGCTGGCGCTTAGTATAATCGGTGCCGCAAGAGTGATTTGCAGACTTCTCTCAATCTCAGCAGTCGAGCATTGGTCAACCATCTGCAGTGGTTCGAGCATCGCAGCATTATTTATCAAACCAATCATTCCCTCGTCCTGGGCTGGTATCGAATCGATAACGGATTGCAGCATGCTCTCCAACTCGCCGGTACGGTTCAGATCGAATGAGATATGCCGATAGTTCGGGAAGGCCTTCAGCGACTCCGGTATTCCTCGGGAAATACCGTATACGAAATTCCCTTGCCCAAGCAGCAGCCTCGACAGCTGTTCGCCAATGCCTCTTGAAGATCCAGTCACTATATAATGTCCTGTTGACATAAGCATCGAGCTCCTTCATTCATCCTGTAAAAGGATGATTAGTCATCTTCCATTCCAATCTCTTCGACGACCGATTGCCCGGCAGAGTGGTCTCTGCACGTCCACTGCCAAGATTCATGCAACCGAAGCTTGCCGCTTGGCAGCAGCTCCGGAACGGTCTTGCAAATGCCCGTCATCAGCTCTCCGGCTTCGTTCACGTGATGATAGCGGGCATCGAGCGTGCCATCCTCGCGAATGACGCCCAGCAGATGGCCTTGCCGAATTCCGCCGCCGTCGTATTCCGCCCAGACGATATCGCCGTTCTGCCAGTATCGGAAAAGTGTCGCTTCATTTACTTCTCCGTTGCTCGTACTGCTGGTGCTGCGAAATGTTTTACCATCGAATTGCAGGTTCATTCGCTCCTCCTATAGGTTGCGGCCCTGTTCTTCATGAATACAGCAGCCACAATATATACACCGATGATGACATCGTAGATGCCGCAAAATGACGGATATCCGGAAGTCACTTGCGTATCGACAAGGATCGTATCGTGTGCGTAGTCCCATAATCCATGCAGCATATAACCGATTCCAATCCAATAAACGGAGAGATGGCGACCTGTCATGGTGAACACGAGAAACACGATCGCCGCAAGTCCTTCAATCCAGACCGCCGACGGTCTTCCGTCGTTAATCGCGAACCCGACATAGATGCCTGCTATCCCTACCAATAAACTTCCGTACAGCTCATTCCTCAATCGATAAGGTATAAAATGAAGAACGACGATCGTCACCGCGCCAAGCAGCGTCCCAATCCACATTGCAGCTGCCCCCTTAATCTGATGTTATGTTATCTCTAATGGTATTGGTCCGCATAGCCGCTAATGTTCAAAGTAAACGTCGTTCGAACTCCACCTCATGTTTGACCGGAATGCCGTCATGCCCAACCAGCGGGATCGACAAGGAATGAATCCGGCCGCGAGAGACAATGACCGGCCCGCGCATAGCAGCCGCTTGCTCCAACAGCTTCGTATCCATTGCCGTAATATGCAACGTAGATCCGTCTCTATCGTGCAGTGCGGTCATGATGTACTGCTCCAACCGCTACGCTCAATTAGCGACTGAATCTGTGCCATGTGATGGCGATTATGCCACACAAACCGTTGAAGAGCGGTATCGAGTGTAATCGAGCCGAGCAGTTGTGTCGTAAGCGTCCGGCCGAAGCCGTTATCGTTCATACTAGACAACACCACATAGAATCGGCAGTGAAGCGCTTCGAGCAGCGACAACGATACAGAGACCGGCACCCTCAAATAATCGTCCAGCTCCGCCCAGCTGTCCTCACGATAAGAACTGGCTAACGGCGCATCCTCCGTCAACGCTCTTTTGAATCGATGTACCGCATTCATATCGTTGTCCGCCATATGATGAACAACTTGCTGAATCGTCCAGCCGCCCCCCCGGTAAGGCGTCTGCAACTGCTCGTGAGATAACCCGCTCACCATTGCCCGCAATTGCTTGGCAAGCTCAGGCACTTGCTGAATGAAGTTCAGCCTTTCTTCTGCTGTAACTTCTACGAGCGATTCGAATCGGCCGAGCGGATACCGCAACAAATCCATGCCTTCATCTTCCTCTCTCATTCCCGGCAAACTCACCGTTACTCCTGTTAAAATACTGCTCGAGCGCTTGCATCATCTCTTCTTCCCGCTTCGGCTGGTAAATGCCGGCCTTAATCGGCTTCGGCCTTCCTTCAACGAACAATTCAACCGTAATTCGCTTTGCATCTTCAGTTCTCCGGTATCCGAGCAGACTGCCTCTCGCGATGAACGCATGCCCGACCTTGATGCCTTTCTCCCCCAAATAAACAGGATTATATACAAAAATCTGAAGTGGTGTGATCAATAAAATCAGAACACTCAGTTGCCTATCCTGAACGATGCCGATGAGCCAAATCATCATCGAAACAAAAAGTAAAAATAGGATCAATCTGTTATTGTAATGGCTGTAATCCAACCGTAAATCGACTTTGCCTGCTTTGCGTTTAGCATCAATCGATAGACCTGCAAGCCCTAGAAAAATACACAGCACAATGATGACTGCAATCGTTACAACCATTTTCGGGAGCCACCGCCTTCTCTATCAAACTGCGATTCTCGGCGAGAATGGTGATGTCTGCTCTACCCGCAGCCTGCATCTTATTCCATGATTATACAACTGCTCTGCAGAGCGGGAAACTAGTTTAGACATAATTTAAGGTAATGAATGACTTTCAATCAGGTGTATCAAAAAAGCACTCCATTCTATGAAGTGCCTAATGGTGAACTATAAATAAGCGTGGACGATGCCGAATGACGGTTACGTCCTCTCCTGATTTTGCAAATAAATCATTAACTCTTGCACGCGTATAATGACTTGCCCCTCGATTGAAGCTTCTCCGATGCCTACGACGAATCCCCGCTTATTCTTCTTCACCTCGTAATAAAGATCGACCCTGTCACCAGGACGAGCCACACCCGATACTTCAACCCCATTCAAAGAAGACAAGAACCCCAGACCGCCTCCTTCGCTAATGGCTGCGAACGCGCCCAACTGAGCCAGTGCTTCAATAATCATCGTGCTCGGCATGCTGCTGTTCTGCTCCGTGATGTACCATTCGTTCCATGACACGTTTTTGTACCCTCTGGCCCACCGGCCAGGCTCTGTCTCCAGCACCCGGTCTACCATTAGAAACGGATAGCGGTGCGGAATAACCGATGTGATGTTATTCATGAATACGCTCCTCAATGAAACTATTATCGCACGGATCGGCTAATGATCGACTTGATCCCTGCCGACATGTTTAATCCTCTTAATTCAGGAACGACAAACTCAGGGACAACGGTGCAGCCATCAAGCTTCTCCAATGGAATCCACCGATTTACAAAACCTTCTTCCGTACCGTCAAAATCGCCTTCCTGCTCGTACAACGGATGTCCCTCCGCTAACCGCACAACAAAGAACATCCCGATTTCGTGTACGTTCCTGTCGGGAAACTGCACAAAGTTTTCAACGATCCAGACGAGCTGCTTGCTAACGCTGGTCACGCCGAACTCCTCGCCCAGTTCCCTCTCAACCGTTTGCTCAGCCGTTTCATTGTATTCCACACGACCGCCGGGAATATACCAGCGTTCATTGCTCTCGGTCCGCTGAAGCAAGATTCGGCCGTTATGGATCAGAATGCTCGCCGCCCGATACTGGAATAAATTCGTTCCTGATTGATAGGAAATCATCATTAGGCATCGCTCCAATTAATCGATCATTCACTCATATCGTCCAGCAATCTTTTAATTTGATCGATATGCCGCTGTTCATGCAGCGCCAACAATTCTACCCATTGATATAAAGCTAGATCCTTAAAGAACACATGCCTGCTATGTCGCTCATACAAAATGGAAGAATCCTTGACCGTGAGAAGCAACTGCAGCAGCTTGCCCCTCGCTTGAACAAGCATAGCAGTCAATTCATCCAAGCTAAAATCGCTTTCCTCCGGCTTCGCGATGTCTGGGCTCTCCAGCTTCTTAGACTTATCCAGCACCAGCTCAATCGGCTTCCGTTCTATGCTTGCTGAAGGCTCGCTTCGAAGTCCCGCAGCGATCGCCTCCGTAAACAACAGCTCAGTCAATACCAAATGACGGCATGTTTGAGCAACACTCCATCTTCCGAGCTGTAACTTTCGATTAAGCTGATCGCTGCTCAGCGGCAGGATTTCGGCCAATAGCTGTTCTCTCGTCTCTTCTATCTTCTCAAGCAGCTCTTTCATCCGAATAACTCTTCGCTGATCAGCGACTTTAACTGACGTCGAATCGCTTCGACGTCATTAGCCTGATCGTCATGATAAATCCCTGCCATCCCAATCTCCCTTGGAACAACAAGATTGCCTTCATTGTTATCGATAAAAATGCTTTCATGCGGCGCCGCATGAAGCTTGCCTAGCGCGATATCGAAGATTTGACGGTGATGTTTATTGGAACCCACTTCCGCCGACACCACAATCGTATCGAAAATATGATCCAGAAGGTGAAAAGCACGCAAATATTCCATCCGGTCCTTCTTATTGTCCGTTATAATACCAAGCTTGAAGCCTTGCTCCTTCAGATCGCGAGCCAGCGCCAGCATGTCCGTATTCATCGGCGTGCTTTCGAACGATTCATTCAGATGCTGTTCCTCCAGCTTGCCCTGCAGCATCGTGCCAAGCTCTCCCCAGATGTCGGCGTGCGATTTCTCGCCGAGAAGCATATCTTTATTGAATGAACGGTACGCCGTCATCACTTCATCAAATGGAATGCTCGTAGCCTTGCTTAAATAGATGCAAGTCGTCTTTGAACCGGTCGCATCCAACGTTAGTACTCCGTCAAAGTCAAAATAGATCGCTTTCACTTTCGTTGTCGTCATTGGGCTTTATTTCTCCTGTCTCATTGGCGGTCGTCTTGCTTGGTTCTAGAAAAGGCTGATACATCATTAAAGCGTGATTGTCCGTAATAAACTCATCCGCTGTCATAACCAAGCTCCTGTTATTCAGCTTTTTACCCATCTTTTTCCTCTATTCAAACGATTGGAATAGAAAAAGAAGGGAGATTGCTTTCCCTTCAACGGACGAAGCTCCCTGGCAATCAACGTCTCTGAGCTGTCAAAGATTAATTCATGATTCAACATCTCACGACATCAGCCTCGATTCGCACGCAATAGTTGAATGCCCAGACCAATAAAAATAACGCCGGAAGCCTTGTTCAGCACGGACGAGAGACTGCTCTTACGAAGCCTTCGAGACATCAGATCCGAACCGATCACCAGCAACATACACCACAGCGTTCCTGTGGTAATAAACGTAAGCCCAAGTATAAAGAAAGGCAGTGCCCCATAATCATTGTTCGCTTGTATGAACTGCGGCAGAAATGCTAAATAAAACAAGGCAACTTTGGGGTTTAATAAATTGGTAAGGAAGCCTTGCACATATATCCGCCTTAGCTTCGTCCGCTCCGCGTCTTCAAGATTCACACCTGACACCGGTTTAGCCAGAATCGACCGTATCCCCAGGTAAATTAAATAACCAGCTCCGGCCCACTTCATCACTTGGAACAGAGCAGCTGATTTCATTAGAATAATCGAGAGTCCTGCTGCCGCAAACATCGTATGTGCGACTGCGCCAGACACGATGCCTAGAACTGACATCATGCCCGCGCTTCTGCCTTGCGACATCGTACGTCCCAAAATATAGATCGTATCGCTTCCGGGCGTTATATTAAGCAAAATGCCTGACAAGAGAAATAACGGATAATGCTCGATACCGAACATATGTTTATGCTCCTTTCAAGGTCATGACTACCTATACCGACGTCGTATGATAGGAATCTCCCAGACTTAATTTGGCTAAATAAAATACTTGTCCCATATGCTCCGAATAGTGCGCCGCACACTGATGAAGCATATCGAGATTGGAACGCAGCTTGCCTCTTACCTCTTGCAGCTGCTCCAATGTCTCATCGGATACATCATTGAGCACATTGATAATGAGAAGCATGTTGCGGTCCACCAAATCAATGGCCTCTTCCTTCGTCATGTGCGCTTGTTCCAGCAGGCTTCTTCTATCACACGCCAGCTCCTCTAGCAAAATACTGTTTCTAACCCGAATCATAATGTTATCTTCAATGTGACGGAGAATAGAAGGAATGCTCTGAACCGATGCGCTCGGCACCCAGTTCAACTGTTGCTCGTTAAGCTGATCGATCGCTTTCAGCAAGCGTCTCCGAATTTCTTCGAACTTCTTCGTCAACCATTCGCGGTGGAATTCATATTTCACGGTTCGATCCCCCTACACATCCTTATTTATCGCGTCAAATATTGCATGAGCCCCACTGTAATTAAGAATATAAGAATATAAAACAAGAAGCGGAAGCCGAGGCTTGTCCATCTGCTCTTTCTCTTTATTTTCGCTTTTGCTAATTCGACGATGAATTGGATCTCCTCGCCGGACAGATCGCGGACGGGCAGCACGTGAGCAGAATTGGCATTCATATATAAATAAATGGCCTGCTTCGTCTTAAGGTATTTCACAAAATCTTCCCATTTCAAATTTGCAGCCAACGATTCCGATTCCATCTTGACTGTCTCGTCGGTTACCGTATACGTCTTGATCTCTTTCAGAAAACGGCTTTTCTTCGCCTTCTGCATCGTCGTGAATAGGGTTAGCAATAGTGCAAGTCCGACGAACATAATGATCCACGCCATCATCGGCACATCTTCGATCTGATTGTTGACCGCGCTATAAACGATGTAACTGATCGAGCCGACAAGCAGCACTGCATATACCCATATGAACGCTTGCCTGCACAGGGTGGACATTTGGAAATTACGCAAATCGTTATTCGATAGCTGCACTTGGACGGATACTTCTTGAAGCTTCATGTACTCTCAGCTCTCCTATTCGTTACTCTTAGTTGATGGGTATTGGACTTGCCGTGCCTTGAAAGCTAACCATCTGTCGTACATATCGTAGTAGATGTCTCCGTAATTTAAACCAATAGGCAAGCCTTCGTTTAAACGCACTTCCGCGATTTCGCTCTCCGGCAGCGGGCCTAGCTGGTCGACCTTGGCATGCAGTACGGCGCCATAGGTCCCGTTCAGCTCATATATTCCAATCGGCGTCAGCGAGAAATCAATAGCGCCGCTCTCTTCGTACAATTCCCTGCCCGCCGCTTCATGAATGGATTCTCCTGCTTCGATCTTACCTCCTGGAAGCTCCCAGACGGCACGCTCCCGATGGCGAATAAGGATCAACTGATTCCCGTATTCGGCAAAGAGAATAACGTACTTCAACAGACTCGCATCGATATCATGCATTTCAAACCATGAATGGCTCATTTTCGATTCCCTCTCGGTGCAAAGGTTATTATCCATCAGCGTACTCACCAGATTGTAGCCAAGGTACGATTATCAATTCGTTCCATATCGCTATCCATTGGTTTACTTTCTTCTCGTAGATTTGCTGCGTGATTTGTATTTTATTCGGTCTAACGACTCGGTTGAACAGGTCGGCAAGTCCGAACGGGGCGTACAATTGCCATTCGTCTTTCACAATACGAAGTCCGAGTGCGGTTGCTGTCGTCGGCCATGTATCGATCGCGCTCTCCAATGAAGAGTAAGGCGGGATTTCGTAGCCAAAACGTTCCTTGTACCACATATGCACTCTCGCTTGATTTTTGACATCCAGCTTAAGCGGAAAATCCGGAAATGCGTCTGCCAGCATCGTTCGGATGCCCGCTTCACCCTCGGATGTTATGTCGTTGGCATCATAATAGACAACATCAACATCTTTGATTCCGTGACATAGCGGATACCCGCTCAAATCATTCCATATCGTCTGCGTGATGCATCCTGCACCAATAAAGTAGTTACGGAGCGGCAGCTGGTCAATACGAAGCAGAAAATCATAAATAACCTCGTTCCTCATGACGATTTCCATTAGCTTCTCCAACTGCGGGTCGGCGGACATTGTTGTATGGATTGTTGCCATTACGTTCAACTACTGTTTTCTTCTTTTGAAAACGATAATGACTTCCCGCGATTGGCCTTGATAACTGCTCGTATCGAAGCAAGAAGCGAGCTCCCAGCCCTCGAATCCGTAAATGTTCAACTCCTGCTCCAGCAGTTCTTCGTTAACCTTGCCGCCCATAAAACCGCCCGTTTTTAACTTGATCGTTTTATATTCCCATTGTTCCATTCTAGTACGCCCCTATTAGCAGATTTTGTATTGAATCTACCACAAAACACTAATATTTAGCATAAATTTCATATAAAATATAGATTACTTATCTCTTACCGTACCTAGAATTTGAATAGCTTTATCCTTTACTTCTGTTGTAATCCCGCGATATCCTTGGCACTTCAGGAAATGAGTCCTCGTATAAGGCCCCATCTCCCATTCATCATCCACAATGACAAAGGATTGGATATGCCCATCCAGATAATTTCTAAGCCAGCTCTCGATTTCTCTCCAACGCGTCGACGGTTGCAGGTTAGAGTCAAGAACAGGGGTTATCCCTATAATTCGATGCTCCAAGCCATATTGCATAAAGTTTCGAATCAGCTCTGTCCACAATCGATTCTCCGTATTGTAGTGAATTCTCCAGGTCGAGCTAATTACAACATAGGCATCCGTGGCGTCAATAAGCTCTTGTAAGTTCTTCATCGCCTCGGCATCGAAATTTATGTCGGCCTGTTCATGAAGTTGGCGCAGCCGGACTGCCCGATCGGTATTTAGAACGCCATCAATATCTAAAAAGATGATTCTCATTCATCGGCCGTCCTTACTTTGTCCTTCTTGTGGCAACGATTAGCCCCGTCGACCAATTCAGTTCAACGATTCGAAAATCATGCAGACCCCTCATCTTCATCCGTAAGCTCTGCACCTTATCTCCATGACCCAGGCTCCATGAATCGACAGGATTCAAATCATCAATGATATAGAATCCTCCTTCAGCCACCATCTCCAGCGCCTCTTCTAAATGATAGAACTTCCCTGGCCACGTGTCGGCGAAGATAAGGTCAAACTTCTTTCCTTTATTCTGTTCAATAAATATGGAGCCGTCCTCCGTTACAAACTCAACACGCTCATCCTTAATAATCGAACGGGCGATGCTCTGAATGGAATCATCCATTTCGACAGACACCAGCCGAGACTGAGAGTCCATACCTTCCAATATCCACGTTATTGAGGCACCTGCTCCAGTTCCCAACTCCAAGAATGTCCCCGCTCTCTTGGAACTTGCGAGCGTACGAAGCAACTGGCCGGTTTCTATATCACAGTTCATTGTGAACCGCAGTTGTTGAGCTTTCTGTATAATCTCATTAAGTTCTGGAGGCTGCATGATTAGAATCATTCTCCCTTGTCTTCTGCTATTCGTTCTCGATCCAAAATCGGTTGATGACATTGCCGCTTTCTTCTGTGAAGCTAGCATCTTGTATGCCGCCGTTAAGCACGATCGTTCTCGCTGAAGCGGTATTGCTCTCGTCACATACAACAAGCACCTTCGTGATGCCTAACTGTTTCGTAATGTCCAATGCTTGTGCGAGCAGCTTCGTTGCGTACCCTTTTCTTCTTGCCGAAGGACGAATTCCATAGCCAATATGACCGCCGCTGTTCAACAACTTCTCCGTCAGCCGATGCCTAATGTTGACCGCTCCAACGACCTTCCCGCTGCCTTCGACCAGCCAGTAGGTGGAATCCGGAACCCACCCTTCAGGCAAGTTCTCTTCCTTCTCGTTATTGAACAGAAATTGAACCATCGCCGGAAAATCAGAAGGATCTTGGCTAATGACCCACGGCACCATATCTTCACCGCTATCCTTCCACTCCTGATAGAAATCCATATATTCGTTCTGCAAATCTACTGCAGGCTTAACTAACCGGACGTTTTCCATCTCTACAACTCCTAAGTTAGAACACTTGGTTCAAATCTCAATACTCGACAATAAAATAACCAAACGCATTCATGATCTTCGTATCATGCCGTTGATATATCCGCTGTCCATTTCCATAATTCAAATGCTGGTGCCCATGAAACATATATTTCGGTTTGTAACGGTCGATCAGATCGACGAAGCATTGAAACCCTCGATGACACACGTCATCTCCGTCGCCAATCTGGAAAGCTGGAGCATGCGTGACAACAATGTCCACTCCACGGCTTCGCCACAGCTTCAGCTTTAATCGGGCAATTCGCCGTTTCATTTGCGGTTCCGAATATTGATGTGCGCCGGGGCTGTACCTATGGCTCCCGCCAAGCCCCAATATGCGGATGCCGCGGTACGTGATTAACCGGTCTTCAATACATTCGCATCCTTCGGGAGGCGCCGTAATATAGGTCAGATCATGATTGCCGTGCACATACAGCAGCGGAACAGGAATCATACTGACAAGGAATGATAGATACGAAGCTTCATGTCGCCGCAAGAAATAATGAGGTCGATGTCCTTAAATCGTTCCCGGTCAAAATAATCCCAAATGTACTTGGATTCCTCATCGGATACGATCAATATTTTCATGGGCATCTCCCCTCATTTGTATTCATCTAAATTTTGCTGTTATCCAATTGCTGATTTCAAGTCAGCAAGCACTTGCCCCCATCTTGCTATCATCTCTTCCCGTACCGCCGCGTCCGGTAAGTTCTCTTGATGAAAGCTGATCGTCGTTTTATTGCTGCCGCTTGCTATCGTCCGAATTTGTAAAGTCGACGGCTTATCCCAATTCTCCGGCTTCCAGGTCATTCGAATATTCTCGGCATGATTGACCACCCGAATCTCTCCCGAAATCCCTTCGCCTGTCGTATATTGCTCGCCAACCCGCAGCTCAGTTAACGCCGTGCTGCCCAGCCACAGACTTATCCCTTCTGGGGAAATAATAAGATGCCAGGCCTCTTCCAGTGGCAGCGGGAACGTTCTTCTTACGCCTGCTTGATATCCAGCAGATTGCGTTAGACCGACAGGCTTATTTGAATTTGCCATATGTATGCTCCTCTCCCCTTAAAAACTTCATCCTGACATTGGTCAACGGATGATGTGCTGCAGAATGTAGGTATCCGAATATCGTTGTTTCAGTTGATGGATGGCCTCATTCCACTGCTGTGCCGCATCAGATGCATCTGCAAGTTTTTGCTTATCCAAATTTGTTTTTAACGAGGTCATGATGTCGCTAAGCTCCAACCCGATCTGCTTCCATTGTTCCAAATCGTCTTCTGTCCGAACCATGTCCAGCAGAAGCGACTTTAGATCACCAAAGAAACGGTACATCTGGACAGGGGAACCTGGATTGCCCTCATCATCACTGATGAATGGCTCCAATAAGGCGGCCGCGTTCTGGGCTACACTATAATCCGAAGCGATTTCTAGTATCCACGTTTCGATTCCTTCTCTCGCTTCAGGAGAGTTAAGCTTGATTAACTGAACGATCGCATCGATTTTGGTCGCTGGAATCTCCAATCCGTAACTATAGACACTGCTCATTAGGTTCTCGTAAGTTTGGTTGTTCATTTTCTTGTATTCCGTATAGCGGTTATAAAAAACGGAGCTTACAATCAATGAAGCAATGACACAGATGACTGCAAGTGAGAGCAACAGTCTATATCGCTTCTTCATCCGCCCACTCCATCCGTCACTTGATCTCCTTATCGAGTACAACCCCGAACATCCCTGTCATGCCGCTATGCGCTTGAAACCCGTATTTGTTATAGAACGGCTCTTTGCCTTCCGATGCGAACAATCCGACGAACGATTTCTCCGGAGCGTTGTTTTGCAAATAATCAACGATTGCCGACATAATCAATTGCCCGATGCCTTGGTTCTGATGCTCCGGCTTGACGGCAATATCTTGAATGTAGAAGTAAATATGTCCGTCACCAACGACCCGGCCCATCCCAACCGCCTCGTTCTCATGCTGAATGACGACTCCGAATAAAGACTTGTCCAAAGACTGCTCTGCTGCCTCGAAATTCATATAGTCCTGCCACCCTACAGCGTCACAAATTGCCCGATATTCCTCAATCGTCGGCACCCTTAATAAGGTCGCATAATTTGTAGTCATGGATAGTCCGCTTCCTTCTCTTAGCATCTCATGCTGTACGTAATTATTAGATTTTAATAGCCTTCAATAAATCATTATGATGCCGACTGACATTACTTCTCCGTCCATGACGTTCTGACGTAGCCTAATTTCATTCCGGCAGACTCCATATTGCGATGGCTTTGGGACAAAAAGGCGCATTGTCCCACGACCAGCCTACAGCCGCTATGATAGGCGTCCGTTATTCTTCGTTGCAGAAGCTGTTGGTGCAATCCTAGATTTCGAAACTGCGGCAACGTAGCAGCGAACGTTAAAGACGCTTTCTCTGATTGGATATACATCACGCTTACAGCCGCCGGAGACTCATTCACATAGGCGATATAAAACTTCCATCCCGGACGGCCATGCAACACCTTGTTATTCTGCGCCACATACGGAATCCCGTCATCGGGCAAGCCGGTCCCTCTGCAATGTATCGTCGCATACTGCTCGAATTGATCTTCCGGCAGTTCTTCGATTCGGATGGTGTCCCGCGATGACTCCAGCACGCTAGGTTGCGCAACCAACGAGCAATGGAAACCCGCCTGATACAAGCCGAGCTCGGATAATCGGTTCAGTACACTATGGTCCGTCAGAGACGGGATAATTTCGAATTGAACTTTACGGTCTCTCTGCCGATAGAATTCGAGAATCGGTTCGATATAATCGATGTCGCGGTCCGTTAAGCCTTTGACCGTATTAAACGTCGCCCAAGGCATCGTTCGACTGTATAATGCAACCGCGTTGCCGAACGTCTCGATTTCGATTCCTTCCGGATTGTCTGGTCTGCTCTGGATGGCAGTCATACGGTCTGTCATATATTCGATCTCAGACCGTTCTATCTCGTTGGCCAGCTCTATGGATGGCAATGTTGCACTCATTCTCGCACCTCGGTCACCGTCTCATTTTACAAAAAATGACGAGGTCTGTTCGACTTCGCCATCTATTACCTAGAATGTACCATGTTTAATGTATGTTAGGAAACTGCTGACTTCTTTATGATCCGGCTTTAACTTTTCACTCGTCCCTCATTATGATAGCTGACTTCTCTATTGTTCCGGACGATTTCCCTAAAGCCTTCCTTATAGTAGGGATATAAACGGTCCGCCTCGGTCAGATCGATCCATTGAATGTCACTGATCTCGTCCGGTCTGACGATCTCCTCGCTGCCTCCGACGATTGCCGCCCTGAACGTAATGAATATCACATGTTCTTCGTAAATCTCCAGCATCGCTTCATTGACTGCCGTTATGCCAAAAACTCGAACATCGAGCCCCGTCTCTTCTTTCGCCTCCCGGACCGCCGCCTGTTCCAGCGACTCTCCGTCTTCAACGGCGCCGCCCGGCAGCGACCAGCTGTCTCGGTCTCTATTACGTACCATCAGTACTTTCTGCTTCGTCTCATCCAGAATGAGCGAATAGACAACCGTCACTCTTCTCATCGTCAACCCATCCTTCCCCGATATCGATATTGCCCTATTGCATAGGAACCGCATATCAGGTTAGCGGTTCATCTCCGAACTTCTCCCATAAGATCGGATACTTCCCCGGCAAATCGTCTTCTTCCCAATCAAACTCGATATCCGGATGTGCATAATCATAGCCGCGCGCCTCTAATGTATTCATGAACTCGGTCTGCACGTCTTCGTCATACGCCAATTCGCCAGTCTTGAGATAGGTATAGGCATCCAATGCAGCAGACAATGCTTCCTCGCATTGAGGCATCAACTCATCCTCCCGATTGACCTCCAGGATATATTCCGCCAAATATTGAGGATCTGCCAGTACTTTATCGAAGACTTGCTCCCCTTGAATAATGAGCCATCCTCTAAAATAATCGAAACCATCATCGGAGCACCCGCCCATAATGACGAATGCCGCCCCCCATAAAGATGATGTATACGACTGCTTCATAAACTGGCCGAACGCCATTTCGAAGTCGAGAATTTCGTCCACGGTTTTGTTGCACAGCTCATTCGTTATCCATTCCACCTGCTCTTCGCCATGCTCTTTCGATTGCTTAATCAGTGCCCAGAATTGCGTATGGTTCAATGGAAGTTCCTCCTATTGGCTAGTGTGAAATCTGCGGTACTCTTCCATTACGCCTTGCATTTGAGAGATATGGCGTCTCGCATGCAGGCATAAGAAATAAAGATATTGATAAACGTCGATCTTGCCGAGGTTGTTCACGGTCATCATTGTCTTGTACAAAATCCCCTCGCCATTCGGCAACTGACGCAGCATTTGTTGGCATTCCTCAATCTGCTCTTCCAGCAACAATTTGACTTCTGCAGTCGATTTCTCACCGTTCGGCTCCATATGCTCCGGCCTTATCCATTTGAATGAATTATGCCGAGCAATTTGGTCCAGTGCCTCCAGATTGTATTCGTAGTTCGAGACCGCTTGATTAAGGTCAGACTTTAACGCTGAATCTTTCGCCTTTCTTGTCCCTTTCCGGATAAGAATAAGCAGAAAATGATTCGTTAACGTCACATGCTCCAAAATTTGTTCAATACTCCAGCGGTCATGAGGCTTGAACCGAAGCATCTCCGGCGTTAGCCGAAACCACTCCTCGTAATCTCGCAAGATGCCAGAAAGCTCATCGTCAATATGTAGAATTGTTTGCTGAATGGTCATCTATCGCCCCTCCTTAATGATGTCTCGAATGCTAGGCCCGGCTGTCAGAATACAACAAAGAGACCTCTGTCCAGAAGTCTCCGCTGCGTTGCTCTATGCTGAACGATCTCGATGCAGCTACAGCTGAAATTTATCGATCAAATCGTGCCGTCCCATTCGTGCCAGCACCTCTCGCTGCTTTGGGCCGATGACGTCAAAATGCGGATAAAGCTCGCGCTTATGAATGTACTTCGGATCCAATCCATGCAACTTGCACCAATCGGCTAGCCGCTGCAGATTGCTGCAGCCGACCTTCGTTACCGTCCGGTTGCCGGGAAACCGCTCGTCATACCAATAATGCGTCATCACGGCGATTTCGCCGATCTGAACTTGACGCTTCCAGTCCTGCAGCTCGCGTCGGTTAACGCCAAATGCCATTGCGCTGTCTCCTTACTTCCATTCAAATCTTATTAACATACTTACGGGATCATTTGTTCGTACAAAGTATACCATAACAACACGGACAGAATAAAGCTGGTGGAGTCGAATAGGCCGAAAGATGCGTTTATCCCCTATTACTGGTATACTGGATAGGATAATCGGCGGCATGGAGCCGCGCATACAGAGGAGTTTTGGAATGGCAACTACATTTACGTCGCTTGGCGTCTCGGAAGAGCTGTCTGGCGTTCTACAATCATACGGCATCACGAAGCCGACGCCTGTACAGGAACAAGCAATTCCGAAGGCGCTAAAAGGGACGGACGTTATCGTGCAAGCACAGACCGGTACGGGCAAAACGCTTGCGTTCGCCCTGCCGTTGCTTGCACGTATCGATACGCAAAAAAGCCAAACGCAAGCGCTCGTGCTCACACCGACGCGGGAGCTGGCTATTCAAATTACAGCAGAGATGAAGAAGCTTGCTCCAGCGGCAGGCGCAACCGTACTGGCCGCATATGGCGGACAAGACGTTGAAGCGCAAATCCGCAAGCTTGCAAATAAAGAACCGCATATTATCGTCGCAACGCCGGGACGGCTGCTTGATCATTTGCGCCGCGAGACGGTTTCACTCGGCAAAATCCGAATGCTCGTGCTCGACGAAGCAGACCAGATGCTGCACATGGGTTTTCTGACCGAAGTGGAATCGATCATTTCGCAGATGCCAAGACAGAACCGCCAGACGATGCTGTTCTCTGCCACGATGCCGGAAGCGATCCGCAAGCTCGGCACAGAATACATGAACAATCCCGATGATATTCGAATCCGTCCAGAACGGGTAACGGTTGACACGATCAAGCAGGTAGCTGTTGAGACGACAGATCGCCGGAAAGAAGATACGCTCGTCGAGCTGATCGGACGTTACCGCCCATACCTCGCCGTCGTGTTCTGCCGAACGAAGATTCGTGCCAAAAAGCTGAACGAAGCGCTCCAAGAACGCGGCATCGATAGCGACGAACTGCATGGCGATCTGTCGCAAGCGAAGCGCGAGCAGGTTATGAAACGTTTCCGCGAAGCGAAGCTTCAAGTGCTCGTCGCGACAGACGTCGCAGCGCGCGGTCTAGACGTTGAAGGCGTCTCGCACGTGTTCAACTACGATATTCCGCAAGATGCCGAAACATACATTCACCGCATCGGCCGCACTGGCCGCGCCGGCAACGAAGGCATGTCGGTCACGCTGACGACGGCACGCGACAGCGGAGCGATGGCGCATATCGAACGCGCGCTTGGCACCACTGTCGAGCGCCGCGACGATTCGGCAATCGCGCGCGGCGAAGCGCCAATCCGCGTGAAGTCCGCGCGAGGCGGCGCGGATCGCGATAGCGCAGCTGGCCCTCGCGGCGGTCGCGACAGCGGCGCTGCTTCACGCGGCGCAGCTGGCCCTCGCGGCGGTCGCGACAGCGGCGCGGCTTCA
>NZ_BILZ01000023.1 GCF_004000825.1 Paenibacillus kobensis NBRC 15729 | reverse complement strand
GCCCCCGCGGCGCGCGGCTGCCCAACCGCCAGCCGCTCCGCCGCTTGAGCCAAGCCCGCCGCCAATGGTGCGGCCGGGCGAGGCCATCGTTCTGAATTCCTCCGGAATTTCCTGGAGGAATCGAGAAGGCGGGTTCGCTGCGGTACGGCCGAACAGCGTCCTCATACGTGCGCACAGCAAGTACAGCTTCTTCTCGGCCCGAGTGATACCGACGTAAGCAAGACGGCGCTCCTCTTCGAGCTCCTCGTTGTCCATGAACGCTCGGCTGTGCGGGAAGACACCTTCCTCCATGCCGATGATGAACACGACCGGGAACTCCAGACCTTTGGCGCTGTGCATCGTCATGAGAATAACGGAATCCTGCGGCTGGTCTTCTTCCTCATCTTTGTTCATCGAATCGATGTCGGCAATGAGTGCGAGATCGGTCAAGAACGCGACGAGCGATTTGTCCTCGTTGTTCTTCTCGAACTCCTGCGTAACCGACAGGAACTCGTCGATGTTCTCGATGCGGGCTTTCGATTCGAGCGTGTTCTCGCGATGCAGCTCGAGCTTGTACTCCGACAGCTCCAGCACCTTCTCCGTGAGCTCCGTGACGGACAAGTAGTCGACCATGCGCGTCAAATCCGCGATCATGTCGCGGAACTGAACGAGCGTCGCCCGCGTCTTGCCGCTGACGTCGAGTCCTCCGAACTCATCCAACGTACCGAGCGCCGCATACATAGAGATGCCGCGCCGTGCGGCTTCTTCGGCGATTTTGCCGACTGTCGTGTCGCCAATCCCCCGCTTCGGCACATTAATGATGCGCACGAGGCTGATATCGTCATCCGGGTTCGAAATAAGCCGCAAGTAAGCGAGAATATCTTTGATCTCTTTGCGGTCGTAGAACTTGATGCCGCCGACGATCTGATATGGGATATCCGACTTAATCAAGATTTCCTCAATGACGCGAGACTGGGCATTCGTCCGGTACAAAATCGCATGGTCCGCATAACGGCGGCCTTCCTTCACATTCTTGGCGATCTCGCCCGTCACGAAGTAGCCTTCGTCATGTTCCGAATCCGCTTGGTAGACGATCAGTGCATCACCCGGCCCTCTGTCCGTCCACAGCCGCTTCGCTTTGCGTCCGGAGTTATTGCCAATGACCGCGTTCGCCGCATTCAGAATGTTCGATGTCGACCGGTAGTTCTGCTCGAGCAGAATCGCCTTCGCTTCCGGATAATCTTCCTCGAAGTTCAGAATGTTCGTAATATCCGCGCCGCGCCAGCGGTAGATCGACTGGTCGCTGTCGCCGACAACGCATATGTTATGATGCTTATCCGCCAACATACGGCACAGCATGTACTGAGCCCGGTTCGTATCCTGATACTCGTCGACGTGAATATAACGGAATTTATTCTGATAGAAAGCAAGCACATCCGGTTCATCCGTGAACAGCCTAATCGTCGTCATAATCAAATCGTCGAAATCGAGCGAGTTGTTAGCGCGCAGACGCTTCTGGTACGCCTCATAGACGTTCGCCGCGATCTGTTCGAAATAGTCGCCGACCTTCGCTGAGAACCGGTCCGGGGTCAGCAACTCGTTCTTCGCGCTGGAGATTGCCGCTTGCACCGCTTTCGGTTCGAATTTCTTCGTATCGACATTCTGTTCTTTCATAATGTTGCGAATAACGGACAACTGGTCGGTCGAATCGAGAATCGAGAAGCTCGACGTGAAGCCGATCCGGCTAATATCTCTTCGTAAAATGCGGACGCACATCGAGTGGAACGTCGATACCCATATGTCGCTGCCCGAAGGGCCAACGAGCTGGGCGACGCGCTCCTGCATCTCGCGGGCCGCTTTATTCGTAAACGTAATCGCGAGAATGCTCCATGGCGCCACACGTCTCTTCTCGATCAAATAAGCAATCCGGTGCGTCAAGACGCGGGTCTTGCCGCTGCCCGCTCCGGCCATAATAAGCAGAGGGCCGTCTGTCGCCTGAACAGCCGCCCGCTGCTCCGGATTCAGCTTCTGAACCGCTGCATCAATATCAATCGAATTAAACATCGTATCGTTAACTCCTTTACCTGTCGGCTAGGCCCGATCCGGCCGCGATGCAAGCCTTGGCTGTGCTTGCGCCCCGTGCATACCTGCTTCGAAACGCTGGCGCCTGCCGCTTATGTTCGCATCGCTGTTCGCCTTGTATGTCTAGTCTATTCAACCGCAAGAGCGGTGTCAATTTCCGTTTTTCGCCACTTGTCGGAGTCGGACAACACAAAAAAGACGGCTTGTCCAAAACGGGATATGCGTTGACCGGTAGAACCGGAGTTCACTCGCCACTCTTCGCAACCACTTCACGCTTCCCGTCTGATAACCGTCTTGCTTCACTATCCCCATGAACTCCGCCCGACTTCCGCAAGTCCGCGACAAGCCTTCTTCATCTTAACCCCAGGCAACTACAACGCCAAGTTCGTTTCTTTGACAGCCTGCACCGTTGCTACCGCAGCGTCCAAATCCGAATAAATAATATTGCCGACAACGACCGTATGTGCGGAAGAGGCCGCTTGAACCGCCCGTTCCGGGCTATCAATTCCGCCGCCGTATACGATTCTCGCCTGCGAAACCGTTTGTGCCGCCCGCTTAACGAGCGTCATATCGCCGAAAGCTCCGCTGTACTCGATGTATACAACCGGCAACCGCATCAGCCTGTCAGCCGCTTGAACGTATGCAAGCGCCTCGTCTTCCGTTATATCCGTTCGCGCACCGCTCACTTTCGCGGCTGTTGCTTCACCATTCAATATCAAATAACCTTCACCAGCCGTAATTTCCCACGGTATGAGATGGCCGAACTCACGAACGGCTTCCGTTTGTCTGCCGATCAGCCACTCCGGCTTGTCTGCGTTCAGAACAAGCGGGACCAAGTAGTAGTCGAACCCCGGCACCGCTGCCTCCAGGCTTGTCACTTCCAAGACGCAATCGACCGCATAACGGCGTATGCGGGACATGAGCTCGACCGTATTGTCGAATGTCACGCCGCTTGAGCCGCCGACCATAATCGCATCCGTTCCGGACATGCATAAGGCATCCAGCGCTTCATCCGATATTTCGCGATCCGGGTCGAGCTTGAATAGGTGCCGCCAACCGGCGTACCACGCCCCATCCATATTGCCACTCTCCTGCCCAATAATTGATGTCATGACATCAGTCTAGGACAATGGCTAGGACGGTGTCAAACCGATTGTCATGCCGGCAGCCGTTTAGCCGATCGCCCAGTTGATAGTCGCTCTCAGCGTAGGCGTAACTAGCCGCAGGCCCGCTTTTAACCAATAAATGCTTGTCATCGATGATGCATAGGGCAGATTCAGATTTACAGCAGTCATCATGACCCCCGCCCAGCCGAGGAGCACAGCATACAAGATAAAATCCCGATACCAGCCCTTACGGATAAGCGTCCGGCTGCCAGCAACGATTAATACGGCGAAGCTGATGATAATGACTGCAATGGTGTAATGCACAGCACTCGCCTCACTCTCTTTTATCTTGATTCGTAATATATTGAAACGACTTATTGCTCAGCCCCATGCGCGCAATGCGAAGGTGGACGTTCGTTTCCAGAGCAGCGGAAGTGAATACGCTGTTCCAATCGCCGCTCCACTTCTTCCATTGTTGCGGGTGCTTGCGGTGAGCCGACTCCGCCGCACCGAATACGTCGACGCCAAGCTGCTGTCCCCGCGACCATGCTTCTTGTATGATCGTGCGGATTTGCAGCTCGCCTCCTTGCTCAATCTTCCGAATGACCTCCGGCTTGTACAAATTTTGCGGGCAACCCGACTCGGTCAGCGTGCCTAAGGCATGCACCTCAGCAGAATAAGCAAGTCTGCCCTCCCGAACAATCGGCTTCAGCTTCGTCGAAGAACGGCTAATGTGAATCATGTCGTAGCCGCGGGTGCCGTCTGTCTTCTCGCAAGGAACCGTCACGCCCGTCTGCTGCACCCTATTGCGCAGATAAGAAACGCCCAGCGACTGCCGCTGATTCATCCAGCCGACCATTCGGCCTTGGCGCAGCACGGCAAGCCTCCTAAGCTTAAGCTTGGACGGAATCGTCGTCTGCTTGAAAGAGTCCAGCGAGGCCGTGTCTCCTGAACCCGAAATATAAATTTCCGGGAGCACCGCACTCTTCGCATCGCCGGCTAATTCCATCGCAAGCTGATACACTTGAACGTTAGGCAGGATGGACGCATTTTTCATTTCAGACAAAACAATGTCCTTCATCCCATCACCCGAAATCAGCTGCAACTGCATGAACTGCTCCAATATTCGCCTCGCGGAACCCGGCGTTACAAGCATGCTCACCGTCTCGCGCGGCCCCGCGTTCCGGAAGTAGACGTCGATTAATTCCTCGAAGCCGCGGCGCGCGACCTCCTCGCTCAGGACGACGACCCGGTTATGACCGTAGAACAGCTTTCTCGGGCTTTCGGAGAAGCTATACATCATCGCCTCGCGAATCGTACGTCCTTCAGTAGAATAGACAACAATTGGCGATTGCTGCGTCCCGCCGGTCGTTCCGATTCCCGACGATATAGCGGCCGGAATGACGACTTGATAGGATATGATCCATTTGCTACCGTCCCAATCGATGCCCGTTGCCGACGTAATAGCCAGCTCATTCAATTCGATTCGGTTCCAACAGCCCGTCGCGATGAAGGTTGTCCATACGAGTGCGGCGGCGCATAGTATCCGGCGCAGCTTGCCATTCATGATGTCTTCGCTCCTTTTGCGCGATTGCCCGCCCTAGTCAAGATCAAACCTATTCCAATCACGGCCGGCAGGCCGACATTAAACACAATCAAGAAAGGGATCGTATCATACAGCACCCAGTTGTCCATCTCGACGTTCCGGGGCCATGCCGCCAATGTCGTCACGACAGCTAGCACGCTTAGTCCAATCAAAGCGTGCCGATTGCTGCGCAGATGCAAGGTTTGCGACAAACAATGTACGGCTGCGAAAAGAAAGACGGCCATTTTGATATACATGGTCATGCCCCATGCGGAAACCGTGAAGATCTCGATACGCTCCAGAAACTTGCCCACCTCGACGATCCCAACCATGTTAATGAACGGATACGACATCATCGGTACGATTCGCGGGCCGAAGATCGTGAGCGTCATGACGACGACGAGCATGATCTCGAATAGGCTGAACAGCATCCCGAACATTCCTGCTCGAACGAACGAAGCCGGCCGCTTCATGTAGGGTGAGAAGATAAGCAGAATCGACATTTCCGTCAGCCACAAGAACGGCGATACCGTCGCGGCTGCAATATGGGGCAGATCCGTATCGACTAAAGGCAGCAGCCGTTGTAAATTGATATCGGAATAATTGAGCAAAACAGAGAAAGGGATAATGGCCGCGACCATCAGCAACACAATAAACGACGACCGCGCGATCGCCTCCACGCCGTGGGCGACCGTAAAGGCGGCAACCGCCACCATAATGCCGATCAACATGAACAGCGGCGTCTCGTCGAGAACCATGTCGCCTATAAAATTGGCGAACTGTCTGACGATTAAGCAAAAGGTATTAAAATAATAGACCCCGAACAGCAGTCCGATCAGCATACCGACTGGTCGTCCGAAACGGCTCTCCAGCCATTCAATAAACGGCTTACCCGGGTTCGCCCTGCATATTGCGGCGATGACCGCAACCATCGGCAAATAAGCGAGTCCGGCACCTAGAACGGAAATCCATGCGTCATGCGAAGCAATCGAGATCACCACTGGCGGGATCGATAATATTGCAGTCGGCGATATCGCGTTATTAATGATTGCCACCGTCTGCAAAGTAGAAATCGCAGGCTTCATCGTTATGCCCCTTCCCGGTCCGGATCAGGCCTTTGCCCGCTGCCTTCCCTCTTCAAATTTGATTTCGAAGCCATGTTTTTCGGCCGGTTGCGCATCGCCCACCACGGGACGCGAATGAGCACATCCTTCAGATTACCTGGGACAAAAGGCGAGATCGGCATGAGGTACGGCTTGCCGAATGAACGCAACCCGCACAAATGAGCTAGCAGCACCATCAACCCGGACATGATGCCGAACAATCCGAAGGTCCCGCCCAATATCATCAGCACGAAACGGATAAGCCGCGCCGCGATGCCCATGTTGACAGCCGGAATAACGAAGCTCGCTATAGCCGTGAACGATACGACGATTACCATCGCGGCGGATACGAGTCCGGCTTGAACAGCGGCTTGACCGAGAACGAGCGCACCGACAATGGAGATAGCCGGTCCGATAATGCGGGGCATCCGCACGCCTGCTTCGCGCAATATTTCAAACGTAATTTCCATGAGGAACGCTTCGACGAGCGCAGGGAACGGTACACCCTCCCGCTGCGCGGCTAGACTGACTAATAAGGAGGTCGGCAGCATTTCTTGATGAAAGGTTGTAATCGCGATGTACATCGACGGCAGCAGCATCGAAATAAAAAAGGAAGCCACCCGAATTAAACGCAGAAACGTAGCGATGTCATAGCGCTGGTAATAATCTTCGCTCGATTGAAAAAATCTGACGAACGTTACTGGCGTTAAGAGCACGAAAGGCGTCCCCGACACCATAATAACGACTTGACCCTCCAGTATGCCGGCGCAAGCCGCATCCGGCCGCTCCGTGTTCTGAATGAGAGGAAACGGCGTAAACGCCTTGTCTTGGATAAACTCCTCGATATATCCGCTCTCTAATATTCCGTCGATCTCGATCGCATCGATCCGGCGGTGCACCTCTTGTACGACATCATCCTGCGCGATACCCTGCAGATAGACGACGGCAATGTTCGTACGCGTTTCTTGTCCGACGACTTTATAGTCCATACGCAAATTGGGCGACTTGATGATCCTTCTCACGAGAGCCGTATTCGTCCGCAAATTTTCGGTAAAGCCTTCCTTCGGACCGCGCACGACGGTCTGGGAGCTTGGTTCTTCTACCGACCGGCTCTCTCCTCCCGCCGTATCGACCGCGATTGCCCGCAGACTATGCCCGACTACGATTACCGTACTGCCTTCCAGCATAGCGTAACCGGCCTCATCAATTGAGGTGACGGGCCGGATTTTGCCAACTGCAATCGAACGGTCCATTAGATGGTTATAGAGACTTCCATCGTCCTGCAATTCGTTTGTTCGGTTCGCATCTTCAAGCAGTCCCAGCAGCATCGTATGGATTGCCGCCCCGTCTACAAGACCGTCCATATATAGAATGGCGTATTGTTCGTTATCGAACGACCGGTGCGTAAGCGTGCGGCATACGATATCCGACCCTCCGCCGAGAAAACGTTGCAGACGCTCGATATTCAGCTCCAGATCCGGAAGCAGCACCTGCCCGGCGTGCTCGGTATGCTCAGCTTGCGAGTTCGATTGCTGAGCCGCCGGCTTTTCTGAGCCTCCGCTCGTCGCATCGTTGGACATGGCCCTAATGCCTCCTGTCGTTAATGGCTTTGGCGTCCCTTGCCGGACCGGACCCCCTTCCGCATGAGCATCACGAGCAAGAGCACGATCGGAATCCCAATCTGAAAGATGGGAAAGTGGTACTTCAAATTTTGTTCGAAGCCGACGTTAACCTGATGCATATAGCTCTTGAACCAGAACGATCCGACGAAGATGCCGATGCCGACTGGCAAAGCTGCTATTTGCAGCCGAATGCCAAACAAATAAGCGAAAGCGAGCGAGGCTCCCAAGTAATAGGCCGTCAGCTTCACATATACGGCAGAGAACAAGAGCAAGGATACAAGCGGATCGATTCGTTCCAATATGTCCCCGATATCGATGAAATTCGTCGCTTCCAGCAGCGGAACGGTCGTCCAGCTGGCGAATGGTCCGAGTATCGACAGAGCGATCACATTCATTAAGGTGATAAAAGCGCCCCCGAACAAATAGCCCTTGATCGTCATGCTGGCAACTTGCCCGTAATCCGACGATTCCGTATATCTCCAGAACATAAGAAACAGCACCATCTCGCCGAACGGGAACGAAATAATTTCCGGTATCGCTGCATCCCAGACCGGCTTGAACCCTCGCTCGAGCATCGGCTGCAGCCGGCCGAAATCAACTAGTCCTGAGCTGAACAGAAGGATATAGAGTAGCACGTAGATCAGAAGCAATATCGGCAGAAGCACTTCCACCATGCGAAAAAACACTCCCGGCCCGCCCATGACCGCATAACCTCCGATCAAGCAGATGACGAGCATGACGACGGACAACGGCGTATCCGCGATCAGAAACATAATGGATAGATCGGCGAATTCCCGAACGTTGCGGATCGACTTATAGCTGTAATAAATGACGTATAAGAGACCGAAAACAAAGCCGGCGGTCCTGCCGAAATAAAGCTTAAATATTTCGATTAAATTCCGGTTCGGCTCCAGCCTCTGAATTTGCAGCGTCACGAAGCCTAGCAGCATCAGACCCGCCAACATCCCAACGAATACGGACATCCACGCATCCCGGTCCGCCTTGCCCCCCAGCAAAAATAAAGAGGAGCTGCCGATCAAGAACAGAATGACCGTCGAAGCCAGCTGTCTTAACGTGATCACGGTTCTCCCCTCCACGAAGCGGATGAAATAACGTTTCTTACCATTCCCCGTTCGCCGGAAAATAATGCAAAGAAAAAGCCGGATCATCGCCCTGTGTTGCAGGCGTTGACCCGGCTTACCGCCGTTATTACTTCACCAACTGGCCGCGCGTAACGCCCAATTGGTTAATAGCTTTCAAGCTGCGCCATACTTGCGTTCCGCTAATTCGGCCCGCCAGCGCATCCTCGTACAAATCCATTACTTCGCGTACTTTCTCGGCCGACTCTTCCAGGAACTCAATCCGGAAAGAACGGACGCCGAGATCGACGAAGTTCATCAAATATTCCGCGCCAGACTGCTCAATCGCGTTATAGACCGTATTGCGGCAGCCTTCGTCGACGCGCACCGGATGCGACATGCCGATCCGGTCCTGCAGTGACGCCCGCTTCTCTTCGCATGGACGGCCGCAGTTCGTAAAGTTGGTACCTTCACTCATGAATGTGCAGTATACGCAGTGCTCCGTATGGAACATCGGCATGTGCTGATGCAGCACCACTTCCAGCTTCGACGTATCCGCGCGGCCGAGCATGTCGACCATCTGCTGAATGTTCAAATCATAGGAAGGCGTAACGAGATCGCATCCGACTTCCGTGAACAGATTCGCCGTCTTGTGGTTCGCGATGTTAAGCGAGAAATCGCCGATCAGACGCGGGAACGGCTCGCCCGGTGCTTGGCTCGCGCGGGCGCGCAAATAATAGTAGAGCGCTCCTGTGTTGCGCACGAGTACCGCATCCGGCTTCAACTTGAGAATGTTCGCGTGGTAGCCGTTCTCGCCCGGCATATGAATGCGCGGCGTCGCAAGCGCGATCGGTTTGCCGGCTTGCCGTGCGATTTCGATGGCTGCCGGGAATTGCTTAATAAACTCGAAGTCGGCATAGATCATCGTCGCATTGGTATGCACCGCCGCCTGCACTTGCTCCAGTGTCCGGCAGAGCACCGTCAATTCAGGCTTCTTGTCGTCATCTGCATGTTTGGGCTGTGCATCGGCAAAAATATCGACGTTGTACTTCGTGTAGACCGGCGGCTTCGGACGCTCCACCGTTAACTGCTCAACCGCCGAGCGGCGAATCCGGTTCAGTTCGCGTACCGGAACAATCAGATCGCCTTCCAGCTCAACGTCAAGCGATTCGAGCTGATACAGCGTACCGCCGAGACGGCCAAGCTGGTCTTCGAGCAGCGCCTTGTCCATTGGACGCTTCAGTGCTGTCTCAAGAGGAATCTCGGATTCTACCGTAACCGTCGTTCCCTTCTGCACGTCCGTCCATACCGTTACCATCGGTTCGCCGGCACGGCCGCTTACGTGAACATTCATCGGGAACACACGGTATGGCTTGTCCGTCTCAAATGTCGCACGCAGACGTTTGTCGAGCGCAGGATCGCTCGTCTTCCATACCTTATCGCCGACTTTAACGCGGCGAAGATCAATATCATTACGTCCCGGCACGATCTCTAGCACGACGCCTTCCTGCGCCTCGCCTTCGATCTTCACGCCTTGGCGGCGCAAGTCGTAAACGCGGCCGCCCTCTTCCTTCTTCGTCGGATCGCCCGCGTCGAAGACGATGCCGTCGCCGCGCTTCAGCGGCGCATCGATCCGGCAGACGACAGCGTCGCGGAGCACGCGCTCGACGCGGCCGAGATAGACGCCCCTGCTTTTCGGGAACGTGCCGTCGACGAGCTCCTTGTTGTTCGTTCCTTGCAGGAAGCCGTGCGTGAAGCCGCGCGAGAAGCTCTGCTGCAGCTCGCGTATTTCTTCCTTCGAAGGCGTCGCATCCACTCCGTCGAAGTAGTTGTCGATCACTTTGCGGTATTTGCTAACGACGTTTGCTACATATTCCGGGCTTTTGAGACGGCCTTCGATTTTGAACGAGGCAACGCCTGCTTCGATCAGCTCCGGAACAATGTCAATCGCCGCCAAATCCTTCGGCGACAGCAAGTAAGCCACGTCGCCCATCGGCTGCTGTACGCCATCGACCATCAGGTCGTATGGCAGACGGCATGCTTGTGCGCACTCGCCGCGGTTCGCCGAACGGCCGCCCCACATTTCGCTCGTCAAGCACTGGCCCGAATAGGACACGCACAACGCGCCGTGCACGAATACTTCCATCGGCAGCTTCGCTTGCTCGCCGATCTTCTGAATCTGCTTCAAATTGTTTTCCCGTCCGAGCACGACCCGCTCCATGTTGAACGGCTTCGTGAACTCGACCGCTTCCGGCGACGTAATCGTCATCTGCGTCGAACCGTGAATCGGGAAGTCCGGTGACAGCTCACGGATGAGCTTCACGAGTCCGAGATCCTGTACGATAACGGCATCCACACCTGCGTCGATACAAGACTCGATCAACTTCTTCGCATCTTCTAATTCGTCTTCAAAGACGAGAATGTTGAACGTCAAAAACCCTTTTACACCGTAGCTGTGCAGAAACGCCATAATCTCGGGCAGTTCGTCAGTCTGAAAGTTGTTCGCTCTTGCCCGTGCATTAAACTTCTCCACGCCAAAAAATATCGCATCGGCCCCGTTCGCTACCGCTGCACGCATGCAGTCCCAATCGCCTGCAGGCGCCAGCAGTTCCACATCACCGCGCTGAATTTGTTTCGTCATTACTAAGCTTCGCCATCCTTTGTCCAGCTTTCTATTCCTCTAAGTGTACCAGAGCGGACATCCCGATTCCACCGGCAAAAAAATGCGCCGCTTCCGGGAGAACCCGAAAGCGGCGCATTGGATTAGAATTGGAATGTGAGAGACTCTATTACCTTCGTCACTTTAGCGCGATTAGCTTCCGTATCTTGCGCACGATTAAAGCTGACCGTTAAGATCAATATTCCGTCATAACCAGGACGGTCTACCAAATAGTGCAGAGTCGTGAACGGACGTTCTGCTTTTGGAGACTCCGTCTCGACTACTTTAAAGCTCGTACCATTAATAGTCTGGTTCGATGTCGATTTGACCGTGGTGCCGATAGCTTTCTCTGAAGCTTCGGTTTTATAGTAGTATTCAAGCGCATTCCCGTATTCATAGGCATTAATGTCACGCGTCTCAACGTTGATGCTGAACAATCCGAACGTTGTAGCATAGTTAACTTCTTCTTCTTCGAAGTCACCGTCAATGGCAGACCACGATTTCGGCAACGAAATGGTGTAGCCGTACTCCTTGCTCGTTTTTTTCGTGACGGCCTTCTCCAGCTCCGTGTCATCATCCACCTCTCCGAAGTTGTCATCGATAAACTTCGTATCAAGCGACAAAGAGCTCGTAAGCGTGCTGTACAACTGCTGCTCTTTAGCGGCGTCATCTTTAGTGTAGTAAAATTTTAATTTGTACTTATGATTACCGGTAATGTAGTAAATGTCATATTCGCTTATCCATTTGGTTTGATCCCAGCTGTACTGATACTTCAACACTTGACCTGTTCCGTTGTTCAATGCGATTGTCGATTCTTCTATATTGCGTATATACCCAGCCGCAAAATCGCTTTCCACATTCTCGCGTTCGCTTGCTCTCCATTGCTCAGCCGTCTCGCCGCTTTGTGCAGAATACAGCGAGAAACTGATCAAACCCTCATCGCTTACGAAGAACGGATTGGTCATGTCCTCCAAGCGGTGCCAATTCGCAGGCATCTTGATCTGCAGACCGTAATCCTTGTCGTGGATCGTTACCATGCCATCGACGACTTTCGTAATATCTTTCAATGTACGATTGGATTTATCGAACGATATCGTAAAGCTATCCAGCTGCGGCCCATATTTGTTCAGCGCTTCACGCGATTCAGACTTGGCTCCGGCCATAACCACATAGACTCTTTTATCTTTCTGTGCAGCCCGGTATTCGAAGAACCATCCGGAACGGCTCTTCGTCACATAGCGCTCGTAGGACGTGCCTTTGACCGAGATCGTTTTCTTCTCAAGCACGATCTCATTGGTGTCAAAATAGGTTTCGATATGTTCGCGAATTTGATCCGTCGTCCATTCTTCATCGGCATCTTCGATGCTGACGATCAGGTTCGGATCTTCCGATCCGCCTGTCCACGTCGTCCAGTCGCCGTTATCGGATTGAGATTTAAGCGTCAGGTCAGTCGGATACTGCATGCTCCAACCCCAGTAGCTGTCGCCGATCTTCGTCATCCCGGCATCCGAATCGATACCCGCCGTACCGCCAGCCGTCGGGCTAGCCTCGTTTGCTTTTGTACCCGTGATCGTAATTTTATTACCGCTAAGCGCAATGTTTGCCCCAAATGCTTGTGTAATGACGCGTACCGGAACCATCGTGACACCGTTTACGATCTTCGGTTCGGCCGGAAGCGTCGTAACCACGCCGTTCACCGACACTTTGTTGCTTCCGATCGTAAGAACGACCGTCGTTGCGTTGTAGGTCAGCGTAATTTTTTTGTTGTTCTCCAGCTTCAGCTTCGCACCGAACGCTTTGGTAATGACACTGAGCGGAACAAGCGTTATTCCATTCACCTTGATCGGCTTCTGAATCGTGGATGACGTTCCGTCAATCGAAACGGCCGAACTTCCGACCGACAATTGGATTTCGACAGGCTGGGCCTCCGCAGCCTCTGCCGCACTAGCCGTTAAAGGAATACATGCAAGCAGCAAACAGATAACCGTTAACATCGCTAACAATCGTTTGGACATGATCGACTCTCTCTCCCTTTGAGTAATACCGAGTTATTCGCTCCATTGAGCAAGCTTGATTTTCTTCGTGACAAGGTCACCATCGGATAGCAGCGTTATCTCGATCGTTTGACCTGGGACATACGCTTTCAGCCACTCATTCACATCGACGATGGACGAAACCTGCTGGCCCGCAATGGAATAAAGCTCGTCGTCGGTTGAAACGCCAGCCTTCTTCGCCTCATCGCTGATCACCTTCGTAATCGTAAGCGGCTCGGTCGTCGGCAAGCCGATGACTGCCGACCAGCTCTCCTCCAGATTGAATCCAAGAGAAGCCCGGTTCACTTTGCCATACTTCGCGAAATGACCCAGCACGTATTGGACCGTGTCCATCGGAATCGAGAATCCTAGACTGTCGATATCGTCACTGACGAACTTCATCGAGTTGATCCCGATCACTTCGCCTTTCAGATTAACGAGCGGCCCCCCGCTGTTGCCTGGATTGATCGCAGCGTCCGTCTGAAGCAGCTTATAATAAGAACCGACTCCCCGATTCATTCCGCTGATGATACCGCTCGTTGCCGTATTTCTTAACGTGAACGATACCGGCGTACCGATAGCGACCACCTGGTCACCAGCTTGAATAGACAAAGGCACCGTTGCAAACACAGCAGGCTTCATCCCGGTGGCATTGATCTTGACGACCGCTATGTCGCTCGTCTCGTCGATGTAGGCCGTCTTGCCGCTGTATTGTTTGCCGTCGGCTGTCACCACTGTAATATTAGTCAAATCTTTGACGACATGAGCATTCGTTACGATCTGACCATCCGCCTTCCAGACGACCCCCGTTCCATGTGCGAGAGCATTCCGGTTATCGTAGCCTTTGACCTTACCGATAATGGCGACGACGGACGGGGATACTTTCTTCACGACTTCCGTGACCGGATTGGCCGGCGTGTACGCATACTTGCTGGTTGCAGCATCGAATGTGCCCGTTCCGCCTAACGACTTCGTCAGCGAACTTGCTTTGACATAGACCTCTCCGTTGATCACCTTGGCGTCCAGCGACAACGTTGAGTTGCCGCTGCTGCTTGCAGCCCATGTACTTCCCGCCGCGAACAGAAGCACAGCGAGTCCCGCAGTTGCGATGCGCAGCCACCTTGTTCTCATTCTCTCATTTCCCCCTATGAAGTTCACATATGGCGCACTCAAACCAATCTAGTATATTTCTTCCAAATAACACTCTACTACAAAAGAACTAGAAACTACAATTAAATATTCCTTTAACTTTCTAGATTTCCTTATATTAAAAATAAGCACCGCTCCCGAGTGAGCACGTAAGCGGCGCTTTTCAACTTAAGAAGTAAAGGTGAGCGATTGTACCACCTTGTCGAACCGGGCGCGAAAAGCGGCCGTATCGTTCGCTTTGTACACTTCGACCTCCAAGACGATCAATTTTCCGTTCTTCTCGAACATATAGGCAATCGAATTAGACGGGATGTAGGCTTCCGGTTCCTCATATTCAACCCGGATAACCGAAATACCGTTAACCGTCTCCGTCTTCCTAGAGATCACACGAGCCCCATGCTCGGCTTGATCTTCTTCCTTCACATAGTCATCGATCGAATCCGCATAGCCCTTTGCAGTTGTGCCTGGAGACGTAACGGTTAAATACAGGTCTCCGTATTCGAACATGAACATGTTCATATTATCTTCCAAGCTCTCGCTGTTATCGTTCCATGATTTCGGCAGTTCGATCGAATAGCCGTGCTTCTTGCTCGTTCTCTTCACGAATACATCGTCGAGTGGAGCTTCTTCCCCAATCTCGCTGAAATTTTCATCTACGAACTTCGTGTCGATCGTTAGGGTGCCTAATATGGTATCGAACAGCCCCTTGCCATTGTTGTTGCTATTGTCCGCTTTCTCGTCCTCTTCCCGGTCATATTCGAAATTTATTCCGTATTTATGATCGCCCGATACATAGAACACAAGATACTGCGTTGTCCAATCCTTCATATCCCAGCTATGTTCGTACTGCAGCACTTGCGCTGTTCCATTATTAATGGTTACGGAATATTCCGAGATGCCGCGCAGGTAATCCGCAACATAGTCGCTCTCCAGCTTCTCTCGAGTTTGCTTCCTCCACTGCTCCGCCGTTTCGCCATTGGCGACGGAAGCAACAGCAAGACTAAGATCGGCATTATCACTGGAAAACTCCGGCGTCGAAGAGCCTTCATATTGCGTCCACTCGACCGGAAGCTTAAGTTTCAAACCATAATCCTCATCCTCATAAGCAATCATGCCGCCGACAACCTTCGTAATATCCTTAAGCTTCTTGTCCGCACTATTGAACGACATTGTAAAGCTGTCGAGCAACGGCTGGTATTTGCTCAAACCTTCGCGCGTCTTCGCTTCCGCACCAGACGATATGACATAAACATAATTCCCGTTCTTAGCCGCCCGGTACTCGTAGAACCATCCGGAACGGTCTTTCGTGACAACCTTCTCGAACGTTGCACCGCCCGCTTTCACCGACTTTTTCTCCAGAACGATCTCATCGTCGGAGAAGTAGCTCATAATCAGGTCCCGAAGTTCTTCGCTTGTACTCGTCTCTTCATCCTCTGTCACTTCCACAATAACAGCCGGATTTCCGCTTCCATCCGCCCATACGGTAAGGCTTCCGTCATTGGACTGATAGTCGAGCGACAGGTCCGCCGGGTATTTCATGCTCCACTTAAAATAGCTGTCTCCCACCTTCGTGAAGCCGGCATCGCTGTCGATGCCCGCCTTGCTTGTGCCGCCTGCTTTCTTGCCCGTAATCGTAATTTGGTTGCCGCTTAGCGCAATGTTCGCACCGAATGCTTGCGTAATCACGCGAACCGGAACCATCGTAACGCCGCTGGCGATCGTTGGCTCAGCCGAAAGCGTCGAGACCGTTCCATTAACGGTTACCTTATTGCTGCCAATGGTCAGAACGACAACGGTGGAATTATAAGTGAGCGTAATCTTTTTGTTGTTTTCCAAATTCAGCTTAGCACCGAATGCTTTCGTTATAACGCTCAGCGGCACCAGTGTCGTTCCATTCACCTTCACGGGTTTCTGAATCGTTAACGCGGAGCCGTTAATCGTAACGACCGGACTTCCAACCTCCAACTTCATGTTGACGGACTCGCCCTCTATGGCTTGAGCAGATTCAGCAGCATGTGCAGTCCCAGCCGTCAGCGACAGTGATAGGGACAGTGACAAACAGGCCATCGTTAGACAAAGTACAGTGATCATTGCAAGGATTCGCTTAGACATGAAAAAAATCTCTCCTTCGATTGATTGACAGCTCGATCTTTCCACTATCCTAGTTAAATTTTCCTATCTTTTATCTCTTTTATCGGATTCGAGTCTCTTATCTATCATCAAATTCTGCAATTATTTGTGTTTATTTTAAGATGATAATGAACCCGGCTTCGCAAGTGTAGTTACGTTTTGCTCTGTTCCTATGTGATTTGGCTATTGGAGCGGTAAGCGCTTCCTGACGAACATTAGGACATGCTATAATTAGGCCATATTGGCAAGCTTAATACGTACATTCAATCCAGTTCCGGGAGGTTATATTCACATGAAACTTGGCGTATTCTCCGTACTGTTCGCTGGCAAACCGTTCGAAGAAGCACTCGATTATATCGCATCCAAAGGACTCGACGCTGTCGAACTCGGCACCGGCGGTTATCCGGGCAATGCACACTGCGATCCCGATGCACTGCTCGCCGATGCAGGCAAGCTTCGCGATTTCAAGCAAGCGGTTGAATCCCGCGGCTTGATCATTAGCGCGCTCAGCTGCCATGCCAACCCGCTTCATCCGCAGAAGGCGCTCGCTTCGGCTGACGATGCCGTGATCCGCAAGACGATCGAACTCGCGAACCGTCTGGAAGTGCCTGTCGTCAATACGTTCTCCGGCTGCCCAGGCGACCACGAGGATGCCAAATATCCGAACTGGCCGGTTGCGCCTTGGCCGAACGATTATCAAGATATTTTGAAATGGCAATGGGAAGCGAAAGTTATCCCGTACTGGACCGAAATCGGCAAACTGGCGGAATCGAACAATGTGAAGATCGGTCTGGAGCTGCACGGCGGCTTCTCCGTCCACAGTCCGGCAACGATGCTCCGTCTTCGCGAAGCGGCAGGCAATGCGATCGGCGCGAACCTCGATCCGAGCCACATGTGGTGGCAAGGTATCGATCCGGTTCAAGCGGTCCGCATCCTCGGACGTGCTGGCGCTATCCATCACTTCCATGCGAAGGACACGACCATCGATCCGATCAACGTCAACATGCACGGCGTAACCGATATGCAGTCGTATGCACTAATGCTGGACCGCGCTTGGCAGTTCCGCACGGTCGGCTTCGGCCACGACCTGAAGACATGGGCAGACATCATCAGCGAGCTGCGTCTCGTCGGCTACGACTATGTCGTCAGCATCGAGCACGAAGACGGCCTGATGTCCATCGATGAAGGCTTCACGAAAGCCGTGCAAAATCTGCAGCAAATTCTCATCCGCGAGCCACTCGGCGAGATGTGGTGGGTATAAACGAAATAACGAAGGGGCTGTCCCTGCGGCGTCATGTACAACATGATGCCGCGGGGAACAGCCCCTTTTTTATACCGTGTAAGAAAATAAGAAAGAAGGCGAAGCAACGTTACACGCTGCCTCGCCTTCTCGCCCCCGTAAATTCGGATCCCTATGTAGACCAATAGTATGGCCTTATTTCATCCAGCTTTCCGTAATCATGACGTAATCGGAAAACAGGAACACGAGCAACGATACCGTCGCAAATCCGATCGCGAATACGTTCTTCTTCGGTCTTGCCATCAACAGTCGAACTAGGCCGATCGCAATCAGCACCGTGAACGCGAGCATGAACCAGTCGAACGTGTTGATGTTGCTCGACGATGCGGCTTTTGCCGCCTCTTCTGCAAGATACATGGGATGACCTCCTTTTCGTCACACGTCACCTATCATATTCCTATGTTAGCGGCTGCCGCCCATCGATGCAAGTCCAACCGGCCAACCGTAACACTTTTGTCAACATTTTACCTCAAAATCCAACGAGATTACACATATGTAAGACTCCGGTCGTCAAATATTGTTGCCAATCGCTCCGGATTTATGTAACCGCACACGATGAACAACCCGTCTGTCAGCAGACTTACGGGTTGTCCCTAGCGGGCTGTATGAGCATTCTAGCGCAAGAAACAAGAACGAGTTAATAAATCAGATCAATCGTAACATAATCCAGATTCCGGTACAGCAGCAACTCGGTGCGTCCGGTCGCTTCGTCCATAATGACGACATAATCGGCTCCCGGCGTCACGATTACACCTTGGAACGTGCGGGCATTCCATTGCGAGTTGTTCGGATAAGTCATATGGAACGTCGCTAGATTCCCTCGAACAGACTTTAGCCACCTCTGAAAGCTAGCCTTGCGGATTCCTTTGCGGCATCGTTGCGCTTGCGAGCTTCGCCGGACGTTGCGTCTCGCCTCTCCCATCGTGCAGCATCCCTCTCTTCCATTCATCCGATAACTATACAATTAAAATATGTTATGAGAACGGACTGCTTTCGGTATGGACAATCAGAGGATGGCGGATGCATCGGGGGCAACTGCCCCGCCGAAATCCATCACGGTCAACCCCTCTTCCTGCCGCTGAACTTGTAGACAGAGCTGTTCCGTATAAAATCGAAGCGCGGCTTGATAGTTCTCGACAAACAAAATGATGCCTGTTTGTTTCCATTTCAACGCTATTCCCCCTAATAAACCTCTCACTACTGTCTATATCCTAACGCGCGGTTCAGGAAATTATCGTCAGCATAAAGTTGTAGTGTGGTAGTACGGCGATAGTATGGATTTCTCACTCCGTGAGCCAAACCAAGCAGACTAGTAGTCGGCTAAAGAATCCCACAAGCCTTATTCGCTCCAAATGACCTCTACTAGCAATGTAACGAACTCCAGCAGCCTTATTTCTCATAAATGACCACGATTTCGATTAATTGAAGCCAAATAGCGCCTATACGATTCGTTAAATCAAAATCAAGGCAATTTCGGGCAAATAAGAACGTTACGATTCGTTAGCTGCCTCGCCTCACGAAAGAAGGAAGCATGCATCATCGCATGCTTCCTTCTGTTGTAACGCTATACCGCTCGCTCAATGGCGGTCCGTCTAATCCGCCGCTCCCGCAGCAACCGATTGTTCCGCTTCCTGGCGCCGATTGACGGTACGCTCGCGGTCGCGCTCGAGAATCGGCTTCAAGTAGCGGCCCGTATACGAGCCCTCTACCTTAACGACGGATTCCGGCTCGCCCGTCGCGACGATTGTGCCGCCGCCGCTGCCGCCTTCCGGTCCGAGGTCGATCAAATAATCGGCCGTCTTAATAACGTCGAGGTTATGCTCGATAACGAGCACGGACTCGCCGCTGTCGACCAGACGATGAAGCACCTGCAGCAGCCGGTCGATGTCGTCGACGTGCAGACCCGTCGTCGGCTCATCAAGAATGTACATCGTCTTACCCGTGCTGCGGCGGTACAGCTCAGCCGCGAGCTTGACGCGCTGTGCTTCACCGCCCGACAACGTCGTCGCCGCTTGGCCAAGGCGCATATAGCCGAGACCGACGTCGAACAGCGTCTGCATCTTCCGGTGAATGCGCGGAATGTTACGGAAGAACTCGACCGAATCCTCGATCGTCAGCTCAAGCACTTCGGCAATATTTTTCCCTTTGTACTTCACTTCGAGCGTCTCGCGGTTGTACCGCTTGCCTTTGCAAATCTCGCATGGCACGTAGACGTCCGGCAGGAAGTGCATTTCGATCTTAATAATGCCGTCGCCGCGGCATGCTTCGCATCGGCCGCCCTTCACGTTGAAGCTGAAGCGCCCTTTCTTATAGCCGCGCACCTTCGCCTCGTTCGTGTTCGAGAACACGTCGCGAATGTCATCGAATACGCCCGTATAAGTAGCCGGGTTAGAGCGCGGCGTACGGCCGATCGGCGACTGATCGATATCGATGACTTTCTCGATGTGCTCAAGGCCGCGAATTTCTTTATGCTCGCCTGGGCGAACCTTCGCTCTGTTCAAGTCGCGAGCCAACGTTTTGTACAAAATCTCGTTCACCAGTGTCGACTTGCCGGAGCCCGATACGCCGGTAACCGCCGTAAAGACGCCGAGCGGAATCTTCACATTCAGTCCGCGCAGGTTGTTCTCCTTCGCGCCGCGGATCTCCAGCCACTTGTCGGACGTCTTCCGCCGCTCCAGCGGCACTTCGATAAACTTCCGTCCGCTTAAGTATGCACCGGTCAGCGACTTCTCGTCCGCCATCACTTCCGCAGGCGTGCCTTGCGCAATGACTTGCCCGCCGTGAATGCCCGCTCCCGGTCCGATATCGATAATATAGTCCGCAGCCAGCATCGTATCCTCGTCATGCTCGACGACGATCAGCGTGTTGCCGAGATTGCGCATATGCTCAAGCGTCTGAATAAGGCGGTCATTATCCCGTTGATGCAGACCGATGCTCGGCTCGTCCAAAATATACAGTACGCCCATCAGACTAGACCCGATCTGCGTCGCGAGCCGGATACGCTGTGCTTCACCGCCCGACAGCGTGCCCGCTGCACGGCTCATCGACAAATATTCGAGGCCGACATTCACGAGGAAGCCAAGACGTCCGTTAATTTCTCTCAGGATAAGATTCGCAATCGTCATATCCTTCTCACTAAGTTCCAGTCCATTGAAGAAACGCTGTGCTTCGCCGATGGACAGTGACGTGACGTAGGCGATATTCTGCTTGCCGACCGTGACGGCCAGACTTTCTTTCTTTAAACGGTGGCCTTTGCACGATCCGCACGGCTTCGCGCTCATATACCCTTCGATGATTTCCCTCATCATATCCGATGCTGTGTCGCGATAACGGCGCTCTAAGTTATTCACGATGCCCTCGAATGCGACGAGCGCTTCTTTCCGGTGGCCGAAGTCGTTCTCGTACTTGAACTTCACGAGCTCGCCGCCAGTGCCGTAGAGAAGCTTCTTCATATGCTCGGCGCTCAGCTCGCCGACAGCCGCAGTGCGCGAGATGCCGTAGTGCTGGCACACTGCCGCAAGAAATTGCGGATAATAATTCGAAGTACTGCCCGCCCATGCCTCGAATGCGCCTTCCTCGATCGACTTGGACGCATCCGGTACAAGCAAGTCAGGGTCAACGATCATCTTCGCGCCGAGCCCGTCGCATTCCGGACAAGCCCCGAACGGGCTGTTGAACGAAAACATACGAGGCGCCAGCTCGTCAATGCTGAAGCCGCATTCCGGACAAGCCAGGTTGGAGCTGAACATCAGTTCTTCCTTATCGATGATGTCGACGATGACTTTGCCTTCCGATAACTTCAACGCCGTCTCCAGCGAATCCGCAAGGCGGGTGTGAACGTCGGACTTCACGACGATCCGGTCAACGACGACCTCAATCGAATGCTTCTTGTTCTTCTCGAGCA
Organism: Paenibacillus kobensis NBRC 15729; assembly: GCF_004000825.1. Taxonomy (GTDB): domain Bacteria; phylum Bacillota; class Bacilli; order Paenibacillales; family Paenibacillaceae; genus Paenibacillus_T; species Paenibacillus_T kobensis. The sequence goes on along the minus strand of NZ_BILZ01000023.1, from coordinate 64,729 downwards.
CAATCTCCTCGCCGCCAAGCTCGCGGAGCTCGCCGTCGATCCGCACGCGGACAAAGCCTTGCTTCTGCACATCCTGCAGCAACTTCGTATGCTCGCCCTTGCGGCCCGATACGATCGGCGCCAGAATCTGCAGCCGCGTCCGTTCCGGATATTCCATAATCCGGTCCACCATCTGCTCGACGGTCTGCGACGTAATCTCGATACCGTGATCCGGGCAATGCGGCTTGCCTACCCGGGCGAACAGCAGCCGCAGGTAGTCGTAAATTTCAGTTACCGTGCCGACCGTCGAGCGCGGATTGCGGCTCGTCGTCTTCTGGTCGATCGAGATGGCTGGCGACAGACCGTCGATTGAATCGACGTCCGGCTTCTCCATCTGCCCGAGAAACTGGCGGGCGTATGCGGACAGCGACTCGACGTAGCGCCGCTGTCCTTCCGCATAAATCGTATCGAATGCGAGCGACGATTTGCCGGAACCGCTAAGTCCCGTCAGCACGACGAATTTGTCGCGCGGTATCGTGACGTCGATATTTTTTAAATTGTGGGCGCGTGCACCCTTGATAACTATCCGATCGCTTGCCACTCCTGCTCCACCCTTCTGTTCCCTCTATAAAATAGGGCCTATACCGCCCCTATTAATCCGTCTCTGCCCGAAGCTCCAGCAGCGCGTCGCGAAGCTCGGCGGCACGCTCGAACTGCAAGCTCTTCGCCGCATCCTTCATCTCCGCCTCTAAGCGCTGAATAAGCGACTGGCGCTCCTTCTTCGTCAGCTTGCCGCCTGCGCCGGTTCCCGTCAGGTAGTCCGCCTTCTGTTCAGCAACCTTCGTCGCCTCGATAACGTCATGAATCTTCTTGCGGATCGTCTGCGGCGTAATACCGTGCTGCTCGTTATAAGCGATCTGAATCGTACGGCGGCGGTCCGTCTCCTTGATCGCTTTATCCATGGAGTCCGTAATCTTGTCTCCGTACATAATAACGCGCCCTTCGGAATTCCGGGCAGCGCGGCCGATCGTCTGAATAAGCGACCGTTCCGAACGAAGGAATCCTTCCTTATCCGCATCGAGAATCGCAACGAGCGATACTTCCGGCAAGTCCAACCCTTCGCGAAGCAAGTTAATGCCGACGAGAACATGGAACGAGCCCAGACGCAAGTCGCGCAAAATCTGCATCCGTTCGAGCGTTTTAATATCCGAGTGCATATACCGCACCTTAATGCCGACGTCCTTGAAGTAGTCGGTCAGATCCTCCGCCATCTTCTTCGTCAGCGTCGTCACGAGCACGCGCTCATCCTTCGTCACCCGGTCTCGAATCTCGCTAAGCAGATCGTCGATCTGCCCCTTTGTCGGACGCACCTCGATCGGCGGATCGATGAGACCCGTCGGCCGAATGATCTGCTGCACCATTGTCGGACATTGCTCTAGCTCATAAGGTCCCGGCGTAGCGGATACATAGATCATCTGGCCCGCCTTTCCCTCGAACTCCTCGAACCGAAGCGGCCGGTTATCCATCGCCGACGGCAGCCGGAAGCCGTGCTCGACGAGCACTTCCTTGCGCGCACGGTCCCCGTTGTACATCGCACGAATCTGCGGCAGTGTCACGTGAGACTCGTCGATGACGATCAGCATATCGTCAGGAAAATAGTCCATCAACGTATACGGCGTTGATCCGCGTTCGCGGAATGTGAGCGGACCTGAGTAGTTCTCGATGCCGGAGCAGAAGCCCATCTCCTGCATCATCTCGATATCATAGCGCGTCCGTTGCTCCAGCCGCTGCGCCTCGAGCAGCTTGCCCTGATCGCGCAGCTCCGCAAGACGCTCCTCCAGCTCCCGCTCGATATTGACGAGCGCCCGCTTCATCGTCTCCTCATGCGTAACGAAGTGGGATGCCGGGAAAATCGCGATGTGGTCGCGTTCGCCCACGATCTCGCCCGTAAGTACATCGATCTCGGTAATCCGCTCGATCTCGTCGCCGAACAGTTCGACTCGCATGGCGCGCTCGTTGTTCGCGACTGGGAATATCTCAATCACGTCGCCGCGCACACGGAAGGTGCCGCGAATGAAGTTGATATCGTTCCGCTGGTATTGAATGTCCACCAGCTTGTGCAGAATCGCGTCGCGGGACTTCTCCATGCCGACCCGCAGCGACAGCACAAGGCTCCCGTACTCGCTTGGCGAACCGAGACCGTAGATGCACGATACGCTGGCTACGATAATGACGTCGCGCCTCTCGAACAGCGAGCTCGTCGCCGAGTGGCGCAGCTTGTCGATCTCGTCGTTAATGCTCGAATCCTTCTCGATGTACGTATCCGTCGACGGAATATAAGCTTCCGGCTGGAAGTAGTCGTAGTAGCTGACGAAGTAGGACACTGCATTTTCCGGAAAAAACTCCTGAAACTCGCTGCACAACTGTGCCGCCAGCGTCTTATTGTGCGCGATAACGAGCGTCGGACGGTTCAACTGCGCGATCGTGTTCGCAATGGTGTACGTCTTGCCCGTACCCGTCGCACCAAGCAGTGTCTGATACCGTTCGCCATTATCGATACCCTCGACCAATTCTCGGATCGCCCCCGGCTGGTCGCCCTGCGGCTTGTATTCGCTCATCAGCTTGAACGGTTTATTCAGCCTCTCTACCGTCTCCATGTCGGCCGCTCACCTCCCTGGCATTATTGTTTATTTATAAAATGAAGTTCTATTAATCTGTATGCCCAATAGGCCTGCCTTAATAGACAGCAACCGATCGAATCTGCCCGTCGAATCGGGACAGAAACTCGAATGTGTGTTCCCATCCATTATATCGTTTTCCAGATGCCGATGCAATTTGGAATATGAGCGGGGTAATCATTAACCTTCCGGCAGCATGAATGTGCGGCAACCTATTAATTCACGACTGCCCATCCCCCCTGCTGTGATCAAAACACTGCCAGCGAATCCATAACTAGATTGTACTCTGTACAATGAAAACAACCAATGTTCGCCTGCCGCATAGGCTTGATTGCATTTCATACAACCCAAATCAGCACAACAGTCAGCCTTTACTCTAAAATATCGATTTCTGCCCATTTCCCATTGTACGTTGTGCAATGAACGAATGGTTCCCCGCCTAATCCCCGTATTTCGTTGCACCGACTGCAATGAGACCCTCCTCCAAACCGTAATCCGTTCCGGATAACCGTCACAAATGACCGGCATAACAAAAAAGCGCGCCATGAAAGGCGCGCTCTTCAGTCTCTACCCATACTCCTATCCAAAAACACCTGCTCCGAACTATACCGTCGTATCCTGCGGCCGGCTGGCACCGCCATGATGCCCGCTTCCGCCATGGCGAACAGACTCAGACCCTCCGTGCAAAACTCCATCCGAACGGCGCATGAACGGCCAGTAATTCGCTTCGCCGAACATGCGGACCATGATCGGAATGAACAACGGCAGCATAATGAGCGCATACATGAACAATCCGCACAGCACGATCGTCGCAATCTGAAGCAGCGACATGACGCCCGACGGAAGCATCGCCGCGAACGTTCCTCCCAATATGACGGCAGCCGACATGATGACCGTTCCCATCCGGCGCATCGCGAGAAGAATCGCTTCCGATGGCGGCAAATGGCGGTATTCTTTGAACCGGTCCATTAAGAAGATGCTGTAGTCAATACCGAGCGCCATGAGCATGACGAAGCCGAAGAACGGCACCGCCCAGCTGACGCCGGTATGCCCGAGCAAGCGGACGAAGATGATCTCCGATACCGCAAGCGATGTATAGAATGTAAGCAGAAGCGAAGCGATCATGTACAGAGGCATCACGATCGACCGGAACAGGGCGATCAGAATGATGCCGATCCCGATCAGCATGTACACGACGGTCTTGGAATAATCGCCATCCGACATCACTTTAAGATCCTGGTTATTGCTCGTAATGCCTCCGACCGCGTATTCTGCGGAAGCGAACGCCGTATCCTGCAGTCCGCGCGCTGCAGCAGCCTTCAGCCCCTCAATCCGCGACATCGTCTCCAGCTCGTAAGGGTTGCCAGCGAACACTACGTCGAATTTCACCGTCATCCGGTCCGGCGACATATAAGCGTCAAGCGCCTGCGTGAACTGGGCATTATCCGATGCCTGACCCGGCACGAACCAACCGGTCATGCCTTTGTCCGGCGCGGAAGACAACTCGGTCAAATAACCTCTTGCCGAGCCCAATCCGTCCGTAACCTGCTTCAAGCCGTCGACACTCTGGTCGAGTCCGCCTGTCAGCTCGGACAGCTGGCCGTTCAGCTCGGCAAATCCGGACTGAAGCTGCTTCTGTCCGCCCGCCAGCTCATCGAGACCGGACGTCACGTCCGGAAGCTTCGATACGATAGCGCCTTGGCCGGCTGCCGCTTCGTTCAGCCCCGTTTGGAGCTTGCCAATGCCATCGGCCAGCGTTTTCAGCCCGGAGGCGAGCGCCGCCTGGCCGGACGCCGCTTGGCTTAAGCCGTCATTCGCTTGGCTGACACCGCCGGCAAGGCCGTCCAGTTGGCCGTTCAGCTTGCTCAGCCGGCTGTTCAGCGAAGCAGCGTCGCTTTGCAGCTTGCCGACCGCGCCGAGCGCATTGGTGAATGCCTCATCATCGCGAAGCTCCGGATATTTGTCGCCGAGCCCCTCCAGCCCCGTGCCCACCGACTGCAACCCGTCCGCCAGTTTCGCTTGCTCTTCAGCCAGCTCCGAATAACTGCCCTGCAGCTGCTTCAGACCGTCGCCCAGCCCGCTGTAGCTGCCTTCCAGCTTCTTCGCCGCTTCGGACAGTTGAACAGCGCTTTGACGCGCATCCTCCAGTCCGGCTTTCAGCTGTCCGGCTCCAAGCGAACCGTCCTTGATGCCTTGCTCGATCCGCTTCAAGCCGGCTCCGAGCTCCGACACGCCGGATTTTAATGCCGCCGTGCCTTCAACCAGCTTGCCCGCGCCTGCCGCCGCTTCCTCCAGCTTCGGCGCGTTCTCGCTCAGCGACTTGCTCGCTTCGGACAAACCGTTGCCGATCGTCGTCAAGCCGTCGCCGCTTTGGCCGAGCCCGTCTTCCAGCGTACCGACCTGATCCGCGACCAGGAAATCGTCCGGAGCGGTGCCCATCGGCCTCGTCGCGCTGCGCACCGTCTGGACGCCTTCGACTTTGGACAGCTCCCGGCTTATCTGCTCGATTGCCGCAAGCCCTTCAGTCGTACCCATCGGCTTATCGGATTTGATCACAACACTCGTCGGCAGCGTCTCACCAGGCCCGAAGCTGTCCGCGACCAGGTTGAACGCTTTGACCGAATCGTATTTGTCGCCGATCTCGTCCAGCGAGTTGAACGAAATCGATCCTTTATACGCCGTCAATGCCGGCACGGTCAGCACCAGCAGAATGACGAGCGCCCAAAGCGGCCGCTTCAGCGAGAATGCGCCGACCGCCCCCCACATCTTGCTCTCCTTATGCTCGAGCGATCCTTTGGCCGGCCAGAACAGCGCATTGCCCAGCACCGCCAAGAAGAACGGAACGAGTGTGAACAAAGCGATAAGCATCACCGCTACACCGACCGCCACCGCCACCGCCGAGCGGTACAGGACGAATGTCGAGAAGCCAATCGCGGCAAATCCGACGAACACAGCCAGACCCGAGAACAATACGGTACGGCCTGCCGTCCGGTACGTCTCGACGATCGCCTCCGTACGGTCTCCGCGATGGATCAACTCTTCCTTATACCGGCTGATCAGCAGAATGCAGTAGTCCGTCCCGATCCCGAACATAACCGCCACCATGAATATTTGCGTAAAATTGGACAACGGGAAATCCATATACTCAACGAGAAATGCGACGATCGACTGCGACGTCACATAGCTGAACCCGACGGCCAGCAGCGGCACGATCGGTGCAACCGCCGAGCGGAACACAAGGAACAGAATGACGAGAATGAAGCCGACAGTAATGAGCTCTGTCTTTTTCAGACCTTCCTGCGAGCTCTGCACGACATCTTCACCGATAACCCATCCGCCTGTAATATAATGATCGGCTTTCACGTCGGACATGGCTTTATAGAGACCTTCACTCATCTCCTGCGGCAGTCTGCCTTCCGATTCGACCTTCGCCAGCGCAATGACGGTTGCCCCGTCCTTGGACACCAGCTGATCCTTCAATTCTGCCGTTATAAAATGGGATGTCACGGACGTCACGCCGTACTGTTCCCCATCATTCGATAACCGGTCTATCGCTTGCTTCGCTTGCGCCATATCGTCTGCGCTAAGCCCGCCGTCACGGTGGAACACGAGTACGGTCGACAATCCTGTATCGCCGCCGGCTTTGCCGCTGAGTCCTTCAAGCAGCTTCTCCGCATCCGTGGAGCTGTACCCGTCCGGCACGCCGACCTGCCCTTTGTCTCTGACGAGCTGCGCCATATCAGGCGCTGTGAACATCAAGCCGGCAAGCGCCGCAATCCAGATTACAAGCACGAGCCAACGCATTTTCAAAATGGTTCTCATCCTGCTCCAATCCCTTCCTTCGCCATTCTAATTGGATTCCGGCGACCCCTGTGTGTGAACAAGCACGGCAGCCAACTTCTCGAAGGTCTCTATAAACGTTCGTGCTTCCTTGTAGTCGAAGTGAACCAAATAATGACCGAGCAGCTCCTCCAGCTTGCTGTCGAACAGCTTCGTGATCTCCTCGCCTTCCGGCGTCAGCACCAAATAGTTGACGCGACGGTCCTTCTCGTCGGGAATGCGGTCGATTAACTTTTTGTCGGACAGCCTGGTGATTATGGCCGTGATCGAACTCTTGCCCACGCAAAAAATGTCTGCCAGCTCCGATGAAGTCGTCCGTCCGTTCTCTCGCAAATAACGTAATGCCGAGCACTGGTCAGGCGTTATCTCACCAGGCGCAATATCCTTAATTAAGGCGTTCAGTCTGCGGTTCACGGTGAAGGAAGCCGCAATGTACCGGTCGATCATCTGATGCAGCGTCTCTCTGTCCATCGTCTCACGCTCCTTTCTGTATCATTCATTTTTGAAGGCTGTTCGATTGTCGAACAGTTTTACTGTAGAATAGTTTCACTATCGAACTATAACAAATTTGCCCAGCCATCGTCAATCGAACAAAATGTGAACGGACGCCGAATGCGCCGCATGTTGCTCCTTGAAAAACAGCAGCAATACAGTTGCGAAAAAGCGGCAGCAATACGAGAGAAATAGAGAACGCAGCAAGGACTTGTGTTGAGTAAAAGATGGGTTTCGGGCTTGCGAAAGGCCATAAACGCGAACGCCAAATGAGGAAGGAAGCAAGGAGCGGCGATGCCGATGTTCGGCGCATGGAAAAGAGAAAGGGCCATGGATCAGAAAGCCGATGATGTTCGGTACATGAAAAAGAGGAAGCAATCAGCGTATAGGCGCAGCGCGCACGGGCGCCAGGAAAAGAGACGAAAAACAGATGCACGATAGGATTTGAGAGATAAAGTCCGGGAAGCCGCATTTCGTCCATTTCAAAAAGAGGGAGAAGCGAAAGCACGGCTCCAATAAGAAACAACCGCCCCAGAGCGGGACGGCTGCAACTGCAATAGAAACGATTCAATTATTCTGCGATAAAACGAATCAGTGCGCTGCCGAAATCGCCATGGAAACGCGGTGCAGCGATACCCGCGTACATAAGCTCGTCTCCCCCGTATATGCGGTCGGTGCCTGCGAGGCGGTAGTTCCGCGACGGGTCAAGCCCTTTGAGCTTCAGACGGCCAAGCGGCTCGTTCGGTTCATTCAATACTTGCACATATACGACCATCGATTCCGTCCGGTCCTTCGAAACGAACATCCAGGACGTCACGTTGCCCTCGAACGGACTGCGCAAGCGGTAGAAGTCGCCGAACTGAACGAGCGGACGAATGGTTTTGTATTCCGCGATCTGATCGCGCACAATCGCTTTGTCTTCGTCCGTGAATTCGGTGAGGTCGAGCTCGTAACCGAAGTTGCCCGACATCGCAACATGTCCGCGCGTCTGGAGCGACGTCAGCCGGCCGACCTGATGGTTCGGCACCTCCGATATATGCGCCCCCATTGCACTGGCTGGATAGACGATGCTGGTGCCATATTGAATGCGAAGGCGTGAAATCGCATCCGTATTATCGCTCGTCCATGTCTGAGGCATGTAATAGAGCATCCCTGGATCGAACCGGCCGCCGCCGCCCGAGCAACTCTCGAACAGCACGTTCGGGAACCTCGACGTAATTTGCTCCAACACGCTGTACAGTCCGAGCATATAGCGGTGAGCCGTCTCGCGCTGCCGCTCCGGCGGCAGAAGAGCGGAACCGATCTCGGTCATGTTGCGGTTCATATCCCATTTGACATACGTAATAGGAGCGCTGCTAAGCACGCCGGAAATCGTCTCGATCAGATACTGCTGCACATCCGGGCGGCTCACATCGAGAATCAATTGTTGGCGCCCCTCCGTCCGGTACCGGCCCGGCACATGCAAGCACCAGTCCGGATGAGCACGGTACAGTTCGCTGTCCGGCGATACCATTTCCGGTTCGAACCAGAGACCGAACTGCATGCCGAGCTTATTGATCCGGCCCGCTACATCCTGCAAGCCGCCCGGCAGCTTCTCCTTGTTGACGAACCAGTCTCCGAGCGAGTTCGTATCGCTGTTGCGCTTGCCGAACCAACCGTCGTCCAGCACGAACAGCTCCATGCCCAGCTCGCTGCCGACCGCCGCAATAGCTTCCAACTTATCTGCGTCGAAGTCGAAATACGTTGCCTCCCAGTTGTTCACAAGCACGGGACGCACGGCATCGCGATAAGCGCCGCGGCACAGCCGCGTTCGATACAGCTCATGATAAATCCGGGACATGCCGCCAAGCCCGTCAGGCGAATAGACGAGGACGGTCTCCGGCGTTTGGAACGTCTCTCCCGCTTCCAGCTGCCAGCCGAAGTCGAACGGATTGATCCCCATAAACAGACGCGACGTCCGGAATTGATCCACTTCCACGCCAGCAAGGAAGCTGCCGCTGTAGACGAAGCTTGCCCCGTATACATCGCCGGCGTCTTCTGTTGCGCCGTGCTCGAGCAGAGCAACGAACGGGTTTTGCATATGGCTGCTGGAGCCTCTTCGGCTCTCGATCGACTGCATGCCGGGACGCAGAGGACTGCGGTACACATCCCTCTCTCGTGACCATGCCCCCGACAAATGAAGCAAGTCGAAGCGATCGCCCGGCATATCAATACTCATCGACAATGCGCGGCGCAGCAAGACCGTCCCGCTTCCTTCGTTCGAGAACGACGCCGAGCGCGTAATCACGTTTAACGATTCCATTACCGTATAAGTTAACGTCACCGCAAGTCCGGACAAGCTGTCACGCAGCTTGACGCGAAGCGTCTCTGCCTCATCGTCCGACTCCGCATAGACCGCCGGCAAGCCCGGCAGCGCAGGCTTCCCTTGAATAATTTCATGCGATTCATACCGAAGATCAGTCACCGTTGTGCCGTTATCGTATTGTGCTTCGAAAGCCGGCGTACGGAAATCGGAGTTGCCGTAACCCGGATATTCATGTGGCATCGTATCGAATGATATATTTCCCCGTTCCGGCACCGGGTGCGGCGAGAACGAGGCTCGCTCAGCACGCTCGACAAGCGTATGCAGCTGATTGCCTCGAATGCGGCGTCCCCAATATACATGAGAAGGATATTTGCCTTCTACAAGCTCAAAAGCATAGCTCGTTGCAGCCGTCTGCAGATGAAAGAGTTGTTTGTTCGCATCAAATCGAATCGCCAATGGTCCATTTCTCCTCTCGATCCATACAAAAAAGGAACGCTCATAATGAATCATTATGGCATTCCCTTTTCGATTTGAGTATGGATGATTCTCGGGACTATATGGACAAATGTAGCTCACCAATCTAGCCGCCCAGTCGCAGATTACTTGCGGCGCGAACGGCTCGGCAGCGACGGCTCGCTATCTCCCGTCCCGGAGACACTACTGCCGTTCGCTTCATCGGATCCAACCTGCAGTTCACCAGACCGTGAAGAGCCGTCCAACTCCGTCGAATCAGCTGCAGCCTGCTCGGCTTGTCCCAATGGCAGCGCCAACGCCGCCGCCTGCTCCATCGCGGCTGTACCGCCGCCATTTCCGTAACCAACCTCCCGCCGATGCGCGGCACGTCCGCTAAACAGCAGTGCCAGCAACGAGCCCGGAGCCGGCTCCACATAATATTCCGCGCGGTCGTCCGGCGCAAGAATAACGCCAAGCTGGTGATGCTCGCCTGCATAACGCGCCCGCTGCACGAACCGCTGATGGCCTTCCCGGTTCAGAACCTCCAGCTTGCAGAACGCCGAGTTGCGGTGAAGCGCGTCGTACAATTCTTCTTTCGTCCTCACTCTCATCCCGTTGACCTTGTACAAAATTTCGCCGCTCTGCAGTCCCATATGAGCGGCTGGCGTCCCCGGCACGATGCCAAGCACCATAAGCCCTCGTCCGTCATGAACGAATAGCGGCGTTCCTTCCGATTCCTTGCGCCCGCTCGACCAGATGAGCAGCTCATGCAGGAGCAGCGCGACAAGCGCCGCAACCGGGAGCAGCGCCGGCAGCCAAGCGGCCGCCAGTGCAGCCGCTGCAACCGCGAGGCTATACCAGAGCAGCGATTTCGCCGCATGCTGCGCCTTGCGCTCCGGAAGCTGCGACCTTGTCCATTCCGTGAAGCCGATAATCATCGGCACTGCCGCGAACGACCAACCCGCAGCGCCGCCGTCCGCAGACTGGCCAGACAACAGCGGCAGCAGCGGCGTCCATGGCAATTCCACGCCGCCGGAGCTTGCCGGAACGAGCAGCAGTAGCGGAACAGCCCAATAGCCCTGCATACGATACGCGCCGATCAGCTTGCCCCGTTTGCCTTCCATGAATAACGGCGTTGCAAACTTCGAACCTTGCCGGCGCACGAGCAGCGCTTCCGCCCCGTGCAGAAGCGCGACGAGCAGCAGCACGGCCGGCATATCGACTGCTGCCAGCGAAGCTGCCGCATCACCGATCCAACCGCCCCGCTCCTCCAGCGTCGTGAAACCGATTGCCGATTGCAGCAGCGCCAACACGCCTGCCGCATAAGCGAAGCATAAATAACGAAGCCGCAGCAGCGCCAGCACCGCTGCCGTCCCCCACAGCCATAACGCAGCTTCGGCTGTCAACGAGGTGCCGAGCAGCACGGATAAGCCTGACAGTACCAGTCCGACCGCCAGACCGGCAACGATCGTCCGCCCTAACAGCAGCGGCCAAGCATGAAGCCTTACATGGAACAGTCTTCGTTCCATCGTCGTCCCGCGTATATATAGAACCGCAATAACAATTAACGCAATATAATAAAACGGCTGCGCCAGCGCATGAACCGCACCGTCTCCGATCAAACGCAGCCATTCGTTTACCGCATCCATCTGATCATCCTTTCGGCCTTCAAGATAAGTCATCCTCTAATGATAATAGACCGATTCGCCGTGTGAATGGAACCGACTTTCTATATTTTCGACATTTGTAACGATATTCCTGCCCGCACGAGCCACGAACTGTCTCCCTGCATACCTATACCGGCCACGCAAGATAACTAGGCCGGAACCTATATAAAAAAGAGCGCCTCTCGGCGCTCTTCCCACACTCGATGGCGGCATGCTGCCTCCATCACCCTATATCCGGCAGCTAGCTTGCCGCCTTCATCAATTTGTCCCGCACGATACCAAGCGCTTTGTTCAACTGAACGTCGTTGCGCTCCTCGCGGATCCACTTAATCACGTCCCGTTCCAACGTATCCGCCGTCGCAAGATCGACCGTGCCGTTCACCGGCAAGCCGGCTGCCTGCTGATACTGCTTCACGGCACTTTCCGTCTTCTCGCTGAAATAGCCGTCAATCCGGTCCGTCTTGTAGCCGACTGCCGTAAGCATCAACTGCAGGCTCTTCACATCTTCACCTAGTTGATCCTTGCGCAGCGTCTCGCCGCGCGACAGTCTAGCCGCTTTGTACACGGCAGGCGGTGCAACCTTCACGTCAGGCTCCATGCCTGCGCCGTGCACCCATGTGCCGTTCGGAGTCAGCCATTTGGCAATCGTCATCTTCACGATGCTGCCGTCTCCGATCGTCTTGTTGAACGACACTTGCACCGTTCCTTTGCCGAACGTCTTCTCGCCAACCAGCACCGCACCGGCAGATTGCTGCAGAGCGCCAGCCAAAATCTCCGAAGCGCTCGCGCTTCCTTCATTCGTAAGCACTGCAATCGGGTAGGTGCGTCCCTCGCCTTCCGACTTTGTCGTTTGCCGTTGTCCGTCGCGCGACTCCACCTGCACAATCGTCTTGCCCTTCGCAATAAACGGCTCGACGACCTTCTCCACGACCGGCAGCACGCCGCCCGGGTTATTGCGAACGTCGATCACGAGCCCCTTCATTCCTTGGTCCTCGAGCTTCTTCAGCTCATCGGCGAACCGGTCCGCCGTATTCATCGAGAACTGCCGGATCTCAATCAGTCCGACTCCGCCCTCTTTCATCGAAGCATAGACCGTCTCCACGTCGATATCGTCGCGCACTAGCTCGAGCCGAATCGTCTTGCCTACGCCGGTGCGCTGAATTTCCAGCTTCGCTTTCGTACCGCGCGGCCCGCGGATTTTGTTCACCGCTTCGTTCAGCTTCAACCCGTCCAGCTTCACGCCGTTGACCGACAGCAGCACGTCCTTCGGAAGCAGACCCGCCCGCTCCGCCGGAGAATCCTTGATCGCCGAGATGACGACGACCTTGCCGTTCTCCATCGTCACTTCAGCGCCAATGCCGGTGAAAGATCCGTCGACCGTTTCCGAAAAATGCCGCGCTGTTTCCTTCTCCATATAGACGGAATAAGGATCATCCAATGCGCCAATCATGCCGGAAATCGCGCCGTTGACGACTTCGCTGCGCTCAACGTCCTTGTAATAATTGCTCTCGATCAAATCCATGACCGCACCGAGCTTCGCCGATTCCTTCTCGCTCAAGCCGCCCTGCGCGGCAGCGGACGCGCCCGAAGCCGAACTTCCGTCATCCAGCCGTTTTATTACCCAATTCTCCGTCGCCATGAGCGTCCCGACAACCGAGACTGCCATCGTCATGGCCACGAACGCTATGACCGTCCGCAATTTGAAATGCATATCGCCACCACCTTGTCTGTCCTTCTACAACCTTGATGCCGCCGCTTCCATTGCTCAGCCGCATGCAACACAACGAGTAGTATATGACAAGCCTTTCCTTTTTATTTGATCCAATGGAGGCGAATATAACGAAAGGAGCCACTCGCGTGACTCCGATCGTCGGCATTCGTTATCATGAACAGGCCGTGCCAGCCATAAGTCTATTTCAAATAACCGCTCGGGTCTTTAGCCGTTCCGTTCAAGCGAACTTCGAAATGCAAATGGTTGCCCGTCGAATTGCCTGTCGAACCGACTTCGGCAATTTTCTCGCCGCGTTTCACGCTTTCGCCGACTTTAACTTTAATGCCGCCTTTGCGGATATGCCCGTACAGCGTCCACAGCCCGTTGCCGTGGTCCAAAATAACGGTATAACCGTATCCGTTCGTCCAACCCGCCGTAATGACGACGCCCGACTCGGCCGCATAAATATTCGTGCCCGCAGGAGCTGCCATATCGATACCGGCATGAAGCTTCCTCGTATGATAGATAGGATGAATCCGGTAGCCGAAGCCGTCACTGATTCGATAAGAGTCTTTGAGCGGAACGGCCAGCTTGCCGCCGGTGTAGAACACCGTCTGCTTCTTCTGCGCCTCACGTTTCTTCCGCTCCAGATCTGCCGTCTTCTGCGCCAGCTCGAGCATCAGCTTCTCCTGCTCTTCGCTGATATCCTCAAGCTCCGCCATCTTCTGATTCAATTGAGCGACGAGCTTTTCCTTCGTCTTCTCTTTCTCTTCCAGCATCGCTTCGTATTCTTCGAGCTTCCCGTACTTCACTTTGAGATCCTCGAATTTATCTTGGATCTCTGCTTCTTTCTGCACGATGAGCGCCTTATCCTTCTTATGCTGCTCCAAAATATCCTTGTCCTGATTAACGATCGACTGCAGCGCATCAAATCGGTCGATGAAATCGGTAAAGCTTGCCGAGCTCATCAGCACGTCAAGATACGATACAACCCCATTCTGATACATCAGCTGCAAGCGGGAATCGAGCATCTTCTTGCGCGCCACAACGCGCGCCTCTGCCTCTTCCTTCTCCTTGCCGGCAACCATCAGATCTTCTTCCGTCTGATCGATCTGCTTCTGAACGCCGTTGCGCTGCTGCCCGATCGTGTCCATCTGCTTCATAATGTCGTTCACGGACTGCGCTGCCTCATTCTTCTTCGCAAGCACGTCCTTGCTCTCCTGCTCAGCCGAGCGCCGCGTCGACGCCGCTTCCTGCGCTTGCTTCTTCACTTTCTCCAATTGCTTGTTGATCTCGCTGATTGTGGAGGATGCTTCGGCTTCGGGAGCGTCGGCCCTCGTCTGCCAGACGGCAACCGTCACGAGCAGCGCCAGCAGCGCTGCGACCGTTTTTTTCCAAGTTCCGGACCTCTTCACCTGCATGATCACCTACACTTTCAAATACTTGCGAACCGAAATCGTACTGCCCCATACGCCAAGCAGCGTACCGAGGCCAACCAGAGCGGCAGTCAACAGAAAGGCAACGTCATCGAACGGAACGAGCTTAATCATCGCAAGTCCAAGATCGAACTGCGTGGATTCAATCAGCTTCGAATAACCGAACAGCAGGACGATTGCCGTAAGCAAAGAGGAGCCGAATCCGATTAACGCGCCCTCGACAAAAAACGGCCAGCGGATGAACGCGTTCGTCGCGCCTACCAGCTTCATAATGCCGATCTCCCGGCGGCGGTGAATGATCGTCATCTTAATCGTATTGGAAATCAGGAACATCGCCGTAACAGACAGGCCGATGACAAGCACAAGGCCGATCGTTCTGACAACGTCCGTCACCTTGAACAGCTTCTCGACCGTTCCTTGTCCATACTTCACGTTCATGATCGGCTTCGCGCCGTCTGCGTTATTGATCGCTTTGATCTGCTTCGCAACGTCCGCGATCGTCTTCGGCTCGAACACTTCGACCGTGAACGAATCCGGAAGCGGGTTGTTCGTCTTGTCGAACCCTTCCAGCAAGTAATCGCCGTCTTCCCCTAAGTTCTTGCGGAGCAGTTCCAGCCCTTCATCCTTCGATACGAATGTGACGGTC
Source organism: Paenibacillus kobensis NBRC 15729 (assembly GCF_004000825.1). Taxonomy (GTDB): domain Bacteria; phylum Bacillota; class Bacilli; order Paenibacillales; family Paenibacillaceae; genus Paenibacillus_T; species Paenibacillus_T kobensis. Next base: position 49,522 of record NZ_BILZ01000023.1, on the reverse strand, counting down.
TTCACGTCGGCCATGTTGCCGATATCGTTATTAAGCCGGTCGACGGTTGCCTTATCGACATTCAATTGTAGAAATACTCGAATTTGCACTTGGCTCTCAACTTGAGATGCAAAATTGCTAACGTTCAACGACAGCAATACAAATACACCTAAAATAAACAGCGAGATAAAAATAGAGGATACCGAGGCGAACGACATCCAGCCGTTGCGCGCGATATTTTTGACCCCTTCCCGCATATGTCTCAGAAAAGTTCTAAATTTCATAACCGTACTCCCCTCTTACTTCATCGCGTACGATCGCACCACTCTCGATGGCGATGACGCGCTTGCGAAGCGAGTTGACGATTTCCCGGTTATGCGTGGCCATGATAATTGTAGCGCCCCGGAAGTTGATCTCTTCGAGCAGGTTCATGATGCCCCATGACGTCTCGGGGTCCAGGTTGCCGGTAGGCTCGTCCGCTACGATAACGGACGGATTGTTAATGATGGCGCGAGCGATTGCGACGCGTTGCTGCTCCCCGCCTGACAGCTGTGACGGTAAGCTGTTGTGCTTCCCTTTGAGACCGACAAGCTCGATCACTTCCATCGTCCGCTTGCGGATCAGCTTCTTCGGCGCCTCTATGACTTCCATCGCGAAGGCGATATTTTCGTAGACTGACATTTTCGGCAGCAGCCGGAAATCTTGAAAGATGACGCCGATGTTGCGGCGCACATACGGAATTTTGCGCGGCTTCAGCTTGCCTATGTTAAAGCCGTTAACGGAAATTTGGCCTTTCGTCGGGACTTCCTCCCGGTAAATGAGCTTCATGAACGTCGATTTGCCCGCGCCGGAAGGTCCGACAAGGTATACAAAATCGTTACGATCTATACGGACTGAGACGCCGCGAAGCGCATGCGTGCCGTCAGCGTACGTCTTCCAGATATCCTGCATTTCTATCACGGTATCACATCCTGTAAGTTGTCGACGCTACTATTTCGACAGGAATGCGCGAAATCCTCTATAAACTCGTTGCTTTCCTCATTTTTTAACAATTCTAATCCAAGACTTATTCGACAAATGCCCGCTGCGAATATAGTCGAGTCCGCGCTCATGTAAGCGCCCCCTCATAGAGCCTGATCAACTAACCAGAGCAAGTCCCGTCTTTATCAAATTTTTTAACCGCATTCGCCTTAGCTGGCGTAACTTCCAGGTTCGTCCAAACGTTTATAAGTTCATTCAATGTTTGGGAGGATTGAAGACATGGTATCGTCATTGGTCACCAAGGGAATCGCCGCCGTTTGTACGATTGCGCTGCTCGCCGGAGCGTCCGGCGCTGCTGCGCTGGCAGCAGGGAATGGTTCATCACTGAAGACGGCAGAAGATAAGCTGACGAAAGAACGAATCGCAGTCGGCTATGCGGATCAACAAGGCACGAGGTTGCTCGGACTAATCGCGAAGACGGACAATGCCAAGCCGTATACACAGGCGATCTGCACCCCGAATGAGAAGCTCGCCATTGCGAGCGCCGGCTACCAGCAAGAGGATGAACAAAGCAATCACCGCCAGAACATGTGGAACTTCGATCATGATGAGGGCGCTCTGTATCAGGTCAAAGGAAAGAGGAAAGCGGAGCCGAACGACAGCTGCATTTTGACATCAAAAGATGCCTGGTCCGGTTACTCCTTCCCTTCCTACAAAGCAGCCAATGCCGAGAAGCTGTCAGCCGCAATCGTCACCCGAATCGAGAAGGTGAGCCACCGGAAAGTCATCAAGCACGAACGAATCGGTACGATTGGGCAGAACTCTGCCGTTGCGCTTGTCGAATACGATCATTCAGACGGCACCGCGCTGGCTGCCATCGCTCTAGTTACCGCCAACACGACCGTTCTGTACACGTTGGAAGGAAGCGCATGGGACCCCGATAGCAGTTCGATCTGGCGGGTCGACGACGGCGGACAAATCCGCGCCTCCCACTTCCGGCTCATAACGGCTGCCAAATCTGCTAAAGGCTACGCAATCGGACTGGAATGGTACGGGACGGAGTCTAACGCCATCTTCGTGCTCAAGCAGCAAGGACGCCAATTCGCCGAGGTTGACGGGGGAAGCCGCTACATCGCGCCGGTCTAGGGCCGCCGGGAGGGTTCGGTCGTAGTCTCAAAGGCATATTTTGTGGACTTCCGGGCAAGTTCGGGCGTGTTCCGAGCATAGCATATAAGAACGGGCAAGCCGTAAGCGAGAAATTCATTCTGTTCTCGGGGGATTATAAGGAGGAGCTGGATAAGGATGAAACGGATTCATATCGCTTTTATCGTATTGATCGGCTTGCTATTGCTTGGCTCGATCGGTTGGGGAGCAGCTTGGATGTATGCGAACGATTCGACCGTTCCGGAGGGAACGACGGCAGGCGGCATTCCGATCGGCGGCTTGGACATCGACAACGCCTCCTCCCTGCTGTCTCAGTACGCCGTAAGCTGGGGACAGCAGCACGCCATCGTAACCGCCAACGATGCCGGCGCCGAGGGCGACAGCCATTCTTGGACATTGAAGGAACTCGGCTATTCGGCCGATGTATCCGAAGCTAAGGAAGCAATCGAGAAACTGCGCTCCGGTGGCGTCATCGAGCGTGCCCGCTATCGCCAGTCATTCGAGAAAACATTGAACATCCATTATTCGTCCGACTCGGCCTTAATCGATAAAGAAATCCGCAACCAATGGGGTTGGGTGGACAGCAGCGCCGCCACGGATGCCCAACGCATCATTACGGACAATGACCGTGTCGTCTATACGCCGCATCAGGTCGCTTATCGAATCGATGTCGAGACGCTCCAGGGGAAGATCGATGAAAGCGTCCGGAATCTGCAATCCGAGACGCCTGCTACAGCGGAACAGATTCGGGATACGGCGCAGCGCAAGGTTGAAGCAGCCTTGCCGATCAAAGTCGTGGAGCCGGCAGTCACGCTGGAGAAACTGAAGGCGGAAGGCATCGACCGGATGATCATGTCGTTCACGACCGACTTCACGACGAGCGCCGAAGGCCGCGCCTTTAACGTAACGGCAACAGCAAAGAGCTTGAACGATGTAGAACTTGCGCCTGACGAAGTATTCGACTACAGCAAGATCGTCAAAGCAACGGAGAAAAACTTCGGATACCGCGAAGCGCCGGTCATTCAGAACGGCAAGCTCGTACCCGGCATTGGCGGCGGGATCTGCCAGGTGTCAAGCACCCTGTATAACGCCGTACTCCGCGTTGGCATCGACATCGTCGAGCGGCGCAACCACTCCATTCCAGTCAGCTACCTCCCGATCGGCCAGGACGCGACGTTCTCCGAAGGCGGCATCAATTTCCGCTTCCGCAACACAACCGGCAAGTATCTTATTATTCGTACCGTCGTAGAGAGCAAGAAGCTGACGGTTAAGCTGTTCGGCACGATGCCAGACAACGTGCGCTACGATATCGAATCGAAGACGGTAAGCACACTTGAACCCCCCGTGAAGGAAACGGTGAACTCCCAACTCCCGGATGGCGGACGACTCGTCGTACAGCAGGGCAAACCGGGCTACATCGTCGAGACGTACCGTACGATGTACAAGGACGGCGCAGAAGTATCCCGCAAGCGGATCTCCCGCGACACATACAAAGCCGAGCCAACGCTTATCAGCGTCGGCAAGGGCGTTAAAGTGGACGACGGGAAAGGCCCAGGCACACCAGCGGAGCCGAATGAGCCAATTATTGAGGACGGCATTGGGGCGTAGTGGAGCCTGAGTTGAGTGAGTTGAGTGAGTTGAGTGAGTTGAGTGAGTTGAGTGGACTTGAGTGGACTTGAGTGGACTTGAGTGGACCTGAGTGACTTTAGTGAACTGAGTAACCTGAGTGATCTGAGTGACCTAAGTGACCCGAGTGACTTGAGTTGACCCGGCTTGACTTGACATAACCTGGCCTGACCTAACTCAACCCGACTTGACTTAACTAAACTTAACTAAACTTAACTAAACTAAACCCCTTTAATCTATCGGCGGCCCCACATCGCCACTTCCTATATGGAAGTATTGCAATTCATACAACGAAACAACGAACCGCAACCCAATCGGCTGCGGTTCGTTGCATTTTGTACAACGATAAAAAAATATGTGCCGCCGAAAGCAGCCTTATCTGCTCCAAGCGTACGAATTCCATTGCACGGAGTGCAATGAAGGAAGGCATGTACCTCACTTTGAAGCGATTCAGTTGTATGGAATACAACGAACGCTTCACTGTACCGCTGGCTGACAGCGAACCGGCAGCATGATACAATGAACCTAGAGAAAAGGAGCGGTGGCCAGACCGCTCCTTCAAGACAGCTAACCGTTATAACGGCGGTTTCCGCTGGGCACTTGTGCACTCGATAGACCGCTACCTTCCAGGGAGGCGGTCTATTTCTTTTTATGAAAGGCCAGCAGCGTCACAACGAGCATTGCGAACGATACCATGAGCGTTAATGCTTGGTATACTTCCATCCTTCCACCCCCTTTCGAGGGCCTCAGCCTTGGCGCCGGGAGAGTTCGCTGTCCTGCTAGACTGTTCTACAATTATAGCAACATTCATCCAATAAGGGAACATACGTTCGCTAAAATAGTTCAAATAGACGCCTATGCTCAAGCAGGCGTCTGTAAGCCCGGCTCGAAGTTCTGAAGAGCTTCGCTCTGTCGCCTGCTCGGGCTGAGTGTATTGTATACAACAAGAGACAAGAGCCACGCTTTGCCGACGCGGATAAAGCGTATTGTATACAACAGACAAACGCTTTGCCGACGCGGACAAAACGTTTTGTATACAATAGGACAACCGTTTTGCCAACGCGTACAAAGCGTTATGTATACAACAAACTTTTTGCCGCAATGGTCAAAGGTTTTCTCATCTAACAAAAAACGCTTTGCCGCAATGGCAAAGCGCTTCTTATTTTATGTGCTAACTTGTTAACTTCCTCAACAATTAACGGCTTTTCTCCGCGAATTCCGTCACCCAAGCAGCAGTAGCTTCGAGCTCAACCTGAGCGCGCGAGATCGCTTCGCTTACTTGCGGCGTCGCCGTACCGCCGTATACGTTGCGGGCGTTGACGACGTTCTCCGGCTGCAGCACCGCGTAGATGCGGTCGTCGAACAGCGGCGAGAACTGCTTGAACTCTTCCAGCGTCAGGTCGAGCAAATATTTGCCCTGCTGGATACAGTAGAGCACCGTCTTGCCGATGACTTCATGCGCTTGGCGGAAAGGCAAGCCTTTGCCCACGAGGAAGTCGGCGATGTCGGTCGCGTTCGAGAAGTCCTGGTTGACCGCTTGGCGCATAATGTCCTTGTTGACCTTCATCGTCGCGATCATCGGAGCGAACAGCTGAAGCGCGCCTTGAAGCGTACGAACCGTATCGAACATGCCTTCCTTGTCTTCCTGCATGTCCTTGTTGTACGCGAGCGGCAGCGACTTGAGCACCGTCAGCAGGCCGATCAGGTTGCCGTACACACGGCCCGTCTTGCCGCGGACAAGCTCCGGAACGTCCGGATTTTTCTTCTGCGGCATAATGCTGCTGCCCGTGCAGAATGCATCGTCCAGCTCGACGAAACGGAACTCCGTGCTCGACCAGAGGATAAGTTCCTCCGACAGGCGGGACAGGTGCATCATGATGATCGAAGCATGCGACAAGAACTCGAGAATGAAGTCGCGGTCGCTGACAGCGTCAAGGCTGTTCTCGTATACGCGGTCGAAGCCAAGCTGCTTCGCAACGAAATGCCGGTCGATTGGGAACGTCGTACCTGCCAATGCGCCAGCGCCAAGCGGCAGCATGTTGACGCGCTTGTAGCTGTCTTGCAGACGCTCCGCATCGCGGCCGAACATCGAGACGTACGCCATCAGATGATGCGCGAACAGAATCGGCTGCGCACGCTGCAAATGCGTGTAGCCCGGCACGATCGTGTCGAGGTTCGCTTTCGCTTGCTCAAGAAGTGCCGATTGCAGCTTGTGCAGCAGGTCAACGAACTCAACGACGCGCTTGCGCAGGTACAGATGCATGTCCGTCGCGACTTGGTCGTTCCGGCTCCGTCCCGTATGCAGCTTGCCGCCTACCGGACCGACATCGTCGATCAGCGCTTTCTCGATATTCATGTGGATGTCTTCATCCGCAATTTCATACTCCCAGTCGCCGCGTTTGATGCGCTGAAGGACACGATGCAAGCCGTCCTTGATCGTCTCAACGTCCGCATCAGGGAGAATGCCTTGTTTGCCAAGCATCGTAACGTGCGCCAAGCTGCCTTGCACGTCCTCTTCTGCCAGTTCTTTATCGAACGTGATCGAAGCTGTGTATTCCTCTACCAGTTGGTCCGTTTTCTTCGTAAAACGTCCGCCCCACAATTTGCTCACTCTCGTAACACTCCTCTACAAATATTGACGCCCTTTATACACAGAAATAAGAGTCCGGAAAAAGACCCTTATTTCCACGGTTGCGTCTATGTCATTCGCGAAAGGGAAGCGGTTGAGACTCCATCGAGCCGTCCGCGCCCCCTAGCGGTTTCAAACTTATTGTTTGTTCTGTGTTACGCCGGTTCCGACTTTCAGACGGAGCGCGTTCAGGCGGATGAAGCCCGTTGCGTCGTCTTGGTTGTACGCTTGGGAAGGATCCGCTTCCATCGTCGCGATGTCCGGGTTGTACAGGCTCACTGGGCTTTGTACGCCAGCGCCGATGACGTTGCCTTTGTACAGCTTCAGGCGAACGACACCCGTTACGTTCTTCTGGCTTTCCGTCACGAGCGCTTGCAGCGCAAGACGTTCAGGTGCGAACCAGAAGCCGTTGTAGACGAGCGTAGCGTATTTCGAGATCAGGCCGTCGCGCAGATGCATGACGTCGCGGTCCATCGTGAGCGACTCCATTTTGCGGTGAGCCGTGAACAGAATCGTACCGCCTGGCGTCTCGTATACGCCGCGGCTCTTCATGCCAACGAAGCGGTTCTCAACCATGTCGACGCGGCCGATGCCGTGCTTGCCGCCCAGCTCGTTCAGCTTGTCCATAACGCCGAGCGGGCTCAGCTTCTCGCCGTTCACCGCTACGCAGTTGCCTTGCTCGAACGTCAGCTCAACGTATTCGGATTGGTCTGGAGCATCCTCAGGGGATACGCTCAGTACGTACATATCTTTGCACGAATCCGCACTTGGATCGAACCAAGGATCTTCGAGCATGCCGCTCTCGAAGCTGATGTGCAGCAGGTTGCGGTCCGTCGAGTACGGCTTGGCAGCCGATGCCGTTACCGGAATGCCATGCTTCTCAGCGTAAGCGATCATCTCTGCGCGGCCAGGGAACTCGTTGCGGAACTGCTCGCTGCGCCAAGGAGCGATCACTTCGATCTCCGGTGCAAGTGCCGCAGCCGTCAGCTCGAAACGAACTTGGTCGTTGCCTTTGCCCGTTGCGCCGTGCGCGATTGCCGTTGCGCCTTCAGCGCGCGCGATGTCAACCATGCGCTTCGCGATCAGCGGACGAGCGATCGACGTGCCGAGCAGGTATTGGCCTTCATACAGCGCACCCGCTTGGAACATCGGGTAGATGAAGTCCTTCGCGAACTCGTCTTGCAGATCGTCGATGTATACTTTCGAAGCGCCCGTTGCGAGTGCTTTGGCCTCAAGGCCGTCGAGCTCATCGCGTTGGCCGATGTCAGCCGTGAACGTAATGATTTCAGCATCGTACGTTTCTTTGAGCCATTTCAAAATTACCGAAGTGTCCAGTCCGCCCGAGTAGGCAAGGACGATTTTTTGTTTCGCCATGATTGGTAACGCTCCTCTATAATCGATATGGTATATGATTTCAACCGGCTCGCAGGCGCTACTCACGAGGCTGCGCCTGCGTCAGCCAATTGCCTCTTACATAATGGCAGCCATAATCGCTTTCTGCGCATGCAGGCGGTTCTCCGCCTGATCATAAATGATCGAATGCGCGCCGTCGATGACGCCTTCGCTGACTTCTTCTCCGCGGTGCGCCGGCAGGCAGTGCATGAACAGATAGTCTTTCTTCGCGTACTTCACGAGCTCTTCGTTGACTTGGAAGTTCGCGAACGCGATCTCGCGCTCCTTCTGTTCCGCCTCGAAGCCCATGCTCGCCCATACGTCGGAGTAGACGATGTCCGCGCCTTCGATTGCTTCTCTCGGATCGCGGCACATTTGGATGACAGAGCCCGTTGCGGAAGCGACCGCTTTCGTCTGTGCGACGATATCCGGATCTGCTTCATAGCCTTCCGGCGAAGCCACGGACATGTTCATGCCCAGCTTAGCCGCGCCCATGAGCAGCGAGTGCGTCATGTTGTTGCCGTCGCCGATGTAGGCGATTTTCAACCCTTCAAGCTTGCCTTTGTGCTCCAGAATCGTCTGGTAGTCGCACAGCGCTTGGCAAGGGTGAGCTGCATCCGTCAAGCCGTTAATGACCGGTACCGTCGAGCTGCGCGCCAGATCGATCACGATCTTGTGCGCGAACGTACGGATCATGATGCCGTCGAGGTAACGGGACAGCACTTGGCCCGTATCCCAGATCGGCTCGCCGCGGCCGATTTGAAGGTCGTTCCGGGAAAGGAACAGCCCTTGGCCGCCAAGCTGATAAATCCCGACTTCGAACGATACGCGCGTACGCGTCGACGATTTCTCGAACACCATGCCGAGCGTTTTGCCCTTCAGCGGTTGATATACTTCGCCGGCCTTCTGCTTCTTCTTGATGTCGATCGCCAGATCGATCAGGTAACGGACTTCCTCCGGGGAGTAGTCAGCCAGGGCGAGAAAGTCCCGTCCTTTGAGCGATACGGCCAATTCTTCGTTCAATGTATGCTGCATAGCTATACCTCCTATTGCGTCAGCAATGAGCTATTGCTGTCGATACGATATCTATTTCAGACGCTTGTTAAGCAGCTCCGCCAAAATCGCAACCGCTTGGTCGATTTCTTCTGTGGACACGAGCAGATTCGGCAGCAAACGAAGCACATTCGGACCGGCAGACAGCACGAGCAAGCCCTTCTGCTGCGCTTCCGCAATGATCGGCCCTACCGGTTCTGCGCACTCGATGCCGATCAGCAGGCCGAGACCGCGTACGTCCTTCACAAAATCATTATGAGCAACCTTCGCACGAAGTTGGCTCATCAAATATTCACCTTGCTTCGCTGCACGTTCCGGCAGGTTCTCTTCCATGATCGTCTCAATCGTCGCCTTCACCGCTGCCGTCGCGATCGGCGTACCGCCGAACGTCGAACCGTGGCTGCCTGGGCCGAATGCCGCGCGAAGCGGTTCCTTCGCTGCCATGGCGCCGACTGGGAAGCCGCTTCCGAGCCCCTTCGCCAGTGTGAAAATGTCCGGTTCAATGCCATAATGCTCATGCGCGAACAATTTGCCCGTACGGCCCATGCCCGTCTGAATCTCGTCGATGATGAGCAATGCGCCGCGTTCGCGGCACAGCTTCACGAGACGGTGCAAGTATGCCGGATCAACCGGGAAAACGCCGCCTTCCGCCTGCACAAGCTCCAGCATAACCGCTGCTGTCTTATCCGTAACAGCCGCTTCAAGCGCCGCGAGGTCATGCAGAGGAATGTAGTTGAAGCCCTCCGGCAAAGGAGCGAACCCTTCCTTCACTTTCTCTTGACCTGTCGCCGTCAGTGTCGCGAGCGTCCGTCCATGGAACGAATGCGCGAACGTCACGATCTCGTAGCGCCCGTTGCCCAGCACGATCTGCTGATAACGGCGCGCCAGCTTGATCGCCGCTTCGTTCGCTTCCGCACCGGAGTTGCAGAAGAATACCGCATCAGCCGCGCTGTTCGCCGTAATAAGACGGGCTGCATCCTCCTGATTCGGAATGCGGAACAGGTTCGATACGTGCCACAGCTCATCGAGCTGCTTCACAAGCGCTTCCTTTACCCGCTTCGGCGCATGGCCCAAGTTCGTTACGGCAATGCCGCTGATGAAATCAAGGTATTTCTTGCCTTGATCGTCCCACACCCAGCTTCCTTCGCCCTTCACCAGCGAAATTGGAAATCTGGCATACGTCGGCAGCAGGGCTTCGCCCGCTCCCGTCTGTCCGTTCTGAGCTGCCGATTGTTTCACCGCTTCGCTCATCTCCATTACCCCTCTCACTTGCCCTAGCAAAATATAGCTTAACGCACAATGCGCGTGCCGATACCGCCCTCAAGCACAGCCCGCGTCAGAACGCCGGGCTCCTCGCCTTTGACGATGACAACTTCGCTTACGCGGCCTTGAATACACTGGATCGCTGCGCGAACCTTCGGAATCATGCCGCCGTAGATCTCGCCGCTTGCGATCATCTCTTCGATCTCTGCCACCGTAACGGTCGGCAGCACTTGCTTCTCGCCGTCCACCGTTTTCAGGATGCCCGGCACGTCTGTAACAACAATCATCCGCTCAACGCCAAGATGCGAAGCAACCGCACCGGCCGCCGTATCTGCATTGATATTGTACCGCTGCGCGGCATCGTCGATGCCGATTGGAGCGATAACCGGAATGTAGCCCATCGTCATAACGCCTTCGATGATAGCCGCGTTCACGTCCGTCACGTCTCCGACGAAGCCGACCTCATGGCTGTTCGCCACCGGCTTCGCTTGAATCAGCTTGCCGTCGACGCCGGACAAGCCGAGCGCTTTGGCGCCGTTCAGGCTGATTTTGCGTACGATTTCCTTGTTGATCCGTCCTGCCAGCACCATCTCGACCACGTCGAGCACTTCGTCGCTCGTCTTGCGCAAGCCGTTCACGAACTCCGTCTCGATGCCGAGCTTGCCGAGCGTATCGTTAATCGCCGGACCTCCGCCGTGAACGATGACCGGACGGACGCCCGACTGCTGAAGTTCCTTCAGCTCCGCAAAAAAGCTGTCCGGCAGCGCCGCGAGCGTGCTGCCGCCGCATTTCATAACAAACCGTTGATCCATATTCGTCCGTTCTCCTTCGCCCTTCGCTTATGTCCGGTATGCCGCGTTTATGCGGACATAGTCATAGGTCAAATCGCAGCCCCAAGCCGTTGCCGAGCCTTCGCCGTTATGCAGGTCGACGTGAATGACGACCGTGTCGCCCTTCAAGTATTCAAGCGCAGCATCCTCGTCGAAGCTGATCGGACGGGATTGCTCCAGCGTGACGATATCGCCGAGGCGAATGTCGACCGTGTCCACATTGACCGGCTGGCCCGCGCGTCCGACCGCCGCGATAATGCGGCCCCAGTTCGCGTCTGCGCCGAATACGGCCGACTTCACGAGCGAGGAGCCGATGACCGTCTTCGCAATCGCTTGGGCAGAGTCGTCGCTCACCGCGCCGCGCACCTGGACTTCAACGAGCTTCGTCGCCCCTTCGCCGTCACGCGCGATCGCTTTCGCCAGCACCTCGCACACATGACGAAGACCCGCTGCGAAAGCAGCCCAGCCTTCATGCGCTGGGGTCAGCGCTTCGTTGCCTGCGAGACCGCTCGCCATGGCAACGAGCATATCGTTCGTGCTCGTGTCGCCGTCGACCGTGATCATGTTGAACGACAGATCCGTCGCTTGACGAAGCAGTTGCGTCAGCTCTGCGCTGCCGATATTAGCGTCCGTCGTGACAAAGCCGAGCATCGTCGCCATGTTCGGATGAATCATGCCGGAGCCTTTAGCCGCGCCTGCGATATGTACCGTTTTGCCATTGAGCTCAAGCTTCACGCAAGCCGTCTTCTCAACGAGGTCAGTCGTCAGAATCGCTTGGTTAAAATCGTTCGCTCCCGCATTGTCCGCGGACAGCTTCGCCGGAAGCTGCTCGATGCCGCTGCGTACGCGGTCCATCTTCAGGTTCTCGCCGATGACGCCAGTCGATGCGACTGCGATATGCACGGCCGGAACGCCGATCGCTTCTGCGAATTTCGCGCGCATCTCGTATGCGTCCGCCTCGCCCTGCTTGCCGGTGCAAGCGTTGGCGTTGCCGCTATTGACGATAACGCCGCGCAGCAGCCCTTCTTCGCCGATGCTGTTCTTCGTAACAAGAATCGGCGCCGCTTGGAACGCGTTCGTCGTGTAGACGCCGGCTGCCGATGCCGGCACTTCACATATAATAGCGCCCAGGTCGTGGCGCGTCGTTTTTTTGAGACCGCAGTGCAAGCCGCCTGCTTGGAAGCCGCGAGGCGTAGTAACGGAGCCGTCCGCTACAATCTGAAATTGAGACATCGTTCTTCTTCTCCTTTGGAATGTTTGTAACAGTTAAGGTCCGCTGCGCGTGCGATACGTTCTTCCGATCGCTGTTGTCCCCAGATTGTTATGGATTATATAAATTCCGATTCGGATACAATCCGGGGACAAAGGCGAACGCATCCGCTTCTCCAGAACGTATTCGCACGCTGCGCTCCACAACTGTCTCGTCGCATCGAACGATTAATTTATGAGAGTGGACAGCTCCCTGGCTCTATGAGCAGGTCGCTGCAACCTTGCAGACTTCTAATGGCGCTTCGCGCTGCCCTTTGAAGGTGCGGGAAGTTAGTTTGTTGCGGGCTCGAAGCGTCGAGTATCGAATGTATGTCGAGCTTCGAGATCATGATCGCTGAGCCACGCTCAGAAACTTATGGATAAGCCGGTACGAAATTGAGGCCGAGCGTTTCGTCCCAGCCCATCATCAGGTTCAAGTTCTGGATCGCTTGACCTGCTGCGCCTTTGACGAGGTTATCGATGACCGAGATAATCGTTACCCGTCCCGTACGCTCGTCCACGCTGAAGCCGATGTCGCAATAGTTGGAGCCCCATACTTCCTTCGTCTTCGGCCATTGGCCTACGCCGCGAACGCGAACGAACTTGCGTCCTTCATAATACTGGCGGTACAGCTCTACGAAATCAGCGTCCTTGTGACCGCCTGTCACTGTCGCGTACATCGTAGACATAATGCCGCGTGTCATCGGCACGAGATGCGTCGTGAACGTCGTCGTCACTTGCTTGCCGGCAACGTCGGACAGCACCTGCTCGATCTCCGGAATGTGCTGATGCTTGTTGATCTTGTACGCGCTGAAGTTCTCATTCAGCTCCGAATAATGCGTTCCAAGGCTCGCGCCGCGGCCCGCCCCGGATACGCCAGACTTCGCATCGATAATGATCGTCGCCGGATCGATCCAGCCTGCAGCAACTGCCGGAATGAGACCAAGCAGCGTTGCAGTCGGGAAGCAGCCCGGGTTCGAAAGCAGATCAACGCCTTGTACGCGGTCGCCGTATACTTCCGCCAGGCCATAGACGGCCTGCTCGAGATATTTCTCGTCGGCTGGCGTCTTTTTGTACCACTGTTCGTACAAAGCAGGCGATTTCAACCGGTGGTCGCCGGAAATATCAATCACTTTCAGTCCTGCTTCGAGCAGTTCTGGCGTCAGCTTAGCCGCAACGCCCGCCGGCGTTGCCAAGAACACAACGTCTGCTTTGGCGCGAATGGCCTTTGCATCGATGCCGTCCAGCAGATCGGTACGGATCTCCGTCAAATGCGGAAACCCTTCTGCAATAGGCGTTCCTTCACTAGAAGATGAAATAACCGACGTCACGTCGACGTGCGGGTGGCTGGCCAGCAGGCGGATCAATTCTACGCCGCCGTAGCCTGTCGAGCCGATGATTGCTGCGTTCACTTTATTCATGCTCATAAACGTCTCTCCCATCCGTTATCGAGATCGATAATCTTGTTGTTATAGAGTCGTTCTGGCAGTCTCGTTGCGCTTGCGGTCGATGCCGGTTCCATGACTTGCCGAACGGTTTAGGGCTATTCCTAATTTTACATTGTACCATGTTTCAGGAGTAAAGTGGAAAGTCCGTTGCTATTCACCACTGCGCATTATTATACAACCGGATTCATATAAATACAATGACAAAAACGCGGCAAAAGCCGCGCCGTTATCAGGTATTTTTGACTTTTTCAGCATTCAGCCGCATTCATTCCTGTAACAGCCGCTATTCCAGTTTAAATCCCTGCCCGACGACTTCCGCCGTATTGCTAATAATGACAAAAGCCGACGGGTCAACCGTCCTTACGAGCCGCTTCAGCTTAGCAACCTCATTCTGGCTGACGACGACCATCAGCACGGTCCTTTTCTGTCCCGTGTAGCCGCCATGTGCGTCCAGTTCAGTCAGCCCCCGGTCTAGATCGGTCAGAACGGCGTCCGCCAGTTCCTCTGACTTATCGCTAATAATAAAGGCAACTTTCGACAGCTGCAATCCGGTCTGAACGAGATCGATCGTCTTACTTGTCACGAACAGGGCGATCAGCGCGTAAAGCGCATTTTCCGGAGAGATGAAGATGCCCGCAAGCGCAATAACGAGTCCGTCGAAGCAGACGACCGTTATGCCGAGTGACAGCCCCGTATATTTGTGCAAAATTTGCGCAGCCAAGTCCGTACCGCCTGTCGAGCCGCGGCCGCGGAATACGAGTCCAAGCCCGATGCCGACACCAACGCCACCGTAGACAGCCGCAAGCAGCGCATTGTCGGTAGGCTGAGGCCAGTGCGCCGTAAGCAGAACGAACAGCGGCAGCATGATCGAGCCGAGAAGCGTCTTCAGCGCGAACTTTCTGCCAAGCAGCCACAGCCCCGCGAAGAAGAGCGGAATATTGACCGTCCATTGCGTGAACGCAGGCTGAATGCCGAGCACTTGCTTAACGATGATCGACAAGCCCGAGACGCCGCCTGATGCGATACCGTTCGGGACGAGAAATAAGTTAAAGCTTGCTGCGATAATGAACGCGCCAAGCAGCAGTTGAGCGATTCCCCAGACGGCTTGGGCGCGCGGATTAGCCGGTCCGCTGGCAAGCCGGCGGCGCGGCCTCGATGCGGAGGTAGATACGGGTCGGTTCATGATGTCGGTGCCTCCTTGGGCGATTACCTTTATGTATGTATACGGTTGCGTGATTTACATTATATCCAGCTGTATAGCGAAGGAACAGTTCCATTTGACCGAAAACTCAGACCATACTAACCACACCTTACGTTGGATAGTATCGTACAGATGATGAGGATATATGAAGCCTTTCCGCGAGATTAGTCTCTCGGTGTCTCCATTCCCGCTTAGAACCCGTCATTTAATAAAGAAGCCCTGCGATTCCAGCAGACTCCCCGAATACAAACAACCCGCCACTGGCTTAGCGCCTGGCGGGTTATGTTTGATTAACAGCTACATTCTACTCCTCCGGAGCATCCTGCTTAATCTGGCTGCGCAAATATCCATCGATGAACGCGTTCAGATCGCCGTCCATGACAGCGCCGACGTTGCCCGTCTCCACGCCGGTACGATGGTCCTTCACCATGCTGTACGGGTGGAACACGTAGGAGCGGATTTGGCTGCCCCATGCAATATCGGATTGCTCGCCGCGAATCTCGGCCAGATGCTTCTGCTGCTCTTCGATCTTGCGCTCGTACAGCTTGGAACGAAGCATCTTCATCGCCTGCTCGCGGTTCTGAATCTGTGAACGCTGTGTCTGGCAGGATACGACGATGCCTGACGGAATGTGGGTAATCCGAATCGCCGACTCCGTCTTATTGATATGCTGGCCGCCCGCGCCGCTTGCACGGTACGTGTCGACCTTCAGATCCTCGGTCCTTATCTCGATCTCGATGTCATCCTCGATCTCCGGCATTATGTCGCAAGAGACGAATGACGTGTGGCGTCGTCCCGATGCGTCGAACGGCGAGATGCGAACGAGACGGTGTACGCCCTTCTCCGCCTTCAGGTAGCCGTATGCATTGTAGCCTTTGACCGAGATCGTGACGCTCTTAATGCCTGCTTCGTCGCCCGGTAAGTAATCGAGCAGTTCAACTTTGAAGCCGCTCTTCTCCGCCCAGCGCGTATACATCCGGTACAGCATCTGGCCCCAGTCCTGGGACTCGGTACCGCCTGCGCCTGGATGTAGTTCAAGAATGGCGTTAAGCTTGTCATAAGGCTGGCTGAGCAGCAGCGTCAGCTCGAATTCGCTAACGCGATCAACGAGCGATTGTACCCCTTGCGTCAGCTCGGCTTCGAGCGAATCGTCGCCTTCTTCTTCCGCCAGCTCCAGCATCGTGATCAGATCTTCATGATCAGCCGTCAACTTCTCATATTTCTCGACGGTCGATTTGATCGCATTCATCTCCGAAATAACCGACTGCGCTTTGTCGTTATCGTCCCAGAAATCCGGCGCCGTCATCTTCTCCTCGAAGTTCGCGATCATCTCTTGCTTAAGATCTAAGTCAAAGAGACCCCCTGAGCTCTTGGAGTCGCTTCGCCATATCACGCAGGTCTTGCTTTACCTTTACGTCCAACATGGTTGCTTCACCTCAAATTAAGAATTCCCGGTTCTTCTACACGGTATGCCGCGGGACACCGGACGTGAACAGAGGCGGACCGCGCGATATTGTTCGCGCGTCCGCCGTCTGATGGTGCTGCTATGCGCAATGCCACTCAGGTGCAGGTGTGAACACCTGCCTAAAGATTACGCCTTACCGTGGCACAGTTTATATTTCTTGCCGCTGCCGCATGGGCATGGGTCGTTCCGGCCGATACGGTCCTCTTCCGCCGCTTTCGCCGGACGCTTCGCAGCCGGCTCGCCGCTGCCGCCCGATTCCGTCTGCCCCTTCGCCACTTCTTGACGCTCGAGGTTGTTCTCGACATGCGCCTTCATAATATACTTCGCGACTTCTTCTTGGATGTGCTCGATCATTTCCTTGAACATCTCGAAGCCTTCGAATTGGTATTCGCGCAGCGGATCGGTGCCGCCGTAAGCGCGAAGATGGATACCTTGACGGAGTTGATCCATCGCATCGATATGATCCATCCACTTGGAGTCGACGGCGCGGAGCACGACGACCTTCTCGAATTCGCGCATCGTCTCGGTTCCGATTTGCTCTTCACGCTCGTCGTACAGAGCTTCGACTTTGCTGTTCAGCAGCTCGATAATCTCTTCTTTCTCCTTGCCCCACAGCTGCTCTGCCGTCAGTGCATCTTCTTGGAGCAGGTTGCCGTGCACATAATCGACAATTGCTTGGAGATCCCAATCTTCCGGAATGTCCTCGGAGCAATGCGCTTCGACGATACGGTCGATCACCGGCTTGATCATCTCGGTAACAATAGACCGGATATTCTCAGAGTTAAGCACCTCACGGCGCTGCTTATAAATAATTTCACGCTGCTGGTTCATCACGTCGTCATATTGCAGGACGATTTTCCGCATGTCGAAGTTGTTGCCCTCGACCCGCTTCTGTGCCGATTCTACCGCACGCGAAATCATACGGCTCTCGATCGGCTGATCCTCGTCGAAGCCGAGACGCTCCATCATGCCCATAATGTTCTCGGCGCCGAAACGGCGCATCAGCTCGTCTTCGAGCGACAGATAGAATTGCGAAGAACCCGGGTCTCCTTGACGTCCAGCACGACCGCGCAGCTGATTGTCGATCCGGCGGCTTTCATGCCGTTCCGTACCGATAATATGCAGACCGCCAAGATCAGCTACACCTTCGCCGAGCAAAATATCGGTACCGCGGCCCGCCATGTTCGTCGCAATCGTAACCGCGTCCGATTGGCCTGCGCGCGAAATGATTTCCGCCTCTTCAGCATGATATTTCGCGTTCAGTACTTTGTGAGTGATGCCGCGTTTCTTCAGCATTTCGGATACGCGCTCGGAGTTCTCGATCGATACCGTACCGACGAGCACTGGCTGCTTGTTCGCATGGCGCTTCACGATCTCTTCAACGACCGCTTTAAATTTGCCGTTCTCGGATTTGTATACGACGTCCGGGGAATCCTTCCGGATGTTCGTACGGTTCGTCGGAATTTGGACGACCTCGAGACCGTAAATCTTCTTGAACTCCTCTTCCTCTGTCTTCGCCGTACCGGTCATGCCGGCCAGCTTGCGGTACATCCGGAAGTAGTTCTGGAACGTAATCGTAGCGAGCGTCATGCTCTCGTTCTGTACTTTGATTTGCTCTTTTGCTTCGATCGCTTGATGCAGACCGTCGCTGTAGCGGCGTCCTGCCATGAGGCGGCCCGTAAATTCGTCGACGATAACGACTTCGTCGTCTTGTACAACATAGTCGACGTCGCGGCGCATAATCGCATGCGCTTTGAGACCTTGTTGAATGTGGTGGTTCAGCAGCACATGCGCATGATCGAACAGGTTGTCGATGCTGAACGCGCGTTCTGCCTTCTCAACGCCCGCTTCCGTCAACGTGACGTTGCGCAGCTTGATATCGACCGTATAATCCTCTTCTTCCTTCAGCTTGCTGACGAACCGGTCAGCAGCGAAATACATCTCCGTCGACTTCGCAGCTTGACCGGAAATAATAAGAGGCGTTCTTGCTTCGTCGACGAGGATGGAGTCCACTTCGTCAATGATGGCATAGTACAGCGGACGCTGTACCATCTGTTCCTTATAAAGGACCATATTATCGCGCAGATAATCGAAACCGAATTCATTATTCGTACCGTATGTGATATCGCAGGCATAAGCTTCCTGCTTCTGTGCATGCGTTAGTCCGTGCAGATTGCAGCCGACCGTCAAGCCGAGAAACTCGTAAACCTGACCCATCAACTGGCTGTCACGCTGCGCCAAGTAATCGTTGACCGTCACGACGTGAACGCCCTTGCTGAGCAACGCGTTCAAGTATACAGGCAGTGTACCGACGAGCGTCTTACCTTCACCGGTTTTCATCTCTGAAATTTTGCCGTCGTGAAGCACCATGCCGCCGATCAGCTGTACGTCAAAGTGACGCATGCCAAGCGTACGCTTCGCTGCTTCGCGAACTGTAGCGAATGCCTCAGGCAGCAAATCTTCGAGTTCCTCGCCTTTCTCGAGACGCTCGCGGAATTCAGCCGTCTTCGCGCGCAGCGCTTCGTCCGACAGTCCCGTGAATTGCGGCTCTATTGCGTTAATCTCTTCGACAACTTTCAAACAACGCTTAATCTCGCGTTCGTTCGCATCGCCGAATATTTTCTTTACCAATCCGAGCATCAGCAACCGCCCTACCTTTCGTCGCACCCTTATTCATTACGCCTTTCACTTGCAGACCGCCGACATCCGACCGGATGTTAACAGGGCGGTTACGCTTTCTCTCAATGCCTAAATTGTAACAGTTTGAGAACCTTGTCGCAATGCAATGTAACAGTTTCCAACAACGAGCACCAACGTCTGCCATTTATACGCAATAAAGCCCCTTCTCCCAGGTGGAAAAGGGGCTTTCAATATTCGATAAGTTAGGAGCCGGATCGGCTTGATCAGCTCTGTTCAATTAGCCCGTATTTGCCGTCGTTCCGTCTATAGACGACATTCACTTCCTTCGTATCAGCATTGGCGAAGACAAAGAAACTGTGGCCAATCATATTCATTTGCAGAATCGCTTCCTCGACGTCCATCGGTTTGAGCGTCACTTGCTTCGTGCGGACGACTTCGAAGTCCTCCTCCTCATCCAATACTCTCGCTGCCGAGCCAGACTCTTTGAAAAAAGATCTTACGCCGCTTTCATTGCGGTACTTGCGGTTTACTTTCGTCTTGTGCTTGCGGATTTGACGCTCTAGTTTGTCCACCACGCCATCGATCGAAGCGTACATATCCTCGCTCTTCACTTCTGCCCGGAGCATAACGCCCGGCAGCGGTATCGTAACCTCTACAGCATGATATCCTTTGGTTACCGATAAGGTAACGCTCGTTTCGGAGGTGATCGGTGCTTCAAAATACTTTTCCAGGCGGGCTACTTTCTTCTCGACGTATTCGCGAAGCGCATCCGTCACTTGGATATGTTGACCTCGAATGTTGTATTTCATGGGGCACTCCTCCTTTACTTGATCTTATTATAACATATGAAGGAAGGTTCGAACATCAGTATTTTCTGTTAGTTGTGAATTTTCTGAAAATTTTTTATATAGAATTGTCAGTTTTTGTCCTTTATCGTGAATACAACGGTCGTACGCTGACAAGCATATCGTTAATAGTGTGAATTAAAAATAATGCCGGACCTTTATGTAGGCACGGCATTATTTAGAGGAATGTAGGACGCAGTATTATTTTGATTACTCTATAAGTTCAAACTCGCCAATTTGAAGATATACACCTCCATTATTTGTTAACACATTTATCCTGTATTTAGTGTAAGATCCTGGGCTTGAAACTGCAAACTCCTTCGCTTCATTTGGTACCCAGTCCGAAACATTATTTTGAGTATCTAGGATTACCCATGTTGTACCGTTGTAACCTTCGAAGGTCCAGTCTTTTGGAGCCCTTTTACCACCATCTGAATAATTTATTGGTCGAATAGTGTACTTCATAATTGTTTTTGGACTACTTAGCTGGTAGGATAGCCACTGATTTGTCAGTGTTTTCGGTGCCCATCCGTAATCATTGTAAACCTGATCAAAGGCATAAAACCCATCAGTATAACTGTTTGTTATACTGCTATATTCAACCAAACCTTCTGGCGAAGTATTGCTCAGCATTTTAGGGACAATACTTTGGCTTGGTCCACTTGGAGTATATTTTATTACAGATTTTGCAGATTCAAAAACTGGGAACACGGCTGAGACACCGACCGAATATGTTACACCATTAACCAATCCAGTTAAGTTATAGTTGGTGCCTGATATTAGTGTACTGTTTACTTTGACTCCATTTAAATATACGTTATAGCCGGCTGCATTAATCGTTTTTGCCCAACTAAAAAATGTATCACTGTTGTTTTTTTGAGCTATTAAATTAGTTGGAGAATTATACGTAAGAAGCGTACGTGATTCTGATAATTCGATTTCACCAATAGATAGATATGCCCCCCCATTGATTCCGGCAATCAGAAGTCTATATTTAGAGTAATAATTGTTATTAGAAATCGTAAAATACTTTGGTTGTCCTAGTTGCCAATCTGTAATGTTATGCTTTTCATCTAATATGATCCAGTTAGCTCCATCAAATGCTTCAAATGTCCAATCTTTAGGGGAACGAGCTGGCCCTGCGGAATGGTTTAATGGTCGAATCGAATAGTCAGTAATAACTTTAGGATTATCAAATTGGTAAGATATCCATTGGTTTTGCGCTGTTGCAGCAGTCCAACCGTTAACATTATTTTCACGATCGAAAGATAAATATCCATATGAGGATGCTGAATATGCGCTACTGTACTCGACGCGCCCACTTGGCGAAGTATCACTGGACATTTTGGGGACAATATTAATAAATGAACTATTATCTTTATAATTCGAATAATAAGTGACCTCATTTAATGCAGCCCAGGAAACAGCTCCGTTTATCTTAATCCTGATACCATTATAATTGTCCCAGTTTACAGATAAAGGGTTAATAATAGCTGGATTACCGGGTGTATCTGGAAGCCTAACAGAAACAGGAGTACTAATTTGCAACCAGACTCCTTGTTTTAAACCGTATATTGTTAATTTAATATCTTCTGATGGGCTTGAGTGAGCAGCGAGTTGTATTGCATTTATAGAAATTGATCGCGGAAATAGAATTTCGACCTGGCCAGTGTTTGAACCTGAGTCCCAGTATGTACTAAGGTCGCAATCCAATACTAAGTTAGGTGTATGTTGCTGATAGCTCGCACCAGAATAACTAGTAGTCCCATCTGGAAATTTGGCCCCACCCATTCCATTACATGCCTCTTCTGTTTGGAGTGTAATTTCAGAGACAGCCACCCAAGAGTTGGAGATAGTATCTATGTCAATTCGAATTCCGTCGTAAGAGTCCGGTGAAACTGCAATAGGTTCTAGAATTGAAGGTTGAAACGAGGAGTCCCCTTCAACTAAACGTGAATCAGTATTATTTATCTGAATCCATTCTCCCTGTTTCAAACCGTAGATGGTGAATTTTTCATTAGAAGAAGGAAATGCATATGCGGCAATTTGTAGGCCAGATATCATAACTGAGGAAGGAAAGGTCAGTTCCAACGTTCCGGAACTTTTTCCTGGGCTCCAGTAGCTTTTTAAATTTTCATCTATTGCATTTACCGCTAATGTTCCTGGAAACGAAGTTCCCGTAATAGTAGTATCAGCAGGTGGAGTAACTCCTTCCATTCCCTGAACCATCTGAGTAGCCTGTGTGCTTTCTGCAGAAACTAATGAACTTAAGCTAGAAGTCATTAGCAAAAAACAAAACATAATAATTGATAGTTTACTTTTCATCTTTCTTCTCCTTATTCATAAGATAATGTCAATATCGGTATATTAATTATGAATATTTAGTAATAGCTCAACTCTAGCAGCTTGAAATTGGTAGATAAGCCTTGACGTAGCTAAGCAATCCGGTGATCCATTAACGGAATTTACGCTGAATAAGTGAGGAAATTTTTCCGCCTTCATTACGATAATTTCGTTGATCAATCGCTCGATCCAGTATAGTCGCGATGACTTGTGGAGCAGTGAGCAGCGCTTCTTGCTTAGATGCGAAAGTTGAACTTTAAATGCAGAGCCTCGGGCATGTGAAGCTCTGCATCTTCTTTATCTGAAATTAATCATGCTTGGTTACGTAGTTGTCTTTTCGTATATATACCGCGCTCCAAAAGCTGCTATTAATATCGCTCATACTCTAATTATAAAGCTGTGTGAGCTGCTAGGCAGCAGCTCTATGACAATAGCTATTTACACTCCCCACATTGTATTTAAGTTGATTAATTCTTTATTAAAATGACCATTAGTGCTAACGGATTTAACTTTAAGTCCTCCACAAAGCCAATCAGTTGCTTCAAATAACCTTCATTATGTTCTAACGAGCGAGACAAAATCTGGATCACACTCACGCAGGTCTCCGGACTTATTTCACCGTCTTCTAGACCTCTTCCTATTATATGGAATTTGATTAGAGATAACAGTGAGACTAGTTGAATATATTGCTGAAACGCGGAGTATCCCTTCTTAAATAAAAACAATTTTTCAAAAACGTAATTGACGATATAGTTTTCTAATATATATTCCTGCTCGCGAAGGACTGGTGCGAATATGAGTTCTAACCCCTCTTTATAGCGACCGAGAATATATTCTGAATCATTTTTCTCCAACCCAAACCCTTGAATCACCTCATCTAACAGTGCCTTATATCGAGCATTCAGCTGCCCCTTTCCACTCCTTAGTTCAACCATTCTGCTCAATAACTGCATAGATATATGATGAGCTTGAGGCATTTGCCCTAGTAACGGAGCGAAGCTGTTATTCGCAATCTTCACTTTATACTCTTCTATTAATGAAGAAATGAGTTCGAATTTCTCATTGCTTATACTTTCTTCGAGCTTCTCACAGAATAGTCCAAGAATAATCATTCGATCGGTCAAATTATAATTCCGGTTCTGCAGCAACGAGATGACGAAAATCCGAATTTCCCAAAAGTGGGCCTCTATTGTATTACTTGCAGTTGTTCTGACAAGGCTACTGATCGCTTTATAATTATTATTCGATTCGATAACATCGAACTCCATAGGATCTTTATTCAAGAGAGCTAATCGAGCCGACTCAGGACATGACATGCTGGCGCTGACCTCAATTGTGTCATCAACGATATTAATATTCCGAGGATATGTCGCGCAGGTTGTACTTAAATAGCTCTCGCCGAGGGTTGCCTGAATGCCGCACATCTTTTCTTCTGTTAAAAACGAACATGCCCCTTGATCGTTCAGTTTCATGATCGCATAGTTTTGATCCGATGCATTTACTTTAACCCGTTCGACATTTTGATCGAGCCGCTTCTTCAGCGTCGAATCCGAGACCTTTTGATAGTTTTTATACGTACTCTTATCAATGAAAATCGCCCAACTCCTGCAGCACGTATCTTCACATGCAGTTCCAGTACATGCAAACTGTCTCATATATTGCGGGAGCATTGTTTTCTGCTGCATCATCTCGAATCGATCCCTTCTAGCCATTCTGTCCTATATACTATCTCGGTTCACAGTCCTGCTTTCTTTACAGTGATTCTATATAATAAAAA
Source organism: Paenibacillus kobensis NBRC 15729 (assembly GCF_004000825.1). GTDB lineage: Bacteria > Bacillota > Bacilli > Paenibacillales > Paenibacillaceae > Paenibacillus_T > Paenibacillus_T kobensis. The sequence continues at coordinate 25,638 of NZ_BILZ01000023.1, read as the reverse complement.
ACCCCGGTTGCCCGGGGTTTTGTCGCTCATGTCTGGTGTTGACACCATCTATGAAGTTGGCTCGATCATCGAGCCGAATAATTACAGTTTTACTACGTTTGCAGCTTGTGGACCGCGTGCGCCTTCGACGATGTCGAATTCTACAGCTTGGCCTTCTTCCAGCGTTTTGAAGCCGTCAGCTTGGATTGCGGAGAAGTGGACGAATACGTCGCCGCCTTGTTCCGTCTCGATGAATCCGTAGCCTTTTTCTGCGTTAAACCATTTTACTTTACCTTGCATGCGTAACATTCCCTTCATCTTCAAATGCTGTGTCCGGCCTACGTGAGGCCCACAATTCGAATATAACCCGACTTCATATAATTGTCAAACATTTTTTTGAAAACGGATTCATTGCTGTGAATAGAGATTTTTCCATCCTTAAAGCGCTAGATTATTGTTTGTGTATCGGATGATGGAACCTGGGATCTTTATGTTTCAACAACTTAGGGCTAACTCCATTGCATTCTTTAAATAAAGCGTGGTTCAAGATCGTCACATCTTTCACCGCGAGCATATTAAACCCATGCGGCGGCCCTTCCAAATGTACCTCTTCAGGCGCGATAATCTCGACTGGGGCAGCATGCATATCTACGTTTGAATTATAGTCACGCACAGCGAATACCGAATATCCGTATCCGGCCAGAAATTTGACAATATCACTATTATGCAGACCGTTGCTCCAGTCTACATAGTGCCGATGTACTTCAAATACAATGTTCGGCGCGTCCCCTGGCGGGAGTTCTAATTGGCTCTTTGCTCCTTGAAGAACATCATATTCCAAACCTTCAATGTCTAACATAATCAGATCTAGCTTACTGATTTGATTGCTGTGGAGATAATGATCGATAGAAACGGTAGGAAAAGCATCTGAATCTGCAGTCCCGTTCTCCGTCTGAGCAAGTTCTGCATAAGCAAAAGAATCTTCGCCAACCAGTCGCAAATGGCTATCGCTGTCTTTCCACAAACCCATCCGCCACGTACGAATATTCGTCAATCCATTATTATTCGCATTTTTTTGCAGCATCTGATTCTGATCAACATTCGGTTCGAATGCATGAATAATGCCTTCGTTGCCTTGGATCTGATTAGCAACCATTACGACTTGGTCTCCAAAGTACGCTCCGCCAACCAGAACATGCTTGGCTTGCCGCGAGAGATGCATAAGCAGCTTTGTCGTTTGAGGCTCCCAGACATGATCCGGCACTTCGGGGGCCGAGAGGAGGAAATCCCTTGCGATTTTGGTGCGATAATAATAGTCAAACACCAACCCGTTCGAAATTCGTTTATTCAAAATCGTCTGTGCGTCGAACATGGCGTCTACGATAGGTCCAACTACCTCTTCTCTAGCATCACCTTCATATTGAAGTTCACTTTCAATTTCTTTCAACACAGCAACGAGCTTGTTGCGTGCGACTTCATTATTACCAATCGTTCGGAGCGCATTAATCAGCTTATCCATTCTGTTCCCTCGATTCGTTTCCATGATTACAAATGATTTTAGATTTGAACGTTGTACCAGCGTTGGGCCCAACATTGCTCTTTATACTTATATCCAATGGAGCCATCTTCCGACCGGTACACGACAGTATTGTTTTCAATGTTCTTCTGATAAACGGATGCATTGATTCCTACTGATACTTTGTCGCCAATCACACAATCGCCAATAATCGACGAATGAGGGAGAACAGCAACCCCCCGCCCTAGAATAGGGTACTTCCCATTCTGAGCCCCTACTGTACTCCCCTGGCCAGCTACTAGATAGTCTCCATATTCTGCTTTACCTAGCACCGTTCCCACAGTATGAAGCAGCAGGAAGATCGAAGGCAGTTTCGTATCGTAAAGACAACTAAATCCATGCAATGATTTATTCAAATAAAACAATTTATTCGCTATAGCCAAGTCCTCTGTCCGTGACCATATTGAATTGGACAAGAACCACAAGAACACGGCATATTGATCGGAATACAGATGGTTCAAATATAGATTTCCGTCCTTGAAGTAAGTTTGAAGCGTCACATCCTTCAAACAATACTCCGTACGCTCCAAGGCAAGATCGAAGGCTGCCGAATTATCATTAAGCTGAACCATATATTTGTCCGGAAAGAAATGATTAAGCTGCCTGCTCACGTACTCTCTAAACTCCTGTACCGAAAGCGATAGCTCCACCTTCATCCCCCCTACTTATCCATGTAACGATTAATTTGTTGCAAGGTAACTTGTCTCATGTCTTGTTGCAGCAAGTAATCGTTATACCATTCCATCGACCATTGAATGGCTTCCTGTGCTGTCAGTTTCGGCTTCCATCCCAGTTGTTGTCGTGCTTTATCGCTATTTAGCATTAGGCATTTTGCCTCATACGGCTGAGCCCGCGTTTCATATACTACCTCAGGCTTAACACTCATATAATGCAAAGCTTGCTCGACGATATCAGATACCGACAAAATAGCCGTTTCGTCCGGACCGAAGTTCCAGCCGCCGTCAAAATCATGACCATAGTGCCACAAATGCTCTGCAAGGTTAAGGTAACCGTGAATACAATCAAGGACATGCTGCCAAGGCCGCACAGCATTCGGATTGCGAATAGTCAGCGGTTGATGGGACTCCAGTGAACGGATGATATCCGGAACAATGCGGTCCTTGGCGAAATCCCCTCCGCCAATAACATTGCCCGCCCGCGCAGAAGCCAGCACTTTTTCTCCATGAGTGTAATAGGACTTAGAATAAGCAGCAGCTACAAGCTCTGCGCCCCCTTTGCTGGCACTGTATGGATCTGCTCCTCCCATTGGCGACCCTTCTTGGAATGCATGTACAACATGTCCCGGGTTGTCATAACACTTATCACTCGTCACATTGACGACTACCTTCACTGAGGAAACCTGTCGTGCAGCCTCAAGCAGATAGACAGTTCCCATAATATTCGTATTGAAAGTGTGGATTGGTTCATCGTATGAAAGACGCACCAAGGGCTGAGCTGCCAGATGCAGAACGATTTCAGGCTGCACCTCATTCATTGCTGTGAACAGACCGTTATAGTCGGTAATATCACCATAATAAGATTGAATCCCTTCGTTCACGTCAGCAATTCGGAACAACTGAGGCCCCGGTTCCGGCTGCAGCGAATAGCCGCTGATCTCCGCACCCAATCGCTGAAGCAAAAGCGTTGCCCAACTTCCTTTAAACCCCGTGTGCCCTGTAAGGAACACTTTCTTGCCCTTCCAGAAACCGTGTTGTCTATGTCCACCGTTCACCATATTAACAGTACCTCATCTGAAATACTGTGAACTGAGATTTTAACATCACTTCCAGTTGAGAAGCTCGTTCCATATCTGTACCCGCGATACATTGTGTTAATGCTTTGATTACATTTTCGCTCATTGAGCTTCTTTGTTCCGAACAGAAATTAACTATTGAGTATGGCTCAAAGCCCCATTTTGCAGCTTGCTGAGCTACCAAGTCACGCATATAAATTTTCTTATGATGTAGGGTGTAAGAGGCATTAAGCATTTCTAATATTGTTTCAACATTCGTTCTGTTATTAACAGTAAAGATAACTCTTCCGTTCTTCTTCACGATATTAGCCAATCCGCTAAATACATCGTCCAGATCGTCGTGGTACAAATCAAGCGGCTTTTCAATGTATACCAAATCATATTTCTCATCAATCATCTCGGAAAGCGATGTGAAGGCATGGAACAATTTGACGTCTTCTGAGATTGTGATGAGGTCATCTACATATTTCGGTTCAGTCGTACATACCGACAGCTTCGCTTTCGTGCCGAATTCCGACCAGAGCTTATTTTTCACATGCAGCAGATCAGCGCCGCACTTCACATCAATTCCCAGTACCGTTTGGATTCCCGACAGCCGTTGATAGTCGATATTTAGTGCAACTGAACTGATTCGCGCATCTTGCCAGGCATCCAAACCGTATTTGTCTAGGAATATTCGTCTGCCTTCCTCCATCGAATTCGTCATGTGATCGCTAACAGTCGTCACACTGCCATAATGATGTGTAACCGTATCAGCACAATAAACTAACTTATATCCCGCACGCCTGATCTTGAAGCTAATATCGTCATCTGCGAATTCTCCGCGGAAGAACCTCGTATCGTAATATCCGATTCGATCCAGCAAGGCCGTAGGACTGCAGAGTACATTAGGCAGCAGAACAATGCGTTCCTCCCACATAGACGGGTTACTAACGTTATACGCTCTTGCCCGTTCCTGGAAGTCTTCTTTAGATATAAAAGGAATATCCACCATTTGCAAATTCGATATATAAGTCGCCCCCGGCGAAACGTATCCAATGGCAGGATCCGACTCGATACAAATCATCAGATTACTAAGCCAGTTCGGCGTAAAAATGAAATCGTTGCACAACACAGCACAATACTGCCCCTCAGCAGCCATCATGCCCATATTGAACCCTTTGACGACATGCAAATTGTACTTCAAGTGAATGACTTTAGCCCCGGAAATGGACTCAAAATAGGCCTTGGTCCCATCCGTGGAGCCGTTGTCCACCAAAATCAACTCGTAATCCACATCATGGGTGTTGGCCAAAATACTTTCTACACAATCTCGGGTATAATTCAAATTGTTATAGGCGAGCAGGACAACACTCGCTTTATATCGAGCCTTGGTTCCTTTATGTAAAATCTCGGAATGATCCATCTCTCCGACTTCAGGGTAGAGATGCGGAAAATCATCTTTATCGATAAATTGTTCAATCAGCATGGATACTTCCAACTCTAGAATTCGAAACATCGAGCAGAAGTGGAATTGAAAGTTATATAGAAAACCATCCACATCACCATCGGCGAAGCTTTCTTGAAGTTGTTTCATATAGAAATCAAGGTTACTATTAATGTCCTTGACTCGATTAAGAATTGGAATGCCCGCAACCGCTTCTTCCACTGCCGGCAGCATCTCTGTCAACGTATCCAGGATAATCATATCCTCTGGGCTCAAAGCGCCCTCATGAATACAATTGGCCAAGTGCGCAATCCCTTCCCGGCCAACATCCAATATCCCTATTAGTTGTTCTGCTACCTGTCTATTCATGTATTACTCCTTCCGTGACGAAAAGTCCGCCTGCAGTCTTGTCGAAGTTTCCCCACTTCTCGTCTTTCATTGATAGCAGGAGAGAATCTCGATTGGGCCATTCAATACCAAATGCAGGGTCATTCCAGCGAACTCCAGACTCATGAGACGGCGTATAGTATTCGCTGACCAGATAATGAATGCCGGCATTATCGGTAAGCGTCAAGTAACCATGCGCAAAACCTTTCGGTATGTATAAGGATAAATTGTTGTCCTCCGTGAGATTAATTCCATACCATTGGCAGTAGGTTGGACTATCTTCATTGAGATCAATGATAACATCGTAGATTGCCCCCTGGGTACACGTTACAATCTTATCCTCACAGTAAGGAGGCTTCTGATAATGCATTCCTCGAAGGGTATCTCTGTGCCGGTTGAATGCCGTGTTCGCTTGTACCATATTGAACGACAGACCATGCTCAGCTAACGTTTTTTTGCAAAAACTTCTCGCAAAATAACCCCGGTTATCTGATATCGGCTCCATTTCCAGCAGAGCTGCTCCCTGAAGAGGAGTCGGATGTACGAGCATAGCGATTCTCCTTTAAAACGAGTTTGTACTGACCAAGTCGTGATATACTCCAAGCATGTCCATTACGAAAGTCTCCAGATTGTCACGCGGCGCGAGCTCAGGAATGCTGCAGCAACTCGTGAATTCAAATTCGGACACCGAATTACTGCCTTCCGGACGTATAATTGATACCGTTCTGCCGTAGCGTTCTCTAGCAACCTTTTGCACCAGAAGCGCATACTGATAAACACTAAGTGTGTCCTGTCCATAGGCATGGATAATTCGTTCTGCAGGTTCATTATCCAGTATCCATTGAATGTTCCTGCACACATCTGTGACGCCGACAAAGTTGCGAAGTTGACTGCCCGTGGTAAGGAGCGTTATGGTACCGCGTTCGATAGCTTCCCTGCAGAATAGGAATGGAATCAAATTCCAACGCTTAAATTTATCGCGGTCTGCCGGAACTCCGAATACATTAGAGGGTCTGATGACCCATCCATCCAGCTGTTTAATCCGGTTATACATTTGAACCGTTTGCTCTGCTATTGCATGAGCAAGTCCATAATCATTATGCGGCGCTATGGGAGACAGTTCCGATAGGCGACCCGATTGATTGCCCATCACATGAAAGCTAGATATATAGATAAACTTGCGGATCTCATTATGTGTACAAAAATCTAATGCGGCATGAATCCCCGTTACACTCTCGCTCAAAGCACTATAAGTGTCCGTTTTGTATAACGTTTCATTAGGAGAGACTGTATGAATCATGGCATCAATACCTGAGACAGAATCGGTTGCCACTTGATTCGGCCGGGAAAAGTCCATATGTAAATCCCCGCTTCCATCTCTTGCAGCGGTTAAAACGTGATAGTTGTTATTCCGCAACCAATTCGCTAGATGGAGGGCAATATAGCCATTTGCACCGCTTAATAGCACTCTCTTTTTATTCATCTAGCACTCTCCTTATTCCCATACCTTCCACGGTGCTTTGTCTCGATCCCACATGTCATCGAGAATGATCTTCTCCCGCAGCGTATCCATCGGCTGCCAAAAGCCCTCGTGACGATAAGTGTTCAATTCGCCATCCTTCGCCAAATTCTGCAATGGCCCTTGTTCTAGAATCGTATCTTCCCAATCCGGCAAGTATCCGAACACTTCCGGTTGGCATACCATATAGCCGCCATTGATCCAACCACCGTCGCCGCGCACCTTCTCTGCAAAGCCGGTAACCTGATCGCCAGCCAGCTCCAACCGGCCGAATCGGCCATCGGGCTGGACTGCCGTTATGGTTGCCAGCCGATTGCTTTGCTGATGCACGCGTACAAGCTCATGAATATTGATATTGGCTAAACCATCTCCATAGGTAAGCATGAACGGCTCGTTACCAACATAAGACGCAACTCGTTTGACCCGGCTGCCCGTCATCGTATCCAGACCCGTATCCACTAAAGTAACCTTCCATGGCTCAACTTTATTATGATGGACTTCTACTGTATTGCCCGATGTGAAATCATAGGTTATAGCCTCGGACATATGCCGAAAATAGTTTGCGAAGTACTCCTTAATTACATAACCTTTATAACCTAAACAAATGATGAATTCATTATATCCATAATGGGAATACGTTTTCATTATATGCCATAGAATCGGCGCATCGCCGATTTCGATCATCGGTTTCGGCTTCAAATGCGACTCTTCGCTAATTCGAGTACCTCTTCCACCTGCTAGAATGACTACCTTCATGTCTTGTCACTTCCTTGCCTATTAATAATGCTTATTATATATTCTCTATCGACATATTCTTTGAATTATTAATAGATAATCGGATGTATAATAATGGTCGCCATCAGTACTCACGATTTTTGATTCACTTTACGATATATATTAGTAACCTATCAATGTTGGAGGTCTCTTCTTAATGCTACTATCTTTATGTATGATCGTAAAAAACGAAGAACGTGTGCTCGCAAGATGTCTCGATAGCGTAAACGCATTGGTTGATGAGATTATTATCGTCGATACTGGCTCTACCGATCGTACTAAAGCAATTGCTTCGCGATATACGCATCATATCTACGATTACGAGTGGACGAATGATTTCGCGGCGGCACGTAATGAATCGATTAAACATGCTACCGGCAAATGGATACTTGTTCTCGATGCGGACGAATATATACAGCCTGACCAGCACGAAGAATTACGCCGCCTATTACAATCTCGGGATGCTCGAAAGCCCACTGGCTTCATGCTGCAAATTATGAATATCCTCGGCAGCGAAAATGGACTAAACCATTTGATGGAGTCTCCTGGCGCTCGTTTATTCTCCAAAACGCCGGGTGTTCATTATGTGGAACCAATACATGAACAAATTCGTGCAGCCAACGGGGCGATCCCGTTCGAGAACATCACGTTCAAAATCTTTCATTCCGGATATACCGATGAAGTCGCCACCGAGAAACAAAAGACGAAGCGTAATTTATCTATCCTAGAAAATATAAAGAGCTCAACTAAGGTTCGCGAACCCTATTATTGCTTCGTATTAGGAAATGAATATGTGAATGGAGACAATCTTAGCCAAGCCATTAAGTACTATCGTAAATCGTACAATCGTTCAAAACCAACCGATGCGTGGTATAACCATCTGATTGATCGAATGATTACAACCTTCATGAAACAGAATGAGTATATCGAAGCATTAAAGCTTGTTAAAGCAGCACAAAAAAAACATATCGACGTCGTCGACTTCTACTGTCTTGAAGGCATCATTCTGAATCATTATGGCTTATACCATGAGGCCAAGCATTGCTTGGAGCGCTGTCTGGAAATTGCAGACCAAAGAGAACGCGATAATAAGCCATATTGGCTTATTCAAACGACTTACGGACGTCTGGTTCCTCATCAATTACTTGCTGATATCGCACGCAAATCGGGAGATTTGCACCAATTGGTGCATCATACCATGAAATCACTGCAGTACCAAGATAATAACTATACGATGCTTAGAATACTGACTCATTTTCTTACCCTGTATGAAACGACGGATTCCATACAAGCTTTGATTGAAAAGTTATATCCAACCGATAAGCCATTTAATCTTTTCATCCTGTTCAAAACAGCATTGGCTTGCGGAAATACGGAGTTGGCCCGTTTATACTATCCACAATGTATACAGCATGATCTACCGATTACAGAAACGGATAATCTCACGTATAGCCTCCTTACCGAACAACCGCGTGCAAGCTTGGCGGGCCGCAGCTTAGAGGAATGCCCTACCGATCTTCTACTGGTTGCTGCAATTTACTATCAAGACCCCTCTTTGTTGCAATCCATTCCGAACGACAAGGAGACCATCATTCATTTTGCAGAAGAAGTCATTGCGATCTTGAACTCCGAAGGCCAGCCATTGGAGAATGCAACCACCTATGCGCCACTGCCTCTCCTGCATGACGTCTTGCTGCGCTTGCATCTGCTCGACTTTAATGATATATGCTCGGTCGTTGTTCAGAACTGGGCTGATGCCGAGACATTAAACCGTCTGGCGACTTCTCTTCTGTTAATTGGACGTACATCTGCAGCTATGGAATACTTGAGCGTATTGCTTGATAATGAAGCTCTAAATGCCGAGGGCTGCAAGAATGTAGGACAATTTTTACTCATGCAAGGCGAAGTTGAAGACGGGATCCACCTGCTTACGTCCGCGCTTGACTTGGGAGATGCTAATGAAGCAATTGAGATTGCAGGAATCGCCAAGTCCTTCGGAACAAACGGATCCGATCCATATAGAGTGCTGCTTGACCGATATTTCAAACGTTTTCCTGACGCAAAATTGCTCCCCTTTAATTAAATAAAAAAGAGAGTCGGCCTGAAATAGGTCGACTCTCTTTTTATTTGGCGAACCACTCTAATGAATGCTTAGAGTGATCCGGTCAAACACTGTTAGTTGTAAGTATAAGTCATTGCATTACTCGTCTGACCGTCAGGGTTTACTGCCACGATCGTTTTAGCTCCTGGAGTACCCGTAGGCAGTTTAATTTGAACCCTTGTTGCACCATAGTAGGCATTGACCGTCGCTTCGACACCACCAATATAGAACTTAACGCCACTTGCAAATCCCGACCCGTCAATATAGATATAGTTGACAGTCGTTGCTGAACCGGAAGTTGCACTCAGCTTCGTAATCGTTGGTGCCGGAGCCGGAGGCGGAGCATCATACGTAAAGTTCGCCGTCACAGCTGCTCCTGAAGGAAGCGTAACTACGATCGGGACTTGCCCTGCTGTCGAAGACGCTGGAACAACGATCAAGATTCGGTTCGAACTATAATACGATGTGATAGCAACCGATTTGCCGTTCACTGTGACCGTCATATTAGGATCAAAGTTCGTTCCGTCGATATAAACCGAAGCAGAAGTATTCAATGCAACATGGTTAGGAGACAGCGTCGTTATCGTCGGCACCGGAACCGTATAGGTATATCCGCCAGCCAATGTAAACGTTTGTCCGTCTGTATTCGTGAGCGTTACGTTCACGGCTCCAGCAACTGTCGATGCAGGCACCTGTACCTGTACACGCGTAGTGCTGAGCAGACTGTTTATCTTAACCGTATTCGTTCCGAATGTAACTTGTGCATTTGCTTTAAAGTTCACACCATCAATGTAAACGTAGTTACCGCCACTCATTAATCCTGTATTAGGAGTAATGGCCGTAATAGTTACTGGCTCTGGTGCTGGCACATTGTAAGTATATCCTGCTGCAAGCGTGCCTTCCTGTCCATCTGGGTTAACTACCTTGATGTCTACCGCTCCACCTGCAGAAGGTCCTGCCGGCACTAGAATTTGAAGTTTCGAAGCGGAGTAGAAGTAATTGACTCTTGCTTCAGTCGAGCCCATGTATACTTTTACACCATTTACAAAGTTCGCACCATTGACATAGATATAATCGCCGCCAGCTACCAGACCACTCGTCGCCGATAAGGACGTTATCGTTGGAGCTGGTGGAGGTGGTGGCAACTGATACGTATAACCTCCTGCCTTGCTGCCTTCTTGGCCGTCCGGGTTCACGACTTTAACATCGATCGTTCCGCCAGCAGAAGGTCCCGCAGGTACTTGAATTTGAATTTTCACAGAAGAGTAGAAAGCGTTAACCTTCGCTTCTGTCGTGCCGAAGTAAACCTTCAGCCCGTTTACAAAATTAGAGCCGTTAACATAGATATATTCACCGCCGGCTACCAAACCGCTCGTTGCCGACAGTGTGGTAATAGTCGGTGCAGGCAGTGGAGGTGGCGCATTATACGTATAGGCACCCGCCAAAGTTGCTTCTTGGCCGTCTGGGTTAACGATTTTAATATCTACTGCCCCTGCAGTCGTCGATGCTGGTGCAATGACCAGAATCTTCACGCCACCGTTATAGTAACTTGTAATTGGAACTACGGTATTGCCAAAATATACGGTAGCATTCGATGCAATCTGATCGCCATTGATGTAGACAGATTCTCCGCCTGCTGTTAAGCCCGAATTCGGCGATACCGAAGTAATGGTCAACACTTTTTTCGGCGGCTCATTATAAGTAAAGCCTCCTGCAACCGTTACCGTCGTTCCGTCTGGATTAGTCAACGTGACATCCACAGGTCCAAATACCGTGGAAGCAGGGACTTTCACAATAACTTTAGAACCATTATTGGTGTCAACTTGAGCCAAGTTGGCTCCGATCTTAACCGTCATGCCCGGCATGTAGTATTTTCCGGAAATACCGATTGTGTATCCGCCGGCCATATCGCCTTTGTTCGGATCGATCAATGTGACAGTCGGATCTGCTTTGTACTGATATTGACCCGTTGCGAATTGACCATCGGTATTCGTAACGACAACACTTACCGTTCCTTGTGTACCTGCCGGAACGACAGCTGTAATCGTTTGGGCATCTACCACTTGCACATTACTTGCAGATGTTGAGCCAAATTTAACGCTTGCACCGCTCATAAAGTGGTCGCCCGTAATCGTAACTGTATTCCCGCCAGCCGGAAGGCCGCTCGAGTAAACGACAGACGTTACCGTAGGAGCCGGGAATTTAACCGCCAGATTAGCGCTCGGGATAAGTTTAGAACGCTGAGCACCTGCATAGTCCTTGTAAGTGATTTGAGATGCACCTGTCGATACTGCGAAAGTACCCTTTTTGGTTTTGTCTACTGGACGAATCTTATATTCGAATGTCAACGTCTTGTCTTTCAATTCGTTGAATTCCCATGTCAATGAGTTGCCGTTGACCGTTGGCTTCGGAATGTTGTTATCGTAAGAGCCTGGAACGATTTCAAATTCAGGAGCCACAATGTCGTTAACCTTTACGTCAAATGCACTTGCCAAACCGATTTCCCTAACGATTGCTGCATAGATCTGATCCAACCCCGTCGCGCCTAGTACGAAGTGGTGGTGATTGGACGTGGTTGCCATTTCTTTCAACAGAATGTTCGGTTTGCTCGTTTCCGGGTTATCCGTAGCATTCAGCAATGCAATCGTATAGAAAATGACGCCTGCATCTTTAGCTAAACCTGCTTCATATTTTGCATAATCATACGCATTCGGATAGTCTTTGCTTCCTACCGTTGCATCGCCGTCCGTCAGAATGACGATTACGGGTTGCGCTTCTGGACGATGATTGGCAAGCATCTCCGTTGCTTTCTGGATCGCATCGCCTGTAGCTGTAGAACCTTTAGCCGTAATCGTATCAATATGGTTTTTAGCTGCGTCTTTATCCGTCGTCAAATCGAAAGTTCCGATTTTGTCTGTATCGGAGAAATCAACGATGCCGACACGGTGCTTACTAAAATCCATAAGATCGATGAAGCCTTTGGCTGCCTGTTTGGCATTTCCGATTCTATCATCGGCTGTAACCATACTTCCCGACTTGTCGATAATTAAGACAACGTCGTTGGGTACAACTACGTTTGTTGGCGGCGTGCCGGTAATATTCAAAGATACCGTTGCCTCTTCAAGCGTTGTAATTGTTCCCGGCGTTACTGTTTTTGTAACGCTCACGTAATCATTCACTGCGGCTGATGCGTTCCCTGCATTCGAAGTTAGCAAACCGCTAACGACGAGCGTAAGAGCAAGAATTGACATCAATAAAACTCGCAATTGCTTCACTTAAACCCCTCCTGTTTATTATTAAAAAAAAGCAATAGCACGTTTGCACTATTACTTTTTGAAACCAAGAGATTCTGGGCTCATGACTAGATATGCAATAGAAACCAAATTTCAATTCTTTTGCACCATTTCTTGAGCATACTCCATTTTTTTCTCAGTATTTTAATTAATTTTAGGAATATATCACCATAATAATCTAAAAAGATTATTATAGCAATATTATTAACTAGGACTAAAGTATTATTTATCTTCTACTATCTACAAAATATCCTATATCACTCGAACTTTCGTAATTGTACATGTTACGAGCTCGTCGCGATTGCGAAATTCGTTCTATTTGATTTTGCAATCCATCTCGAATACTTGTTAATCGCGAATGGATCTGCTCTTCAATACGACGGTACTCTTCTGCAACATTCCGTGCAGAGTCTGATAGTGATATGCGAGGCTTGGAGGCACGTAACTGCTCGATCCTTAATCTAAGCTGATCCTGCTCTTCCTGCAGACTCTCAAGCTGCAGTAACGTGCCCTCACTGATTTCTTCGTCCATAAGAGGAAGGGATAGAATCTCCATGCCGCATCGTCTCAGCTGTTCAAACAACGACAGAACTTCCTCATGAACGTTCTGTTCGCTCATGAGGAGACTTGTCCATTCTTTAATTGCTTAATCGCTTCAGCCCATGTGTCTCTCAGTTCCGTCATCAACTCAATACAATTTTGTAAAACAGCGGTGTCCATGCTAATATTCGCACGCACCAGCTGCGATTTCATGAACGAATACAAATTGTCCAAATTCGAAGAAATCTCGTATTTAGAATTGAGCGTAACTTGCAATTCATCAATAATATTTTGGGCTTTAATGATATATTCATGTTTGACTGGTGCATTCTTTGCTTTAATGGCCGTTTCCGCTTGCTTCATAAATCGAATACACCCGTTATATAGCATCAAAGTCAATTCGCCAGGTGAAGCAGTCTGTACTTGTCTTAAGAGATACTGCTCTTGTGGTGTAATCATGATGTATGTCACCTCTTCTCGTCGATAAGCGCCCCAACGGTCAATTGTTGTAACTTCTCTACAAGAGCCATCATCTTCTCCGACGGAATCTCGACAATAAGCTCTTGCGTCTCTTTATTCAAAATCTGTACGATAATTTGGCTCGAGTCTTTGTGGTGCTTGTAGACAAACTCCGTATCCGTCCCTTGCGCCGTCTTGTTCGCTTTCTCGATCGCTTCTAACAAAGCTTTCTCGGATACACTCAAAACGTCATACTTTTGACGGTCTTTGAGTTCAAAAAATGCGCCTGCCACACGCAACACTTCCGCCTTTTGCGCTTCTGGTTGCACTCCCGTCAGACCGACGCCGGCCAGAGAACCCAATGAAGAAATTTCCATACTTTATCCCCTTTTCCCTTATTTATCACCTTCCATCTGTGGCTGTGATTAACGACTGGTGTAGGCTCTAATTATTCAGATGGAATATTGATGAATTAGCCGGTTTGCCCCGATAACCAAGAAATCGATGCATTACTTTTAGCAATCGCCTGTTCCATGATCGTGAATTGGCGATAGTAGTTATCTTCCTTCTTGCTCAATCGGTTCTCCATCTCCAGCATTTTCGTGTCCAGATCGTAGATCGATTTTCCGATTGCTGTCGTCCTGTCGCTATCAATCCCGTTGACACGGCCTGCTTTCTTGACCAAATCGCCAATAATGCTATTCGCGCGATTATACATGCCTACGAAAATGCCTTCTTGGCTATCTACACCTACATCGTTCGTCAGCAGTTGATTGACCGCTTCCGGATTGGCCGCGAGCGCACTGCGCAGTTTTTCCTCATTCAGCTCGATCTTACCTTGATCTTTAGCAACGTAAGCGCCAGTGAATGCTTGTGTCGTCAAACCGATATCTGCTAAGGAGTTAAACTGATCCGTAATACCGTCAACTTGTTTCGATAGTAGCGAACGCAAGGAGTTTTTGGCATCACGCAATATCGATGAGTTGCTAAGTAAGCCTGTTTTTACTTTGTTCTCCCATAGCGCAATATCGTCATCGTTCATTGCATCTTTCTCTTCGTCCGTCAATGGCGCGTATTTATTCGACTTCGTTTCGCTCAAACGAGTATTGACCAATTCCATCATTTCGTTATAAGCGGTTACGAATTTCTTCACATTGTTCACGATACTATCCGGATCACTCGCGATGTTCACTGTGACAGCGGAAGCCGTCACCTTATTCAGCGTATAGGCAATCCCATCCTTGGAATAGACGTTGCTGCTCACGCTGAAATCAGCGCCGTCCAGCTTACCTGTCGCATCTTTGCCCGAAACCGACGCAGATGCCGGCAACCCTATTCCGGCCAGGAGACCGCCGCTATCGCTTACGTCGACAGTCTGCGCCGCCCCTGTCTGCTTGCTCGTAATCGTAAACTTGTCATTCAGGGAATCGTAAGACATTGTAACCCCGGCCGCCGACCGGTTGACGCTGTCCATAATCGATTGAAGCGTGCTGTTCGCGTCATAATCAACGGTAGTTCCATTACCGAACGTCAGCGTCCCAGAAGACGGAACAAGCGGATTCGTCAGTTTATTCTGAGAGGTCAAATCCGACAAACTGTTAGTCAGATTCAGCCTATAGGATTGGTTGCCCGTAAATCCAAGCGCACTCATTGCGCTATTCGGTATGTCGTATAGCGTAACCTGCGGTTTGAAACCATTAGTGGCCGCCGCCGGCTCAAAGCTAATTTGGTTAGATGCATCAAGCTGAACATTCAGCCTGTTGCTGCCAAATGCCGAATCAACCTGTTTCTGAATTTCTGTTCTTAGATCATCTGCCGAATAGGTATTGGCAGGAATGGTAATGATCTTGGTCGTATTGTCGAGTTTAATCGATAGTCGATCGTTTACTCCTTGGGTAATCGTCGTACCATCAACATTGGCTGTCCCTTGAAGCGAGAGTGCCCCGACACCGCCGCTGCCTTCCAATCTCGCGTAATCTGCCAGTTGGTCGACTTGAATAGAATGCGAAGATGCTCCTGTCACCTGATTAACGGCAGCTGTAACGTCTGTTGAAGACGACGTCGCCTTCATCCCCGTCATTTTGCTGCTATACCGCAGTTCATTCATCGCATCGCGGAATGCCGCCATCTTCGTATTGACTTCTCGATATAGGTTCATCTCCAAGCTGTACAGATCTCTCTTTTGTTTCAGCTTCGTCTTGGGCAGGCGCTCGGCCTTCATCAAGTCGCTGACAATCTTATCAATATCCATACCAGAACTCATACCGGATATCCGCATCACCATTACAACCGACCTCCTGGATCAATTTTCTTATATAATATATCGGAAAATTCCACTTGTTCTTTTAGCATCTTTTGGTGCTATATTGAAATATTACTTAATCTCTGCTTCGCTGGAGCATAGCCCTGCTCTCGAGCCATCGTGTAATAACGGACAGCCAACGCTCTCTGTCCCGTGATCTCGTAAAATACGCCTAAATTATAGGCTGCTTTATAAGTCCCCACGCCAATAACGGTCGAATACTTCGTAGTCTCTCCAATCGATAATGATCTTTCGAAATAATGCGCAATACGAGTAATATCACCTGTATCCATTGCAAGCAATGCCATTAAGAATGGCAGATCCGGGTAATCCGTATATTGCTCCTCGAACACCGATAAGAATGAAAGCGCCTGTCCGCTACGGCCTAACTCTTTCAGTGTGTAGCCATATTGAACGAGCAACGGAGGAAAGTATAAATTCGCAAACTGCTCATGCATCAACGCTTGCTCGTACGCCGACAGCGCCAGTTCGTATTTTTTATTGGAGTAGTGCAACTTCCCCAACTGGTACCACATATATCCGTCCTTGGGATCCTGCTTGAGCACTTGTGAATACAAGTTCAAATACCTATCGTACTTCCCTGTCTTCTCGTAAATGTCCTGATTGTATCCGTAATGCTCAATCGCGATCGAGGTGGCCTCAAAATCTGCAGGCACTCCGTTCACAACGATCTGCTCATGCACCTGCCCTGCAAAACGATAAGATGGTTCGTTAGGAAAGAACCGAACCATACGATGTTGCGTCCAATCCCCATTCGATTGGTTGCGGATGATAACCGACCCCGCACTACTCGGATGTTCATCAACAAAACGGCGAACGGCCTCTTCAGTCCCTTCGCACAGCACTTCATCTGCATCAAGAACTAGCACATAGTTGCCAGTCGCTTGTTCGATAGAAAAATTGCGAGCCTCAGAAAAATCGTTCGTCCATTCGAAGGAGAAAATGCTTGCCCCGTGACGTAGCGCCTCATCAAACGTTCCGTCCGTCGATCCCGTATCAACTACAATCCGCTCATATTGGTCCGGAATGCTCGACAAGGCTCTTCCGACTTGATCCACCTCATTCCGCACAATCATGCAAACACTTATTTTCACGTTAATGACAACTCCTTAGGAAGAAGAAAAGCCCACACCGAAATGTGGGCTTTTCTTGAAATAAGCAAATATTAGCGGAGCAGTTGCAGAACGCCTTGTGGCGCTTGGTTCGCTTGTGCCAACATTGCCGTCGAAGCTTGTTGCAGAATGTTGAATTTCGTGTATTTCATCATTTCTGCAGCCATATCCGTATCACGGACACGGGATTCAGCAGCTTGCAGGTTCTCAGCCGTAGCGCCGAGGTTATTGTACGAATGCTCCAATTGGTTTTGGAAAGCACCAAGCGTCGAACGGTAGTCGTTTACTTTACCGATTGCCGTGTCAACTGCTGCCATTTCCGCACCAGCCGTCGCTGCGGAGAGCGTTGCGCCAAGGCCCAGTGCGCCGCCGCCTGGTTTAACGTTGATGTTCGTGAAGTCGACAAGCACGGATTCTGCTGCTGCGCCGCCGATTTGGATCGTGATCGAGCTTGTGCTTCCGTCCAGAAGCGTAATGCCATTGAACTTCGTGGTCTCCGCAATGTTAGTCATTGCGTTTTGCAGGCTCGTGTACTCTTTGTTCATTGCTGCCACGTCGGAAGCGTTATACGTTCCGTTCGCTGCTTGAACCGTCAGTTCTTTCATGCGCGTCAGCATGTCGGAAACTTCCGTCATAGCGCCCTCAGCCGTTTGAACGAGCGAGATGCCGTCTTGTGCGTTGCGTGCACCTTGGTTCAAGGACTTGATTTGCGAGCGCATTTTCTCGGAGATCGAGAGACCAGCTGCATCGTCAGCTGCACGGTTGATGCGGTAGCCGGACGAAAGTTTTTCGCTCGATTTGCCTTGTTGGATGTTGTTGAATACCAGGTTGCGGTGAGCGTTCATTGCGTTAAGATTGTGGTTGATAATCATGATTGTTTTCCTCCCTGAATTGTATTATCCACTTCCATGTGGAGCAGGCTCTTCGCCCTACATATTCTTTATCGGAGGCTTCGAATCCGAAGTTTATAGCTATTTGAATAATATTTTATTTACTTTTTATCTTCAGTTCCATGACTTTGGACCCAGTTTTTGAGATCCTTCATATCGAGCAGCGTCGACACGGCACTTTGATTCGAAGCTTTGACGTCATCAATCACTTCTTTGCGAATAATGCTATACTCTCTTGGTGCCGAAATACCGATTTTGACTTGTTCGCCTTCGATCGCCGTTATAAAAATCTCGATATTTTGATTTATAACAATGGATTGGCCTCTTTTGCGGCTTAAGATTAACATTATCTATTCCCCTCCATTTCGTTCAGGGAATAATGGAGCTCTGATTGTATACGGGGAATTGTTCAATATAAATTGGCGTCCTACCTCTCGAGACACGTTAATGACAACAGGAGCCACTAGATTGATGGTTGAACTCGGGAATGGCTTGTTCACGGTTACAATCGAGAGCACCGTCACTTCATCCGGCGATTGAACCTGCAAGCCTTCGATAATTTCGTCGGATAGCCTAAACTCATAATCCGAGTACATCTCAAATGGCGATACGACGATGAAGCCAATCTCCGGTTCCTCCTCGCTAACCATCATGCCGAAGAGACTGCCTTCCTCTACCTCATCGATTCTAAAGTGACGCAAATGCTCGAATCCGACAATGCTGCTGCCGAAATCAAACGATATATTTTTCAACATCCTGAAATCCATTCCCGCTCCTCCTATGCTACACCATCCAAATAAAAAACAACGCTATAGCGTTGGCTATAGCACTGTTATTTATACAGATCGTATTGTGTTACCTCGATATTAATCGAATTCTTTTGTCTCAAATAGATATCCAGATTGGCTAATTGAGGATTAAACTCAACGGGTCTAGGTGTAAAGTTAATCTGGACTGGGGTAGATTCCATTCTCGTATCGACCGACCCGGGCGTGTAAGACATTCGGACGTTATCGTATCCCGGTGTGGCGACTTGATAATTAACAGGATTCGGACGAAACAACGCATCCTGGGCTAAATCCGCGAATGCACTGCGCGATATTGTAATATTCGCCATTCGCTTGCCTTCTTCCACTTGCTGAGCCAAATTCTGAAGAAACACCGACTTCATCTGGCTGTAAATCGAACTGCTCCATTCCAGGTTTGGACCTTTGCCAAGCGCATGCCATGCCTGCGACGAGTCGGCGCTAAGCTCGGATTTGCTGGACTGAAATTCCATTACGGCAGGAGGCTGTTCAATCTGCAAGTCGCCTGGCTGACTATGGATTTGCAATCGCGCAGGCTCCGAATCCATGCCGATGAATGCGAACGTTTGTCGAATGGATAACCGCAGATCATTCAAGCACTATCCCTCCTTACCGTAGATAGTCGATAAGAGTAGGCGAAATAATCTTGGCACCTGTCGAGAGAGAAGCTTGGTATACCGCTTCCTCTTGGTTGTATTTCATAATCGTCTCCGCCATATCCGTATCCTCAGTCTTGGCTTGGAGCGACGTGACATTATAAGTCAAGTCTTGCAAACGCTGATCAATCAGATCGACCCGATTCGCGCGAGCCCCTACTTCAGACCGAACGTTGATAATCTTGTCATAACGAGAATTCAAACGTGAGTATGCGTCTGCCAATGCAGTCTTATTAGATGTCGGTGAAAGAGCATCTTGCATATCCTTTAATGCTTTGAACAAATTGTCCTGATCGCTGGTTTTGCCGAACACATCTCCGCCCGTCACATTCACCGCAACCGTAACGCCCGCCGAGAACCGGATGTTCAACAATTGATCATCGGTATCCGGAGCAGTCGCGCTTGCTGCTGTCGCTTTATCGTACGGAATCTTATCCGTCATCTGACCGTTAAAAATGTATTTGCCGTTTAACTGATCATTCCCGATCATGACAGCCTGCTCATAAATTTGTCCAATTTCCTTCCCCATCGCATCCAATGCCGATTGAGGGTTCGTGCCATTCAAACCTTGAACGGCCAGCTCTTGTGCTCGTTGAATGATATCATTCAACTGCCCCATAATGGTATCGGTATGCTCTAGCTGTGATTTCGCTTGCGCAATGTTCTTGTCATACTGCTCGTTCATGGCCAACTCGCTGCGATAGCGGAGCGAATACGTAATGCCTACCGGATCATCCGATGGCTTATTCAGCTTGCGGCCAGTCGACAATTCATTCTGCTGACCTTGCATCCTCGTCAGGTTATGGTTAATGTTGCGCATCAATTGACCCTGCATCATTCCGGGGGTTACGCGAAGTGCCATATTGGTGTCCTCCTCGAATATAGGCTGAAATGCGGTTCTATTGAGAAGGCGAGCAATACCTGCCCGCCTTTACTTACAACTCAACGGTATTAACGCCCTACAACGCCCATACCGTTAATGACTTTATCTAACGTCTCATCGATTGTCGTCATGAAACGTGCTGCTGCGGAATAAGCATGCTGAAATTTGATCAACTCCGACATTTCCTCATCCAGCGACACACCACTTACCGACTGACGGCGGGAATCAACCTGTGTTGTGATATCCTGTTGATTCGTCGCTTGGCGATCGGCTTCCTGCGCTTGAAGACCCAATTGACCAATCATCGAAGCGTAAAACTCGTCCAGCGTGCCTGCTGTGATTCCGTTCTGACTCGCTACAGGAGAGAACTGGAACTGTGTCTCCTTTAGGCCTGCCATCATGTTCGCAAGCGTATTATTTCCTTTAATCGTTTCAAGCGAGCCATTGATGACCTCAGTACGGAGTGAAGTCGCAATGTTCATTGGATCGTTAATAATATCTTGGCTAAGCTTAATATTCTCCGCAGTCACCGTAGTGGAACCGTCGCTCGTAACGAATATGTCGCCCGCTTGTACCGGTGCATTAGGCGGCGTATTGAACAGGAAGCCAAGCTTATGCAACCCGTTAATGCCCTTCACCGTAACCGTTGTGTCATCCTGAAGCTGCGTTCCGTTATAAGTCGATCCTTTCGGAATCGTAACCGTAATTTCACCATTTACGAGCGTATCGGCCATCGCATCGAGCTGGCTTTTATAGTCCGTCAGAATACGGTCCCGAGATACAATCAACCCTTCAATCTCGCCGCCCACTACGCCGTTACCATTGAGTTGATCCTCTAACGCCTGAGCAGTCGTGCCCGGAGCATTGAAGCCGTTTACAAGCGTGATGCCGGCGCCTACCGTAAGATCGTATCCGTCCGCCGTGTTAACGACGGTAACATTCACCATCTTGGAGAGCTGGTCAACCAAGTAATCACGTTCGTCCATCAGATCGTTCGGATTATCGCCGTATGCTTCCAGCCGCTTGATCTCCAGGTTCAAGTCAGCGACCGACTTCGAGATGGAGTTGATTTGCTCCGTCTTCGTCGTAATGTTAGATGTTAAGTCAGCCTGCAAATCGGTCAAATGTTTGCTTGTTTCGTTCATTGCGTCAACGAGCGCCAAAGCATTCTCGCGGACGATTTTGCGGCCGGTGATGCTCTCCGGGTCCTTGCTAAGATCCGTCCAGGACTTCCAGAAGTTATCCATAACGGTCCGGACTCCGGAATCCGATGGCTCATTAAATACGGTCTCGAGCTTACTCAGCGTATCGGACTGGATCGACCATTCACCAAGGCTGCGGTTCGCATTACGGAACTGGTCGTCGAGAAACTTCTCGCGGACACGTGTAATGGATGTGAATTCAACACCGGTTCCGAGCTGGCCCGGTATGTTCGTGCGCATGTATCCTGGCGCTTCAATTGGACGGGATGCGACCAGATTCACCCGTTGGCGGGAGAAGCCCGGCGTATTCGCATTGGCGATGTTATGGCCCGTCGTGCTAATATTCGCTTGTTCCGTGAACAAGCTGCGCTTGGCGGTTTCTATGCTATGGAATGTCGATCTCATCGGTTACACTCCTCTATTTTCTCGATTGATGCCGGCCGTAACCGAGCGAATCGTATCTGGAATCTGTCATCGGATTCTTATAGGTGTAGCTCTCGTCTTCCGGCATTAGAATGACGTCCAAAGAGAACTGAACGAATTCGATCGACTGTTTAATGAGCAACTGGTTCGCCTCATTCACTCGGCTAAGCTCATTCACAACTTTGCCGAGCTGCTCGTGAAGCTGCTGAAGCTTCA
Organism: Paenibacillus kobensis NBRC 15729; assembly: GCF_004000825.1. Classification (GTDB taxonomy): domain Bacteria; phylum Bacillota; class Bacilli; order Paenibacillales; family Paenibacillaceae; genus Paenibacillus_T; species Paenibacillus_T kobensis. The sequence continues at coordinate 3,320 of NZ_BILZ01000023.1, read as the reverse complement.
TCCGCTCCTCTACGTCAAACACGACGCTGAGCAACTGCTTCTGCGTAACCGGAACACGGGAATATACGCCCTTCGTCGCCATGAATCGGGTGGATTCCATACCGCGGTCGGTTTCGAGTTGCGCAATTCGCTTAATGAGCCGATTCTCCGTCATCATGAACTTCGTCAACTCATTCAATTCTCCCGCGATAATCGTCTGCTTCTTGCTGAGCGCTGTTGCGAGCAGCTCCTCATGCGCATCAACCATTTGCTCCAGCAAGCTGATAATGTTCGCTATCTCCATGTCGTTCACCCGCGCTTCCGGCGATTAGTTCCGATCCTGCTGTCTAAGATAAGGGAGCAGCTTCTCCGCAATCTTACCGGCGTCCACAGAGTAAGTGCCCGTCGACACCTGGTTCTTCAATTCTTCGATTTGTTTCTTGCGCTCAGGAGACAGTACGCCCTGCTGCGATTGCAGCATTTCCTTTGCTTCGGTCGAGATCTGAACATCATCCCGTTTCTTCTTGCTGCTGCTCTCTACAACGCGCTGTCCGTTGTTCTTGTTGTAAGGGTTGACGGCGCCAAGCCGCTGGGTTTCGTTAATCTTCATCATTATCGCTCCGATCGTTCAAGCCTGAAATAGAAACAAGCCGATAATCAACTAATGTTATTATCGGCCGTCGTATTGGATTTGTTTATAGGATTGCCTCATACAATGAAAATGTGTGAAAACCGCACATCGCCCTATTACCTGCGGTCGTCATTATTCGCCTGGTAAGCTCCAGCACCACGCTGAACTGAATTACCGGGTCTATCGTTCTGTTTCAGCTTGCTGATATCCTTCATCAAGCGCGCCCTGCACGATTCGCAGATGTTGCCTTCACGGATCGTCTGCGAGCACATTTCGCACGGATAACCGAGATTCGGCGCATCCATCAGCGAAATACGGCCCTCGCGAATAAACTTCGTAATTTGAGGGATGGTAACTTCAGTTGCCTCCGACACTTCGTAGATTGTAGCTCCCCGATTCTCGCGCAAATATTGTGCGCAATGCTCGTACATTTGATCCACTTCTTTAATACAATCCGGGCAGATTCCTCGCAGGTTCTTCATATACAGCCTGCCACAGCGTGGACAATTGTCTAAATTCATTCGGTCCAGCCCCTTTGGCCCTCACACGGCCGATACTAGTATTAGCCCTATTCTACCTCACTTTTGTCCATATTTCATCGCTTTTTTGCAGAAATCGACAGAATTCGCTTACGAATTGTCACGATCTCGCCAGCGTGACCGCGTACACTTGTACGTTTCTATTAGGCAAATAGCGCTGAATAGCTGATGATACCGCCTCCGAGCAAGCTTCAATCGTGCTACCGGTCGTATAAATGTCGTCTAAGATCAAGAGGTTGACGGGACCTGGCCTAGACATGCCTTCGACGAAGGCGTGAACGGCCGTATTATCTGCTACGAATAACCCTTCTGCACTCTTTAGCCGTGCAAGCCGCGACTGCAAGCTCTTCTTCTCCGAGTGCAGGGTACGGTGCAAAAGCTTGCACAGCGGCAAGCTTCTTCTACTGCACAATAGCTCCGCTAGCCGCTCTGCTTGATTGAATCCGCGCTCGGCAAGACGTTCGGAGCTGACCGGCACCGGGATGACCGCATCCCATCGATGGCCGGGCATACGGCTTTGAAGCATGGCCTCAAGACGGCGAAAAGCGATATCGAGCATATCCGCCAGCGGCTCCGCGAGCCGCTCGTCTCCACGATATTTGAACAAAGCTAGCCATTCACGAATCCGGTCGTTATACCGAACGGCGCTCCGGCTGCATATGAAATGGGCTGTGTCTCTTCTCGCACAATCACCGCATGGGTCTGGACGGCCGCATACTGCGCAAGCGATCGGGCCGATCCACGGAATTTCCGAAGCGCACGCCCGGCATATGCCAAGAAGCGCCGCGTTAGCCGGCAGCGAGGCTCGAATATCTGCCTTCAGTTGGATTCCTCTTGCAGGCGTCCGGCACAACGGGCAAGAACGGGCCGATTCGCTAAGCAACCCGCCAATAAGCGCTGCTGCGCTCCGGATATTGGAGATGAAATATTGAAACATGGCGAGCCTCCCTTAAAACTTATAATAAATAACCTCTGGCCGCCGCCTCGCAGTTCATACTCTTGATTTGTTGTATGGCAAGCTGTTGCGAGCGGCTGTTGACCGGAGCACAGTAATAGACCCGCCCTGCCGGATCGTCCTTGGATCTGCCTGCCCGTCCAGCCATTTGGACAAGAGAAGCCTCATCGAACAATTTGGCATCCGCATCCAGTATAAATACATCGCTGCGCGGCACCGTCACTCCTCTCTCAAGAATCGTTGTCGTCACGAGCACGCGAAGCTGCCGGTCGCGGAACTGTTGAACGCGGTCACCCCGTTCAGCATCCTTGGACGAAGTCGCTCCAACCGCTACGCCGGGCAACGCTGCTCGAAGCAAACCCGCCACCGGTTCGGCATGCCGAATCTGTTGGACGAAGACGAAGCACTGCGCTTCACGCTCGATGGAGGCTATGAGCCGGGACAACAACAAAGATGGGATACGGCGGCTCGCCATAATCTTGCCGACTTGAGGAAGACGTACATACACCGGGACCGGAAGCGGATGGCGATGAAAACGGACCGGTACGCGGACGTGTCCGATCTTGCCTCGTCTTGCAGCGGACTGCAGCGCTTTGGATGGCGTCGCAGTCAACAGAATGACCGCTCCTCCCGGAACGGAAGCTTTGGCGGCGGCATACTGAAGACGGGGATCACCATGATAAGGGAAAGCATCTAGTTCATCAATAACGACCAACTGAAAATACTCCTGAAACCGGAACAATTGATGCGTTGTCGCCAGCATAATATCGCCGTCCTCCCAGCGCTGCTCGCTGCCGCCGTAGAGCGTCACGACGCGGGATTCCGGAAATGCGCGCCGAATGCGGGGATCCAGCTCCAGTACGACATCGCGGCGCGGCGTCGCAACGAGCGCTCGTCCGCCAGAAGCGATAGCCGCTTCGATGAGCGGGAAGACCATCTCTGTCTTGCCGGCACCCGTCACGGCCCACAGCAGGAACGGCTCTGCATCGCGCGGCGTATCAGTTGGGGGGATAGATAGCCGCGGATTGTCTGGCGGCGGGACTGTGCGCGGCACGCGGGGCCGCGGTGCATCCCGCGGCGGGACTGTGCACGGCGCGTGGGGCCGCGCGGCAGCATGCAGCCTCGGCAGCGCGTATTGCAGCGCCGCCGAGGCTGCCGCATACTGCGCTGGGCTAAGCCCCCAGCGCGCATCCGGCGCCGCCGGCGCGCGCACGCC
>NZ_BILZ01000022.1 GCF_004000825.1 Paenibacillus kobensis NBRC 15729 | reverse complement strand
ATAAAAGGCATATCGACGGCCCGCGAGAAAGCCAGCTATTCCTTTTCTGTTTCTTCTTCCATGATCTTGTAGAGATCAATCTTCTCCTCGATCTTATTCATATTCTGCGTCAATGCGCTGATCTGCTGCGTGACTTTGTCTCTATGCACCGGCGATTTGTTGAATCGTAAGTGTTCTCTCCATGAGCTTATCGTAACACATGAAAATAGTGATTGCTCTAGAGTGCGCTCTATAGCTTAACATTTTCCAATGAAATTACTTTTTAATGGGAGCGATGAGAAGATGACGAACGAATGTTTTGAAGTAGGATTGGCGCATTTTTCAAGAACGGGGCATTCTGAATTAATCAGCAGAAAAAGGCATTCCAACGTCCTCAGGAAGTTGTAATGCCTTTAAAATACCTAGAATACCGCCTATTACTGCTTCTTCGCTTTCGCTTCTTCCTCGTCCTTGCGCGCCTTCTCGAGTGTTGCCTGCCCGGAACTCTGCATGACAGCGAGCGCCTCGTCTATCGTCTTGTTGTCCGAGCTTACCGACTGCAGCTCCACTTCTGCCAGTTGGTTGAACTGTTCGAAGAAGGTATTCGGAACATTAGCCCAATCCATTAACTGCTCTCTTGGCTGAAGCGAATAGAAAGCGTCCAGACTTGTGCCGTCCTTAGCCTTATTGTATGCAACGCGGCTCATCAACCCGCCGGAATTGCTCGTACGAGAATTCAGCTTCGCTACCTGATCGCTGTTGATGCTCTTGACCAGCTGCCACGCCGCTTTCGTATTCGTTGACTTGGCATTAATCGCGAAGATTTCCGAAAGGGATAGCGACGTACCCAGATCTGGATTAGCCGGGTCGACCGGCTCGGTGAGCACTCCCCATTTGAAAGGCTTGAACGACTGGTCATACGTGGCCCCATCTTGAAGCTGATTCACATAATAAGAGCCATTCAACGTCATTGCCGCCTTGCCGGTGAAGAACACATCATTACTCATGTAGCTGACATAGCTTTGCGAACTAGGATCCTGCTGGCCCGGCACATAGAGAGCACCTGACTTCAGAGCATCAACAGCCAGCCCAAAAGCTTTCTTCCACCCGTCCGACTGAATCGTCACCTTCGACCCTTGCCCATCAATGAACTGCAAGCCGGTCGTTCCCCCGATCGCCGATCCCAATTGGAATATGCTCGATCCATAGTTCATGGCTAGTCCGTAAACGCGGTCTTCTTTGCTGCCGTCCGTCGGGAACCGCTTGGCCAGCTCGATGACCTCCTGCCAGCTCAAGCTTTTCGTCGGCACAGGCACGCCGTACTTATCGAACAAGTCTTTGTTATAGTACAATCCCTGGCTATAGAAATCCGGAGATAATCCGAACAGCTTACCGCCGCCCTTCTCCCTCAGCAGCTTAAGCGAGCCTGGCCATATATCGGCACTCTTGAAGTCCTCCTCTTGCAGCATCGGCTCCAAATCTAACAGCTTATTCTCTTCTGCATACTTCGTATATTGATCTAAGTTGAGCATAAGGACGTCCGGATTCTCTTTCTCAATCAAGTCTTCTAACGCCTTCTTATAATCGGTGACGCCTTCTTTATACAGATCCTGCATATTTACCACTTGAAGCTCGATATTCGGAAACTTCGCATTGAACAAATTGCCATACTGCTGATAGAAATAAGAATCGCTATGAAACATAACCTTCAGCGTCCCGGTTTCCTCTTCTTTCATCGAATACGCCGCTTTGTCACCGTTCGCACAACCTTGAACCAATAACGCCAGTACAAGCGGCAGACCCGCCCATACCTTCTTAGAAACGTTCATGCTTTACCCCCTAGAAATTACTTCTACTAGATTCTATCAGTTATGTCGTATTTGTCAAATTATATGATATTTATATAAATAACACCATCGTATTGATTTTAGCAGGATTGCATTATAGACGAATCAACTCTTGAAATAGTTTCCTTCTTTTACCTCAAATTTCAATAACTCAAACCTTTTCCACAACAAAAACAATGACCTCTCCATGAGGAGAGGCCATTGTTCAGCTGATCTGGTGCGATTATGTTTATTATCTGAGCCCTGCGCCGTTTGCATCGTTATTCCTGAGTCAAAGGGATAGTGGAGCAAAGCACTGTCTCCGACAGCAGCCGCTCCAATACGACCCGTTCATGACAGTATCCCCTCAACATTCAAGCAGTAGCAGTTAGCTTACACACCTGTCCGACGCTTCTGGTTATTCGGCTTTTTTTTAATCTGGCTGGACATCTTCTTGACGCCTGCCTGAGCGTTCACCTGTTGCCCTTTGCCCTGGGACTGTGCTTGTTTCTTTTCTTGCAGCTTACGTTTCATGGCTTCTGCCAGGCTGATTTTGCGCGGTTCCTTCGTTTCTTCGGCATCCGGCGATTTATGATTCTCTTCCATCTGTTCATTCTCCTCGCGACTTCTCTAATCCACTCATTAGTATAGCGATGATGATTTCTTTTGTATACTTCTGACCTATGAAAAAAGGACAAATCCGCCACGAACGGCGGATCTGTCCTGAACTCCTTCTATCACACCTTGCCGATGTAATACGTCTCTGCCGGTCCCAAGTAGCTTTCTGCCGGTTTCTTCCCTACGGGGTAAATGACCAGCTTCTCGAGTACCAATCCTGGACTCACCGCAAACACCTTCACGCTGTTCAGTCCGCCCTGGCACACGATCTTGCTGCTGTGACGCCGGATGTTATCCAGTACGCCGGCAGCCCAATTATGATTGTACTCGCCTACTTTCTGACCCTTCGCAATAGCATTCAACACGTGAATCTGCCCGTCATTAGCTTGAATGCCGTAATAAATCGTATTGTCCGTCGTTACGGGATTAGAAGGTTGCATATACAATTCGACTTCATATTCTCCCGCTTCCTCAACAACGAACCGGTACTCCAAGGACGGTGCATCCTCGCCTGCTGTAAAATACTGCGCCGTCGGGAACGCCTTCACTCCGGACAACGTCTTGCCATACGCTTCGATCACTTGGAATCCGGCTTGTCCGGCATCATGAGCAGCATAATAATGCTCCGCTTCGATGGCAATATAACCGAGTGTATCGACGAATGTTCTCTCCGCCAATCCGTTCAGTTCCGGCTGCGCAGCATCCACAATGATCGTGCAAGATCCGGCTGGCATCTTCACCGCAATGTTCGCCGCCGTCTCACCGTTCATCTTGCTGCGGTCGATTCGAACCGTGATCGTGTCCGATGTTTTGTTCTTACCGTCCAGCGTACCCGTATATCCGGAACAGGATAACCACGATGCATCGCACGAGAGCTCATATGGAGCATCCAGATCGCTAAGCGTGCGGATCGTGAAGGAAGCTTCCGTAACATCCGGCCGTTTGAAATCCTTCATATACAGTTTATTGACATGCCAGCTGCTGCCCTCTGAGAACTGTCCGGCACCATCCAATGATACGAACAATCTTGGTTTTCTTGCAGGCATAACTTGCATGAGAATCGGATATCTGCACTCGTCCTCATTCCACTTGGTGAAGCCGATATGCTCCGACAATCCCATGCCGTACCATCTGCCATTATCGATGGCGTGGTATTCATCTACAATTTCCTGATCCCGCTGCATGCAAGCTTTGATCTGCTCCGCCAGCTGATTCGCTTCCATCAGATTGTGCTTGGCTGCATATTGGTTCTTGCTTGCGAGCAGCATCATTTTCTGCAGATTCAAGTTGCCCATCGCCGGATAGTACACGAGGGAGAAGAAGCCGGACATGGCTTCGTCGCTCATCTTCGCATACAGTTCATTGGCCTCGCCCATGAGCTTCTCAATGTCGGCCAGCAGCCTGTCCGCTTCCTGATAATGAACCGGATGATACACATCCGCATTCATCGCTTCCGGTCTGCGGTTATGAGCGATCTTCGTATAGCCGTCCAGGATACGATAGATTTTCTCCCGATCTTCTTCGCTGCATACGGCACCGAATTGCCGCTCGATCCACAACCGAGTGTATTCTTGCGTCTTATTAATCGCGCTTGTTCCCCATTGATCGAAATCATAGGCCAGATCGAGGAAATAAGCTAACGGGAATTCATTCGTTCCGATATCGCCGACATTGACGATCCACAGATCGCGAACGCCGAAATCGTAAGCCGTCGTCATCTGCTCCCATACCTTCGGCAGGTAGGAACTGTTGATCCATTCGAAAGAGATCGGTCCGCCATGGTAGTCGAAATGATAGTACATTCCATATCCGCCCTTATGAGAACGCATCTCCTCGGTTGGCAGCGTACGCAGATTGCCGAAGTTGTCATCGCAGAGCATCAGGATGACATCCTCTAGATCTTCCGAGCCGATCAAGCCTGGCGTATTCTCGTCCCCATAGAAGAACGGTTCTACCTCTTTATACAGCGCCAGCATGCGAGGTACTTGTTCCAGATCAGGATTGACGTGTTCCTTGATCAGACGGTTCTGTGTCCGCAGAACATCCCGAAGCAGATTGATGTTATCGGCGAAAGTCGCTTCCTTGCCCATGATCGCCGTATCCGCTTCACCGCGCATCCCGACCGTAATGACATTCTCGAACTTGCCGCTGCGTTTCAGGCCATCAGCCCAGAACCGGGTGATGCCTTCCTCATTGGATCTAAAGTTCCACGCATCGCCGTAGATCGAATCTTTGCCTCTTAGATATCTGTACTCTTCGCCTTGGCGCAGGCATGGTTCGTGGTGGGAAGCGCCCATTACGACGCCGTACTCGTCCGCGAGCTCCGAATTGGCAAGTCCCGGGCCGTCGTCGTGGAACCGTGCCGACCACATGGCTGGCCACAGATAGTTGCCTTTCAGACGAAGCAGCAATTCAAAGACATGGTCATACGCTTGCGCATTAAACCCGCCGAAACGTTCATTGCACCACGTTCCGAAAGCCGGCCATTCATCATTAATGAAGAATCCTCTATAACGGACCGAAGGCTCCTTCGAAACAAGCTTGTGGCCGCCGTCCAGAACGAATTGCTCTTGACGCTTCGGCTTCACATTGCTCCAGTCAACATACGGGGACACCCCGAGAATCTCCGACAGGTGGAACAGACCGTAAATCGCGCCTCTCTTATCGCTGCCAGCAATAACAAGCGCTTTGCCGATTCCTTGCGCAGTTGCATCTATAGTTTGGAACAAATAAACTTCATTCTTCCCTTTGATCGCTTCGAGGTCAATCAATCCTTGCTCGGACAGACTCTGAAGCACAGGGCTCCGGTCGATTGTACCGTAGATGACCGCATAGGAGGATAATTGGCTGAGATCCTCCGTCGACGTCGGGCGAACGCCGAACACCAATTCAATATCTTTCGCTACTTTGTCTGCGATTTTGTGAACGCCGCTGAACGCTTCCTTCTCCTTCAGAAAGAACGCTCCCCCATTTAATACGGACTGATTAATTGTAAAGTTCATGTCTTTCTCCTTAAGTATTAATCACGCTGTATTACTTCACGTGTCCAATACTTTTACTATAACGTAATTTCATAGCGATTGAATTTCGTTAATCATAGAATTATTTTCAATAATTAAAGGATTATTCGGTGCTACAAACAAAAACTCAGGAGAATAACTCCTGAGTATTTCGCTTTGTACCAACTTTTCTCACACTTCGCAAGCCGGATTTAGTCCCCTTGTTGCTGAGCGATCGCTTTCGTTTCATGAACCGTACCGAACGGATGTTGAGGCGGCGCATAGATCGAGTAAACTTTAAGCGGGCGATAGCCTGCATTCGTCACGTTGTGCCATGTCCCTGCGGGAATCATAATGGCATAGCCATCGTACGCCATAGCTTGAAAATTCAAGTTATCTTTGCTGTTCCCCATCTGAACGAACCCCTGACCTTCTTCAATTCGTATGAACTGGTCCGTCGCAGGATGAACTTCCAGACCTATGTCTTCGCCAACCTTAATGCTCATCAAGGTCACTTGCAAATTTTTACCTGTCCATAGTGCGGTGCGGTAGTTGTTATTTTGCTTGGCCGCCTGATTTATATTGACTACAAACGGCTTTGTCCCATGATCCTGTAAAAAGATATTGCCATGCGGATGATGGTTATGATGGTTGTGCCACTTGTGATAGTACGGGTTCCTGTCGTAACTCCAATTGTAATTCCAGTGGCGGTGCATCGGATTATGCCAATGATGATGATAGCTTGCGTTCGAGTACATCATCATGCTCCTCTCGGTGATTTACTTATTGACCCTTTATCCTATGCAGCTGCCTAGCCACAGGAGAGTACGATGAGTAAAGTTCACTGGCAAACCAAAACAGCCTCAGTCCGGCAGAATACCGAACCAAGGCTGTTTTGTGAATTTCAGATTTAGTTGCCCGTATATTCGAACCAATCGAAGTCCGCAACGTTGTCACTAAGCTGAGCGTTGCTGCTCGCATACATGCCGAGACACGTACCTACGAAGCCCCCGGCCACATCCGTGCTGAGAATCCGTCCGTCAACCTTCTCTGCTAATAGACGATACTCATCCGCTCGTGTACCGTAATAGAAAGCGAAATCCTGCTCGTGCGCGTCGATCGTCAAATATAGCTTGTCAGCGTCGACGGCCTGCTGCGCCAACACTTCATCTACTCCATTCGTGCATTTCGTCAGGCGCACCACCTTCGTTCCTTCCGACAGCAAATACTCGAAGCGGAAGTGGAACTGACTGCTTTGCAGCACAACCAGCCCTGCCGATTCATGCTCGGCTTGCGGAACGAACTCCATCGCCGTGCGCGCATTAAAGCGCAGGTGCTGCTGTCGTCTGCCGACAAAGCTAACTTGTTCATTGTCCTTCAGCGTCGGCCGGCGCAGCTTCAGTCGAAGATGACCGGGGCGCTCTTCAAGACTCATGAATGCTTCCCTCGGCGTGCGAATGAAAATCCACTGCATACCTAACTCGGCTGTTTCGAAATTGTCGCAAGCCGGCGCCGATACCCACCGCTGCTCAGGCAGGCTCGGTCTCGCCTCGGTCATCTCGACGATGGATTTCCCTGGTTTGACGACCGGCCAACCCTCTTCCCAAGTGAATGGAACTAAGAAAGTCTCACGTCCAAGATTCCGGTAGTATCCCCCGTATGGGCGGGAAGCCAGCAGAACCATCCACCACTCGCCGTTCTGCGTCTGTACGATATCGGAGTGACCAACGTTGACAATCGGATAGTCATTGCCCAAATGCCGATGCGTCAGCACCGGATTTTTCTTGTACCCTTCGTACGGACCCAAAAGATGCTCGCTGCGAGCAACGGTGATCGCATGATCCGGCCCCGTCCCGCCCTCTGAAATCAGCAAGTAATAGTAGCCGTTAATCTTGTATGTATGCGGTCCTTCCGGCCATACCGCGTCGCGGAGAGCGCCTCTCCATAACGAATACTGCTCGCCGACCAGCTTCATCGTCTTCAGATCCAGCTCCTGCATCCAAATCTCCCAGTTACCGAAATACTGCGGCCCTTCGGGAGCAGGTCTTGTGCCAGTGTAATAAGCTTTGCCGTCGTCATCGAAGAACAAGGAAGGATCGATGCCCTCCGACTCCAGCCAGTATGGATCGGACCAAGGGCCGGCGGGATCCGTTGCGGTCACGACGAAATTACCTTTCTTGTCAACGTTCGTATTTATGACGTAGAACGTGCCTTCATGATAACGAATCGTTGGCGCGAATACGCCCCTAGACGGACGAAGGCCATCCAGATCAAGCTGCGACGGACGATCCAGCACATGGCCGATCTGTCTCCAATTCACGAGGTCCTTGCTATGGAAGATCGGGATGCCCGGAAAATATTCAAACGTAGAAGTTACTAAGTAATAGTCCTCGCCTACCCTGCACATCGAAGGGTCCGGATAAAATCCAGGCAATATCGGGTTGTTGAACGTTGCGTTCTCCATCGCTTTCTCATCTCCATCACAGTGTCCGTATTAGGTTTCTAATATATAGTAACGCCCGCCGGTCAACTCTTACAACCCCTTGTGCGTTTTATTCGGCAGCATCCGGCGGGATTCGGTTAGACTTGTTAAACTTATAAACGCGGACCGCAATAATCTTGATGATCGCGTAGACGGGAACGACAATGATCATGCCGAACGCACCGATAATCGCGCTTGCACCGATAACGAGCAGCATGACGGTGAGCGGATGAACGTTCATTTGCTTCCCGATGATACGAGGTCCGATGACGTTGGATTCGATCTGATTCGATACGATGAGCACGATCCCGACGAGAAGCACGGTCATCGGGGAGACGGTAAGCGCGACAACAGCCGTCGGAACGAATGCGATCAACGGTCCGATATACGGAATGAAGTTCGTAATGGCGGCAATCAAGCCGAGCAACAACGGATACGGCACATCGATCAACAGATAGCCAATGAACGTCAGCCCGCCGATGAGCAGCGATGTGAGCACCTTGCTCAGAATGAACGAACCGATCGACGCATCGATATCCTTCAACGCCCCGCTCACCTCGTTATGGTACCGCTTCGGAAGCACTTGCAGGACATGTCCGGAAAACTTATCGTCTTCACTCAGCAAGTAATAGATGATAAATGGCACCAGACTGAGCAAGAAGAAGAAGTTCATAAGGAGATTAAAAATACCGCGCACGCTGCCTACGACGGAATTAAGAATCTCGTCCAGCGAACCGGTTAACTTGGTTGTAAGATTTTCCGTGGATAGCGTATTCTCCTGCCCGATTTCCCTGAACCACTCGTGCTCTTGTACGGACTCGAGCCACGAATCGACCGACTTCACGATCTGCGGAAAATTGTCCACCAGGTTAATCGACTGATCCCGTATTGGCGGCCAAATCATCAAGAAGAATAAGTAACAGACACCGATCGCGCCGATGTAGACGAGCAGAATAGCTAGCGTCTTCGGCATTTTCTTCGAGAACAGCCTTACGAACGGACGGAATAGATAGTAGAACATACCCGAGATCAAGAGCGGCACGAATAACGCAGCCAATACCTTGCCGATCGGATCAAACACAAAGTCAACCTTTGAAGCCAAGAAGGCAATTAACAATACGATAATGATCCCATAACCTATGCGAAACCACTTGCCCTGCGGCATACGGACATGACTCCTTTGCGGCGATATTTTCTACCTGTTATTAATACTAGTTGTCTAATCCCTTTCACATTCATTCCTCGATTACTTCCTTGTTCAAGCATTGCTGAAAATCCCGTAGGAAATACGTTCATCGTTAGTTTGAGCGGAACTAAAAAACAAGCTGCGTGTGAGGAGTCGATGAATTATTGACTCAAAGTGTGATTGATCGAGTTGATTTTTTCAAGTTTATTATTTTATTAATCTACTAAACAGTAGTTACTTGCATTTATACTAATTATACTAGAGATATGCTAAGATGTTATCATCATCGAAATGGAGATGTACATATGAGCAAGAATGTAAAAATCAGTATCATCATTCCCGTTTATAACCGTCCCGAACTTGCGGCGCGATGCTTAGAAAGTTGCGTCAATCAAACCATGTCGCACGAAGATTATGAAATCATTGTTGTTGACGACCGTTCTACTGACAATACAATGGAAGTGTTGAACGAATATGCCGTAAAGTACAGTGGACTCGTCAAGGTCATACAACTCCCCGAAAACAGCGGTGGTGCATCGCGGCCGAGAAATGTCGGTATGGATAACGCAGTGGGAGAATATGTTTTTTTTGTTGATAGCGATGATACTATCATCCCCGAAACGCTAGAAACGGGATACAACTTGGCGATAAAAGGTAACTGTGACTTGATTTTGGTAACCTTACAATTGGACAAGAGGACCTGGCCTTTTCCTCAGCCCTTGTCCGACCAACCAAAAAGGATTCGCGAATATCGGCGACGGTATACCGTAGGCATGAACAATATGTATAAGCTGTCGAAGGTGCGCGAACTCAATTTGCATGTATATGAGGGTCTGCACGGTCATGAAGATGGTTTATTTAAAGCGAGTTTTGTCATGCGTCTTCCTAATCTATCTTGGAATATTTTATGGGATAAAAGATACTATATTATAGATGACGAAAGAATTAGCGTGAGTACAACTTGGAAAAATACGTTATTTTACCAAGCTGTGACTTCTCAAATTATCAACCCTGTCATAGAGAACTCCTCGTCTATGTCGGAAGCGCAATTGGAGTTTTTCCAAGATTCTTTTGTAGGCATTCTATCGTGGTTACATAAAGGAGATTTTCGTAGATTAATCAGAGACAAAGCAGCGGTTGAACAAATATCTGCTGCCTTAAACATATCCGTTCGCGATCTGAAATTTGACACGAATTTCCCTGAAAAAACAAAACTTCTTATCAATGCATTTGTAAAAAATAACCAGGTTTTGTTGCAGCAATTAACCGGTGCTGTGCCGACTATTTTTAGCAGGTGCGAGACCATGACGAAATATCTAGCGGCACTGAAAAACGTATCGAACCGATATGTACTGCTTCTAGCTGTAAAAGATACGTACGGAACACATATCGACAAAGACCTACAAAAATTATTATCTGATATCGGCGTTTCATCCTCGCTGATAGAGTCCGGTAACGATGGCAGGCGGTCATTTATTTGCGTGATAGATGAAGGATGGACGATGTACGAAAAGCATGGCGAGAAATCTGCACAAGACAGTTATACGTGCCAACTAAGAGGAACTAGAATAAGCTTACTGTCTGCGCCGTTTGATGGCGGTAATTCTTGCTCGATAGTTATTGATGGCGTTGACTATGCCATGAATGAGCGAGGTATCAACTTAGTCGTTTACGATAAATACTCTGGGACGATTGTTGATAGCGTGGCTTTTGATACATTCAAAAAGGGAATTCCAGTTCGGAGACAGGCAGTGATTTCTGTTTAATTCGAACATAGTCGTTTAATCACCGTCCACCTCCTTCTACACAAAAAGCCTCAGGGCAGTGCTCTGAGGCAATTTTTTGTCGTCTGCTATATATTCCCGCCTAACCAAACATCACCGGCTTTAACCTGATACACGGTATCCTTAACGAAAATTGATTCTACTTGATTTAAATCAGCTCATGCGAAGGCGGAAACAGATCAAGCGTAGTCCGAATGAACAATTTGACCGCGTGAGATGCCTCTTCGATAGATGGAACCGCAAGCCGAATATCGCGATAGGCATTCGGTTCAAGCTCCCGCTTTACTAGTCCTGCAGGGAGTGATTTCAATGCAAGCTCGGACAGAATGGGAAAGCCTAGTCCTTCCTCAGCCATGTGTAGAGCCATGCTGACGCTCTGGACGATGTACTTTGATTTCAGATGGGCTCCCGCTCGTTCGAATAGGTCCGTAATCGGCGGCTCATAGCCGGCTTTACACGTAATGAACGGTTCCGTCGAGAGCAGGTTCACGGGAACAATGGGCAAGCTGCTCAGCTGGTGATCCTCTCGCAGTACGGCAAACATTTTCTCCCGATAAAGTGGAATCGTATCCCCGTCTCCGTCTGGCGGAATAAGAAATGCAACGTCGATCACTCTTGTCTCCAGCCAGATTCTCAGTTCGTCGATGCTTCCTTCGTGCAGCTCGAAAGTGATGCTCGGATGCTGCTTGGCAATTGTGCTAATAATACGAGGCAGGAAATGAGCAGCGGCTACAGGAAAGGCTCCGACGCGGATTGTGCCAACTTGAAGTCCTTTCTCATCAGCGATGACTTGATCGACCTTTGCGAAAGTGCCGAGAATCTCACGGAAAAGCACAACGATACGCTTACCGGCTTCAGTCAATTGCACACCGCGGCGGTCTCTCAGCAGCAAAGGGATATCCAACTCCGATTCAAGCGAGGAGATCGCTCGGCTGACCGCAGGCTGTGTCATGTTAAGTTCAAGGCCGGCTTTTGTAAAACTCCCTGTCTCTGCGATTTTCGTGAACAACTTAATCTGTGTATAGGTCATAACGCAAATGATATGCCTCCTATGAAAAAGATTCATTTTCATCATATTGAAATTTAATGTATCATTCGGATGAAGCTTCACACAAGGAGAGATTCGTTATGTCAGAGACATCGTTATCGCGTAAGCAAACATTATTATACTTGGCTTTCCTTATCCTGATGTGGGGAATGAACTGGCCATTATCCAAGTATGCGCTCAAGTTTACGCCGCCGCTTCTTTTTGCTGGACTTCGTACCCTAATTGGAGGAGCGCTGCTTATTATTATCGCGCTGCCGCGATGGAAGCTGCTTCGGCTACCGGAAACTTGGCTGTATTATGTGCTTTCCGCATTCTTAAGCATCGTATTCTACTACGGCTTCCAAACCGTTGGCCTCCAATACATGCCGGCAGGGCTGTTCTCTGCGATCGTATTCCTTCAGCCTGTGCTGCTTGGATTGTTCGCTTGGATGTGGCTGGGAGAAAGGATGTACACGCGGAAAATTGTCGGCCTGCTGCTCGGCTTCGGAGGAGTCGCTGTGATGAGCATCGGTGGACTAGAGGGAGGCATCTCCATCTTCGGCATTCTGCTTGCCTTGGGATCTGCACTAAGCTGGGCACTTGGCACAGTCTATATCAAACTGCAGGCGGCCAAGGTCGATTCGTTATGGATGACCGCTATGCAGATCATCATTGGAGGCATCGTCATGACGGCTTACGGCTCGACTGTCGAGAGCTGGTCCATGGTGCACTGGACGGCAACTTTCTTGTACGATACGCTGTTCATCTCCGTATTCGTCATTGCGCTCGGTTGGCTCGTATATTTCAAGCTGATCGGTTCAGGCGAGGCATCGAAAGTCGGCTCGTATACGTTCCTCATCCCGGTCGTCTCCATCATCAGCAGCATTTTGTTCTTGAATGAACATTTAACGATGAACCTTATCGCGGGCATGGCGCTTATCGTTGCCAGCATATTGCTTGTAAATGTAAGGCGAAGACCGGTCTAACGTGACATAATCGTGCCGTGAATAAAAATTCGATCGATCTATCTTCCCCTTTACTTCAACAACAAGAACCAGCAGCGGATCTCGGATCTGCTGCTGGTTCTTGTTTGAACACTATCGACTTATAACCTCGCTAATTTCATACTAATTCGCTTTCCGGTATGGTCTTCAATGGCTTTCTCTAGTGCTTGCCCTTCAAAGCCATAGTTTGAAATATATAATGTAATCTCTTAATAATTATTGTTAAAGCTCTCTCGTAGTAAGCGTTTCCATATGTTCTAGCCTCTAACTAAAGGTTGAAAAACTGGTAGATATACCATATCATAAAGTTGGGCTCTTGTCAATTTGACAATGTGTCCAAATACGATGCGGGTAAGCCATGGGTGCACCGGATCGAAAAATAAAGGAGGAGTTTTTAATGATGCTAAAACGTTTTAACAGAATGCTTGCGTTCCTCTGTTGCTTGGTAATGGTGGTGACGCTAATACCTGCCAGCTTCGCTGCCGCCACTAACAACATCGTGTACGCAGAAGCACTTGATGGCGACCTCAGTTCTACAAGCTCGGTGGCGAATGATACGCCGGCTGCCATTTTCGGAACACCCGAACTCGGGTCGAACGACCCGCTGTGGGCCTTGACAATGGAACATCTCATCAACAAAAGCACAGTACCCGACGACCCCAGACCCCATTCCACGGGCACAGCCAGAATCCTGTGGGACCACGACTACTTGTATGCCCGCGTAGTTGTGAAGGACAGCAATCTATATCAGGGAGCCGGCGGAGATTACCAGTACGACAGCCTGGAGTTTTATGTCGGTAACGGATCCGGAGGCTCAAACCAATGGCGTGTCAGCGCAACGGGCGTGTTTTCAGGGCAGTCCGCTCCGGGCAGAGCTGCGTGGACCCAGATCACGGATACAGGATATATCGTGGAGATGAGAATACCCAAAAGATCCTTGACCTTACAGGAAGGCCAGCTTACCTTTGAGGTTTATATCAATAACTCGACGGACAAGGGCGGTGATCGCTATGAAGTCGTTTCCTCTTTCGGTGTTCCGGACGCGGGTTATTCCAGCGATGCATCATTTAGAGACAGCCTGCAGCTCTCTTCAGCCAATGAAGCGGACACCAGATTCTCAATCACCGCCACGGCGGGACCGGGCGGTACTATAACGCCGAACCCACCCGGCGATGTTCTGAGACTAGCTAAGGGCTCAAGCAAACAATTTACGTTTACCCCCAATCACGGCAAAATTGTGGATACCGTAACGGTAGACGGCAATGCCGTGACTCTATCTGCTGCTGGTACTTATACCTTTACAAATGTTGAGGCTGACCATACCATTCTCGTGACATTCAAAAACGATCCGGACGCGAAGCAGCTTCCCTTTACCGTATGGAATGACAACTTCGCTCGCGGCGAGTACACGACGGCTGTCATCATTGACTTAGGCGATGGGAAGGCGGCGTTAGGCTCCGAGCTTAATCCGGGCTTGTTTACCGTCTCGGCTAGGAACACGACCCTCAGCGGCGACTCGGTGACCTTTGAAGGGACGCGCAAGATCACAAGAGTATACGCCAACAACGAACCAAAGGTACGCGGCTATAAGGGCACAGTAAGCAATTCCCCGGATTATCAGGAAGGACTGGCAAGCGGCCGTTACATCGTAGTTGAGTTTGAGTTTTATTCAGAGAGCGGCGGCAATATAACGCTGGATGGCAACAGTAACTCAACAAAGCAGGTTTACAACATCGTCCAGAACGACAAGATCGCACTGACAGATGGGAGTTCGCTTCGCAACGTGGTATTTGAACAGGACAAAGTTGTGAATCCGATCCTTGACAAGTTTACAACACCTACGGGCGATTCGGTCAATCGTGCGCTCTACCTTCACAAGGATGACAACGGTAATGTGGTGCAACGATTGCCGCTGTATGTCTATACCCACGGCAGGTCGCGAGGCGGCACAAACGCTGCAATAGACCCAAAAGCGGCCATGAAATCCGCCAACGGCTCGGTCGCTCTTATGAAGAAGATGGAAGAAAATCCGCAGAAATACGCCAGCCATATACTGAATATTTCCTATAATGGCACATCTACTCCCTCTACAGCCAATGTTAAGAAGGTTATAGACGACCTGGTTGCCAGCGGCGCAGTAGACCCTAACCGTATTTACGTGGCAGGCTTCTCATGGGGCGGCCTGTATACGAACAGCTTAGTTAACGACAACCCCGGCCTCTTTGCGGCCGCCGCACCTATGTCTCCAGTAAACGGATCACCGAACGCGAGCACCAACAACGCGCACACCGAACTGGCCTACTGGATGTTTATCAATGCTAATAACGTTGGCATATACCAGACTAACCTCACTACCTTCATAAACACCAATATGCCGAAAATGACCAACGCGAGGGCTTCGCGCTTTGAGAGCAATGAGGCTCTTACGTGGCCCTACATTCAATTTGATCAGCCGAGTCAGAGGCCGAATCCGGCCAACAACCCTGCCCTGCCTGATTATATAGCGCACGAGGTCGAAGCTGCTGTTCTTTACAACCAGATAACGATGGGGACTTGGAGCATAGCTCCCACGGCGCAGTCCTCTAACTTGCCGGCTTGGAACAATGACTACACAGACGTCTTTGATTGGATGTTCGCGCAGAGAAAAACACCTCCTGTGACCATGGATAACGCCCCAACCGGGTGGCAGAACCATCCCGTGAACGTAGTCCTTCAAGCGACCGATGCAGACAGCGGAGTTGCTTCCACGTACTATAGCTTGGACGGAGGAGCCTATACCACCGGCAATTCTATATCGATTTCATCGGAGGGGATTCACACTCTTCGTTACTACAGCGAGGACAAGGCAGGGAACAAGGAAGCGGTGAAGGAGAAGATCATTCAGATCGATCTGACAGCCCCTACTATTACGATGCCTGACATCTCGAAGCTTCTGATTAGTGATGCTCTGAACTATCCGATTGTGGCATCCGATACAACTAGCGGCGTGGATTCGGTATCCGTCACATTGGACGGAAAACCTGTATCCAGCACGATTCAAACAGCACCATTGAGTCTGACGCTCGGAGTGCATTCCATTGTCGTGACAGCTAGCGATAAGGCAGGGAATTCCGCTACGGTCACAGGGCAAATTACCGTTTATATGGATATCGCGCATTTGGACTCGTTGATCCAATCCGGCAGTGACAACGGCTTCATTACGAAACCGGGTCTGGCAAACAGCCTATTAGCGAAGGTGAAGCAGGTGCAAGCGGCCGGCAACAACGCCAAGAAAACAAGCAATGCCCTGAACGCCCTTAGCAATGAAGTAAGTGCCCAGACGGGGAAAGGACTGGAGTCCGGATATGCGGCTTTAGTGCAAAGTATCCTTCAGTCCTTAGGCAACAAATAAGCTAGGGCATCAGTGCCACGTTGCAGAAGAAGCCCGCATGCGGTAATCGCATACGGGCTTTTTTGCATTGAAATTGACAAGGGGAACGCAAACCCTTGGGAGCGGCTTTTTTGCCGAGTCTTTGCTTTGGGTACTTGACGGAAGTCAGCGGAACCTCGCAGTTCGCGGTGAGACTGCTGTCATCGATTCCAACGAGCGAAAAGTCCTCCGGTACGCATCCTCCCACGCACCCACATGTGTGGGTTGCGCAAAATAGACAATCCAGATGTGGAGGTATTCGGCAAGCTTAATATTATTTGCAAAGAGGAATTAGAGCGGTCATATAAAATAATGCTATCTCATATTCCAATTACTGGTCAAAACGGGGTGTGCATTTGAGAAGAACCGAAATTACTCATTGGACGGAACACTGGTTTGATTTATACCGTAAAGAAGAAGTCTTATTACAATCCATATTCTCGAACGAGTTACTTGAAATCCATCATATTGGAAGCACTTCCGTTCCTCAGATTGGGTTTGCAAAGCCAATTATTGATATTCTAATTGTCGTCAAGGATATTATCAAGGTAGACGAGTATAACGAACAAATGATTCTTAAAGGCTATAAGCCACGAGGGGAACATGGAATTGTTGGGCGTCGATATTTTCCAAAAGGTGGAGACCATAGAACTCATCACGTCCATATTTACGAGGTCGGAAATATCAACATCGATTATCATCTGAACTTCAAAGAATACCTAAAAAGTCATCCTGATGAAGCTAAAACATACGGGAAATTGAAATTACACTTATCCAAACAATCACCGGATAATGTTGGTGTATATCAAGATGGTAAAGAAGCCTTTTGCACCGAAACTGTAAAGAAGGCAATGAAATGGGCGTCTGAAAGAAGGAACAATAATGAAGTTCGCCGCGCTAGACGTTAGTAACGAGGAAAGCCTGCGAGACATGATTCACAAGGTGATTAACCGTGTGGACGTTTATTCCGCCAAAAGGTTAAAGCTCCTTATTATTTTATTAGTATCTCATCAATTCATCTTTTCAGTAGTATTATTATTTCTCTAAACTCTAATTGGAACATCTATCCTTGTTATCGCTACTGTCTGGATAGAAAAACAGGGGAAAGGCTTGAGGGATAAGGGTTGGGCCCTTCTCTCTCGTTTCCTCTCCCCGTCTTATCAGGTCATTATTCGATTATTAGAAAATGTTTATTGCGAATATCAGGGCTTTATTGGGTGGTTACACCATTCCTAACCAACAAAGCTACCGATTCTACATGAACGGTATGCGGGAACATATCCACCGGCTGCACTTCCACCGTCTTGTACCCGCCATCTTCCAGTACTCGAAGGTCCCGTGCCAGCGTCGACGGATTGCACGACACGTACACGACGCGCTCCGGCTTCATCCGCACGATCGTGTCGAGCAGCGCGGGGTCGCAGCCTTTGCGCGGCGGGTCGACGACGATGACGTCGGCGGCGATGCCTTCTTCCCGCCAACGCGGGATGACGACCTCCGACAGCCCCGCCTCGAACTCCGCATTCGCGATCCCGTTCAACGAAGCGTTCCGCTTCGCGTCCTCGATTGCTTCAGGCACGACTTCGACGCCGTATACGCGGCCCGCTTGGCGGGCAAGGAACAGCGAGATCGTGCCGATGCCGCAGTAAGCGTCAATGACATTCTCTTGTCCCGTCAATCCCGCATACTCCACCGCTTTGCGGTACAGCGCGACCGTCTGATCCGGATTCACTTGGTAGAATGAACGCGCGGAGATCGCGAAGCGAATGCCGTCGAGCTCATCATAGATGACGTCACTGCCCCACAACGTCTTCGTCTCCTCACCAAAAATCACGTTCGTATCGCGCGTATTTACGTTCTGCACGATACTGTTCACGTCCGGCAGCGCGGCGCGAATGCCCGCGATCCACTGATCTTTATGCGGAATGTGCGCCCCGTTCGTAACGAGAACGACCATCACTTCGCCAGTGACGAAGCCTGTCCGAACAACGACGTGGCGCAGCAGCCCGCGGCCGCTTTCCTCGTCATAAGCCGTAATGCCAAGCTCCGTCCCGATCCGTTTGATCTGCCGCACGACGTCGTCGTTGCGCTCATGCTGGATGAGGCACGCGTCCATGTCGATGATGCGATGGCTGCCCTGCGCGTAGAACCCGCCGATCAGGCCGCCCGCCGCTCCATCCTCCAGATCCGCGATCGCCATGCCGATCGGCACCTGCGCTTTGTTGCGGTAACGCCAAGGCTCGTCCATCCCGATCGTCGGGTGTACGATGATTCCTGAGTCTTGGGGATAGTGAAGCAAAGAATCAGCTTCCGCAGCCAAAGCCGCCTCGTCGCCCGCTTCACTCACTCGCGCCGGACGCACCGGTTCGCCTTCAACCTGCAGCTTGCCGATACGCGTCAAATTATCAACAACATGCTGGCGCTTCCAGCGCAGCTGAGCATCATAGCTCATATGCTGCATCTGGCAGCCGCCGCACTGCTTATAAATTTCGCAAGGCGCCGAGACGCGGTCGGGACTTGTCTCAAGAAGACGCAGCAGCTTGGCGTAGCCGTACTGCTTCTTCACCTTGAGCACCTTCACGAGCGCTTTCTCTCCCGGCAGCGCGCCATGGATGAACAGCGTGAAGCCGTTCGCACGGCCGACGCCTTCGCCGTCATGCGTCAAGCCGACGATATCGACAATATGCTCTTCGTTCTTGTTCACCGCTACCGTGAACGTTCTCGCTGCCCCTTGCACTGGCCTCGCTGATTCCTTTTCTTCTACGGAAGCACCTGCTCGAGACTCGCGCCCGGGACGCTCCCCCGCTCCTCCAGCCTGTCCAGTCCCGGCTCCTGGCCGTGAAGACGGCCGCCAGTCTTTCCGTTTCCCGCGGGAACCGGCACCGCCAGACCTTCCTTTATTCCCCGCCGCCGCTGACGGCTTGCCATTCTTGCTCATCCTCATCCAACACTCCGCTCAATCGAATTCATTGTGTTCAATTATACAAAAACCGCCATCCTCCGCCACCGTCTTCGACAACGGCGCTGCGGCAGGACAGCGATCGTAAACTGTACATATTTACCTATATGCAACTATCTGTAGGACGACGCTCCCGATTCATCAACGAAGATGTTCAGGTGCGACGGCAGCATCGAGAATGTGCACGGCAGCGTTCCGCCGTACTCGCCGTCGAGGTTCAACTGCACATAATCCGGCGTCGTAATTTGCAGATGGTCCGTCCGCAGATGAACGATGTGGCTGTCGTTCAAATGCTCGCCGCGAAGAGCCATCGTTGCGATCCGGATAAATTCCGGCAGGTTGCATTTGCGCAAAATAACGACGTCGAACATGCCATCATCCAGCTGCGCGTCCGGCGCGAGCTTCTCGAAGCCTGCGACAGAGTTGCTGTTGCAAATGAGGAAGAGCATAATCTCTTCGTGAATTTCCTCGTGCCCTCGCGCTTGGATGCGAAGCTCAGTCGGACGCAGCCGGGTCATTTTCTCCAGACCCTTCATATAATAGGCCAGCTGTCCGATCATCGTCTTCAGCTTGCTCGGCACCTCGTACGTCAGCTCCGTCAAGGAGCCTCCGCCCGCTATATTAATGAAGTATCGCTGATTCGCAAGACCGACGTCGATCGGCCGAGTGTAGCCCTCGATAATGAGATCGCAAGCGTACTCCCAGTTTCTCGGAATGCCGAGCGCCCGCGCGAAGTCGTTCGTCGTCCCCAGCGGCAGGATGCCAAGAGGAGGACGGTTCTCCTTCTCCGACATGCCGTTGATCACTTCATGCAGCGTACCGTCGCCGCCGGCTGCAATGATAAGATCGTAGCCGCGTTCAACCGCCTCTGCCGCTGCGAGCGTTGCATCGCCTTCTCCGGATGTCGCATGGCAGCTCGTCTCGATGCCGCCGCGCTCCAGCCGCTGCAACAGATCCGGCAGACGCCGTTTGATTTCTTCCCGTCCTGAGGTCGGATTATAAATTAATCTAGCTCGTTTAATGTGACCGCTCAGCACAACCTACACCTCCAACCCGTTCAGCCAGCCAAGCGACTGCCGGACCATCCAACGCGCCACTGCCGAATCGGGCAGAAGCGCTTGGCCGTTATACCGATAGTCTTGCCCCGCCAGCCTCGACGGGATAACCTGATTCGTAAAATATCCTTTGCTGATAAAAAGAGGCGCAACCAAAACACTTTCTTCCGGCCGTTCGCTTCGCATCTGCGCGAGCACCTGACCGGCTTCGTTCGGGAGCAGCATGGCCGCCCTCGCCCGGGCCAAGCCGCCGAGTGCGCGCACACGCTCGGCTAACCGCTGCATGCCGTCCTGGTAACGTTCATAGAAGCCAGCATCCTGACTGCCGTGAGCAATAAGGAGCAGCGCTTCGCGTTCCGGTTCAGACGACAACTGCTCTATATTATGCCACAGACGCTCCGCAATTTCAGGATCGTCATTAATCGGCTCGCCCATTGTAAGCCGAATGCCCGGCGGCACCCGGAACGGGTCCATCTCGCCAACGCGTTCATTGACCGGTGCGAATCCGAACGACTGGGCAATGTCGTCGACATGCGTACTGCCTGACGATATAAACAGCGGAAGGACGAATATATCGGTGACGCCTGCGGCGGCCAACCGATCTACACCGTCCTGAATAAGTCTTCCGTCTACAAGCTCCAAATACGACGATTCGAACAACACGTTGCGCGGACCCGCCTCTGAAGCGCCGCCAGCGTCTTCAGCTAGCAGTTGTGCCGCGGACGCGGACGCCTCGGCTACTGCCTCATCAACGAGACGAACCCATTCCTTCTCCCGCGAGCCATGTGAAATAACAAGTATGCCCCGAGCCATCGTCTATCGTCCCAGACGCTCCAGCGCCATTTTGTACCCGTCGTTGCCGTAGTTGAGGCACCGCTTCACCCGGGAAATCGTCGCTGTGCTCGCACCCGTCTCCGCTTCGATCTGGTTGTACGTCGAGCCCTTGCCGAGCATGCGCGCAACTTCAAGGCGCTGCGACAGCGATTGGATCTCGTTCACCGTGCACAGATCATCGAAAAATATATAGCATTCCTCCACTGATTTCAGCGTAAGCACCGCTTCGAACAGTTGGTCGATCGCTTTATCGTTCAGCTTCTTTAGCTGCATTCAAGTCACCCCTATAAGGTATGAGAACTAATCTTCTCAATTGTAAAGCGTTCGTTACGTATAATCAAGCACTGCCGCATTCACGCTTTAACGGATGGAAGAGAGCTGCCTTACACGGCAATCGCCTCATTTTATTGGATAAAATCGTTCCAAAACCGGGCATTCGTCCAGTCCGTATGTTTGCCTATCCCATACACTAGAAGGAGAAATAGTCTACCGACAAAGGTTGTGATCTGGTGTGAACATGCGCAATGGCCCGAATAACGGCTATCCGCAACACCCTTACGTCCGGCAGCAAAATCAACCTTTTCCCGGCATAACCGATCCGTTCGGCTTCGCGGGCGGCTTTCAAGGCGGGGGCGCGCCAGGCGGCCCGGCACCCGGCCATAAAACGACCGGCGCAGGTTCGCCGAATGTGACGGAGACGTCGCTTGCCCTCCCGGCTTCAACCGCCGTCGCCGAGGTTGTAGATCCGCCGAAGGAAAAGAGCAGCGGCTTCTCGCTCGAGAAGCTTGCCGATCTCAAAGGGATGGTCGACCGGCTTGGCGGCATCGACGGCATTCTAAGCAACGTAACGAAGGTGCAGAAAATCGTCTCGAACGTCCAGCAGATGGCTCCGCTCATTAAAGTACTGATGGGTTCGTTCAAAAAAGAAAACAAAAACAGCAATGCATCCGATGGCGATGATGCCGATACGGTCATCCGTCCCCGCCGCCGCAAGCGGCGCAAATCGAAAGCCCGCCCCGGCACCGGCACCGGTACAGGTTCAGGTCCTGGTCCAGGTGCTGCCGCCAAAGGAAACAGCCAGCGCCGCCGCCCTCGCAAGCGGACTCGCTAGACGCGGGTCCGCCTGCTCGGCGTCCGGAACTGGCTGGCGTTCGTTTGACTCGGAACTCCGCTGCGCTAGCCGGCACAGCTCGATTGCAGCACGGAATGGCAGCCTAAGCACACAACGCCCGCTCGGATTGACAGCCGACTCATGACCGCGCAACGACGCCGGGAGGCGCCACGCGGAGCAATAAAAAGAGGCCCGGCATATCTGCCAGGCCTCTTGCTCGTTACCGCCGCCTCGTCATACGTCGCACCTAATGCTGCGTACCGGTTGTATCCGGCGGCGTATCTTCCTTATTTCGAAGCCAGTGTCACCTCGCCGGACGTTACCGCCCATGCGCCAACCGGCTTCACCGAATAAGCGACGCTGTCCTTCAGCTCCACCCCGTTCTGCAGGTCGAAAATGCCGGTCGCGCCTTGGCGCGTCTGCACGCGGTACTGCGCCGTCAGCTTCGAGCCGTCGCTGCCCTCCAGCGTCACCGAGCGGAACGCGAACAGCTCGTCCCCCGGATCCTGCGCCAGCGTTACGGTCAGCGTCTTCGCGTCCGTCTGCTTCGCAGATGCGATCGTCAGCGGAGCAATCTGCGAAGCAACGAACGAAGGCTGCTTAACCGTGAACCAATCCGCCGACACCGTATAACGGACGCCCTGCTGCAGCACCGTGCCTGCCGGTAACCGGAACTTCGGCTCCTGCTTGCCGTCCGTTGATTGCGTGTAACCCACATAGCTTACCCGGATCGGCTCGCCGCCCTCTGGCGTCAGCACAGCTGTCCGGTTGCGCAGCGAAGAAATGATTTGCAGCGGCTGTCCGTTATGGCGGTTGCCTTCCTCCAATACAATGGCATCCTTGCCGCGGCCCCCTGCATAAGCAGAAATGACATATCCATAATCGACAACACCGTCAGCCAGCAGCGCTTCCACTTCGAACGTATCGTTCGTAACTTGACGCGCGTCGTTGAACCGGATCAGCTCGCCGGTGCCTGTGAAGGTGACGACTTGCTCGCCTTTGTACGTCAGCTTGTACGCACGGCCCTCTTCCATCTTAGTCACCGGCACGATGTACTGGTTGACGGAGCCCGTCTTCAGCCGCGGCTGGTTGACGATTGTCAGGCCGCCGTCGAACTTGAACGTCTCGGCCGATTTCTCGATCGTCTCATCGCTCTGCGTCATCGGTCCGGTCATCGTCACTTCGAGCGCGATGCCGTCAATTGCGCGGACCGATACGATGCTCGCGTTCGCGGAGCGCACCGATTGCTCGGCCTTCACCAGCAGACGGGATGTCTCGCCGCGTGTCGCATTCGCCTTGCCGTCCGCTACGCTGGACAGCCAAGTGCTCAGCGACAAGTTGTCCCGCTGCAGCGCCTTCGCGGCCATCGCGGCCAGTTCGCCTTCGGTCACCGGCTCATTCGGTCGGAATTTGCCGTCTTTTATCTCGAACAACCCGTTCGACAGCGCCGTGTTCACATACGGCACATACCATTTGCCATTGTGCTCGGCGGCGTCAAGCCCCGCTGTGCTGCCCGCTTGGCCCGCAGGCTTCAGTCCGAGCGCCAACACGAGAAGCTTCGCTGCTTCCGCCCGCGTCACCGGCTGGTTCGGACGGAGCGAGCCGTTCTCATATCCGCTTAGAACTCCCTGATCGGCCAGTTGCTTCATCGCCTCGCGCACCGCTGTATCCATCGCTTCCGCAGATGCTTGCTTCGTTGGTGCCGCTGCCTGTGCGGCCGAAGCGTAACCTGGTACAACCGCTGCCGCGCCGATTGCGGCTGCGAGCATCCATACCGCCAGTTTGCGCGGTTCCTTCATTCCTTTCATCATCACGTTCCATTCCTCCCAGTCGCTTATGATTAGCGCATTGCGCTTAAGATTCGCTTGCTTGAATCCATCATAACGGCGAGGATTGAACAAGGATGAAACGCCCGATTAACTTTTTATAAACAAGAGGGCAACATTTTCGAAAAAAAAATCATCGAATGCGGTCTGGACGACCGGCTGAAGCTTATACCGTAAACCGGTAACCCGCGCCCCATACCGTCTCGATAAACTGCGGATTGGACGGGACGGCCTCGATCTTCTCCCGCACCCTGCGGATATGGACGGCCACCGTTGCGATATCGCCCGCCGAGTCGAGACCCCACAGCCGCTCGAACAGCTCTTCCTTGCTGAACA
This sequence comes from Paenibacillus kobensis NBRC 15729, assembly GCF_004000825.1. GTDB lineage: Bacteria > Bacillota > Bacilli > Paenibacillales > Paenibacillaceae > Paenibacillus_T > Paenibacillus_T kobensis. The sequence goes on along the minus strand of NZ_BILZ01000022.1, from coordinate 63,347 downwards.
CCCGGTTCGGATGGGCCGCCATAAAAGCAAGCACATCGAATTCCCGTGCCGGCAGCAGCACCTCTTCGCCCCGCACATAGACGCGCCGCGACGTTCGATCGATGACGAGCTCGCGAACTTTAATCTGATCCTGCCCCGTCTGGACGGCGCGGCTCGTGAACCGCTCGTAACGGCCAAGATGCGCTTTCGCCCGGGCAATCAGCTCGCTTGGGCTGAACGGCTTCGTAATATAATCGTCGGCGCCGAGGCCGAAGCCTCGTATTTTATCAATCTCTTCATCCCGAGCGGATACGATCAGAATCGGGACGTCCAGCTTGTCCCGAATGGCGCGGCATACGTCCAAGCCGTCGAAGCCCGGCAAGTTCAAGTCGAGCAGAATCAAGTCATATCCGCCGGACAACGCTTGCTGCAGCCCTTCCGCCCCGTCATGCACAAGATCGGCCGCAAACCCGTGCAGTTCGAAATAGTCCCGCTCCAGCTCCGCGATCGGCTTCTCGTCCTCGATAATTAAAATCCGTTTCATGCTTCGTCCCCCGCTTTGTTGTCCTGTCCTTCATTCTCACTTCTGTAAAGCGGCAGCCGAATTCGAATCGTCGTTCCGGCACCGGCCTCGCTCGCCGCCGTTATCGTACCGCCGTGGCCCTCCACAATTTGCTTGGCGATCGCCAGCCCCAGCCCGCTGCCGCCTGCTTGCGTATTGCGCGCATGGTCTCCCCGGTAGAACCGCTCGAACACATGCGGCAGCGCTTCGGTCCGGATGCCGGTCCCGTTGTCCTCGATCTCGAGAATAGCTGTATCAGCAGCAGCATCGTCTATCCCAACCCGCAGCGTAATCCGCTTCTCGTCCTTATCCATAAACTTCGCGCTGTTCTGGACCAAATTGCCGATGACTCGCTTCATTTTGGCCCGGTCCGCCAAGATCACCGCTCCGTGCTGCGAGATGTTCGCTTCGAGCTCAAGCTTCACCTCAATGCCCTGTTCGCCCAGCTCGAACCCGGTCTCTTCCCCCGCATCCCTTGCGAACAAAACAAGATCGATCCGCTCGAAGGAATACGGCTCCCGCTTCAAGTCCAGCTTCGAATAGAGCAGAAGCTCATCGACGAGCCGTCCCATATCCGTTATTTTGTCGTGAATGATTCCTACATACTTGTCCAGCTTATCCGGCGTGTTCGCCAAGCCGTCCCGAATGCCTTCCGTGTAGCCCTTGATCGTGGCGATCGGCGTCTTCAAGTCGTGCGAAATGTTCGAGATCAGCTGCTTCCGGTTGTCCTCGTATTGAAGCTGAAGCTGGATCGATTCATTCAGTCTGCGCCTCATCTCCTCGAACGTCATACTCAGCTGTCCGATCTCGTCCCGCGCCTGCGGAATGAGCTCGAACTGCAGATCCCCTTCCTTGATTTGCTCAGCCGAACGCCGGAGCGTATCGAGCGGACGAACGATCGAGCGCGTGACATAGCGGTACAGCAGCAGCCCCGTCAACAGCATAACCGCCAGCAGCACGAGAATAAGAATCGGCAGCAGCTTCTGGACGACTTCCGCCCAAGGGCTCCGCTCGCGCATGACATACAGGCTGCCTTGCTGCCCGTCCGGAAACGGAAAGTCGAATTTCGCATAAGAGAAAAACCGGCTTCCAACGTTTAGCGTACTGCGGATCGCATTATTCGCGGCATCGTATGGAGGAAGCGCGCTTCCCATCTCCGGCTCCGCCAGCGACGGCGATGCATACGTCATTGTATCGTCCCGCCGGACGAACAGGCCGGCTTGTACCATTTTGAGCTTCAGATCATAGGAGGCCAGCAGTGCCGGATCGTTTAACTGCGCCGGATCCTGCTTGGCCAAATATTTGAGATCAAGAAATATCGATTCTTCTTCATCCGTCAACGGATGAAGCGAGTAATGAATATGGTAAAAGCTGCTCATGCTTCGAACGTCGCCCGTAATGGCAACCGAGCTTAGAAATGCCGTCAGGACGAACAACACGACGGCAACAGCCAGCAATGCCGTGAACGAGAGCAGCAGCCGGATTCGGATCGACATCACGTCCTCCCCTTTCTTCCGGTTAGTATAACGCAATGCTGCTCGGGTGCAAAAGAAAAATCGCGGGCTGGCGCGTACTCGTTGCTTGAACGCTTGAACAAACAGATAGGGCAGCTGTCAGATGCCGCTGCCCTGCCCGGTGCATCACGCCGATATCTTACTTCAGCAATATCCTTACGAGCGATTCGTTAATACGCTTCATGACGCGGTAACCGGAAGCTGCCGCCGTCGCCCGGCCTTCGTCGTCCGGCTGGCAGAATCCGTTCGCTTCGCATGTGCCGTCATCATGCACGATGAGCTTGCCGAGCAGACCGACCGCCACCCATTCCGGACGCTCCCGCCGCGGAACGTACTCTCTGTCCGGATCGTATTCCGGATTCAGAATCCGCTCGCCGTTCTGATCCTTCAGCACCCTTCCGAACTCGTCGGTCAGAAACAAATTGTGCCACCGGAGATCGCAGGCATCGCCGACCACCGCCGGCGTCGCGCTTGTGATGCCGAGCACATAAGCGTCATTCGAGTTCGCGCGGCGAATGCGCTCGCCTTCCAGCGTCACGAAATACCCGGCTTCAATCGGAGAACCATCCGCCGTCTCGAACATTTCCGCATAATCGGCCGCCGCCGGAGCAATTACAGCACCATCAAGGAACAGATTACCCCCTGGTCCGTCCAGAATGACGGAGTTGAGCGTTGGACCGACAGCCGCTCCGTTAGCAACATGGAACGAATTCGCGAACCGTGCGGTGCCGTTCTCGCCCATAATATAGGCGCCCGTCAATCCGCCCGTATTCGTGTTGTTGCCGCCGGCGAACGAGTTAGCCGCGTCAGCCACGGTGGCATTGCCGAATGTGACGGCATTCTCCCCGCTCGCCGTCGTGCCGTTGCCGGTGGCAAACGAACGTACGCCAGAGGCTATCGAGAAAGCGCCGAATGCAGTCGATTCCGTATTCGTCGCTTGCGTATTGAAGCCTTGAGCGTGAGAGTTCGAAGCCGAGGCAATCGACCCGGTCCCTTCCGCATGCGCCTGGTCGCCGTTCGCCTGCGTTCCTAATCCTTCGGAGTGGGAACGGAATCCGCGCGCGAACGTTCCCTCACCTTCCGCATGGGAGAAGTCGGCAACCGCTTGGCTGTTCAACCCCTCGCCGTGCGAGCCTCTGCCGAGCGCCTGCGCACCTTGCCCTTCGGCATGCGCGCTCGGTCCGCTCGCCACCGTCCCTTGGCCCTCCGCGTGAGCCGAATCGTTGGTCGCCTGCGTGAAGGAGCCTTCGGCATGCGAATCGTTGCCCGTCGCCTGCGTATTGAAACCCTCCGCATGCGCTTGATCGCCGCTTGCGACCGTTCCTCCCCCCTCCGCATGCGCATTCGTACCGCCCGCGGTCGTGCCGCCGCCTTCCGCGTGCGAAGACGAGCCGTTCGCCTGCGTGAAAGCGCCCTCGGCATGCGCATTGTCAAGAGTGGCCCGCGTATTAAAGCCCTCCGCGTGCGAAGACGAACCGCTTGCCGTCGTGCTGGCCCCCTCGGCATGCGAATTATTGCCGCTCGCCGTCGTATTGCCGCCTTCCGCATGCGCATTGTCGGCGCTTGCCGTCGTGCCGCCGCCCTCGGCATGCGCATTGCTTCCGCTTGCGTTCGTGCCGGCGCCCTCCGCATGCGATGCCGAACCGCCCGCCGTCGTGCCGGCGCCTTCCGCGTGCGAGTTGTCGCCGCTTGCCGTCGTACCCGCGCCCTCCGCATGCGAGTCATTGCCTCCGGCCGTCGTGCCCGAGCCTTCTGCATGCGAGTTCTCGCCGTTCGCGTTCGTCCCGTTGCCTTCGGCGTGCGAGCTCAACCCGTTCGCATTCGTCGAAGTGCCTTCCGCATGCGACGATACCCCTTGCGCGACCGTCCCGTCGCCCTCGGCGTGACTGTTCGCGCCGTTCGCCATCGTCGCGTTGCCCTCCGCATGCGCGAACTCCGCGTTCGCCTGCGTCATGCCGCCTTCGGAATGGGCGCCATGCCCGTTGGCGACGGTCGCTTCGCCTTCGGCGTGCGAAGCCGCTGCAATAGCCGTCGTCAGCGTGTCCCGGCCTTCTGCGAACGAACACGGCCCAAGCGCCACCGCGTTGCACCCGACGACGACCGGCGGTCCCTGCGGTCCCGGAGGGCCTTGCGGTCCTGGCGGTCCTTGCGGACCGGCCATACCTTGAGTAATGATCAGATTCAACGTGTTATCGATATCTTGAATGATGACGAGTATTTGATTCAATATGGTCTGCCCGATCTCCAGCCGGACGGCGACGGACTGCACATGTATGAAATAAAGTTTGAGTGTAATGGCTATGGCCGTATTAATAATTTGCGGTTCCATAAACTGTCTGACCAAGAGGAACTGCACCGCCAATCGGATGCCCTCTTCTGATGCATTCGGACACAGCTTCCTCAGCAGCCGGTTCAACCGGACCAATGCAATGCGAAGCCGATCGGCCTCTGACTTGTTATCTTCCAACAACACACGTGTAATAAGAGCATTCTCTAATTTCAAAAGCCGGATCAGTCTGACAATCTGTCCTGGCCTGATTGGTATTTCAATGCACGTTCTCGCGCGAATCGGCTGTTTGCAGCAGCATTTGCGGCGGGAGAACTTGCGGCACAGTTTCTTCTTCTTGTGCTTAGACCTGCAGCTATGCTTCTTATGGTCCGAAGAGCCCATCGATCCTCGTCACCTCCCTACCATCTCTGCCATCTTATGAGGACTGAAGCGGATAGTCTGTTTCCATGCCTACCTGTCACAAAATGTGCCTTTGTCCCCTTACACTTCCCGTGCCGGGCCCCGCAAGGACAGGTCAGCGGCAAGCGTCCATGCGAGCCTTAGCGTTCAAGCACAAAAAAGCCGTTCCAGCATCCGCGGTATGCGGATCGGAACGGCTCCCTGATCACTCTATTCTGTTTCTCTGCGAAATGCTGCTATTGCAGTACGTCAGCCATTCGCAACAGCCGTGCCAACACGACAGCCGCTTCGGCCCGCGTGGCGCTGCTCTCCGCATGGAACCGGTGCGAAGCGTCGCCTTGCATCAAGCCCTCTCCGACGACGAACCGGACCGCCTCATCTGCCCATGCGGCGATGCCCGCGCGGTCTGTCAATCCATCCAGCACTTGCGCGCCATTGCTGCCGTCTTCCTTGCTTGCGAACCCAGCGATAGCCGCCGCTCTAGCCATCATGACGGCAATCTGCTGCCGCGTAATTCGCTCGTTCGGAGCGAATCGGTCTGTTGATAAGCCGGTTACGAGTCCAAGAGCATAAGCAGCATTCACGTCCTCTGCGTACCATGCGCCGGCCGGGACGTCCTTGAACGCCGCCTCCGCAGTGCCTCCTGCCGCCATTGCCGAAGCAAGCGCCTCGGCCCCTGCCGCATTCAGCTTCACCGCGCGAACAAGGAGCGCTGCAAATTCCGCCCGCGTAACCGTTCCTTGCGGATCGAACCAACCGTTTGGACGGCCTTTTACGATGCCAAGGGCAGACAGCCGCTCGATCTCATCTTTGGCCCAGTGATGCTGCAAATCCGGGAACGTAACCGCTGGCTCTGCACTGTCGCCGGAATTGCCGTCCGTCCCTGTTCCTGCACCTGTTCCTGTACCTATTCCGGATTCAGTTCCGGTTCCGGAGCCGCTGCCATTGCCGCTGCCCGCTCCTGCACCGCTTCCGTTACCGCCCGAGTCTCCGCCGGTCGATCCTCCCGAACCGCCGCTCGTGCGGGTAATCGTCATCGTAATCGTCTTCGTCGCTTGGTTTGCGCGTCCTTTGTCCGCATACCATGACTGCGCAAGCGTCTCAGCCGTAGGCTCAATATGCAGAACGAATGTGTTGACGCCTGCCGCTAGCGGCATTGCATCCAGATTCACGTTGCCGTATGCATCCATTGCGCCAGCTGCAAGCGGCTGGCCATTGATCGTGAATGCTGCGCCATAAGGCACGAACGCCTTCAGCTTCACGCTTGCTTCATCGGTCGTGAACGCGATATCCTCGCCGAACGATTGGCGCGGCATCGTAATGATCATCGGCATATCGACCCAACGCAGCACATAATCGTCGACGATCATTTGGTTGCTGCCCTGGTTCTGGATCGTCAGCCGCATGTTCGTATCGGTCGAGCTGTACGCCCAATTGCCGTAATCGGTCGTGTCATTTGCGCTGCGCGTATGGCTCGTGAACGCTTCCGTGTCCCAAGAACCGCGCGTATATTTGTACTGAATGCTCTTGCCTGCCATCATTTTGAACTTGTATTCCACGACCTCGCGCGTCGTAGCGCCGCTCGGCACATTCAGCTTGCCGCCGCTTGCATTCCAGCCGTTCAGATCGCCCGCAATGAATATATCGCTCGTCGTCGGCGTGTACGTTGGAATATGAAGCCGCAGCGTCACATCGACCATGACGAGCTTCGGCGTTACGGCTTGCATGCCGGATTGCGCACGATTGTATGCAGCATCATAGGAAGTAACGTAATACACATAGTTTTTGTCGTTGCTCACCGCAAAGTCGGTGAACGTTACCGCGTCCGCCGCAAGGCTTGCAATCCGCTTGAACGCAGAATCGCCCGGCGATTGGCGGAACACTTCATGCCCAGCCGGCGCTTCTCCGCCCGCCGGCTGCGTCCAGTTCAGCTGTACGCGGTTCGATTCCACCGTAATCGGCTGCAGCACCGGCGCCTCCGGCGCAGCCGTATCCGTCGTATCCGCCAACGCCTCCAGCGTAACGGACGGCGATACGGAGAACGATTCGCCGTTATTCGTCGATACCTTCGCGAAATAAGCATAGGTGCCCGGTTCCGTCGGTTCGAACGACGCCCAATATACTTTCTCTCCGCCTGCCGTATCCGATGCGTAACGCAGCTTGGTCTCCTGCGCCGTCGATGGGCCTTGTGCGAGATTGTAGTAGACGAGCTTCGCTTCCAGCCCTTTCGCTTCCTTGCCCGCGAGCGCCGGATCATCCGTCAATCCGTACACCGCCACCGACACCGAGACGGGTTCCGTCATCTTGCCCGTGCCGATCGTCAGGTTCGGCGCTTGCGCTGTAATCGCAACGCCGTTCACCGCGAACGCCGGCAGAGCTGATACCATCGCGCTCATCGCGCTTTCGGCTGTTCCTTGAGCAGCCGTTACGGCATAATAATACTTCGTGCCGTTCGTGACAGCCGTATCCGTGTAACCCCCTTGCGCGCCAGTCGCCGGCACCGAGCCAAGCAGTGTCAGGTCGCCGCCTTCAATCGCCGCACGGTAGACGTTGTAGCGGTCTGCGCCGGCCGCTTCGTCCCACGCCAGCTTGACGGAGCCGTTGCCGCCTGCTGCGGACAGCGCTTGCACGTCGGCAACCGATGACAGCTGCTGGTCGGACAGCATCATGTAACCTGTCAGCGCGGGTATCGTCAGCACGATTTTACCGCTTGCAACCGCCGCTTGCGCGCCGCTTCCGAGTGCATCCGTGAACGTAAGCCCCTCCGGCAGATAACCCGCCGTATTCGCCTCGATCGTTACCGCCGTCTCGCCCCGGTTAATCATAACCAGACCTGCTACCTTGCTATTCTTGCGGGCATAAGCGATGACATCGCCCTGCGCATAGACAGTCTTCAGATCGCCCGTGCTGAACACAGCATGCCCGTGGCGAACGGCTGCCGCCTTCTGGTACATCGACAGCAGCGACCCGTAAGTGCCTTGGCCTGCGAATGCGCCCCCGCTCTCCTGTACGCGTTCCCACGGGAACGTTTTGCGCGAATCCGGGTCCTTCGTGCCCGTCAGTCCGACTTCGTCGCCATAGTAGATCGTCGGTGCACCCGGATAACCGAGCTGGAACAGCGCCGTCAGCGCTTGGCGCTTCATAGCCAGATCTCCTGCTTCGCCCGCTATCGCCAGATGCTCTTCCTCCCAGTCCGGATGCTCCAACTTCGTAATGTTGCGTGTCGTGTCATGGGAGTCGACCAGGTTTAGCATCGACTGCCATGCTTCCTTCGGGTAGTCTTCGCGGATCGATTCGAGCGCTTCGTTCATCGCGGCTGCATCGCCGCTGATCATGAACGATTGCAGAGCGCCGCGGAATCGATAGTTCATGACGGAGTCGAATTGGTCGCCCAGCAGGAATTTCGTCGCTACGCCCCACTCCTCGCCGAGAATGAACGGTTCGTCGATTGCCGCTCCGTTCGTGTTCGTCCGTCCTTCAACCGATTTGACCGCATCGCGAAATTTCTCCCATGTGCCCGCTGATACGTCTGGGGCAACGTCGAGGCGCCAACCGCTTGCGCCCAACCACGCCCAGCGCTGCGATACCGTATTCTGCATCGCGGAATCGGCTTCGCCGGCTGTTTTGCCTGTCAGGTCGTGGCCGATAACCTCTTCGCGGTAATTCACATTGTTCCACTCATGCTGGCCGGACAGCGAATCCGTGTCGCCCGGCTGCGGTTCTACCGCATCCATAACCGGCAGCGAATCGTACCCCCACCATGCATCATATTTGTACCGGTAATTGCCGTTCGGATCTTTCTCGTTCGTCTTCTCGTTCAGAACCGTGAACCATGTCGTATACGTAAAATCGTCCGGATAAGCGTAATGAACACCTGTCAGCGGATTGATCTGCGACGTGAACGACGCGATCACCTGCTGCTCGGCATCCGGCTGCGATATACCTGCGTTCACTTTGTCCCATACCTTCGCCCAATACTCGTAAGCGCCGATCTCCGGATATTTCTCATACCGGTCAAAATAGATCGAGTCATCGCCGACATGGTTGAACACACCGTCCATAATAAGCCGGATGTCCTTCGCCATAGCCTGCTTCGCGAATTCGCTGAACACGCGGTCGGATGCGACTCGCGTCTTCTCGTAATCGAGTCCCGACAACGGATCGCCTGGCGTATTGTACACCGGCTCGCCAAACATCGGATCCAGATGCTTATAATCGGTAGCGTCGTACTTGTGGTTTGAAGCTGCCCAGGCAACCGGGTTCAAATAAATGGCCGTGATGCCGATCGACTTCAAGTAGTCCAGCTTCTTGCCGATCCCTTCGATATCGCCGCCGTAGAATTCGTTCGACCATACGCCGTCCGACTTCGCATTCGGATAATACGGCTTGTTCTCGGCGCTAATGCGGTCCGGATTCTCCGGTGCATCCGACCAGTTGCCCCATACTTGATCCGGCGTCGGATCATTCGGCACGCCGCCGTCGAAATACTGGCTCTTCGTCGCCGTAATGACCGGCTCGCCTGTGCCGCCGTCGTTGCGGACGCCGCGAACGCCGTCAACCGCTTTCGCGCGGTTGTTCGATGAGTCGCCATCGAAGAAACGGTCGACGAACAACTGGTACACGACCGCATCCTTGATCCAATCCGGCGTAGAGAATCCCGCTTTGTATACGGTCAAATCATAAGGCAGCGCGCCTTCTGCCGCCGCTGCGCCCTTGCCGCCGCGCGTGCCGTCGTCGCCGTATTCCACCTTCGTACTGCCGTCGATCAGTATAAATTTATAGGACCAAACGCCGTAAGGAGCAAGCTCGCTCTTCGGAATGACGGCTTCGAAGTAATCTTTGCCGCCGGCCGTCGTCGCTTTCGCCATGTCATAAGTGCGGGCGAGACCTGAGCCGTCTGTCAGCTCGGCACGCGCCATCTCTACGTCGCCCGCTTCCGCTGCAATGCGAAGCGTCAAATCCTGCTTGCCTTCCTCAATCGCGCCGAACGGCTTCTTGTAAGTAACCGATCGGCTGTCGAACACGATAGCATCCTTATTGATCTGGCCGTCGAACTCCTGGTCCTTCGGCTTGTAGTCGTGCGTCAGCTTCGCCGCAGCGCCTGATCCAAGATCAAGCGCGAATGTGACGTTCGTTGGATCGAGCACGTTCAGCGCAAGATTCGAACCATTCAGCCCGTTAGCGCCGTAATTGACCGTCCAGTCGCCCCCCATCGCCACCTTCGCTTCGTACTTGCCGGCAGGCATCGTGCGCTGCAGCAAGAAGAGGGTGCCGTCGAAGTTGTAGTCGACGAACATCTGCTTTGCTTCCGCAGGGTTCCAAGCCGGCTCGCCGAACGCCGTCTGGATGTCGCCTACGAGCCGCGGCCAGCTGCTAACCGGTACGGCCGGTACATACTGTGCCAAATTTTCAACGCCCGGAACGCTAATGCGCGCCTGTCCGAGCTCTTCATTAATATAGAATCGAACGTCGGTCTTCGCCGTTCCGCCGAGCGTCATGGAGAAGTTGTTGCCCGCGTTGCTGAAGCCGTCCCACGTTCCGTTCTTCGTCAGTTTAAACTCATAAGTGCCCGGATCCAGCGGAAGAACAAGCGTGTAGAACCCTCCTGCCAAATGTTTGAACTGGAATGCCGCATCGGCATTGTTCCATCCGTTGAAGCTTCCTGCCGCATACCATCTGGTCGTCCCGCCAGGCTGGCTGTCCGATCCGTAGTCCGGGTACTCGATGCTTCCTCCCGCACTCCCGTCGGAGCCTGCGCCCGCTGCATATGCCCTTCCCGTTAAGTTGCCGGAGAGCGCTGTCCCTATTCCGATCTGCATGACCAGCACAAGGCACAAAAACAACCTGTACGTTTGAATCGTATGATGCCGCATACACTACTCCTCCTTCTGACTTTCAAATGATCGAGCCTAACGTCCGAATATCCGCCCCCCGCCACCGATATCGATACCGTACGACCACTATCCTTGCTTCAACTGTATTCATGGTCCATTAGACTGGACAACCCCAATATGTGCAATCGTTTGCACAAATAAGAAAAAACAAGCTGCCGTATTCCAATCAGCCCCACTCTCCACTAGCAGCGAATAAGCCCTTAAAATACGACAATGTTTGATAAAACATAGAAAAAAACGAGTCCATCATTCTGGCAGACAATGTTTACTGGCGTGGAAAATAAAACGACGGTGGGGAGAATTTGTGGTAACGTTTGCATCATCCGGTGGAATTGATCATATCACCCGCCTGTAAGCGTTGTCAACCGGATTTTACCACCCGTTTCCGGAGGAGCCGTGTATCATTCTTGACGCTATTACCGAAAATAGGTAAGATGCAAGATGCAACGTTTTATCTATCATCGCATCTTAGGAGTGTCCACCGATGACTTCCGCAGAACTGATTTTACTGCTGCTTCTCCTGCTGCTTCCGGTCAATATATTGCTCGCCTGCGTCGTCGTCTTCATGGAACGGCGCAACGTCGAAGCCACCTGGTCTTGGCTGATGGTGCTGCTGTTCGTACCGGTGCTTGGCTTCGCGCTCTATATGTTTCTCGGGCAAAATTTGCGCAGAAGAAAGCTGTACCGTCTTGACCGGCGGTTCCGGGAACAACTGAATGCCGCCATTACGGAACAAGCGCGCATGCTCGCCGAAGGCTGGCCCGCCGACGAAGACGGAGCCATCGATCCTTACCGGAAGTTGATCGACTTGAATGCGACCCGCTCGCTGCTGACCCTGCACAACGAAGTCGATTTCTTCACGAACGGTCTGGCGAAGTTCGAGCGGCTATTAGCCGACATAGCCGCCGCGCAGCACCATATTCATATGCAATATTACATCTTCAACAATGACGAGTGGGGGCGGCGTATCCGCGATGCCCTCATCGCGAAGGCGAAGGAAGGGGTCCATGTCCGGCTGCTCTATGACGACATCGGTTCCAATCAGCTTAGCGACAGCTTCTTCACCGACTATGACGCTTCAGGCGCGCAGCGGGCAGTGTTCTTTCCTTCCCGCATCCGTTATTTGAATTACCGGATCAATTACCGTAATCACCGCAAAATCGTCGTCATCGACAGCCGGATCAGCTACACGGGCGGCTTCAACGTCGGCAACGAATATGTCGGGCTTAACCCCCGCTTCGGCCATTGGCGCGACACGCATATGCGCATTACGGGCGAGTCCGTCCGCACGCTGCAATCGTTGTTTCTAATGGACTGGAGCTTAGCGAAGCATCGGGTCGTCCAGCTCCGGCCGGAATTTTTCCTGCCTTCGGCAGAAGAGCATGAGCCGAAGAAGAAGCTGGCGATGCAATTCGTTGCGAGCGGTCCGAGCGATCAATGGCGCCATATCGAGAATGCGCTGCTGCACATGATCTATACGGCGAAGAAGACCATACTCGTGCAGACGCCATATTTTATACCCGATGAAAGCTTGTTGAACGCCCTTCGCGTTGCTTCATTGTCAGGCGTCGACGTCCGCATTATGATTCCGAATCTGGCGGATCACATGTTCGTTCATTGGGCGACACGCTACTATGTCGGCGAGTTGCTCCAAGCGGGCGTGAAATGCTACCTCTATAATGACGGTTTCCTCCATGCCAAAATGATGGTCATCGACGGATCGGTCGCCACCGTCGGAACCGCCAACTTCGATATTCGCAGCCTGCAGCTGAACTTCGAGGTGAACGCCGTCTTCTACGACCGGTCGACAGCTGGGCGGCTCGAAGAGATCTACTGGGCCGACGTCGAGAAGAGCATCCCGTTTACGCTGACCGACTACAACAACCGTTCTGCCTGGAGCAAGTTCAACGAATCGCTGTCCAAGCTGCTGTCTCCGATTCTATAAGCTCCTTTCCGTGCAATACAAAAAACCGCGCTCGTCCCCTTCCGGACGAAACGCGGTTTATTTGTTTTATAGGAAAATCGCCTTGATGATCTGGAAGATGAGCGCTGCGACCAACGATGAGATCGGGATCGTAATGATCCAGGACATAATGATCTTGCCGGCTACGCCCCACTTGACGCTGGAGAAGCGCTTCGCACTGCCCACGCCGAGAATTGAAGACGTAATGACATGCGTTGAGCTGACTGGGAAGTGCTGCATCGTCGCCGTCATAATGACCGCATACGACGTCACGTCCGCTGCGAAACCGTTGATCGGCTCGATTTTGAAGATCTTTGTGCCCATCGTCTTGATGATCTTATATCCGCCGATTGAAGTACCGAGCGCCATCGCGAGCGCCGCCGAAATTTTAACCCAGAGCGGCACGTCGTCCGTCTCCTGCACCTTCGCCGCCATCAGTGCGAATACGATAATGCCCATCGCCTTCTGCGCGTCGTTCGTGCCGTGCGCGAACGATTGAAGCATGGCCGTCGCAATTTGTCCGGTGCGGAATCCTTTGTTCAGCTTGTGCGGACTGAAGTTCGCGAATACTTTCTTCAGAATCCACATGACGATGAAGCCAATCGTGAACGCGATAAGCGGCGAGAAAATAAGCGCCTTAACGATGTCCTTAAAGCCGCTCGCATTGATGCCGTCCCAGCCTTCTGCCGAAATAACCGCACCCGCTAGCGAGCCGATCAAAGCATGGGAGGAGGACGACGGAATGCCGAACCACCACGTAATCAAGTTCCACGCGATAGCGGCGATCAACGCCGCTATCACGACCTCAACCCCATGCTCGATCTTAAGCGGATCCGCTACCTTGCCGCCGATGGTCTTCGCTACGCCGGTAAACAGTATCGCGCCGACGAAGTTCATAGCCGATGCCAGAAGAATCGCGACACGCGGCTTGAGCGCTCTCGTCGATACCGTTGTTGCGATGGCGTTGGCCGTATCGTGGAAACCGTTAATGAAATCGAACGCTAGCGCAAGAAAAACAACAAGACTAAGTATTAAATAAGTCTGATCTATATGCATGAGAATATCGCCCTGCCCCTCGTGAATTAGCTGTTACGCATAATAATGGACTCGAGGGTGTTGGCGACGTCCTCGCAGTAATCGGTCGTTTGTTCCAGCCGCTCGTAAATTTCCTTCTTCTTGATCAGCTCGATTGGATCCTTCACTTTGCTGAACAAGTTCGTAATGCCTACGCGCAGCAGATCATCCGCTTGATTCTCCAGCTCGTTGATGGCGATGTTCGGCTCGCGAATCGCCAGCAGCTTCTTCTCGGTCAACAGATAGATGGCTTTCTTGATCTGATGCGAGCAACGCACGAGATTGTCGGCGAACAACGCTATGTACTCATCGTGCTCCATAATATGATACATTTCAAAACGGGATGCGCACGCCTCAACGCCGTCAAGCACGTCGTCCAGCGACTTCGTCAGTGCCATGATGTCTTCGCGTTCGATCGGCGTGATGAACGTTTTGTTCAGCTCCGTCAAGATCGTATGCGTGTAATGGTCGCACTGCGATTCGTATTCTTTCATCTGCTTCGCGAATGCACTAACATCTTTGAGCTTCACGACGTTTGCACTGAAATATTCGATCGCTACAACAAGTGTATCCGCCATTTCTTCCAATGTTTTGAAAAAGATATCTTTTTTCTTAAATAACATGCACTTTTAGTCCCCTTCGCCCGATTCAGAAGTTTCTGTAAATATGAGCCGTTCATTATCTTATCACGCTTGAAAGGCAATGTTAAGTTTTCGTAAACGATTTAACACAGCGTTAACAATTTTCCTTGCTTGGACGACTTCATTTTACAGCTTTCCCAGAATCGAATAGATTCACCCATACTTCAAGTGATCTTCAAAGGTTGGCTTATTAGGAACAATATGGTAGAAGGTGTGTCCTGGAATAAACGGAAGCTCCTTGCCGTCCTTCACAAGACGAATCGTGTCGGTGCCTTATCTCGTCCATTCGCAGACAACAGCTTGTCCATTCTGGAACAGCACCGCCTTGCCGCCTGAAGACAGGTCGACCTTCATCCGGCCATAGTCGTCATATGTCTGCTGATTGGCGCCGAGCACAACGACATTGGAGGCCGACAGCTGCTCTTTATTGTTCAGATCGATATGCGGTTCACCGTTAATGGAGCGCAGGTACACATTTTTGGCCGCATCGTAGCTGTAATTGACTTTGTAATCGTCCATTAGAAACTTGATGTCGATGGTGTTCGCCAGCCCGTCGTAGGTGCCCGCTCCTTCTTGCGAGAAGGTGAATGACGGAATCGGAACATCGGCTGAATATTTCTTGTGCTCTGCGCCGTCGCGCATTTTGCCTAGATCGGAGTACAGATTGTGCGGCGCCTTGCGCGTTTTGTCCCGCCAGTAGTATGCGCCTGCGTTCGTAATTTCGTCCATATAGTCTTTGCCGCCGTGATGCTGGAGAATGTCGTAAGCATCGTTGCTCGCTCCCGCATGCACGAGCACGGCATGATAGGAATCGCCGATATCGATGAGATAAGGCCGGATGCTGCGGATCGGTCCGATCGGATCGGTCGATTCCGAGCTTTGGAATATGGCGACGAGTCGCGTAATGCCGCCTTCGGCGAGCACTTCCCACACGACATCGGCTTGCGTCAAGCCTGATTGAGGTCTTGCTGCCTTATAGTTGTTAACCATGACAGCAATCGGCCGGCGTGTCGCTTCCTGCTCGATCGGAAGTCCGGTAAGCGGTGTCGTAAATGCGGCTGGGACAGGCGTCTGTTCAGCCGTGGCAGTCTCCGTTGTATTCGGCTGCGTCTCGACGGGAGCAGACGTCTGCTGCGGCTCTTCCTTCTTGCCGCCGGAGCTGCACGCGGTCACCGTTAGCGCTGCGGCAAGAATGACAACCGCCAGATGATGCACGCGTTTCGAGCGTTTAACCATGTTCGTATTCCACCTTTGTCGATTGTAGTAGACAGCATTCACGTTGCTTGTTCCTTTGTATGGCGGGACGACTTCAACCAACCATAAATCTTTACATTTCCATTTAACCACATTAGAGGGTAAGTTGTCTTGCGGCGCGAGGCGCGTGCGTAATTGGAGCTGCGAGCGCACCTGCATGCGCGGCTGCAGCGAGTCAGCATCACTTTTTGTGTCACACCAGACCGGTTATCTCGACCATCGGCGTTCTTGCATCACTTTTTAAGTCACAACCATTCATCGCTTTTTGTGTGCAACAAAAAACCTCGAATTCCACTCCAAGTGGAATCCGAGGTTTTCGAGATCCAATAAAGGTCCAATAATCTCCCGCTGCTCAAATGCTCCAGTGATGCCATTCCTCATGGCGGCGGTCCAGACCGGCCAGCCAGTTTCTCGTTACGCTGATCGCTTCCTCTTGATGCTTCCGGTTCGAATACGTATGGTCCGCTTGAAAAATAATTTCTTTATCGCAAATGCCGTCGCTCCGAGTCCAGAACACTTTCTGGTACAAAAAGCTGTAGTCAGCCGGAATGACGTCGTCGCTCGTACCGTGAACGAGCAGAACGTCGCCGCCGAAGCGCGGCGCCTCTTGGAACGGTTGATGCTCCTGCAGCGAGTCGAAAAACACCGGCTTCAGCGAATAGCCTGCGTGGTCGGTGCTGCCCGTCTGGATCGCCTCGTCGTAGTTCGACCGGCCGACGATTCGGACGATGTCCGAGAACGGATGCGCAACCGAAGACCAGAGCACCAGCCGCTTTACCCGCCGGTCCCGAACAGCCGTAAGCAATGCCGTGGCTCCACCGAGCGAATGACCGAGCAGTACGATTCGATGCGGATCGACCGAGTCCATGGACGAGATGTAATCGAGTGCGGTACGCGTCTGCGCAATCATCGATTCGAGACCAAGATCGCCATAATCGCCGTCGCTTTCGCCGCAGCCGCCATAATCGAATCGAAGCACATAAGAGCCTGCCGCTGCAAGTGCGCGGGCTGTCTTAACGAACAACCGGTCAACGCCGACGCGGCTGCCGATAAAGCCGTGGCAAATAATAACCGCCTGACGCTTGCCTTCATTTCCGTCTCCCGTCGGATAGTGAAGGGTTGCCGTCAAATTCAAATGTTCATGCTTCAAAGTCAGCTGTTTTTCCATCATCATCCCGCCTTTTCTCTTGGTCGCTTTAGACCCGCAATCCGCAATATCATATTCTCCCGAATTCGCCTGAAGGCATTCAATCGAGTGAAGGTATGTCGTATCATTTATTAATACTTATTATTCCTACCAACTTAGTATGATTTATTGAATCAAGAATACCATCCTCTCCCTTAGATTGTCAACGGGTAAAAGCATAACCATTCCAATGGCATGGATAGCTTTGTGCGGACGGCTCATACTAACGGTACATCAATTGCAGAAGCGGAGAGGAGATGCCGGCATGCCTCTATGGATCGAATGGCTGACCGATCATTGGATTGGCACGATATTAGTGCTTGGAGTAATCGCTGCCGTCATATATGTTATGACCAATCGAAACTCCTTGTTTTATAAGGAATAACCAGACGGTATCCGAACAGAACATTCCTGATTCCTGATTCCAAACCCTGCCCTGCTCATGGGGAAAAAGCCTGCAGCCTACAGGCAGCGTCGTTTCGCCACTTCGCGAAACACCGCAATTCCGGTAGAACATGCAGGCTTTAAGTATGTCTATATGTCAAGTTGAAGGAGACGGCTCGAAGCTGTCGTTAATTTTCTTCATCCATTTGAGCATCAATGCCGCCTCTTCCTCTGAGAACCGCTGCCGAATCAGCATCTCGCCTTCCTCCGTTATCGCCAGCGACTCTTCTTTAATCGATTGGCCGAGCGGCGTCAGATAGATCCGGTTTATTCGCGAGTCGTGCTTATCCTGCACCCGGTGGACAAGCGTTTTCTCCTCAAGCCCCCGCAGCAATGAGGTTAGCGATGCTGGCTGAATGCCAAGCACCTGCACAATTTGCTTCTGAGTGACCCCCTCTTGTTCCCAGAGCATCATGAGTACACCGAGCTGCGAGTTGGTAACTCCCAAAGCGGCAAGCCGCTGGTCCAAAAAATTGCATACATTGCGATAATTTTTTTTCAGCCAGAACCCGATTGTCGATACAAGCAATTGATCCATGCAGCCACATCCCTTTTGCCCATTATGGCGTCTATCCCATCCTCACGCTGCCCCTGCCGCTTCATGAACAGCCAATTGCGAGGGCGGCGAAGATGCTCATCTATCATAGCTAGGATCGGCAGCAATGGTTACCATTCGACCTGAGCGATTTTTCTGATTGATCGGAACAAATCGATTAGAGCGGCAAGGCGGAAGCGGCCGCAACCGGCTTCCCCCTTCTGCTCTCCTGCGATTAAGTCATGCACCGGCAGAGACGTCCGCCGAACGGCTCTTATTCGAACCCGCACCAACCGATGCCTCATTTTTGAACTGTCCAACGATCGCGTCCCGGATACGAGAAGCGTCCTGCGCGACCCAGCCGATTAAGGCCGAGCCGCGGCAGGTCTGCCACGGGAGACCGACGTAATAAAGACCAACAACCGGCGACACGCCTTTCTCATGCAGCAGCTCGCCGCTGCTGTTCTTCGCCCCGGCAACTTGCAGCCAGTTGTAGTCCGGCCGGAAGCCGGTCGCCCACAATACGCCTTCTGTATCCATCCGGGAGCCGTCCTCGAATAGGATCGCATTCTCTTCCGCGTCCACGGCTCTTGGGGCGAGCGACAGCTTCCCGTCGGCAATCGCTTTCTTCAGCTCGTAACCGTACAACGGGTCCTGCTTGTTCTTCAACTTGCTGCCAAGCCGGGTTTCCGGCCCTTTGCGCAGCAATCCGATTCGCTCGTACCACCAGAACAAGCTTCTGCCGAGCACCTTGTAAGGCAAATAATTGATCGCCTTGCTCGCGGACAGCACGACTTTGTGCGTCGAAGCGCATTCGTAAGCGATTTGCCCGCCGGAGTTGCCGCCTCCGACGATAACGAGCCGGCCGGCCGGCATATCGCCCGGATTCAAATATTCCGACGTATGAAGCTGCTTGACCCGACTTGATAATTTGTGCGCAAAGTCCGGAATGTACGGCCGCTGGAAAGGACCGCTCGCCACGACAAGCCGATTTGCAGCGATCAATCCTTGACTCGTCTCGGCGATGAACTGTCCTTGGCGGTGAACGACCGATTGAACGTGTGTATTCATGAGCATCGGGAGCTCCAACGCCTTGCTGTACAGTTCCAAATAATCCGCCATTTCCTCCTTATCCGGATACCCCCACGGATTTCCATTCATCTCGATCGGCGGCATCGCGCTGTATTTGCGAGGCGTGAACAGCTTAAGCGAATCGTATCGGTTGCGCCAGCTGTCGCCCACTCTTTCATTCGCATCGACGATTAAGCACGGAATTCCTGATTGCTGCAAATAATAGCCGGTCGAGAGGCCGGCTTGGCCTCCGCCGATAATTAACGTATCGATTTCGCGCATTCCTAGTTCCCCCTTCTAGCAAAAGCAGACGAACGACGGCGCTGCGCCGTCCGTATTGGAAGGCCAACACGATTCCGTCTCCCATGCGTAGGTCGGCAGCATATGGCTGCCTCTTGCTCCGGCTTCCCGGTCACGGGGATGGCGAATATCGGCGCCCGCAGCGAACAGCTTGCCGGCAAGCGCAAGCGTCGGCATTCCGCCCGTGCCGCCAGCCGCAGCCAGAACGGCGCCTGCGGGACGATTCTGCCCCGCCATGGAGAGCTCTGCTTCGCCAAGCTCCGGATGAAGCACAATGACAACAGCATTCGCACCATCTGCCGGCCAAGGCGGCGCCGGCTCCTCAAGGTCTGACGGCTGCGTGTCTTCCGTCCGCAGCTGCAGCAACGCCTCCTCCAGCGTAGTCTCGCCGGAGATACAAGCAGCTGCCAGCTTGCCCCCGCCCGTCCCCTCATAGCCGGCTGCTTGAACGCCCTGCCGCTGCAGCCATTGGCACATGGCCAGCTGAAGGATGAACAGCTCGGCGCGAGGCGAAGCCGAAGGCGGTTCTCCGAACCGATCTTCGTACAACCGGGACAGCATCGCAATCGGTTGCTCAAGCTGCGGATCGTTCTGCCAGCTGGCATATCCGTTCGAAGCTTCCTTCCGCTCTCCTGCATCCGGGAAGAGAATCCATACAGCAGCGTCCGGTTTAGCTGTGCCGGAAGAGATGCCGCTGCACGGCTGGCCCGAGGCGAATGACAAGAGCCTCTCTGCCAACTGCTCCCGATTAGAAGCCGTTAACGCCAGCCGGTGCATATCCCGCTTCCGGCTTGTCGAAAGCGTTCGGCACACCTCGCCTAAAGCCCTCTCTTTCGTCCCAGGGATTTCCTTTGCGAGCTTCGCTGCAAGCTGCCGCAGCGAGCCTGCCGTCCTCGCCGACAGGAACAGCAGTTCTTGCTGCTCTACCTTCGGTTCGGTGCTGTACGCCGCTGCTGCAGCCACTTGTCCTCTGCCCTCCGGCGAATAAGGCGGTTCGGTCAGGACGACGTGAGCGTTCGTTCCGCCGAAGCCGAAGGAGCTTACGCCGGCAACGGCCGGGCCGTCATCCGGCCACTTCATGAGCGAGGCCGGTATCGCAAGCGGCAGCTTCTCCAAGCTAATGTGCGGATTGAGTCCTGTATAATGAAGGCTAGCCGGGATCTGTCGGTGCTTGATCGCAAGCGCCGCCTTAATGACGCCCGCAATGCCGGCGGCAGATTCCAGATGGCCGATATTCGTCTTCACCGAACCGAGCCAGCAGGTCCGGTTTCTCGGACGTCCGGCGCCAAGCACGGCGCTTAATGCCTCTGCCTCGATCGGATCGCCGAGATACGTTCCCGTACCATGCGCCTCGACCAGTCTGACCGCAGCCGGCGCAATGCCGGCGCTGCGGTAGGCATCCTTTAGCACCCGCTCCTGCGCAAGCCGATTCGGCGCCGTCAGCCCGTTGCTTCGTCCGTCTTGATTCATCGCGCTTCCCGGGATGACGGCATATATTTCATCCTTATCGTTTAATGCCATGGACAGCGGCTTTAACAGCAGCACGCCGCAGCCCTCTCCCCTAACGTAACCGTCGGCTCGCTGATCGAATGACTTGCAACGGTCATCCGGCGCCAGCATGCCGGCCTTATCGAGACTGTCCGTAATGGACGCCGACAACAGCAAGTTCGCGCCGCCCGCAATGGCACGGTCCGAATCGCCTTGCCATATGCTTTGACAAGCCAGATGAAGTGCGGCAAGCGAAGACGAGCAGGCGGTGTCGACTGCTAAGCTCGGCCCGCGCAGATCGAAGGCGTACGACAACCGGTTCGCCGCAATGCTAAACGCGCTGCCCGTCACCGCATGAATCGTCGCTTGCTCGGGATCGCTGAGCAAGGACCGGCCGTAATCGCTGTTCGATATACCAATGAACACGCCCGCATTCGTATCTGCCCATTCGTCGGCAATGATGCCCGCGTCCTCGAACGCCTCCCAGGTTACTTCCAGCAGCGCGCGCTGCTGCGGATCCATTCGAACCGCTTCCCGGTAAGACAGATGGAAGAACTTATAATCAAACCGGTCGATGCCTTCAAGGTATCCCCCTTGCCGGTATGGGCCTTCGAACGAGATGTCCCGGCCAAGCGCTTCCCGGGATGCCGGGTAAGGACCGACGGCGTCGATCCCCTCCCGCAGCAGCCGCCAGAAGGCGGCCGGTCCGTCAGCGCCGGGAAACCGGCAGCCGATGCCTACGATCGCAATCGGCTCCCGCGCCGCTGGCTTCAATATCCGCTCCTGCTCCTCGGCAGTCTCTGCCCGCTGCCCGTGCGACTCCCCAATGTGCACGCAAGCGCCTGCCAGCTCATGGATCGTCGGATAGTCCCACAGCATCGTCGGCGGAACCTCGCGTCCAAGCAGCTGCTCCATGTCGCCGCACATAATCATAGCTTCTGCGGAATCGATGCCGTAGTAGGAGAATGGACGGGACGCGTCCACTTCTTCACGGCCAATGCCGAATCTGGCGGCAACTTGATCCCGCAGCCATATTTCAATATTTTCCCGATTGTTCAACACGTTCGTAACGTTGCTCCCTTCTCTTACAACGTTTCGAGCTTCCCTTGCTCGTACAGCTGTTTCGTGTACTGGCGTTGGATTTTGCCGCTCGACGTTTTCGGAATCGTGCCTACCCTAATAAGCACAACACTGTGGACTGTCAACTCGTGCTGAATCGATACGTCCTGCCGGACGGCGGCGGACACTTCGGTCAGCAACTGCTTCATGCTTGCCGCCCCGCTGTCTCTTTGGCTGCCGCGCACCCGGTATTCCCGGTTGATCTCCGCCACGATGATTAGCCGGTCTTCGCCATCGCGCTGTTCGACGAACGCCGCGATACAATCCTCTTTCACCGCAGGATGCGCTTGCTGCGCCGTCAGTTCGATATCTTGCGGGTAATGGTTGCAGCCCCTAACGATAATGACGTCCTTCATCCGGCCCGCGATGTAGAGCTCGCCGGCAAGCGTAAAGCCGAGATCACCTGTCCTCAAATAGGCCGTGTCGCCCTCGCCCTCAATCCGGGCTTGAAACGTTTGGTTGGACGCTTCCGGCTTGCCCCAATAGCCGGTCGCGACGCTCTCGCCGTGGAGCCATATTTCGCCGATGGCTCCATCCGCAAGACGCTCACTTGAAGCCGGACTGACGATAGCAAGCTTCTGCTCCGGCGGAATCACTCCACAAGATACAATCGTCTGCGCATGCTCCGCATCCGGCAGCACAGGCTCGATAGTGCTCGCCTGAACGCTCCTGCTATCGACGGTGACCGTCCACCACGCCTCGTTATCCCGGCGGATGCCGGACACGAAGAGCGTACCTTCCGCTAACCCGTAAGCAGGCACGAGACTTTCCTTGCGGAAGCCGTAAGGGGCATAGCATGCCGCGAACTTGTCGAGTGTCTGGCTTCGCACCGGTTCGGCTCCGTTGAACGCCGTTAACCAACTGCTCAAATCCAGTCCTTCCGCAGCTTCTTCTTTAAACTTGGCTACGCACAGCTCGAATGCGAAGTTCGGCGCGCCGCTGTATGTCGCCTTCGTACGCGATATGGCCTGCAGCCAGCGGAGCGGCTTCTGCATGAAGCTGACGGGCGACATGAACGTCAGGCTGCAGCCGGCATGAAGCGCCGTCAGCAGCTTGCCGATCAGCCCCATATCGTGATGGGCCGGAAGCCAGCTGACGCCCCGCGTCTCCGAAGATACACGGAAGTATTTGGCGATCATCGACATGTTGTACAACAGGTTCTGATGCGTTACCATGACGCCCTTCGGCGTGGAAGTCGAGCCAGATGTATATTGCAGGAACGTGACGCCGTTTCCGTCGATGCGCGGCGGACTCCACGTCATGCCGGATGGCAGATTATCCGTTGCCAGCCAACGAAGCCCGCTCAAATGCTGCATATGGTCGCCGTGCAGCGCCGCTTCCCGCACGTCCTCGCAAAGTTTGTGTGTCGAGAGCGCAATGGACGCTCCCGTATCTTGGGCAATCGCAGCCAGCCTCGGTGTAGGCTTGCGCAGATGGGGCGGATATGCGGGAACTGCAATCATTCCCGCATACAAACAGCCCATAAAGCCAACTAGAAAATCAATGCCCGGCGGGTACAGCAGCAGCACGGGTTCGCCGGGACTGCCGATCTGCTGCAGCGCAGCTGCGGTAGCGACGGAACGCTCCCGCAAACTTGCCGCCGTCAATTTATGCTCAATCCGTTCACCGTCCGCCAGAAACGTATAAAGCTCCAGATCAGGCTGCGACCATGCCCGATATTCCAACAGATCGACTAAGTGCTGAAACATCGCTCCTGTTTTCATCGTAGTCACATGCCTCCTTACGCATCCGCCAGACAGCCGGCGACGAACAACGCTAACGTATTGACAGAACGAAAGTGATCCTTCATCAGATGCAGCTTCGTACGGTCAATCTGAATGCCGAACGATTCCTGCATACCGGCCGCGATATAGAACGCCTCGACGGATTCTAGTCCGAGTCCTTCTCCGAACAACGGCATATCGTCGCCGATATCCGCTTCGGTCACGCCGCGCAGCTCCAAATTTTTGATCAGTATGGTTTGTTTAATGGTCTGGCGAATGGATTCTAAGGTATGACCTCTCAAATCGATCGGTTGCGACACTTTCACACACTCCTATGTCCTATTTATTTGAAAGTCTATCTATACAGCGCCGACTACCGATAAAGCCCGCAAATGCAAGGCAGCCTCTGCAAGCTGGCAGATCAGCTTCTCCATCTCCGCCTCTCCAGCCGCCGGTCCGAAGCTAATCCGAACCGCGCTCCGGATTTGTTCATCGCTTCTGCCGATCGCACGAAGCACATGCGACAGCGATGCCTGCTTAGTCGCGCTGCATGCAGAGCCGACCGACACGGCCGCTCCATGCTTCACGCCGATATAAGCGGCAAGCGATTCCCCTCGAATGCCGGTGATTTCGATATTGATCGTATTCGGCAGCGCTTCGCTCCCGTCAACCGGCCCGTTGAAGCGGCAATCCGGCACAAGCTCTGTGAGCCTGTTGACCACCATGCGCTTCAGCTTGCTCCATTGCACGAGCTGAGCTTCCATCTTCGCGCGGTCGAGTACGGCAGCAGCCTTCCCCAGACCTGCAAGGCCGACCACATTCTCTGTCCCGCTGCGGAGCCCGAATTCCTGCCCGCCGCCGTGAATAAGCGGTTCCAGCTCTACGCCTGGCCGCACATATAACGCGCCGACGCCTTTCGGCCCGCCGAACTTATGCGCGGACATCGAGAGAGCATCGACGCCAAGTTGACGGACGTCGATCGGCAATTTGCCGGCTGCCTGCACCGCATCCGTATGCATAAGGATGCCGCGGCTCCTAGCCAGCAGCGCCGCTTCCCTGATCGGTTGAATCGTGCCGATCTCGTTGTTAGCCAGCATCATCGTGATGAGCCGCGTCTCGGGGCGAATGGCCGCTTCCAGCTCCGCAATCGAGACGGCGCCTGCTTGATCGACCGGCAAGTACGTCACGGCCGCTTGCCCCGTTCGCTCCAAATAGGCGCACACCTGCATAACGGACGGATGCTCGATAACGGTCGTAATCAGATGGGCCCGTCCGCGGTGTCCGCTCGCTTCAAGCAGCCCTTTGATCGCCCAGTTGTTCGATTCGCTGCCTCCTGAAGTGAATTTCACGGCTTCCGGTTCGCAGCCAATGAGGCGGGCAACCGATTCTCTCGCTTCGGAGACGATCGCTTTGGCAGCCGTGCCATAGCTGTGCCGGCTGGATGGATTGCCGAATACGTTTAAGCTGTCGATCATGGCTTGCCGCACTTGCTTGTCCAGCTCCGACGTCGCATTATAATCGTAATAGGCTTCGCTGCTCATCAGCCGTTCACTCCTTGAACCGATGCGCACGCGCGCTCTCGCAGTTCAAGCATGATGTCGATGCAATGCTTCTGATTCGGCTCCAATTCGCCAAGCAAAGCGGCAAGCTCCGCATTCGAACGGCCGCTGAGCTCTTTCAGCTCCTTGCCCGTAAAATATTCGCTCGCGATGCTCGCAGTAGCAATCGAAACCGCGCAGCCATAGGCCCGGTATTTGACGTCTGTAATCCGGCCGTCTTCAAGCGCCAGATGCATAATGATCGTATCGCCGCATACGGCGTTGCCAATTCGAACCGTCTCATCCGGCGATGCCAGCTCGCCCACGTTCATCGGATCCATGAAATGTCGTGCCACGATTTCGTTATACACGATTATCCCCCCTTGGATTATAAGTCGTTCTAACGGCCATTAATCGAGCAACTGCTCCAACTGTTTTCTTTATCCTCCATATGCTTCTCAAGGTTGATTGCGCAGCAGCCGATCTCCGCCCCGCGGGCCCGGTACATATAATGAACGACCTGACCATGCCGGCCGCATTCGCATGCACCATCGCTTAGATACACGATGTCCTCCGTCTGGATGAAGCCCGGATACGAACGGCAAGCCGGGTCCATGACGTGAAGAAGGCCTGGCTCGCCAACCGCGACTTCGCGGTCCAGCTCCTCTAAGCTGCGGACGGAGAAATGAACGGCAGGCGGCACATGCTTGCGGTGATGCTCGCATTCTATTGCCATAAAGTTCGTTTCGACGAGACCGAACATATCCCGAACTTGTCCTTCCCCAATACCGAAAGCAGCCGCACATGCAGCCCGGAATTCAGCAGCGTCGATCTCCCGTCCGGTATGCCGCTTCCATCCGCCGAGCGTAATGACTTTCGTGTTCCGGTCGAGCTGCACCGTAATACCGTTCTCCGCCATGTATTTCACGAGCCGGTCGATGACGAACGGAGGTCCGATAATGTGGCGCGTATGCTGATTTTCCCATTTGGTCAACTGCTCTATTGCGTCCTGCGGATTGAACGTGGAATGATGGATAAAATAGCTCGTCGTATCGAGCAAGCCAGAGAACATGCTGATCAGCTTAACGAGTCCCATCTCCGGCATGTCTTCCGCAGACGGCGACAAGAACAGCCCCGCTCCGCCGAATAGGCCGAACATATCGCGCAGCATGGCATAGATACCGACGACGCTGCGGTCAACCGTAATCGAGTCACGGCGCGAAATACTCGGAATGCCGCTCGTTCCCGTACTGCGAAGCTCGTGCTCCAGCTCTTGGAGCGGCAGCGACAACAGCTTGTGGGAGTTGACGTCCTTGAAGCTTTTGATCGGAATGGAAGGGATGCGCAGCAGATCTTCGAAATTGCGGATTTGATCCGGGTGTACTCCGCGTTCCTGAGCAATTTCCCGGTACACGCGGTTCGTCTCGTAATGATAACGGAAGCTGTCCTGCAAGAGCAGGAAGCGCACCGCCTCCTGCTCCTGCTGCGGCTGTCTCAGCAGCGTGCGAGTGGAGGCAAGGACGGCGGCGACGGGGTCAATCCCCATCGCCCGGAACGTTTCAATCGTCGAATGGTTGTGCTCGGTTTGCTGCATAGTCATTCTCCTTTATTTGCAATCTAGGAATCCTGAACATCATCTCATCCAGCGTCTTGCCCGCTTGCTTGACTTGCCCGTTGCCCCCGCAGCGCCAGAAGCGCCCCCATGAACAACACCGTCAGGATCGCACCGCCTAGATAGGAACGGCCCATCGAAGTCGCTTCGGACCGTCCCGCTTCGGCTGCAAGCCATGCTTTCAACTGTCTGGACCGCTCCTCACCAAGCGAGCCGATGTTGGCCGATGCAGCTGACGCCTCCGCCCGTTCAGCCGGCGCAGCATAGAAAGCATGAACAGTAGCGAGCGCTTCGCTCTTGGCCGGTTCCGCCCAGTCCGTCTGCTCGACTTGTGCGGTGACGGCTTTCTCCATCGCTGCTTCCGAACTATTGAATGAGCTGAGCATGATCGATACGAACAGTGCGACGCCGACCGCGCCTCCCAAATTGCGCATCATAGCGAATACGCCGGAGGCCATCGAAATATCGGAGGGCTTCACGTTGAGCGTGCTTAACATAAGGCTCGTTACGGCTATGAATCCGACGCCTGTGCCCACGATAGTGAGTGAAGCTATGACGTACGGAACGGAAGAATCAGATTGAATGACAGCCATCATTCCGCACCCGATAAGAGCGATGATGTAGCCGGCAGTCAACGGTTTTACAGCACCGGCGCGGTCGGCCCACTTGCCGACGAGAGGAGCAGCAACGAGTAGAATAGCGGATAGCGGCGTAATCGCCAGAGATGCGTGAATCGTGGAGTAATGCCGTACCTCGGTAAAATAGAGCGGAGCGAGTATCATGATGCCCATCAATAAAATGCCGCCTAAGAAGTTGGAAATGACGCCTACTGTGTACGCCCGGTTACGGAACAAGCGGAAATCGACGAGCGGCGACTTCGATCTGCGCTCCACTCCGATATAAGCGGCAAGCAGCACAACTGCACAACAGAAGCCGCCGATAATGCGCCAGCTGGTCCAGCCTTGATCCTGGCCGGACAGCAGCGAGTCGGTCAGCAGGTAAATCGCGCCGCTCAGAAGAATCGTAGAGACCGGATTCAGCCGGAGCCGTACCTTTTCGTCACGGTAACCTTTGAACAATCGAAGCATGAGCAGAAGTGCGACTCCGATGACGGGAATGTTAATGTAGAAGACGGACCGCCAGCCGGCCAACTCCGTCAGTGCGCCGCCTAGCGCAGGACCTGCCGCGATGGCGAGCGCGCCTGCTGCGCTCCATATCCCCATCGCCGACCCGACCTTGCCTTCAGGAGCAGCCGCGCGTACAAAGCCCATACTGGCCGGTATCGACATCGCGCCGCCGATGCCCTGAAGAACTCGGAACAGGATGAGCATTTCCGGCCCCTTCGCTAATGCGCACATGAGTGAGCTGAACAAGAACACGAACAATCCGAGCGTATACAGCCGGTATTTTCCGATCAAATCTGCCAGCCTTCCCATGAACACCAGCAGCATCGCTACCGTCATGGTATAACCGTTCATAATCCAAGCCGCCGTATCCAGACTCATGCCGAACTGCTCAATGATGCTGGATAGAGAAATATTGACGACTGTGCTGTCTAGAAATATGACGAACAGGCCTAGGCTAATCACCATGACTCGGACCATTCCCGACTGCTGCCCCCCTTGTTCCGATGCATTCAGCCGTACAGCAGCTGCATCGCCCGCGGTTTGTTTCGTTCCCATTCCGTCATCCCCTTGTATTGTCTTTAAAAACCGCAGCTCCGATAACGGGCTACGGTAGGAAAGTTTATTTGGCGCGCGGTGCTATCGAGCAGGTCGCCGTGCGCATTTTTCTAAAGCCATACCAGGTGCCAACGGCCCATATCGATGTCGTCAGAATGCCCGCTATAATCATATTGTCGCGGAACACGACGCCGAGCGCGGAGCCGCCAAGCAGAAAGGACAGTACCATGAGCGTGATCGGGAGGTGACAAGGGCACAGGATGAATGATATCCCGACCCATAACATTCCTTTGCGCCGCTGACGGACGCCCTGCTCATCCATTTCGCTCAGCAATTCTTGCTGGTTGTTCAATTGGTTCATTCTTCTTCACTTCCTTGTTCGTTTAACGTACGCTTCTCTTCTTCCGGAACATCGCAAACGCCGTAACCGTACATACGCAGACGCATACACAAATGATAACAATCGTCGTCGTCGTCAAGCTCATCACCTTCCTTCCATCGATTGTCCTCCGGGCGCACCGGCACAGGACGCGCCCGGTGAAACGTTCATTCGGAACCGTTAGGCGCCATCTCCTTCCGGATTCCGGTTAGCTCCTTCGTATTAGCTGTTCGCCGCTACGCCCGCTTGATCGAATGCGTTCAATGCGTTGATGCCGTGCGTCAGCACATAGCCAGCATTCGCTACGCCGCCGATCAGCAGCGCTTCGAGCGCTTCCTCGCGCGTTGCCCCTACATCGGCAAGGCGGCGGGAATGGCGGTCGATGCTGTAGGCGCAGCCGTTCACATGCGCAATGACGAAGGCGATCAGCTGTTTCGTCTTCGCGTCTACCGAACCTTCGCGGAACGCTTCTTCCGTGAAGCGGTCGAACGCTTCGAAAGCAGCTGGCGACATCAGCTTCGCTTCATTGTTGTACACATCCATGTTGGAAGTTTGGTACAACGGGTCTTCCGGACCGCCATTGCCGCTCATTGTGTTTATGGCATTGGCACTGTGGAACAATACCGTCTCCGCGTTGACCGCACCGGCAACCAGTACCGCTTCGACCGCCTCTTGCGGCGTGCCTTGGTAGCCTTTGAATTTGCCGGTATGAACGTCGATGCAATACGGGCAGCCGGTTACGTGTGTAACGGCAACCGCGATCAATTCTTTCGTACGGGCAGACAACAACTTAGGCGCGAAAGCTTGGTGCATGAATTGAAAGAACGCGGTCGCACCCTCCGGAATGAGCTTCTGCAGTTCTGGCACACGAGCCAAATTCGAGCGTTTATACAACGAATCGGACATTTGACAAATCCCTCCATTTCTTGATTTCGATATTATGATATCTAACTAAATCTTGGCTGTCAATGGGCAAAACATTAAGATTCCTCAAACGATGTTCCGCGCCTAATATTAATGCGCTTACACCAAGAAACCAATGGATCAATAGGTTGTATAACGCATAATATCTATAGTCCGTAAGCATTATCACCGATTTGACTTCTTTATTCAGCCTAATCCCCTGTTCCATGAAGTCCACTAAAACTGTTTAAGTATCAAACTATATTTTACTTTGATATCATCATAATTTAATCCTTTTTAGGTCTCTGTTCCTTTGCTCCCACCCTCGCTCGCGACCAAAGCCTGATAGGACGAGGACGGAACAAACCGCAAGCTTCGAACACTCCATGTCTGTCGCATCATTATTAACGAAGAAGACTAGCCGACCTAAACGCCAACGCCAAAAAGACCGCAGTCCTGCAAGAACGTTTCCGTTCTTACAAGACTGCGGTCTTTATTGTTCCAATAGCCTTATCTGAGTCTGTTGTACTGCCGACTGCTGCCGCCGCGCTGTATAATTAGCCTACGCAACAACGCAACAGGCTTGTTCAACGTTATTGCGTTAGCGTGTTTGCGTACTACCGCAATGCCTTCATTGCGATATCCGAGCGCGTGTGGGCACCTTCGAACTTAATAACGCTGACTGCTTCATACGCGCGTGCGCGAGCTTCTGCGATGTCACGGCCGCGGCCGACGACGCCGAGTACACGTCCGCCGTTAGTCACGACTTGACCGTCCTTGAACGCCGTACCTGCGTGGAATACGAGAGCGCCTTGCGCTTCCGCAGCAGCAATGCCTTCAATTACACGGCCTTTCGGATACGAGGCTGGGTAGCCCTCCGAAGCCATAACGACGCACACTGCCGCTTCGTCGTCCCATTGAATGTCGAGCTGGTCCAGACGGCCGTTGATCGACGCGAGGATGATATCGACGAGATCCGTTTTCAGACGCGGGAGCACAACTTGCGTCTCTGGATCGCCCATCCGAGCATTGAACTCGATCGTCTTCGGACCGTCCTTTGTAAGCATAAGACCGGCGTATAGAACGCCGCGGAACGGACGACCTTCGCTTACCATTGCTTTCGCAGTCGGCTTAATAATGTTCTCGATCGACTCTTCGATAATCGCCGGATCGATGTGTGGCAGCGGCGAGTATGTGCCCATGCCGCCAGTGTTCGGCCCTTTGTCGTCGTCATATACAGCCTTGTGGTCCTGTGCAGGAACCATTGCCCGCACCGTTTCACCATCCACGAACGCCAGGATAGACATCTCTTGGCCAGACAGGAATTCCTCGATGACGACTTGATTGCCGGATCCGCCGAACACCTTGTCGACCATCATTGCCCGGAGTGCCTGCTCCGCTTCTTCGAGCGTTGCGGCCACCGTTACGCCTTTGCCTTCCGCAAGACCATCCGCTTTAATAACGATCGGTGCTTGCTGCTGGCTCAAGTAAGCGAGCGCCGTCTCGAAGTCCTGGAACGTCTCATATTTCGCCGTAGGGATATTGTATTTTTTGAGCAGGTTTTTCATGAAAATCTTGCTGCCTTCGATCTCTGCCGCATTCTTGCGCGGTCCGAAGATCGGAATGTTCTTCGCTTCGAACGCATCGACGATGCCGCTAGCTAGTGGGCCATCCGGTCCAACGACGACCAGATCGATCGAATTGTCACAAGCGAATTGGATCAGTTCGTCGAATTGATTAACGGCGATTGGTACGCATTCCGCCACTTGTGCAATTCCGGCGTTGCCCGGCGCACAATAAATCTCTTTCACTTTCTCACTCTTCTTCAGCGCCCATGCGATCGCATGCTCACGTCCGCCGCCGCCGATAACTAATATACGCATCATTGACCCTCCCATATAGTTCCCGCTCTGCCTAATCCCAAATGAACGAATGGGCGCCATGCAAGCGCATAGCGTCCATTCGTATGTTGTACTAGTGCTTGAAGTGGCGTACGCCTGTGAACACCATCGCGATGTTGTGCGCATTCGCCGCATCGATCGACTCTTGGTCTTTCACAGAGCCGCCCGGTTGGATGATCGCCGTAATGCCGGCTTTCGCTGCCGCTTCCACCGTATCGCCCATTGGGAAGAATGCGTCCGACGCGAGCGCCGAACCTTGTGCTTTCTCGCCCGCTTGCTCAATGGCGATTTTCGCTGCGCCTACGCGATTCATTTGGCCTGCGCCTACGCCGATCGTCATGTTGTCTTTCGCGAGCAGAATCGCGTTCGACTTCACGTGCTTCACGACTTTCCAGCCGAACAGCAACTGTTTCAGCTCTTCTTCCGTCGGCTTGCGGTTCGTCACGAACTGCAGGTCCGCTTCCGTCAGCGAGTGAACGTCGCTCTCTTGTACGAGCATACCGCCGTCTACCGACGTTACGAGAAGCTCCGGCTTGCGCTCGCCGGCTGCTTGCAGTTCGCCCAGTTTGAGCAGGCGGATGTTCTTCTTCTTCGTCAGAATCTCAAGCGCTTCCGGCGTAAAGTCCGGCGCGATGATGATTTCGAGGAAAATTTCGCTCAGTAGTTGAGCCGTGTCAGCGCCGACTGTACGGTTAGCCGCAACAATGCCGCCGAAGATCGACGTCGGGTCAGCCGCGTACGCTTTTTGATACGCTTCGTGGATATCTGTGCCGATGCCCACGCCACAAGGATTCATATGTTTAACCGCAACAACTGCAGGCTCGTTGAATTCTTTCACGATCGCGAGCGCCGCGTTAGCGTCATTGATGTTGTTGTACGACAGCTCTTTGCCGTGCAGCTGCTCAGCCGTCGTAATGTTGCCTTCTTTCGCAAGAGGCTTGCGGTAGAATGCCGCCGTCTGATGCGGATTCTCGCCGTAACGGAGGTCTTGGACTTTCTCATACGTTACCGTGTACTTCTCAGGCAGCGGCTCGCCTACTTGCTTGGACAAGTATTCGCCGATCAGCGAGTCGTAAGCAGCCGTGTGACGGAACACTTTCGCCGCCAGACGTTTGCGCGTTTCGAGCGT
This sequence comes from Paenibacillus kobensis NBRC 15729, assembly GCF_004000825.1. Lineage (GTDB taxonomy): Bacteria > Bacillota > Bacilli > Paenibacillales > Paenibacillaceae > Paenibacillus_T > Paenibacillus_T kobensis. The sequence goes on along the minus strand of NZ_BILZ01000022.1, from coordinate 30,766 downwards.
CGTGTCTTGGCCGGCTTTCACTTCTTCCAGTACCGTTGCATAGTCGCTCGAGTCAACAACGACCGTTACGAAAGCATGGTTTTTCGCAGCCGAACGAAGCATCGTCGGTCCGCCGATATCGATGTTCTCGATCGCATCGTCATACGTTACGTCCGGCTTCGCGATCGTCTCTGCGAATGGATAGAGGTTAACAATGACAATGTCGATGTAATCAAGACCGAGATCTTTCATCGCTTGCTGATGCTCTTCGCTGTCGCGCACCGCCAGCAGGCCGCTGTGAACAGCAGGGTGCAGCGTTTTGACGCGGCCGTCGAGAATTTCAGGGAAGCCCGTTACGTCGGAAATACCGATTACCGGAACGCCTTCCTTCTCCAGCAAACTCTTCGTGCCGCCCGTCGAGATCAGCTGTACGCCTTGTGCCGCCAGCCCGCGGGAAAATTCAACGATACCTGTTTTGTCCGATACACTAATTAACGCTCTCCGAATAGCCAACTTGATGGCCCTCCTTAAAATTATTAGCGCTGCTTCCACCGCAGTTGCAATGCATGCACTACATACACATTGCCGCACCGAGAAGCCTGCACCGTCGTCCTAAATCTATCGAAACGGTTTAATGAGTCCGTTATCTTCCGATTACCCGCACTCGCTTAGGTGCATATTTGCCTAGGGCAGACACCCTATTTAGCTCATTATCGACGCAGTAGCCTTACTTAAGTGCTTTTGGGCACCTATTTAGCTCATTATCGACGCAGCAGCCTTACTTAAGTGCTTTTGGGCACCTATTTAGCCCATTATCGACACAGCAGCCTTACTTAAGTGCTATTGGACACCTATTTCGCTCATTGTCGACGCAGCAGCCTTACTTAAGTGCTTTTGGACACCTATTTAGCTCATTATCGACCAGTCACTGCACTGCTCCATCACTTTTGTGTCACACCAGACGGGTTACTCGACTCAAGCGCCACTGCATCACCTTTTGTGTCACCCCAGCTAGGTTACCTTGCTCCCGAGCGCAGTTACCTTTACCCGATCGCCACGCGGCGGCCGTCGAGCTTGACGCGGCCGTGGGCGATTTGCTGCACGACCCACGGCAGCAGCGCCTGCTCCGTAGCATGAATCCGCTCGGCGAGCGACGATTCCGTGTCGTCCTGCTCGACCTCGACGGCCCGCTGCGCGATGATCGGCCCGCTGTCCAGTCCTCCGTCCACGTAGTGAACAGTTACACCAGTCAGCTTCACGCCATACTCCCAAGCTTGCCCAATGCCGTTCACGCCAAGGAAAGCCGGCAACAGCGACGGGTGGATGTTGATCATCCGGCCGTAATAAGCATCCACCAGCACCGGCGTCACAATGCGCATGTAACCCGCCAACACAATCAATCCGACGCCGCGGCGCTCCAGCTCCGCAGCAATTTCCGTCTCGTATGCTTCGCGGGACGGATAGTCCTTCGGCTTGAACACGAACGCATCCACGCCGGCAAGCCGGGCACGCTCGACAACTGGCGCCGAAGGCTTATCGCAAACCAAAAGCTCGATGGTTACATCGAGCTTCTGGTCCCGCACCGCATCCGCCAGCGCCTGAAAGTTCGTACCTTGGCCGGAGGCGAATACCGCAACGCGCAATTTGCTCATTACACTTGCGCTCCCGTGAACGTTACGATGCGGTTGCCCGCCGTTACGTCGCCGATGCGGTAAGCTTTCTCGCCTTGCTCTGCGAGCACGCTAAGCGCTTTGTCTGCTTGGTCAGCAGGAACAACAACGACGAGACCGACACCCATGTTGAACGTAGTGAACATGTCACGGTTCGTGATCGAGCCTTTGTCCTGCATCAGCTTGAAGATCGGTTGAATCGGCCACGAGCCGTACTCCACGTTCACGTTCACGCCTTCTGGCAGTACGCGAGGAATATTTTCGATAAAGCCGCCGCCCGTAATGTGCGCCATGCCCTTAACCGTCACTTGTTCTGCAAGAGCCAGCGCGGATTTGACGTAAATTTTCGTAGGCTCGATGAGCACGTCGCCCAGCTTCGCGCCATCCAGCTCAGGAAGCGCATCTTGCAAGCCGAAGCCTGCTTGCTCAAGCAGCAGACGGCGAACGAGCGAGTAGCCGTTGCTGTGAATGCCGCTCGACGCTACGCCGATGACTGCATCACCAGGAGCGATCGTCGTGCCGTCGATAATTTTCTTCTTGTCGACGATGCCGACCGTGAAGCCTGCGATGTCGTACTCTTCGCCTTGGTACATGCCCGGCATTTCAGCCGTTTCGCCGCCGATCAAGGCGCAGCCTGCTTGTTGGCAGCCATCCGCAATACCTTTAACGATTGCTTCGATTTTCTCCGGCTCCACCTTGCCGCATGCGAGGTAGTCGAGGAAGAACAGCGGCTCAGCGCCTTGAACGATAATGTCGTTCACGCACATCGCTACCGCGTCAATGCCGATCGTGTCATGCTTGTCCATCGCGAAGGCGATTTTCAGCTTGGTGCCGACGCCGTCGGTACCGGATACGAGAACCGGCTCCTCGTATTTGTCCTTGTTCAGACCGAACAGGCCGCCGAAGCCGCCGAGATCCGTCAGCACTTCCGGACGGAACGTCCGCTTCACATGCTTCTTCATCCGTTCTACTGCTTCGTTGCCTGCCGCGATATCGACGCCGGCTTGTTTGTAAGCTTCAGATGACACCTTCACGTCACTCCTATTCAACATCGTAATCCCGCCTAAGCGGGCCTATATGAAAAGCTGGCACGCACTTTCGTGCGCGCAGCCGTTAACAATCTTTATCTAATGCCTGCGGCCCTAAGCTTAGCAGCTGCAGCTCTTATCCGATTCCTCATCCACCGGTGTCGGATAAGTATTGTTGAAGCATGCCATGCACAGGCCGCCTTCTTCCGAAGCACCGCCGATACCGACCGTATCGATCAAGCCTTCGCTGCTCAAGAAGTAGAGCGAGTCTGCATTAATCGCCTGGCGAATCTCCTCAATCGTCTTCGACGACGCGATAAGCTCCTTGCGGTCAGGCGTATCGATCCCGTAGTAGCAAGGATTCTCAAAAGTCGGCGAAGTAATGCGCACATGCACCTCCGTCGCGCCTGCTTCACGAAGCAGGTTCACGATGCGAAGCGAGGTCGTGCCGCGGACGATCGAGTCGTCGATCATGACGACGCGCTTGCCTTCGACGATTTTGCGAACGGCGGAGAGCTTCATCTTCACGCCCTTCTCGCGCAGCTCTTGAGAAGGCTGAATGAACGTCCGGCCCGTATATTTATTCTTGATAAGACCAAGCTCATATGGAATGCCTGTCTGCTCAGCATAACCGATCGCTGCGGAAATCGACGAATCCGGTACGCCCGTCACGATGTCAGCGTCGACGAACGATTCGAGCGCGAGACGCTGTCCCATCCGCTTGCGCGTCATATGAATGTTGGCTCCGTGAATGTCGCTGTCCGGGCGGGCAAAGTATACGTACTCCATCGCACATACCGCTTTGCGCGCTGCCGGTGCGAAGCGCTCTTCACGAACACCTTCACGGTCGAGCACGAGCATTTCGCCTGGCATAATATCGCGGACGAATTCCGCGCCGATCACCTCGAACGCGCAAGATTCCGAAGAGAACACGTAACCGTCGTTAAGCTTCGCCATCGAGAGCGGACGCAAGCCGTTCGTATCCGATGCAACAATCAGCTTGTCGTTCGTCATGATGAGGAAAGCAAAGCCGCCGACAACACGCTGAAGTGCGTCGCGAGCCGCCTCAACGAAATCTTTCTCCGAACGTGCGATCAAGTGCGCGATAACTTCCGTGTCGCTCGACGTCTGGAAAATCGAACCCTTGCGTTCAAGCTCCTGGCGGATTTCCGGCGCGTTCACCAAGTTGCCGTTCGTTGCGATAGCAAGATCGCCGTCGCGGTATTTGAAGATCAATGGCTGCGCATTCGCGAGCTTGCTCTCACCAGCAGTCGAATAACGAACGTGACCGATCGACCGGTCGCCCGTCAGCGTCACCAGCACATCCGACGTGAACACTTCCTTCACGAGACCCATGCCGCGATGATAGTTGAAGTTGCGAGGATTATCGCTTTCAACCGTGCAGATCCCTGCGCTCTCCTCACCACGGTGCTGCAGTGCATGCAGCCCGTAGTAAGAGAGGGAAGCGGCGTTCGGGCAACCGAACACGCCGAACACGCCGCACTCCTCACGCAATTTGTCAAAAATATCGTCCCGTCCGATGCCTTCGTTATAATGGTCTCCGGTCCACAGCTTTAACGGCTGCTTCACTTCATGAGACATGGGATCGCTTCCTTCCAGACCTTCTCCAGTTGTTCAACCGGCGCGGATACGCCTTGGTTGCCGTTCACTTGAATGTTCAGCGTGCTAGCTGCCGTTACTTTACCGATCGTTGCGTTCACAACATCGCGCTTGTTCAGAAGCGCCACGAGCTCAGCTGCTTTGTCAGCCTTCGCCGTCAACAGAATGCGCGATTGCGATTCGCTGAACAGCGCGTGGTCAGGACGCAGCGAGGTTGCAATGTTCACGTCAGCGCCGAGGCCCGTGCGGAAGCACGATTCCGCTACCGCTACTGCCAGACCGCCTTCGGACAAGTCATGCGCCGAAGCGACGAGGCCAGCTCGGATAGCTTCGAGCACTGCGTTCTGCGTACGCTTCTCGACTGCGAGGTCGATTTGCGGCGGACGGCCTTCCGTTTTGCCTTGCAGGACGTATTGCAGCTCGCTGCCGCCCATCTCTGCTTTCGTCTCGCCGAGGAGGACGATAACGTCGCCTTCGGATTTGAACGATTGCGTCGTAATATGATCAAGGTCATGCACGAGACCAACCATGCCGATAACCGGCGTCGGGTAGATCGCGCCTTTGGCGTTCTCGTTGTACAGCGAGACGTTGCCGCCGATAACCGGCGTCTCGAGCGTTACGCAAGCTTCGCTCATGCCGTCTGCTGCTTTCTCGATCTGCCAGAACACTTCCGGCTTCTCCGGGCTGCCGAAGTTCAGGTTGTCCGTCACCGCGAGCGGCTCGGCACCCGAGCAGACGATATTGCGGGAAGCTTCCGCTACCGCGATGCGTCCGCCGACTTCCGGATCGAGGAATACGTAACGGCCGTTGCAGTCCGTCGTCATCGCGAGCGCTTTGCGCGTGCCGCGAATGGTCACGACTGCCGCGTCCGAACCCGGTTGAACAGCCGTGCTCGTGCGTACCATGTAGTCGTATTGATTGTAAACCCACTCTTTGCTCGCTACCGTAGGGGATCCAAGCACTTGTTTCAGTGCACCAGTCAGGTCCGTTACTTCTGGATATGCAGCCGTATCGATCTTCGCGAACTCACCGTAGTAAGCTGGCTCCGAAGATGGCTTGTTGTATACCGGGCACTCGTCAACGAGCGCTTTGACCGGCATGTCAGCTACTTGCTCGCCTTTGTGGAACAGGCGGAGACGGCCGTCGTCCGTTACTTTACCGACTTTCTTGCAAATAACTCCCCAACGATCGAAAATTTCCATGGCTTGTGCTTCGTTCTCCGGCGTAACAACGAACAGCATCCGTTCTTGCGACTCGGAGAGCATCATTTCGTAAGGCGTCATATCTTTCTCGCGCTGCGGCACTTCGTCGAGATACAGCTCAAGGCCGTTGCCCGCTTTGGAAGCCATCTCAGCACTGGAGCACGTCAGGCCTGCTGCACCCATATCTTGGATGCCAACCACGATACCGGAGTTGATCAGTTCCAGCGTCGATTCCATAACGAGCTTCTCCATGAACGGGTCGCCGACTTGTACGGCTGTTTTCTTCTCTTCGGATTCTTCGGACAGCTCGACCGACGCGAACGTTGCGCCGTGGATACCGTCGCGGCCTGTTGCCGGACCAACGTAGAATACCGGGTTGCCAACGCCTTTCGCTACACCGCGTTGGATTTTATCGTGATCGATGAGGCCCACGCACATTGCGTTAACGAGCGGGTTGCCTTCGTAGCTTTCATCGAACATGACTTCGCCGCCAACCGTCGGGATACCGATACAGTTGCCGTATCCTGCGATACCGCTGACGACGTTCTCGAACAAGTACTTAACGCGGTCATTCTCAAGACGACCGAAACGGAGGCTGTTAAGCGACGCAATCGGACGGGCACCCATCGAGAAAATGTCGCGGATAATGCCGCCAACGCCCGTTGCAGCGCCTTGGTAAGGCTCGACTGCCGAAGGATGGTTATGCGATTCGATTTTGAAAACAACCGCTTGGTTGTCGCCGATGTCCACGATGCCGGCGCCTTCGCCCGGCCCCATCAGAACTTTCGGTCCCGTGATCGGGAACTTCTTCAGAATCGGCTTGGAGTTCTTGTACGCGCAGTGCTCAGACCACATAACGCTGAATACGCCGATCTCCGTGTAGTTCGGCTTACGGCCGAGGAATCCGCAGATAAGCTCATACTCATAGTCGCTCACACCGAATTGCTGATAAATCTTCTGATCCGCGATTTGTTCTGCGGTTGGCTCCTTAGCCGTTAACTGCTGCGCCATGCTGTTCCCTCCATGCATTCAAAATCGACGTAAACATCCGTTTGCCGTCTGCCGAGCCCAAAATTTCATCAATCGCGCGCTCTGGATGCGGCATCATGCCGACAACGTTGCCGCTCTCATTGCTGATGCCTGCGATGTCGTCAACCGAACCGTTCGGATTCGCGCCCGCTTTGTAACGGAACACGATCTGATTGTTCGCTTGCAGCTTCGCCAGCGTCGCATCGTCGCAGTAGTAGTTGCCTTCGCCGTGCGCGATTGGAATATCGATAATTTCGCCTTTGCTGTATTGGTTCGTAAAGGCGTTGTTGTTGTTTACCACTTCAAGCAGCGCGCTGTGGCAGCGGAACTTCAGGTTCTCGTTGCGGCGCAGTACGCCTGGCAGCAGGCCAGCTTCCGTAAGGATTTGGAAACCGTTGCAGATACCGAGAATGTACTTGCCTTGCTCGGCTGCTTTTACCACTTCGTTCATAACCGGTGCAAAACGAGCGATTGCGCCGCAGCGCAGGTAGTCGCCGTAGGAGAAACCGCCCGGCACGATGATCGCGTCATAAGCGGACAAGTCCGTCGCCGTATGCCATACGTAGTCAACCTTTTGGCCAACCGTATCTTCTACGGCCTTGTAGCAGTCAATATCACAGTTGGAGCCTGGAAATACGAGTACCGCAAATTTCACGTCTTAGCCCTCCAGTTCAACACGATAGTCTTCGACAACCACGTTCGCCAGCAGCTTCTCGCACATTGCTTTGACGCGTGCTTCTGCTTCCGATTTATCGTTCGTGTCCAATTCGAGCTCGAGGTACTTACCGATGCGTACGCCGCCTACTTCTGCGAATCCCATCGTGTGGAGTGCGCCTTGAACCGCCGTTCCTTGCGGGTCCAATACGTTTTCTTTGATCGTCACGTATACCTTTGCTTTCATCGTCGTGATTCCTCCTAAAGAGTGGTTGTCGTTATCTATTCGTTCGGGTGTTAGCCCGGCTGTGCCTAGTTCAGTTCTGCGCCCGTCAGACGACGGTAAATATCGAGGTAACGGCGGGTCGTCTCTTCGACAACCGCTGCCGGAAGCGGATCAGGCTTGCTGTTCTTGTCCCAATCGGAGCCCAAGAGGTACGTCCGTACCGGTTCCTTGTCCATGCTGTCGATCTCGATGTCGAGTTCGAACTTGTCCGTAGCCCAGAAACGGGAAGAGTCCGGCGTGAAAATTTCATCGATCAAAATGACTTTGCCGTCGATCAGTCCGTATTCGAATTTGCAGTCGGCGAGCACGATACCGCGCTCCGCGCAGTAGCTATGCGCATACTCGTACAGCTTGATGCTGCGGTCGCGAAGCTCGGTCGCGAGATCTGCTCCGACGAGCTCTTGCATCTTCGCGAACGGGATGTCCTCGTCATGGCCGACGTCGTTCTTCGCTGCAGGCGTGAAGATCGGCTGCTGGAACCGCTCGTTCTTGCGAAGACCTGCCGGAAGCTCGATGCCGTTGATCGCTTGCGTCTGCTGGTATTGTCTCCATCCGCCGCCAGTGATATAGCCGCGCACGACGCATTCAATGTCGATGCGCTCTGCTTTCTTCGTCACCATAATCCGGTTGCGGAGCAACTCCGGCTCGGTTACGATGTCGCCCAGCTTGTCCACATCGGTATGAACGACGTGGTTCGGCTGAATGTCTGCCGTCTGCTCGAACCAGAATGCTGCCAGACGGTTCAGCACGTTGCCCTTTTCCGGCACGGCTGGGTCCAACACATAGTCGAAAGCGCTGATCCGGTCCGTTACGACGATCAGGAAGTGCTCGCCCAGATCGTACAACTCGCGCACTTTCCCTTTGTACACGAGCGGAGCTTTAATGTACTCGGCTGCCGATGATAATGCTTGCATTTCTTCAACTCCCATTGAGGGGCTACCCACCCAAACCCTCCCTGCAAGGGAGGGCCCCAGAGGACTTCCGTCCTCTGGACTCCGGGAAGGCGCTGTTTAGTTGCTACTGGAGCGTGCCCCGCTTTCCGTCCCTGGGTTTGCTACCCACCCAAACCCTCCCTGCAAGGGAGGGCCCCAAGGATTCCATCCTCTGGACACCGGAAAGCGCTGCTTTGTTACTGTAGAGCGTGCCCCGCTTTCCGTCCCTGACGGGACCCGCTCCCCTTACTTACGTATCTAAATCCGTTACCACTTCCGCACCATTCATTCGCCGCACCCCTGACACTCCGTGCTTACAGCCGCTTGTCGTCCCTTACGGGACCCGCTCTACGCCGTGCTACCTAGCGTGCTCCGAACTGCGCGTCCCTGCGGGACATGCGCGTTCTTCGCAGGAGCGATCATCCCTGCGGGACATATGCTTGCGGGAACCAACTGCTTGTCCTCGTTGCATTTCATACAACGAAAAGCAAGGCTTGAAGTGTGTTCGACGCGTTTCATTGCATTATGTGCAATGAAACGCGGCTTGTTTTCTGCGATTGTGTTCTGTAATGGTGCGTTATGCGGATTTCTCATTGTACAAATTACAACCAAACTCACTTATGTGCCGTCTGATGCAGTTCTTCGTTGTACAAAATACAACGACGAACCTCGTGCGAGCTCCGAACCGCGCGTCCCTGCGGGACATGCGCGTTCTTCGCGAGAGCGGTCGTCCCAGCGGGACGCGCAGCTCTTCGCTTGATTTACACCAGACCCAAACGAGTGAAGATCGTGCTCACGTGCTTCAGGTGCCACGACGGGTTGAATGCGTCGTCGAGGTCTTCGGAAGACAGTACGTTCGTAATTTCCGGCGTTTCGTTGATGATGTCGCGGAACTGGCGCTGCGTCTCCCAAGCTTGCATCGCGCGCGGCTGAACCGTATCGTATGCTTGCTCGCGGCTGAAGCCTTTGTCGATCAGCTTCGTCATGATGCGGCCGGAGAATGGTACGCCATACGTCGACATCATGTTGCGTTTCATATTCTCAGGGAACACCGTCAGGTTCGCGATGATGTTGCCAAGGCGGTTCAGCATGTAGTTAAGCAGCATCGTTGCGTCAGGCAGGATGATGCGTTCAACCGACGAATGGCTGATGTCACGCTCATGCCAGAGCGGAACGTTCTCGTACGCACTCACCATGTGGCCGCGGATCACGCGCGCCAGACCGGAAATGTTCTCGCAGCCGATTGGGTTGCGCTTATGCGGCATTGCGGACGAGCCCTTCTGGCCCTTCGCGAATGGCTCTTCAACTTCACGGAATTCGCTCTTCTGCAAAGCGCGGATTTCCGTTGCGAACTTGTCGAGCGACGTTGCGACGAGCGCCAGCGTCGCCATATATTCAGCGTGGCGGTCGCGTTGGAGCGTTTGCGTCGAGATTGGAGCCGGCTTCGTGCCGAGCTTGCGGCAGACGAACTCTTCTACGAACGGATCGATGTTCGCGTACGTGCCCACTGCGCCGGAGATTTTACCGAATTGAACGCCGTCAGCAGCGCGGTTGAAGCGCTCAAGGTTCCGTTTCATTTCTTCATACCACAGTGCCAGTTTCAGACCGAACGTCGTTGGCTCTGCATGTACGCCGTGCGTACGTCCCATCATCGGCGTATCTTTGTACTTCACCGCTTGTCCGCGAAGAATTTCAACGAAACGCTCAATGTCGGCGCGCAGAATCTCATTCGCCTGGCGGAGCAGGTAACCGTTCGCCGTGTCAACGACGTCCGTGGACGTCAAACCGTAGTGAACCCATTTGCGCTCAGGGCCGACCGTCTCGGATACGGCACGCGTGAACGCGATAACGTCATGGCGCGTTTCAAGCTCGATTTCGTTAATACGGTCGATATCGAAGCTTGCGTTCTTACGAAGTGCTTCTACGTCTTCACGCGGAATGACGCCAAGCTCTACCCAAGCCTCACACGCGCAAAGCTCAACTTCGAGCCATGCTTTGAATTTGTTCTCCTCGGTCCAAATCGCTCTCATCTCTGGTCTGCTGTAACGCTCCAACATCGTACCTTCACACCTTCCAAATGTTTGTAGCTTCTATATAATTCAGCGCCTTGTCCGTATTCTCGGCCAGGACGTTGACATGCCCCATCTTCCGTTTCTTCACTGCATCCTTCTTGCCGTACAAATGCACCTTCGGTGCAACGCCGTATTGCGCTGCCGCTTCATCCGCTAGAGCCATCCGCTCCAGGAGCGGTGCGACATGCTCGCCGAGCACGTTGACCATAACAACCGGCGTCAGCAGCGACGTGTCGCCAAGCGGCAAACCGCAGATCGCGCGCACATGCTGCTCGAACTGCGAAGTCCGGCACGCTTCCATCGTGTAATGGCCGCTGTTGTGCGGACGCGGCGCAAGCTCGTTCACATACAGCCCGTCCTGCTCCGACCAGAACAACTCCACCGCGATAAGTCCGGCTGCGCCAAGACCTTCTGCGATACGGCCGGCAAGCCGTTCCGCCTCGCGCTGCACCTCATCTGGTATACGGGCAGGCACGATCGACAGATGCAAAATATTATCGACATGAATGTTCTCCGCCGCCGGGAACGTCTTCACTTCCCCAGTCGTGCTGCGCGCTGCAATGACGGACAGCTCCTTATCGAAACGGATAAACTTCTCGAGCACCAGCTCCGTCTTAGCGCGAGCGAGCGTCTCATACGCTTCCTCAATCTCGCTCTCGCTGCGAATAACCCACTGGCCTTTGCCGTCGTAGCCGCCTGTCGCCGTCTTCAGTACGCATGGCGTACCGAACTCAGCAACAGCCGAGCGAAGCTCTTCCGCGCTGCCGATCTGACGGTATGGCGCCACCCGGACGCCTGCCGCTTCGATCGCGCGCTTCTCGCGAAGCCGATGCTGCGTCGTGTAAAGCAGTTCACTGCCTTGCGGTACATACGATTCGTCCATGAGCATCGCAGCTACACCAGCGTCAACGTTCTCGAATTCGTACGTGATAACGTCCGCCCGGCGCGCCAATTCACGGGCAGCCTCACGGTCGTCGTATGCGGCAACAATCTGATCCGCCACTTGGCCGCAAGGCGCATCGGGCGTCGGATCGAGTGCGACGAACCGATAGCCCATTGCGCTGCCGGCTTGCGCCATCATGCGGCCAAGCTGGCCGCCTCCCAGAATACCGATCGTGCTGCCTGGCAGCAGCGTCGTCTTTCTCCCTTGCACGGCGTTCGCGCCCCCTTGTCTCATTACCTCTGTCATGCCCGCTTACAGCGTCTCGCTGCTCGCCAGCACCTCTTGTTTGATCCGCTCGCGGCGCGATTCCACGCGCGCACGAAGCTCCGGATCAAACGCTCCAAGCATCTGTGCAGCAAGCAATCCAGCATTCGTGCCTCCAGCGTTGCCGATCGCAACCGTCGCGACCGGAATGCCGCCCGGCATCTGTACGATCGACAGCAGCGAATCTAGCCCGTTCAAGTTCGAAGACTTGACGGGCACCCCGATAACCGGCAGTATCGTCTTCGCCGCCACCATGCCAGGCAAATGAGCTGCGCCGCCAGCGCCGGCAATAATGACTTTCAAGCCGCGCTCTACCGCGCTCTCTGCATATTCGAACATAAGATCCGGTGTCCGATGTGCGGAGACGACCTTCTTCTCGTACTCAATACCAAGCTCTTCGAGTACGTCGCAGGCCAATTTCATCGTATCCCAGTCCGACTTGCTGCCCATAATGACGCCAACTGCTGCAGACATGAATCCAACCACCTTTTATATGAAAATGTCGTCAAGAAAGCAAAAAAAAATCCCAAAAGCTCTTATCCATTATAAGGAAGGCTTCGGGACACGAAGACGGTCAAGAAGAGGAGGCCGCAGCCGTCATCACGACTGAACATCCCGGACAACCTGCCCGGTGACAACCGAAAGCCGCTTCTAGCCAGAAGCAGCCATGTCATGTCATCTCTTCCCATCCGCTCGTAGTCCGAAAATTTATGGTTCCCGGGTAGATACTCTCAGGCCATATTCCCGAGTATATACGAGTGCTTCGGCCGCGCAGAAATCGACATCTGACGGGCCTTCTCTAGTTTATCAATCCGGCAAAAGGTTGTCAACGAGCAAAGACGAACATTAATTCGAATTTCTAATAAAATAGTTCGTGTTTTTCAAAACCTTTAACAGCACTCTCCTTCTTTCGCTTCATTTGCCATCAAATTAACTTTCTGTATGCATATCCCCTTAACAAGCTTCCGCACATATACATAATTTAATGCCGACTCCTGTAGTTTGGCGCCGTTTCATAAATATGATCAATCCATGTGAATCGGAGGATACACATGCCATTCCCAAGCACAGTACGTTCCGCTTAAACAAAATAACGCCATCGTCGTTGATCCCGTTCGCGACGTGTCGCCGGACGAGACCGACATTGTCGGCAGCGCGCAGTTTCCGGCAGCTTATTATGCATTCGACGGCACGAATGTTTATTTCCGCATGCGCTTAAACACCGATCCGAGATTCAAGAACGACCTCCGCAATTTCGCATGGGGCGTCTTGTTCGATACCGACAACAACCCTTCGACTTATGAATGGGAACTCGTCGTCAACGGATTGGACAATGCAGTGCAGCTCATCGCCAATACGGTCAAAATCCCGAACGTCTTCACCGACCAAGCCGAAGGAACGGACGGCAAAGGAAGCCCAAATTTCTCTGCGACGATCTGTAATTTCGACATCGCTCGCGCAATTATGACAGACGACGGATCCGAGCTCGGCGGAAACACCAACTTTTTCTCGACTTTTTTATACCCTCCTCTACGCTCTTCACGCTGCTCGGCATTACCGATAAATCCAGCCTCCGGTTTCTGTTCTTCACCGCTACGAACAATAACAACTTTAACAAAGACTTTATCGGCCCCGGCCAGACGCTTAGAGCCTGCTGGACGAAGAAGAGGAATAGAGCAGCCGAACCTTCCTCATGCGCGCATACGTCTCAATAACAGCGAACGGACCGTCATAGAGCTTCCTGCTCTGACCGGTCCGTTCACTTTTTTGTACAGAATCAAGCAACAGCCGAATAGAGTAGCAATAACGAGTATGAAACGAGCATCGTGTTCGGGCGACCGGGCGGCGGCGCTCTTATGAAGATAGGAGGGAGCAACGATGTTCATTCATGTCGTGCAACAAGGCGATACACTATGGAGATTGGCTCAGCAATTCGGGGTCACGCCTGCATCGATCGCATCAGCGAACGGCATCCCGGTCAACGGCATGCTGGTAATAGGCCAATCGCTCATCATCCCGCTGCAAGCGGATCATCATATCGTCGTACAAGGAGAAAGTCTGTGGTCGATTGCCAACCGGTACGGGACGACGCCTGAGACAATTGCCCAACTGAACGGCATTACATATCCATTCTATATCTATCCCGGCCAGCGGCTGCGGCTGCCGGTGCTGGCCAAACCAACGATCGAAGTGAATGCCTATACCGAGAAATTCGATGAAGCCGGCCAACAGCTTGTTGCCGAGATTGGCACTTTGCTCACTTATATCAGCCCGTTCAGCTATCATGTCGCCATAGACGGCACGCTATCGGGTCCGAATGACGGACCGATCCTGCAGACCGCCCGTGCCCATCGCATTCTGCCGATGATGGTGCTGTCCAACTTCAAGGATGGAACGTTCGACTCCGATATCGCCCACGCCGTGCTGACGAATACAACGGTGCAGAACAGAGTCATCAATACGACCCTCGACACGATGCGGCAAAAAGGTTACCGGGCGCTCAACATCGACTTCGAATACATACCGCAGACCGACCGCGAAGCGTATAACGAGTTTCTGCGGCGGTTGAAAGCGCGGCTTGCCCCTGCCGGTTACCTGCTCTCCACTTGCCTCGCGCCCAAAGCGAGCGCCGAGCAGAAAGGACGGTTGTACGAAGCGCACGATTATCCCGCTCATGGCGAAATCGCTGACTTCGTTATTCTGATGACGTATGAATGGGGCTGGTCTGGCGGACCTCCCCGTGCAGTCGCGCCAATCGACGAAGTGGAGAAGGTCGTCCGTTACGCCCTGTCGGTAATGCCGGCAAACAAAATCATGATGGGCATGCCGCTGTACGGCTACGACTGGACGCTGCCTTATGTGCAGGGGAACAAGTGGGCGCAGACGATCAGCAACCCGGATGCGGTGCGGCTCGCGGCGCGATACGGAGCGGCCATCCAGTTCGACGGACCGAGCCAATCGCCGTTCTTCCGCTATTACGACGATAGCGGAGTACAGCATGAGGTATGGTTCGAGGACGCGCGAAGCGTGCAGGCCAAGTTCAATCTCGTCAAAGCGCTGCATCTGCGCGGCGTAAGTTACTGGGTGCTCGGCACTCCATTCAGACAGAACTGGGTGCTGCTCGGCTCCAACTTTAATGTGGCGAAGCGCGTGTAGTCGTAGTCAGTTTCCGGAAAAAAGAACGGTGGAGCTGACCAGTCGGTCACGCTCCACCGTTCTTGTTCGCGGGGCACTATCCCTCCAGCCACACCGTCTTCGAAGCGGCCGGCTGCCGTTTGCCCGGCAGATCTTTCATATCCGGATATCCGATATAGATCAGTCCGACGAGCGATTCCTTCTCGCCTAGACCGAACGCTTCATGCATGAACGGATGATACATCGGATCTCCGCTGCGCCACACGGCGCCAAGTCCGTGCGAATGCGCGGAGAGCAGCAGGTTCTGCACCGCTGCGTGCGCTGCGGCAAGCTCCTCAATGGCCGTCGCCTTCGGATTGTCAGACGGCGAACATACCGCAGCGATAACAACCGGCGCACGATTGGCCTTCGCCCGTTCTTTGTCGAGCCGCTCTTCCAACTCGCCGGCGCTCAGCCCGCTGACGGCTTCCCCGGCGATTCGCGCATAAGCTTCGCCAAGCGTCCTTCTTCCCTCTCCCGTCATGACAATAAACTTCCATGGCTCGGTGCCGTGATGGTTCGGCGCCCAAGTTGCGTCCTCGATCATTTCCTCTATCAGCGCTTTATCGACCGGGTCCGGCTTAACTTTACCGATGCTCCGTCTTGTGCGGATCGCTTCCTTCAATAACATGACTGCCGACTCCTCTCGAAATGTCGTTCTCCGTACATTCTATACATAACGGTTTCCACAAGTCCATCCCGATACCTAACAAGGGCTGTTCCCCGCGTACGTCGTACAGCGCAAGGAACAGCCCCTATTTCATCTGTTGCAAGTCAAGCCTCGAAATTGGTATCGATTCGTTTCATCCACATCAGCATAAGCGCAACCTCTTCATCCGAGAACTGGTCACGGATTTTCCTTTCGCCTTCCTCCACAATCGCCATGGCCTCCGGTTGAAGCTGCTTGCCTCTCTCTGTCAAATAGATGCGGTTTACTCGAGTATCCGTCTTATCCTGTTCGCGCGTAATAAGACCTTTCTCCTCCAGCCCCTTCAGCAGAAACGTAATCGATGCAGGCTGAATGCCGAGCACTCGAACGATCTGCTTCTGCGTAACGCCCTGTTCTTCCCACAGCATCATTAATACGCCGAGCTGCGAGTTCGTTACACCTAACGACTCCAGCCTCTGATCGAGGAAGTTGCATATGTTGCGGTAATTCCGTTTCAGCCAAAATCCGAGCTTCGATACGAGCAACTGATCCATCCTTCACACTCTCCGCCGATAATCATTTCTTCTATCCTACACTACAATTGGTCCAGCTGGAAGAGGCTATAGTTCCATTCACCTATCGGTTGTCCGCTCCATACGATGAACCATAACTTATAGTGAAAATCCGGGAGGATACGATTCGATGACCTGCATCAACTATGCTCGCCGGCCAATGGAATATGGATACCGTGAGTTGCCCCCTGTCAACCCCGCTATGCTGGAACGATCCGCGCATACATTTCAGCCAATGGTGCAAGATGCTTCGAAAGTCATAGCCAAGTTGACGGAGCACTCCTTCGCCACTACGCTTATGACAGCCGCTCAAGCCGGCCATCAGCAGGAGGTCGACCGAATGATAAAGTCCGCCGCACCCGGCTCCCGCATCCAGACCCGCTATACGCCGAGCGGCGTCGTCATTACGATCGAACCGCCTGATGCCTCCTCGACCTGCTGCAATCTGACGATGACGCTGAAGTGGGGCTCTTAACGTGAGAACAAAAAGAACGAAAGAACACCCCTGCGCCGGTCCGCGCGGGGGTGTTCTGCTGCTCGGAAGCAACCAGGTCGATTAGCCTTGGCTTCCGATATATACATAACGAAGGATGATCAGAATGGCAAGAATCCACATCAGCGGGTGAACCTTGTAGCCGCCGTTCTGGTCGCCTTTCTTCGTCACATTGGCAATGACAGCGAGCAGCACGTACGATACGATGCCGAAAGAGATGCCGTTCGCGATGTTGTACGTAAATGGCATAAGCGCCAGCGTCAGGAACGACGGGATCGCGTACACCATGTCGGAGAAGTCGATATGCTTCACCGACGACATCATCAGCACGCCGACGATGACGAGAGCTGCTGCCGTTGCCGAGCCCGGAACGAGCGCAACGAGCGGCGACAGGAACAGCGCGAGCAGGAAGCAAATACCGGTCGTAACCGACGTCAGACCTGTACGGCCGCCTTGCGCAACGCCTGCGGAGCTTTCGACGTATGCCGTTACCGTACTTGTGCCGAGCACAGCGCCGCCGCCTACCGCTACTGCATCGACGAGCATTGCTTTACCGATACGTTTCTTACCTTCCGCTTCGTCCTTCATCAAGCCTGCACGGCTAGCCGTACCGACGAGAGTGCCGAACGTATCGAACAATTCAACGAACGTGAACGTCAAGACGACCGAGATGAGGCCCGCTTCCATCACACCGTTGAAATCAAAGTTCCAGAAGTTCAGTTGACCGAAGTCAGGCGCCCACGTTTGGCCCGAAAGCGTCTTGTTAACGTCCACTTCACCCATCAGAATTGCGATGATCGTCGTACCGATAATGCCCCACAGAATAGCGCCTGGTACGCGCATAACCATCAGAATCGCAATCAGGAAAATACCGACGATCGTCAGAACGACGCCGTTGTTTTCCAGGCTGCCCAAGTGGAAGACCGTTTCAAAACCAAGCACGTCCGTGAAAATGCCTTTCGGCACATCCGTTACCGTATTCTCAACGGCAACCGTCAGCATGCCGCTATTTTTCAAACCGATAATCGTAATGAACAGACCGATACCGGCTGTAATTGCATGCTTCAGGCTGTCCGGCACGGCCGTAATCAGCATTTGGCGAACCTTCGTCACCGTCAGCACGATGAAGATCAAACCGGAAATAAAGACGGCCGTCAAAGCGATCTCCGGCGTTATTTTACCATTAGAAGTCAATACCGTCGTTGCGAAATATGCGTTAAGACCCATACCCGGTGCAAGCGCAACTGGGAAGTTAACGAACAAGCCCATAGCGACCGTAAAGATACCGCCCGCAAGCGCCGTCGCGAGGAAAATGCTCGTCCAATCCAGTCCTGTTGCAGACAAGATGTTCGGGTTCAGCGCCAAAATATACGCCATGGTCATGAAAGTCGTCAAGCCCGCCATGATTTCTGTCCGCACATTTGTTCCGTGTTCCTTTAGTCGAAAGAAACGTTCCATTTTTTGAATAAGCCTCCCTAAAAAATGTGGTGGAACAAACAAAAAACCTAGGGAAATGGAAGCTCTCGCTTCGTATCTCTCCTAGGTTCCGCAAAAACAGGGAAAACATACACACACGCGCGTCGGACCGGTAGCGCGGTTGTCTTCCCTGTCTTTTCGTAGCCAGATCATTTACGGTGATCTCGTAGAGACTCCCAAGCCAATTCTTGAGATTATACGAAAAGATATTTTGTTTGTCGTTTAATATCCTTAATCATTCTAAGGAGCGACCCGCCGCTTTGTCAATCGTAATTTACGAACAATGAAACGTGAAAAGGCTTTCAACTTTCGGTAATAGCTGGAAAATCCCCGGATATTGATGTCCGCTTGCCCTTTCTCACCGTCCCAGTAGCCGGAATGAGGGGGAGCCGCTTTGTTCGCTCACTGTGCGGCTTCTTAGCTGGCTTTGTTGACATACTGTCCAGCTTCTTAGCTAGCTTTGTTGACACACTTTGCGGCTTTGCAGCTAATTTCATTGCATTTTGTACAGTTAAATTGGCCCGTTTGGTGCGACAATCAAAGGGTTGATTGCATAGCGAATGTGCAGGCATTTGGCGCCACAGAGCGAATATGGCCGGAGAGCGGTACAAAAGGATGCAGAGCGAGGATTTACGAAGGTTTCATTGCATTCTATGCAATGAAAACCACCGCTTAGAGCAGAAAAAGTAGCTCCGTTGTACTTCGTACAATGAGGAGAATCGGGGTATAGGTACCAAATGAGCTTGATTCACCACTTACTGAGCTTTTTTCATTGTATGGAATACAATGAGGCCTTCATACATGGTTCATTCGGTATGTTTTTATTGTATGAAATGCAATGAAGTTCAGCTGTTTTGCGTTAGGTGCCAGCGGTTATGCGATGATGAAGAAATGCCTGCACAAAATGCAGGCGTTTGGCGTCATAGAGCGAGTATGGCCGGAGAGCGGTACAAAAGGATGTAGTTTGTGCATTCGCCATATCAATAAAAACGGGGTTGTCCTAATTGGACAACCCCGTCGTCATCGTACCGCTCGCAGCGTGGCAATCGCGGAATGCTCGCTTTGCTCATACACTGCATACTCTCCGCTTCGCGTTTCGACTTACTTGTCTGCTTCGCGTTCCGCCTTGGCTGCTTCCCGTTCCGCTCTATGCTCTGCTCTACGCTCTGCCTTCGCAGCTTTGCGTTCCGCACTGTGCTCCGCCTTACGTTCCAGCCTAGCCGCTTCGCGTTCTGCGCTCCGTTCAGCCTTAAGCTCCGTTGTCACCGCTTCGCGGCTGTCCCCGTGCTTGCTGTTCATCAATATCACTGCAAAGTCGGCCAGTCTGTCCGCCTGCTTGCCGTATTGCTCCTGCGTCACATTGCCTGCCGACAGCTTCCCGTCCAGTTTCTCCTTGAGCGCCGATTCGACGACCGCTTGGACCGCCGATGCGTCTGCTCCCCGCTCCTTGGCTAGTTCAGCCAAAGACTTGTCTGCCTTCAGCCCCGCGGTCAAATCATCGGCCGACAAGCCAAGCGCGGCTGCCACACGCTCGTCCGAGAAAAGCCGGAAGACGCTGTGCGCCGAGTCGCGATCCTTCTTCCTATGTGCCGATCCATCGGCCCCAGCATCATCGGAGTCGGCCGAAGCTGACAATTGTGAACCGCCGTTTGCGTATACCGCATCATCATTCCGCCAAGCGCCTGCGCTTAATGTCAAAGCTAGAACAAGCGCGCTCGCGGTTAATAATCTTACTCTATTGGTCTTCATGCCAATTCTCCCTTCGCATAGCCGTAATAGATCGGACTAAGAAGCCAGCATGCAATATATGTTTCATTGCGTTAAAGTTCTGCAATCAACTTATCTGCTATCAATATACACGCCCAACCTTAAATCAAGCTTAACATAAAATAAAAAAAATGAAACGCTTTCATTTATCTTTTTTAGGTGTTGATTACGTCATCCTATACGGCAAATAAAAATACTCCCTTCTGCCTGCGGACACCGCAAGCGGAAGGGAGTATTTTTACGATACATGAATAAAAATTGTAACTTGAAGCTTTCGACCATACATATATTAATGTCTAATTTCTTGGCAGAGGCCCATAAGTGCAATCTCAGTCTATAATTGGTTCAAGTTCTTCCCATGATGCCCCTCCATCTACTGTATGGTAAATGTTCGCTGAAGCTCCTGCGGGTCCGACGGATACCCATCCCTCATGGTCTGTAATGAATTGAGAGGATTGTATGATCGAATTTTTAATCCCCGATATTTTTTCAGCATTGATTACCGTTTGCCACTGATCCTCGATGTTATCAATGTGAATGAGATCGAATTTATTATCCACGGCCCAGAGGTGTTCAGTGTCGATAGCAGACAATTGATTTATATTAGGGCTTGGATTAGTGAATCGCTCTATCCAAGTACTCCCGCCATCTTGGGTTGTGAATATCGAATAAAGTTGATTGCCCGTGACTGCAGCTATTCCTTGTTTATCATCGAAAAAGATCGGTGTGTCGACGGTGAAGATGCGTTCTTCTCCAGAATGATCTGTAGCCTCTATAAGAGGTTCGAGTCCCCATGAATTCCCACTATCATGACTGCGATACCAGACAGGGGTCTTAGCAACATGAGTTGTTCCAAGGAATCCTTCTTTCTGATTCTTAAACATGATTTTCCCTTTATTCCCTTCAACTCCAAGCTTTATGTTGGCATCTGATTGGGTTACAATCGGTTTCCACGAATCCCCGCCTGTGTCGGTAAAGTAAATGAGGGAGGTAGAAAAATCAGCTCCACTGTTATCCGTAATATGCATCCAGCCGATCTGATCTGAGATAAAGTACAGATTGTGAAATCCTGCTCCACGTTCTCCAATCGTTTCATTAAAAGAACTTTGAGACCAGTCTACCCCGCCATTGTTTGTATGCCAGATCAGAAGTTGCTTTTCATTGTCATCTTCCCATACCGCCCATGCACTTTGGTCATTGAGAGCGAAGAAAAATACATGTTGTTTCATGCTCCATGGAGTACGATCTTGCAAATGTTGTAACCTGTCTTGTGTATGGTACAAATATTTGTATCCTTGTTCATCACCCGATAATACCCAGCCTTTATCGTTATCATGCATTGAAAACTCAGAAATATGGTGAAGTCCTGCGTTTAATGGTGTGGTACTGGATTCAATTTTCGTTGTATCTGTGACAACACGGTTTTCAATTGAGTCAGATGGTTTTGCAGCACATCCTGATAGGATCAACAACAAAACTAACAAAAACGTAGTGCCTTTCATCATTTCACCTCCAAATAATTAAACACAAGAAAAAGAACCTTAGCGTAGGTTCTTTTTCTTGTGAGATGATACTTCATCATCATTGAATGTGACAATGACCTTCTTCTCTTCCTTGAGATTCCGAACCCTTCGCAATGGATTATCCTGTTCAGCAATAAATTCTTCATTCACTAGGTACTGAAAAAACACCTTCAACGTTGCGATATTATTATTGATTGTTGAGTTCGATTCGCTACCGCTGCTTTGGCGCTCCTTTATATATTTTTTGATATGAAGTTGTGTTACATCCTCAATCTCGGAAATGCCTAATACACTTACCGTATACTGCTCCCACCTGTTCAATCGAAATATACAAAGATCAATGTACTTCTTATCTCGACCTAAAACTTCTTGGTTCAACTTAAAATCCTCAATGAGTTCTCTGATTTTTACCATAAAAAATACTCCCTTCTATTTGCTAAACAACGCAGATAAAAGAGAGTAATTATTGCACTCTATTGTTGCAGGTGTTGTCGGAAATACAATGTAGTTAACACTGAAAACCCTTATGTATCAAGGGCTTTCAGCATTTTTCTACATTGAATCAATCCGTTCTATTCCCACTCGATCGTTGCCGGCGGCTTTGACGTGACGTCGTAGACGATCCGGTTAACGTTGTCGACCTCGTTAACGATACGAACGGAGATTTTCTCGAGCACGTCCCAAGGAATGCGCGCCCAGTCTGCCGTCATGCCGTCGATCGACGTTACGGCGCGGATGCCGACCGTGTACGAGTACGTACGCGCATCCCCCATAACGCCGACGCTCTTCATGCCCGGAAGCGCCGTGAAGTATTGCCAGATCTCGCGATCCAAGCCAGCCTTCGCGATTTCGTCGCGCAGAATCGCATCGGATTCGCGTACGATGTGCAGCTTGTCCTCTGTCACTTCACCAAGAACGCGGATCGCAAGACCCGGGCCCGGGAATGGCTGACGGTTAACGATTACGTCTGGCAGGCCGCATTCCGCGCCAACCTTACGAACCTCGTCCTTGAACAGCGCCTTCAGCGGCTCGACGAGCTGGAATTTCATGTCTTCAGGCAAGCCTCCGACATTGTGGTGCGACTTGATCGTCTGCGCCGTTGCCGTACCGCTCTCAACGATATCCGTATACAGCGTTCCTTGTGCGAGGAAATCAAAATCTCCAAGCTTCGCCGACTCTTCGTCGAATACGTAAATGAACTCGTTGCCGATGATTTTGCGCTTCTGCTCCGGATCGGTTACGCCCTTCAGCTTGCCGAGGAAGCGTTCGCTTGCATCGATTTTGACTACCTTCATATCAAACTTGCCGACGAAAGTCTCCATTACTTCCTCAGCTTCGTTCTTACGCAGCATGCCGTGGTCGATGAACATACACGTCAGTTGATCGCCGACTGCCTTGTGAATCAGCATCGCAACAACCGAAGAATCGACGCCTCCGGACAGGCCGCACAGTACTTTCTTGTCGCCCACTTGCTCGCGGATGTCGCGAATCGTATCTTCAATGAACGTTTCCATGCTCCATGTGCCTTCGCAGCCGCACACGTTGAACAGGAAGTTGCGGATCATTTCGTTGCCGTAGACGGAGTGGCGGACTTCCGGATGGAATTGCACCGCGTGGAAGTTGCGCGACGGGTTGCTCATCGCTGCGATTGGCGCATGCTCCGTGCTGCCCGTTACGGTGAAGCCTGTCGGCGGCTCGACGACGAGGTCGCTGTGACTCATCCATACCGTTTGTTTCGCATCAAGACCGCTCGTCAGCGCGAAGTCGGTTACGAAGTCAACTTCCGCTTTGCCATATTCGCGTTTGCCCGCACGTTGTACTTTGCCCTCAAGCTGGTGCGACATGAGCTGCATGCCGTAGCAAATACCGAAGATCGGTACGCCTAGATCGTACACGCCTGGATCGACCAGCGGCGAGTTCTCCTCATACACGCTTGCTGGACCGCCGGAGAAGACGATGCCCTTCGGATTGATTGCACGAAGCTTCTCGACGGACGTGTTGTAAGGCAGCAGCTCACTGTACACGCCAAGGTCGCGAATGCGCCGTGCGATAAGCTGGTTGTACTGTCCCCCGAAATCAAGGACGACGATAATTTCATTCGGTTTGTTCATGAGATCCTCCTAATGATAGTCGCTAGCTAAATATATCAACGCCTAAGCCGTTGAGATCGCCAATGGACGCACGCCCTCCATCATGAATGTAGTCATTATATATAACCGCATTCCGCCCAGTCAAGAACAAGCCCCGCCCGAACGGCCGTCTCTTGCTGCTACGGCGCCTTAATTTCGCTCAGACTCCCGCGCATGTCATATTGACTTTACAATTGAGAACCTTTATCATTGACAAATACACCAATTGATAATTTTTCTCATTACATATACTAACGACAACATCCAAGGAGCTGATCCGTTTGTTCAAGGCGGAGGAACGCCAATTGATGGAGCAGCAGTTCGGCTTAACTTTTCAGCCGCACCCGTCTCCTATCGCATCCTTCAAGCTTAGCGACCTGTACGACGAACCGCATATGAAGCGGCTCCTCGACGTATATACCCCGCTCATCCAGGGACTAGACCCTACGGTCGGCGGCATGTATTTGACTTCATCCTTTATTTTGTTCAGTGCAGCGCTTCATTATATGGTCGCTATTCATCCGTCTGCGATCGATTTCTCGCCGGAGAGGTTCACGGCCGAGGTTGTGTATATCGAAGGAACCTACTCGTACTACACGGTAAGATTTCGGGTCGACGAGCTTGTAGCGGTCGCCATCGATCCCTCGCGGCGCGAGCAGCAGCGCAACGAACTGTTCGACAGGCTGTACAGCAATACGATCCGCCCGCTCATCGAGCTGCTGTCGGACGTTTCGGGCACGCCGCGCATTCAAATGTGGGGATCGTTCCCCCGCATTACGTATGCTTACGAGCATTTGATCGCCATCGAGCAGGACCCGCAGCGCAAGCAGCAGCTTCAGGACGACTTCCGCTATACGACCGAGGAGATGCCCCCTGACGCGTTCGGAACAAAGCGCAATCCGTATAAGCATACGTACCGGCTGCTGGACAATCCGTACAACCCGGAGCAGCCGTACCGGATGAAGCCGACCTGTTGCAACTATTACTTGACCGAAGGCGGCTACTATTGTTATACCTGCCCCCGCCTCAAACCGATGGAACGGGAAGAGCGGAAACAAAAAATACTTGCAGACCTTGCAGCGAAACAGGCGGACGGCTAAGGCCGGCAGCCTGTTTTTTTGTTCGCTTTGTCAGGCGGTTTGTTTGGCGTCCCCTTCCCCGCGCATAAAATTGGTCGAACCATCCATAATAAACCCGATACTTCAACTACTACGCTTAGCGCGGCACGGGAGACTCGACTATGGCAGCAACCATTCCTCGTAAAATATCGTTCCTGCAAGCAGCCACCATCGTCATGCTCGCTAGCGGACTCGTCAGTCACGTCATCGTGAATCCGATATTGCTGGACGCATCCGGACGCGACGCATGGATAACTATACTCCTGTCGGGGGCGTTCTTTATTCCGTGGTGTTTCTTGCTTGCGCTCGCTATGAGACGAATGGGCCAGCAGAAGCTGCTTCCATGGCTCGCAGAGCAGACGCATCCCGTTCTGGCTTGGCTGCTCGTGCTGCCGGCGCTCGTCTGCCTATACCTCATTGGCGCGATGACCGTTACATACACAACAACATGGACCATCTCTAACTATTTGCCTGCTACGCCGCCGTTCGTGCTAAGCTTCGTCCTTGTCGCAATAAGCGCTTTAAGCGCTATATGGGGCATCCGAGTCATTGCGCTCACTTCCGGCATATTGCTGCCTTTCGTCATTGCGCTCGGCTATTTCGTCAGCATTTCCAACTCGTCCGAGAAAGACTACAGCCTGTTGAAGCCGGTTCTCGAACACGGATGGGACCGGGTATGGGACGGTCTTATTTACTGTTGGGGAGGGTATATTGAATTCACCTTCTTATTCTTGATGCAGCATCATATCAAGACCAAAGTAAAGCCCTGGCAGATCGGCTTGCTCGGCCTCATCATGATCTATATTTCGCTCGGCCCGATCGTCGGGGCTATTACCGAGTTCGGCCCTCATGAGGCGGCCAGGCAAATGACATCGCCTTACGAACAATGGAGACTCGTCAAACTCGGCAATTACGTGGAGCATGTCGACTTCTTCTCGATCTACCAGTGGGAATCGGGAGCTGTCATCCGAACGGCGCTGGCGCTCTTCCTTATCGCCGATTTGCTGCCGATCAAACGCCCGAAGATCCGTCTGATCACAATCGGAACAATCGCAGCCAGCTACATAGCGGTCTCGTTACTGCCTATTAACGAATACAGCTACTACTTGTTTTTGTACCATTGGTACTTCCCAATCTCATTCATCGTACTGCTAGCAGCTTCAGCTGCGTGGATGCTTATTTCTTGGATCATGAAACCGGCAAGGGAGGTGCGGATATGATTGGCTCCGGCAATTCCAATAGCGGTGGCACAGCAATCGGCTCAGGCAGTGAAAGCAGTGCGGGCAACACAACCAACACAATCCATGCAAGCGACACCAACAACGGAAGCAGCTCTAATGAGCAAAACACGGACAAAAGCGTAAGCGACGCCCAAGATTCTGACCAAGCAAGCTTGAATAACAAGGACTCCGATACCCGTCCAACCAATAACAGTCCGCAGAACGGTCAGAATTCTATGTCCGCGAACGATGCATCGGGCCAAGACAAGCCAAGCCAGGACAAGAACGAGTCTAATGTAATTGGACCCGACGGCTATTGGACGGAAGACGATCTGAAGGCCGTGTTCAAGCACTCTCATGACGTGTCGTTCCAGTCGTACCAGTTGAATGAGAATCCTCAATCGCGCGTTATTTTCGCATTGGCAGAAGGGTTAAGCGACAGTTCCATGCTTGCCAGGTTCGTGCTGCCGGGCCTTCTGGCTATGTACGAGAAGGGTATCCTCCAAGACACCCAGGCGAAATGGACGGGAGAACTGCCGATGGTGCCGGTCGACCGGTCCGCCAAGCCCGAAGAACTGGCGGAGACCGTGTTCCGCGGCAGCATGCTCGTGCTCTTGCCAGCCATCAATACGCTGTTCGCTCTTGACGCAGCCGACCCGCCTCGGCGAGTGCCGAACGATTCGAACACCGAAATTTCCATTAAAGGCCCGCGCGACTGCTTCGTCGAAGAAATTATGACCAACATGGCGCTCATTCGCAAAAGGATCAAAAGCGATTCGCTCTGCTACGAATCGTATGTTGTCGGTACACGTACGAAAACGAGGGTTGGGCTTATTTATTTTCAAGACATCCTCTCGCCCAAAGTGTTGGCTGAAGCGCGCAAACGTCTGCAGCAGATCGACATCGACGGACTGTACAGCCTCGGGCAGCTGGAAGAAATCATTTCGGACTATAAATATTCGGTGCTGCCGATGTTCGACTTCTCCGGCCGCCCTGATTACGCGGTCAGCAGTCTTCTAGCGGGAAGGTTCGTTATTATAGTGGACGGCAATCCGATGGTGCTCATCGGACCGGGTACACTGTCGCTGCTGATGAAGTCGCCGGAAGACATCCACTTCAATTTCTTCTATGTCTCGTTCGCAAGAATGATCAGGCTGATCAGCCTGCTGGCAACTTTGCTGCTGCCTGGTATCTGGGTCGCACTCATGGCTTTCCATCAAGACCAGCTTCCGTTCCGAATGATGGCGACTATATCCGTATCCAGACTCGGGCTGCCGCTATCGCCGCAGATGGAATTTTTTATTTTGCTGCTATTGCTTGAAATATTCCGGGAAGCCGGCGTGCGCCTCCCGAATCCGATCGGTCAGACGCTCACCGTCGTAGGCGGGCTCATTATCGGGGATGCTTCGATTCGCGCCGGACTCGTATCGCCGTCCGTCGTCGTCGTCGGCGCGATTACGGCCGTAGCAGGCGTAACGCTCGTCAATCAAACGCTCAGCACCACGATCAGCGTTATACGGCTGTTCATTTTTCTGCTGGGGTGCTTTCTTGGCATGTACGGCGTTATTCTCGGCATTGTCCTGTTCGCTGCGTACATGTCGAGATTACAATCGTTCGGCGTCCCTTATACGTCGCCGTTTTCTCCGATGCGCTTGAAGGAGCTGCTGCCCGCCTTCATTCGGATTCCATGGAAACACATGACGAACCGTCCGAGTCAGGTTCATCCGATCGATCCCGATCATCAGCCGGAGCAAGCACCATGACCATCGGCTTTCGCAAGATCGCTTTCCGTGCTGCTGCAACGGGGTTGCTTGTCTCGTGTCTAACCTTGCTCTCGGGCTGCTGGAACTCGAAGGATATTCAAAACATGGCCTATGTGACGGCCATCGGTCTGGATTACGCGGACGGACATTATACCACTTACGTACAGGTGTTAAATTTTATGAATATTGCGCGGTCAGAGGGCGTTCAAATCGGCAAAAAGGTGCCGATCTGGATCGGCAAAGGAGAGGGCGAGACGATTGTCGGTTCACTGGATGCCCTCTATGCAACCTCACAATTGCGGCTGTTCTGGGGACACGTCAAGACAGTTGTCGTCACCGAGGGGTTAATGCGCCAGGGCCTTGTCGAAGCGTATAACGCGTTGAACCGCTACCGGGAAATCCGGTACAACGTGCTCGTATACGGAACGAAAGAACGAATGACCGATATTTTTACGCAAAAATCGCTGCTGAACATGTCGCCGCTGGACTCGCTCATGTATTCGCCGCAGGATACCTACGCCCAGCATTCATTCATCGCGCCGATTCAAGGACATAAAGCGATCGCGTGGATGAACGAACCTGCTCAACCGCTCATGATACCGTCCCTCTCGATTACGAAGAACGTCTGGAACGAAGACGAGAAGCACGTTCCGATGTTCAAAATATCGGGGGCTTATTTCTTTAACGATAAACGGTTGTCGGGATGGCTGTCCGATAATGAACTGAAAGGAGTCAGATGGGCACAGCACGATCTGGAAAAGGCCTTCATCCAAATACCGGAGAAGGGATCGCCTGTAGCCATGGTGGAGCTTGAAAAGCCAATATACTCGATTCGTCCCGTCACTACGGGTAGCAAAGTGCAATACGACGTGAAGGTAAGGGTTCGCGGCAAGCTGTCGGAGCTTATCAAGGAGGCCAGCATCCAGAAGCTGGAGCAAATGAGCGAGGAGACCATTAAAGAACAGATCCAGGTAACGTATCTCAACGGCCTCCGCGCCAATTGCGATGTATTCAAGCTCCGAGAGCAGCTCTACCGGAACCATCCGCAAACTTGGAAACGGCTAAAAAACCAGCCCTTGGACGAACAATCGCTCCGTCATATACGCGTGAGCGTCTCCATCGTGAACACGGGCAAGTATAAAGGCCGGGCGGGTTGAGGGAATGTGCCTAGAATTGGGATAGCAGGAGGAGTCGTGATACGGAATTCCCGTATGGGGACTCCCCTCGCCTCAATGAGATGGTTGAGCCAAATAATCGTACGATTACTGAGAAGCAGCGCGACTGCTCGCTTCCAGGCTGCCTTGCAATTGAGTCAGCGCTTGATCAACGGTTTCCTCGCCTCTCAATACGGATCCGATCTGTTTCATCATTTCATCCCGCATGGCTACGAACAACTCGGACGGAATCGGCGAAGGATCATACACGCCATAAACGGCCAGTTCCTGATCATAGAACGGAGACAAATCAAGCGAGAGCGCTTTTTCCAGCACACTTACGCGTGCGGGCAAATCGCCAACATTTTGAATGCCTCCGCCTCCGCCATTGCTTGCCTGTTCTTGAATATTCTCATCGCCTGTCAAATACTCGATCAACTTCCACGCTTCCGCCGTGTGGCTCGAGTTCGAATTAATGCCGTACATTTCGCTGATCTGGGAATAAAGCTGCTGGCTTCCAGGCTGATTCGCAATCCCCCACCATGACGAATTGGCCTTGTTCAGCATATAGATCAAGCTGGGATCCCCCAACACGAAGGCTGCCCGCCCGTCAAGAAACGGTTTATACCTCGATTCGTCCGTCACGCCCTGCTCAAGTTTGATTGTGCCGACTTGCTCGTACTCTTCATTACTGATCCCGCCTTGCTTATAAGCATCAATGAAAGACCCCGCCAGCTCTTTCCAGCCATCGGAATTTGCAGTGACCTCCAGCGTCTGCGGCTGAATCAATTGAAGCCCTTCCGACTGCCCCGCATTGTAAATAAGCCAGAACAACTTCTCCTCCGGATCATTCTTGCCAGGGTCCAGAAAAGGAACAATTCCGGATGATTCATTCTTCACTGCATTCGACAGTTGCGTCGTCAGCTTCATCAAGTCGCTCCAGGAAGATGCTTGCTCAGGATAGGGAACATGATAACGGTCAAGCAGCTCCTTATTATAGAACAACGCTTCCGTACGGAACGCTCCCGGCCACGCATACAGTTGTCCTTCGCCGGACTTCCGAATGTTGTTCAGCACCATTGGGGCGATGGCGTCAAGCGCCTTGGAATCGTTGGCGAAGCTGTCCAGCGGCATGACCAAACCGCCATCAATCAAAGGCTTCAGAGCCGCAGTCCCTGCGAAAAATAAGATGTCCAGGCTAAACTGGCTGAAAAGCTGCTCATATTGAATGTTGCCTTCCCTATCTTGCGGCATATCCCCGTAAGGAACGAAATTCAAATTGATTTCTTGCCCGTCAAGAACGAGCTGTTCGCCGTGCTGTTGCGTAAAAAATTCCGGAATAACGCCCGCTATGGTCAGCGTAACCGGTTCATGGCTCTCCCGCTTCGAGCTGCAAGCGGCAGATAGGATGGATAGCCCGATCATGACTGATGAAAGAAGAATGGCTTGTTTTCTCATTTCGAGTCCCTCTCTTCAAACAACGCTTAGCTTCCTCAATGAAACGTTCTTCACCCGACTACAATTACGACTCGTTGCCGAAACACTTGCAGCCATTACTAACGCGCGTTAATTTTTGCAAACATAACGTTCACTCTCTCTGGAACCACCCGCCACCCATTACAATTATTACTATAAATAATACTAATTTCATGCGCAACGCAATAATCCCGCATTCCACGCAAAAAGAACCGCCGTGATGCTAAAATGCTGCATACGGCGGCGTTAATATCCATTTTCACAAAGGAATCGGTGGTTTTATATTCTTTAAGATTTAGCGCGGAATCCAGCCTGAACGGTTTTGTTGGCCCGTTCTATGCCGCCTTTTGATCACCTGACAGACGCCCTTCAGCTGCTCCGGCGCCGGCGGCTGGAATGCTCCGTCTCCGCCAAAGCGGGCCGCCTCGTCCCATTGCAGAAACTGCTCGAACGCGGAACGCTCCGCATCTGTCAGCGGCAGGCCCGCGCCATAGCTGCGCGCGCTCTGCGCCTCCGGGCGCGCGCCGAACCGGCGCTCGACGCGCCGCCAAAGCGCATCCGACGCGGCGAGAT
>NZ_BILZ01000021.1 GCF_004000825.1 Paenibacillus kobensis NBRC 15729 | reverse complement strand
GGCTGGTGGCCGGCAAGCCGTTCGAGCGGGAGCTGGCGGAGGCGCTGCTCGCAGCTGCAGCCGGCCGCTGGGCAGCGGCTGGCGAGAGCTTCGCGGCGGCGCGTGCGGCTGCGGGCAGCCCGGCGCAGGCGCGTGCTGCCGCGGCCGGATTAGCAGCAGCATTCGCGGCTCGCGCGGACGGTCATATAGCTGCCGTATGCGGCATGGCCGCTGCCGGGCCGCTGCTGCACAGCGAAGACGCGGCCTATTCGCGAACGGGCGGCGAGAAGCCCGCGCTACTGCCGTTCGGCGCAGCTGCGATTACCGGCTTGCAGCCGCTCCGCAGCTGGAGCGAGCTGCTGCTTATCGGCGTGACGGCGCTGTATCCGGCCTGAAGCGTACGCCCGGCCGCGACCGAGATTTGGCGACAGCCATGTGCGGTAACGTACGAACCGTTACGCTGCCGCAGCAGAGTTGAAGACCCAACTCAATCGTTGCCTGTACTTTTTATGCCGTTGCTAAGGAAGTGGAGAAAGGGGCATGCCGTTAGCGCACGCCAAGCTGCGCTTCCAGTACGGCGGTCCATCTCGCGCGCCAGCGGCTGATGTCAAAGGAAAGCGCCGTTTCCCGGCCGAGCTTGCCGAGCTTGCGCCGGAGCGGCTTGTCGAGGATGAGTTCGCGTATGGCCCCGGCAATGGCTGCCGAATTCGGCGGGACGAGAAGTCCGTTCAGCCGGTCGATGACCAGATCGTTCAAGCCGCCGACGTTCGTCGCGACGACGGGCAGGCCGCTGCTCATCGCTTCAAGACAAGCCAGAGAGGTGCCCTCCGAGAAAACGGTCGGAATGACGGCGATGTCGGCCCTGGCGTAGGCTTGCTGCACCTCATCCATCGCATAGGCGCGTTGTTCGATGCGGTTGCGGTCCGGATGGCAATCATGCCACAACCGAAAAGCATCCGCAATGCTCGTGCCTTCGACTAATTCGCCTGCGAACTCGACGACTAGGCCGCCATGCTCCGCAAGCAGCTCATCGGCAGCAAGCATCATCGTAATGACGCCGCGCTCATAGCTGAGTCTGCGCGGGATGAGCACGCGCAGACCGCGCCTGCGCGCCGGACGGACAAGACTGCCTCCGCTGTCAGGCGTCAAGGGTGTAAAATGCTTCGTATCGACACTGTTCGGTATAAGCACGATTCGGTCTGCATCGTCGAATTCGCATACGGATCGCGCATACGTCTGGAAGTGGGAGTCGACGGACACGACGCGGTCCAGCGACCGCAGCGCGTTGCGGAAGGCGGCGGCGACGCCGTCTTTGGTTCCGGAAGCGATCGAGCCGTGATCCCAATTGATGCCATGGCAAATGCCGATGCTGCCCGGGCGGTAACGAATCGGGTGCCATAAGCAGCTCGCGTAGACAAGCAGTCCTTCGGCTTGCTCCGCCATCGCTTCGAATGCCGAGGCCGTCTGGCCCAGCTCATAGGTGTATCCGATCACTTCCGTGCCCTCGTACTCGGTCCGGAAAGACTCGAAGTAAGACAGCTGATGCACGACCGGCTTCCAGCCTGCCGCGCGAATGACGCTGCACAGCTCCCGGATATACCGCTCCAATCCGCCTCCGAACAGCCGGTTGAACTTGCGGTTGTAGCCATCGACATAACTATGGGTCAAAATGCTGACCGTCCGCATCCATCACTCCTCCTCGCTCCACCGGATCAAGTTCGGCGCAGGATCCAGTATCGATTCGTACTGGTCGATGCTGCCCCATCGTCCGTCCGGATCCATCCGTTTGTACCGTTCGTATTTGGCCTCGCGTTCTTCTTGGCTTCCTGCCCAGCCGTAATGCTTCGCGCGAAGCTCGGTGCGCACTCCCGGCAGCGCTGCGCAGGTGTACGGGAGACGCGGAACGTGGTGGTCCCATCGCGGGTAGGCATAGTGATAACCGGGAATATACCGGACAAGCATCATGGTATGCCGGCGGTGCAAATTCCACCACATGTCGTCGCGGTAATGCGTCAGCGATCCCCAGAAATCGTACATGCGCAGCGCTGCCCAATCGTAACGGTCCTGATTGATCAGCTCACGGAGCTGGCGGCCGGCGCGGCGTTCCAGAAATTCGTCGGCGTCGATCGCGAGCAGCCAATCGGGCTCGGTCGACACCGCCGTCTCCCATAGCAAGGAGCGGAGCTTCCATTCCTCTGCGAACATCGGCCGCCGCAGCTCGACGAGCCGGACCACTTTCGGGAACGAGCGGCACAGCTCCGGCGTGCCGTCCGTGCTCGCATCGTCAACGATGACGATCTCGTCGGCAAGCTCGGATAGCTCGGTAAGCGATGCTTCCAGATATCGGCCGCGTTCGTTGCGCACCTGCATCATGACGGTCAGCTTGTTATCGGACGGCTTGCGCACGCTACGCATGACTGCTCTCTCCTTCGGCCAGCCGCTTCGCTGCGGCATCGATATGCGCCAGCTCGGACAATGCGCCGATCGCATCATGGCGCAGCTCGGCTGCACGCAAGAACGCGCGAACCGCCTTAAGCCGCCGTCCCTCATACAAGCGGGCGGTGCCGCGCAGCAGCTCGTATTCGCACCGGTCTCTCACCTTGAACGTACGCCACTCCGCCAGATGAGCGTTCGCCTGCCGGATACGCCCCGCTTGCAGCAATGAATCGATCAGCAGTTGTTGAATGAACGCTGTTCGTTCCGCAGTTGCTGCACCTGCTGCATCCGACGCCTCCTCCTCTGCCGTCTCCGTCTGCAGCAGCTTCTCCAGCCGGGCCACAGCCCCCCGATGATCGTCATTCCACCTTAACAGCATCGCGGCGGCGATGTCCGTCTGTCCTGCCTCCAGCCGCAGGCGCAATTGCGCGGCATTCGTTCGCTCCTGGTCGGTTACAGCTGTCGTCTCATACGTCATGGCCGCTTCCGCCGTCTGGCCGAGCGCCGTCTGGATGGCCGAGCGGAACCGGTAAATATCCGAAAGCGAGTGTTCGTCGCCGCTGAGCACGGCCTGCTCGAATGCGCAAAGCAGCTCCTTCTGCGCCTGCGAGGCGTCGCCGAGCAAGTATAAGTAGACGGACCGGTAGAAGGATATTACCGCATTGTCGCCAGCCACGGCGATTCGCTCGCGGTAAGCGGCTTCCCGGCGTTGCTGCTGCAGTCTTGCAAGCGGCAGCGGATCGGTTCCGTCCGCCGCCCACAGGAGCGCCTGAAGAGCGAACCAATCGGACGTATCATCTGCGCCGTCCATAACGAACACGCCGTCGCGGCGGAATGCCAGATCCAAATAGTAAGGCTCCGATGATGTAAGCACGAAAGAGGCTTCCCCGCTAAGGCGGTCCCGCCATTTGTCCGCATGTTCATCGGTTCCTCCCGGCTGGCTCTGGCCTGACGTGCAGAAGCCAAGCAGCCGAGGGCGGCGGGGAAGCAGGAAAGGAGCCCAGTATGGATGAAGCACGATGGCGGTCGCCTTGCTCCAGTCGACATGATCGCAGTCGGCCAAGGAGAGCGGCGTTATGCAAGGCGGTGCGTCTTCAAGCGTCCGGTCGGGACGGTTCGTCACCCAGCCGATCCGATGTTTGGCCGTGATCGACTGCAGAGGGGCGGCAAAGGGCGAACGGTTCCAGGCAAGATCGGGAAACACGATGACCGAGGGCCATGCTTGGGTGATGCGGGAGATCGTCATTAACGATTGCGCCTCCAATTCCGAGGAGGATAGGTTTATACTTCACGGGCGTTATTTCGGCGGCGGCTGTATGGCTCTATCGAATCCTACGTCAATTGCATTGTATGGGCGAATGCCGGGGATGGTGCGTTGGCAGCGGACTGGATTGGAATTGATTGGAGATAAGTGGAGATAATACGACTATTGGAATAGCAGTTGCGATGAGGTGGTAGGGTGGACGACTTCAAGAGGCCGTCAGCAGATTCTGGCGATGATAAAGCCGGAGGGAAGGCGGAACGTTTCTCGCGGTCGGGGTTTATTTTTGCGGCAATCGGAAGTTCGGTTGGTCTCGGCAACATGTGGAAGTTTCCATACATAACCGGCCTGTACGGAGGAGCGGCCTTCTTCCTGCTATTCACTATCTGTCTGCTGCTTATCGGGATTCCGGTGCTCCTGGCGGAAATGGCGATCGGACGGGGCGGGCGAGGCAGTCCAGCGGTTGCGTTGGTCAGGCTCAGCGGCCAAAAAATATGGGGAGGCTTCGGGCTGCTCTCCATCATCGGCGCGTTCTTCATTATGTCGTTCTACGCCGTCGTGGCGGGGTGGACGCTTCATTATGGCGTGCTTACGTTCAGCAGAGCGCTTGGCGAAGGGACGGATTTCGCCGGCGAATTCTTCGATTTCATCGGCGGCTTTCTGCCGGTGATGTGGCAGCTTGTCGTCATGCTCATTACGGGCTGGATCGTACTTCGCGGCGCGTCGGGCATCGAGAAGTTCAACAAAATATTAATTCCTTCGCTTGTTGTCATCCTGCTCTTCCTGATGGTGCGCGTGCTTATGTTGGATGGGGCCGGGGCGGGGGTCGAATTTTTCTTAAAGCCGGACTTCAGCAAGCTGACGAACGAGTCGGTGCTCGTGGCGCTTGGCCATGCGTTCTTCTCGCTCTCGCTTGGAATGGGGACGATGCTTACGTACGGCGCATATATGGATCGGCAGCAGTCGCTCGGATCGGCAGCGTTGGCTGTCGGAGGCGGGGATTTGCTGTACGCGCTCCTTGCGGGGCTCATTATCTTCCCGACGACGTTCGCGTTCGGCATTGAGCCGGGGCAAGGGCCGGGCTTGGCGTTCATCGCGCTTCCCGCCGCTTTCTCTGCCATGCCGGCGGGCTGGCTGTTCGGCGGGTTGTTCTTCATTCTGCTTGCCATCGCCGCGCTGACTTCCTGCGTATCCCTGCTTGAGGTGCCTGTCGCTTACTCTATGGACCGGTGGCGCTGGGGAAGGCCGAAAGCGACCATCGTGACGTCCGTTCTCTGCTTCCTAGTCGGCATCCCGTCGGCGATATCTGTCGGCGGGGCAGTCGGAGGACTTCACTGGGGGCCGCGCTCGTTCTTCGATTGGACCGATTTCATCGCGTCGAACATTATTCTTCCGTTAGGCGGGCTTATCGTTACCGTATTCGTCGGATATGTATGGCGGGATGCGGGGAGAGAAGCGGGGCTTACGGCGGGGTGGTTTATCGTATGGCTGTTCATCCTCCGCTACGTTGCGCCATTGTTGATCGTGCTTGTGTTCTTGCATTCGTCGGGCATATTGAAATTCTAGCGGCTGGCATAACAAAAGGGCATTTCGCCGTCATCCTTCGATGACAGTGAAATGCCCTTTTGTTGGTCCGCTGTGTAAAAGAAACGATTCGGCAGACTTCTTAGATCGCTTCCGGCTGCTTCTTGCGGCCGGTAAATTGGCTCTCGTACAGGTCGGCGTAGAAGCCGCGCTGCGCGAGAAGCTCTTCGTGCGATCCTTGCTCGATGACCGCACCTTGATTCATGACGAGAATGCGGTCTGCATCGCGGATCGTCGACAGACGGTGAGCAATGACGAAGCTCGTGCGGCCTTCCATCAGGGCGTTCATCGCCTGCTGAATATGCACCTCGGTCCGCGTATCGACGCTGCTTGTCGCTTCGTCGAGAATAAGAATTTGCGGATCGGCGAGAATCGCGCGCGCGATTGTGAGCAACTGCTTCTGGCCTTGCGAAATGTTCGATGCTTCCTCATTCAGCACCGTATCGTAGCCGTCCGGCAGCGTACGGATGAAGTGGTCGGCATACGCGGCCTTGGCGGCGCGGACGACGTCCGTCTCGGATGCGCCTTGGCGTCCGTAAGCGATGTTGTCCCGGATCGTGCCGTTGAACAGCCATGTATCCTGCAGTACCATGCCGAAGTTGCTGCGCAGCTCGCCGCGGGTCATGGCGGTAACGTCTGTGCCGTCGACCGTAATGCGTCCGCCGCTCAGCTCGTAGAACCGCATGAGCAGGTTGATGAGCGTCGTTTTGCCGGCGCCGGTCGGACCAACGATCGCGATCGTCTGCCCTGGCTGGACGTCGATATTCAGATCGTTCATGAGCGGGGCATCTTCCTTGTAGCCGAACTTCACATGCTCGAAACGAACTTCGCCTTTCGACGCTTTCGCAAGCGATGCGGATGAGCGTGCCGGCTCCTGTACTTCCTCTTCTTCATCAAGCAGCTCGAATACGCGTTCTGCAGAAGCGATGGTCGACTGAATGATGTTGGCGATTTGTGCAGTTTGCGTAATCGGCATGGTGAACTGGCGCGAGTACGAGATGAACGCTTGAACGTCGCCGACCGTAATCGTCTTATGCAGAACGAGAATACCGCCGACCACGCTGACGAGTACGTAACCGAGGTTGCCGATGAATCCCATCAGCGGCATAATCACGCCGGAGATGAACTGGGCGCGCCAACCGGATTGGTACAGGCGTTCGTTCACGGCGTCGAATTTGGCGACGGCTGTGTCTTCGCGGCCGAACGCTTTGACGATCGCATGGCCTGTGAACATCTCTTCGACGTGGCCGTTCAGTTCGCCGAGCGACTTCTGTTGGCCGACGAAATGCTGCTGCGATTTCCCTGCGACCATCTTGATTACAATAAAGCTGAGGGGCAGCGTGATGATCGTGATCAAGGTCAGCAGCGGACTGATCGTCAGCATCATCACAATGATACCGATGAGCGTCACGATGGACGTAATGAACTGCGTTAAGCTCTGCTGCAGCGTGCCGCTAATGTTGTCGACGTCGTTGACGGCGCGGCTGAGCACTTCGCCGTGCGTGCGGCCGTCAAAAAATTTAAGCGGCAGCTTGGCGAGCTTGGCGTTGACGTCTTCGCGTATGCCGTATACGGTCTTCTGAGCAACGCTAGCCATTACGTACTGCTGGATGAAGCTGAATATCGTACTGATAATATATAGCACGCCTAATGTAATTAAGATGCGGCTGATGGAGTCGAAGTCGATGGCGGCGCCAGGCTCGTGGTTGATTTTGGCCATGAGCCCATCGAACAGCTTGGTTGTTGCTTTGCCCATAATCTTCGGTCCGAGAATGGAGAACACCGTGCTGAGCACCGCAGTCAGAAAAACGATCAGCAGCGAGAACCGGTGCGGCCGCAAATAGCCGAGCAATCGGCGGAACGTGACCTTAAAGTTTTTGGCCTTCTGGCCGGGCATCATCATGCCGCCTGGGCCGCCGCGCGGGCCGAAGCCCATCGGATTGCCGCCGCCTTGCGGAGGGCGTCCGCCCGGACCGCCTGGACCGCCGCCTGGACGCGGGCCGCCTTGGCCGCCCCGGTCCGCCGAATGGCGGGGCTCCGGAATCATGTTGCGCATCGATGGATTCATGCTCATGCGATCTCCTCCTCTGACAGCTGCGACGTGACGATTTCGCGGTAGACCGGATTGCTGTCGAGCAGCTCGCGGTGCGTACCGATGCCGGCGATGCGGCCGTCGTCGAGCACGATGATGCGGTCGGCGTCCATGACGGTGCTGACGCGCTGGGCAACGATAATGACGGTTGCGTCAGTCGTCTCCGGACGGAGTGCGGCGCGCAGGTTGGCGTCGGTCTTGAAATCAAGCGCTGAGAAGCTGTCATCGAACAGATAGATCGACGGCTTGCGGACGATAGCACGCGCGATGGACAACCTTTGTTTCTGGCCGCCGGATACGTTGGATCCGCCCTGCGAGATGGTCGACTGGTAGCCGTCCGTCATCCGTCCGATGAATTCGGATGCTTGCGCTACTTCGGCAGCATGGCGGATATCCTCGTCGGTTGCTTCTTCGTAACCGAACCGGATATTGTCCGTGATCGTGCCGGTGAACAGCATCGCTTTCTGCGGAACGAGTCCGATAGAGGAACGGAGCTGCTGCTGCGTCATCTCGCGGACATCGATACCGTCGATCAGCACAGACCCTTGGCTGGCGTCATAGAATCGCGGAATGAGATTGATCATCGTCGATTTGCCGGAGCCGGTACCGCCGATGATGGCGGTTACTTCGCCGGGCGAAGCCTGGAAGCTGATATTCTCAAGAGCGAGCATCTCGGCGCCAGGGTAACGGAACGAAACGCCGCGGAATTCAATATTGCCGCGTACGGCGTTCTGCTTGTCGTTCGGGCGTGCCGCTGCGTCCGGCTTGTCGGTAATGTCCGGCTGCAGGTTGAATACTTCTTGAATGCGGGCTGCGGATGCGGTAGCGCGCGGTACCATGACGAACATCATGGAGGCGAACATAAGGGCAAATAGGATTTGCCATGCATATTGAATAAATGCCATCAGGTCGCCGACTTCCATCGCGCCGCTGTCGATGCGCATGCCGCCGAACCAAAGAATCGCGATGCTCGCGAAGTTGACGATCAGGAACATAAGCGGCATCAGCGCCGCCATCATCCGGTTCACTTTGACCGCCGTATCCGTCAGCGAACGGTTCGCTTCGGTGAACCGTTGCTGTTCATGGCCGGTCCGGTTGAAGGCGCGAATGACCCGAATTCCGGTCAGATGCTCGCGCAGTACAAGGTTCAACTGATCCAGCCGCTTTTGCTGCAGCTTGAAGAGCGGCAGCGTCCGGCTGGTTACAACTAAAATAATGAGCGCGACAACCGGCACGATGGCAATAATAATCGTGGACAGCTGAACGTCGCGCGAAAGCGCCATAATGATGCCGCCGAAGCACATGAGCGGCGCCATAACCATGACCCGCATCATCATCGTCAGTACTTGCTGCACTTGCGTAATATCGTTCGTCGTCCGCGTAATAAGCGAAGCGGTGCCGATCTTGTCGAACTCGTGCAGCGAGAACTTCTCGACATGGGCGAACAGCCGGCTGCGCAGATCGCGGCCAAAGCCGCCCGCCGCCTTGGCTGACAAGTAGCTGGCGCCGACCGAGCAGGCCGCGCCGCCGAGTGCAACGAGCAGCATGAAGCCGCCGATGCGCCAAATGTAAGGCGTGTCACCGGTCACGACGCCCTTATCGACAATGTCGGCGAGCAAGGTTGGCAAGTACAGGTCGGACAGAGATTGAAGAAACACGAATAGGACGACCAACAGTACCGCAACGCGGTACGGTTTTAAATAACGGAGAAGCTTCATCATAAAGTTCGAATCACCTCATTAAAGGTAGTGGGGGAGCGCCTGGCTTCTACGTTTCATCTGTCGTCCGGTCAGCAGCCGTGCAAGCGGCGGCGTTGTGCTCATAGAACTGGAATACATCATCGAGCAGCGAGACGAGCTGGCGGCTCCGGTCATGGCCGAGATGGGAAGCTAGTTTCGTGACCGTCTCCAACATGACGGTCTGCGCGCGGATCGTTGTCTGTTCGCCTTCCGGCGTCAGCCGAATGCGCACGGCACGCCGGTCGTTCGGATCACGATGGCGTTCAAGCAGGCCGCGGGCTTCAAGCACGTTGACCATCTGCGTAACGGTCGGCATAGTGACGCCGAGCGAACGGGCCAGATCGGATGCCTTGGGGCCTTCCGGCTCTGACTTCGTGCAGCGGCGCGCATGAAACAACAGTATCGTTTCGCTCTTCGTATAACCGTCGCCCGCCGTTAGGCCGGTCCAATTCAATTGCTTGAATTGGCGCAGCGAGCGGATCAGATCATGGGAAAGTTGCAGAGGTTCATCCAATCGATTTACTTCCTCCTTTCATAGAATAATTATATATTTTACTTAGCTAAGCTAATTATATGCATGCGTTCGTCTTAGCGTCAATCGGTCCCTGGCTGTAATATTTCATCGTTCCTATTTATAAAAGGCTAGCGATTTGTGTATTATAAGAGGATAGGAACTTGCTGCAGGAAAGGTTGGTCGCTATGGAAAATAAAACTGCATCCTCGAACTTCATCCGAAATATCGTTGTTGAAGATCTGAACAAAGGGACGGTCAGCGAGATCGTCACCCGTTTCCCGCCTGAGCCGAACGGTTATCTTCATATCGGCCACGCGAAATCGATCTGCCTCAATTTCGAATTGGCAGACGAATTCAAAGGACGGACGAATTTGCGTTTCGACGATACGAATCCGCTGAAGGAAGATACGGAATACGTCGAATCGATTAAGGAAGACGTGCAGTGGCTCGGCTTCGAATGGGACGAGCTTCGGTTCGCTTCTGATTATTTCGAAGAATTGTACAACCGCGCCGTGCTGCTTATTAAGAAAGGCAAAGCGTATGTGTGTGACTTGTCTGCGGAGCAAATGCGCGAGACGCGCGGCACGCTGACGGAGCCGGGCCAAGAGAGCCCTTACCGCAGCCGCAGCGTCGAAGAGAACCTGGATCTGTTCGCGCGTATGCGCGCGGGCGAGTTCAAGGACGGCGAGCGGGTGCTGCGGGCGAAGATCGACATGGCTTCCCCGAACATCACGCTGCGTGACCCGGTGCTGTACCGGATTGCCCACGCGCATCATCACCGGACGGGCGACGCTTGGTGCATCTATCCGATGTACGATTACGCGCACCCGATCAGCGATGCAATCGAAGGCATAACGCACTCTATCTGCACGCTCGAATTCGAAGACCATCGTCCGCTCTATGATTGGGCGGTAGCGGAATGCGAGATGGAATCGACTCCGCGCCAATATGAGTTCGCGCGCCTGAACATTACGAATACGATTATGAGCAAGCGGTATTTGAAATCGCTTGTTGACGGAGGCGTCGTCGACGGCTGGGACGATCCCCGCATGCCGACGATCAGCGGACTGCGCCGCCGCGGCTTTACGCCGGAAGCGCTTCGCGCCTTCTGCCGGGAGATCGGTGTCGCGCGGGCGAACAGCTTGGTCGACGAGCGGATGCTGGAGCATTTTATCCGGGAGGACTTGAAGCTGAAGACGCTGCGCTCGATGGCAGTCGTCCGGCCGCTGAAGGTCGTCATTACGAACTATCCGGAAGGCCAAGTCGAAATGCTCGAAGCCGAGAACAACTCGGAGAACGAAGAGATGGGTACGCGGATGATTCCATTCTCCCGCGAAATCTATATCGAGCAGGACGACTTTATGGAAGTGCCGCCGCCGAAGTACCACCGCTTGTTCCCTGGCAATGAGGTGCGTCTCAAGCATGCGTACTTCATCAAGTGCGAGGAAGTGGTTAAGAACGACGCCGGCGAAGTAATCGAGCTGCGCTGCACGTACGATGTGGAGACGAAGAGCGGATCGGGCTTCACAGGACGCAAGGTGAAGGGCACGATCCACTGGGTAGAGGCGACACAAGCGAAAGCGGCGGAATTCCGCCACTTCGAGCCGCTGCTCATTGACGACGAGTCCAATGCGGACAAGCCGTTCCTGGAGCGGATCAATCCGGGCTCGCTCGAGACGCTGCAAGGGTTCGTCGAGCAAGGGATGGCAGATTCGGCAGGCGGAGACAAGTTCCAATTCTTCCGCCACGGCTATTACAACGTCGATCCGAAGCTGTCCAACGCGGACAAGCTGGTGTTCAACCGTATCGTCTCGCTGAAAAGCTCGTTCGATCCGGGGAAATAAGTGAATCGGAGATAAAAGAGAAACGACCGACTGGCTTAGGCCATGTCGGTCGTTTCTTTGTATTGCTGGCGGGATATTCGTATTAAGACTTAATTACGACCCGCAATCAGGTCGTTCAACTGTTTCTCTTGCTCTGGATCGAGCGCAAACAAAGTTGATTTCAAAGCATCGTTCGATTGACCTGTTGCATCGAGAGCAGCGAGGTAGACGCGAATGACATTCTTGATACTGTTCTTCGTAGCTGCATCGATGTTCGGGTTGTTCAGTGCGCTTAGATCGCCGGTTGCGACTGGGGCGGTCCATTCAATGGACTTCGCATAATCGCCGCGTCCGTATGCGGTGAGTCCCATCGCATTCCGGATACCCGGCGTAATATCGAAAGAACGGCCTTGCAATTGCTCCGGCGGGAGCTTCTTGAGTTCTTCGATTTTGATCAGGACGTCCTCGTAAAGCTCATCGACGCGCTTCCAGCGCTGGTCGCGGAGCTCCGGCTTGTCCTTCCGGACGTCCCATCCGTTAATGGCGTATTCTCGCATGGCATCGTCGTACATGCCGATCGACCATTTGAACTTGACAATCCGTTCCTCCAGCGTAGCGAGCAGGGCGTCTTCTTGGCCGAGCGCCTTCTCATAAGCATATTTCGTGCTTAACATCATCGGATTATACGGGTTGATTTTATACATTTTGTCGAGCAGTTGGCCTGCCTTATCAGCATAGGAAGCTTCCTTGCTGCTGTCGTAAACTTGCATGTACCAGTCGGCGGCGGTGAGTGCGTAATCCGGATTGTACGGGCTTGACTTGATCGCTTTATCGAGCGGCTGGATCACTTCTGTGAACGGTTGCCCTGCGGAAGCGAGCTCCACCGC
The DNA here is from genome assembly GCF_004000825.1 of Paenibacillus kobensis NBRC 15729. Classification (GTDB taxonomy): domain Bacteria; phylum Bacillota; class Bacilli; order Paenibacillales; family Paenibacillaceae; genus Paenibacillus_T; species Paenibacillus_T kobensis. The sequence continues at coordinate 76,944 of NZ_BILZ01000021.1, read as the reverse complement.
TTTCTTATAGTTCGCATTGGCACCGAGCTGTTGCCCCGTATAAGCGATTAGTACAATCGACAGTAAGGCGAGTATGGCCGGGTAGACGATTGGGAGTTTGGAAACCAATGCTTGAGTAGTCTGCTTAGCCGATGCCGACTCCGGAGAAGATGCTCGGCTATAAACCGACGAGAGAGCTCCTAAGCAAACAAATACAATCGCCTGCATATAAAAATAGCTCATATCAAAGTCTAGCAGACTGTGTACAAGAATCGACGACGCCAGAATGAACAGAACGATATGGCTTCCGCGCTTCTCCGAATGACGGATATAACCGCGGATGTAAAGAAACAGGATGCCGATGATTAAGGCGAGATGAGCCAGTAATCCAAGCCAGCCGGTCTCGACAAGCACCTGCATGATGTAGTTATGGGCTTGCGCGCTGGAGTATGGATTGTTCTGGTACTCTTGGTACAGAGCGTTCCACCCGCCGCCGCCGGCGCCTAGAATCGGGTAATCAGCCGAGATCTTCATCGCGTCCTTGTAGAACGTTCCGCGTTCCAGCACGCTGTGCTGGTTGAAGTTAATATTCTCGACCCGTTCGGCAATGGATGGCGGAAGCAGGCCTCGAATGGCGCTGCTGCCGAGCACGAGTGCTGCCCCGAGCGCACAGAGCAGGATGAGCAATGCCGGAACAGCGAACAGCGACCATTTGGTTCCGGTGAAACGAGTCAGTCGAGAGTCAGCCAGACGTTCGAGCGGCTCATGTACGAACCAAGCGAGCGCAGCGAGAACCAAGCTGACAACCAGCATAGGGAACCAGCTCGTCCAAGACAGCTTGTCGAAGAGTCCGAACAATGTGTAGGTTCCGGTATTTTCGACGCTCGTCGTGATTTGCGTAGCAATTTCGAGCATGTTCGAGTCGATCTTACTCAAGATGATAAAAGATGCACCGATAGACACAATCATGTACAATAAAAGCAGTATTTGTTTCGACAGACGGAGGAAAGGCAACAAGCAGAGAACGAGAAGCGGGAGCAGCAACAAAGCGGCCCGCGATAACGTTAACATGAACGATACGAAAATCGGGACAAGCATGAACGCATGCATGGCACGCCAATAGAGATTCTTAACATGCGATACGTAGTAGAGAGCGACAAGAAACAGAGCGATTAACAGTGCGGCGTATGTGTTCGAGTATTGGAGTACAGAAGTGAGCCGGAACTGTCCGGGAAGCGATTGCCATAACGCATCCGCTCTGTAGGCCAAACCAAATACGTTCAACAACCCGTAGAGGACGATCACATAACCGGTTCCGACAAGGAACCATTCCAATATCCGTTGACCGACGGCAAGACGGGATACGAAGGCTGCGCTGGTGAATAAGGCGGCTGCCACTGCGTTGATCAGAATGAGCCAGCGAGCATCGTATTGGGCGGCTGCGCCGAATGAAGACAGCCAGTAGCAGAAGGGAAGTATCCATGCCGATAACATGATGGCCTTGGTTGGACCAGTCTGTTTGCGCGTAAGCAGCATGGCGACAGATACGACTGCGAATAGCAATCCGACGTATAAGGCGGCGTTCAGGATGGGCTTCTCAAAGTTGTGCGACAGCCCGTTGAACAAGCCTGCCCGATAAGGGAACAGCAATAACCAGAGGCCGAGGAACAGGGCGAAGACGACGAATAATAAAGGTTGTTCTGACTGGCGTGGATGCTTGGGGGAAAGATGATTGTTTTTCATATCGAGTGCGAGGCTCCTTAACTAGTCTTCTTTAAATTGTAATTTTCCTTAAAATAAACCATACTCTGCTGCTTCGGCGAATTGAAAATCCCTTTTAGTGTAACATAGATCTTGATCGTAGGATATTTTAACTCGTACGATGTCGAAGTGCAACGAATAAGCGAGATATTGGTGGTAGCCTCTAATTCATTTGAAAGTGTATAATAAATTGATAATGGCCAGATAGATATAATTATTCTCATAATTGTGCAATTATTGAGTTAAATTCCAAACACTAGCTGTATAATGAGGCCGGGATGATGAGACGATGGTTACCTGTTCGATAGTAATACCCAATTATAACGGAGAGCCGTTTCTTGAGAAGTGTTTACGCTCTTTGTACAAGCAACAAGGCATTGAGTTCGAAGTCATTCTAATTGATAATGCCTCAACCGACCACAGCCTCGACTTCGTTCGAGAGGCGTATCCAGAGGTTCGCGTTATACAATTGGAGCGGAATTACGGATTTAGCAGAGCGGTAAATGAGGGGATCTTGCGTGCATGTGGACAATTTGTTGTTCTGCTTAATAATGACACCGAAGTCGAAGAGGACTGGTTAGCATCCCTTTACCGGCATATTAACAGCAACGAATTGATCTTTTCAGTATCAAGCAAAATGATAAGAATGAACCAAAGAAACATGATCGATGACGCCGGGGACGAGCTGACGGTTTTTGGGTGGGCATTTAAACGGGGGGATGGCGAACCGGCTTCCGATTATCGGGAGGGCGGATCTGTCTTCAGTTCATGTGCCGGAGCAGCAATATACCGGAAGGCTGTTTTTGACGAAATCGGTTTATTCGATGAGCAGTTTTTTGCCTATCTAGAAGATGTTGATATTGGCTATAGAGCGCGGTTGTTCGGTTATAAGAACGAATACTGCCCTGATGCTGTCGTGTATCATGTGGGCAGCGGAACGTCAGGCTCTAAGTATAATGAATTCAAAATAAAGCTTTCGGCAAGAAATAATGTTTATCTTCTTTATAAGAATATGCCATTTATTCAAATGCTGATTAACTTACCGTTTCTGGTTGTTGGGTATTTGGTGAAATATGTGTTTTTTCTGCGAGCCGGATGGAGCAAAGTTTATTTAAGCGGTTTTTATGAAGGGATCACTCATTTGAATCTTGTTCAGCGGCAGAAGTTTCGTTATAAGGCATGGCCTCATTATTGGAACATTCAACGGATGCTAGTTTCTTCAACCGTGAGATATATCAAAAACAGGATGATACGATAGTGGATTCAGCTAAACTAATGGCTAGGAAGTGTGAAGTTCGATATGAAGATCTTGAGTGAAATATACGGATACAGGGAACTGCTCTTCGAACTCGTGAAAAGAGATCTTAAGATTAAGTATAGAAGATCTTCTTTGGGCGTGATCTGGAGTGTTCTCAATCCTCTGCTGTTCATGATGATCACGACCATTATTTTTTCTACCATGTTTAAAAACCAAATCGAAAATTTCCCGATCTACTTTCTTAGCGGCCAGGTGATGTATGCCTTTTTTGCAGAATCGACAGGTATGGCTCAAACCGGATTGATTGATAATGGGTCGCTGATCAAGAAGGTTTACACGCCGAAGTACATTTTCCCGTTGTCCAAGATTTGTTTCTCGCTGGTCAATATGTCGTTTTCGTTAATCGCCATTCTCATTATTATTTTTATTATGGGCTACAACTTGCCGGTTACCGCTGCCCTTTTCTTTATCCCGATCATACTGATATTCATATTCTCTGCAGGCGTAGGCTTGCTTCTATCCTCATTAACGGTTATTTATCGCGATATTTTACACATATACGGAATATTTTTAAGCCTATTGTCGTTCTTCTCAGCTACGTTTTATCCTATTCAGATTATTCCAGCATCCTATCGGGGGCTCGTAGAATACAATCCGGTTTATGTCTTTATTGCTTATTTCCGAGAGCTAGTGCTTAATGGACGTTTGCCTGATCTCCAATTGAACATAGTAGCAGTTATGTATTGCTTGGTATCGGTCGTAGTAGGTTACAAAGTGTTTAAGAAAAATGAAAATAAAATCGTTCTATACGTATGAGGTAGAGAGAATGAGCAATGTAGCGATAAAGCTGGAAGACGTAACGATGGTATTCGACTTGAACAAAGAAAACATAAGCGGGTTTAAAGAATATATCATAAAAAAAATTAAGCGCCAGATTGTGACTGAAAAATTCCATGCTCTGAAACAAGTATCCTTAACCATACCCAAAGGGGAAGTGGTAGGGATATTGGGGTTTAACGGTGCCGGGAAAAGTACGTTGCTAAAGACAATAGCCGGGGTATTAATGCCGACCTCTGGACGTGTGGAATCCCATGGCAAGATTGCTCCGTTAATCGAGCTTGGCGCGGGCTTCGACATGGAACTGACTGCGCGGGAAAACATCTATTTGAATGGAGCTATTCTTGGGTATTCCCGCAAGTTTATAGAAGCAAAATTTGACGAAATCGTTGATTTCGCTGAAATTCATGAGTTTCTGGATGTTCCGCTTAAAAACTACTCATCGGGGATGGTTGCCCGGATAGGCTTTAGCATCGCGACGGTAGTAAAGCCGGACATCTTAATTGTAGATGAAATTCTCTCTGTTGGTGATTACAAGTTCCAGCAGAAGTGCGAAGAGCGTATTAAAGCGATGATTTCCGGTGAAACGACAGTCATTATGGTATCTCACTCGATTGAACAAATTCGAGGGATGTGCCGGAAAGCATTCTTGCTCGACCGGGGGACACTAATTGCCAGCGGAGATGTGGAAGAGGTTTGTAACCAATATATGAATCTTTCGAATTAATCGCGAAACCGTCGAAGCAGGCAAGAGGGGAGGTTAGTTGGTGGAGCTAGACATTATTATCGTAACGTACAATTCTGCATCGTGGATTGAGGGATGCCTCGATAGTTTATCGCGTGTTCGTTATCCCAAGCATAATTTGAATCTGTTTTTTGTTGATAACGGCTCCTCGGATTTGACAACGGAGAAGCTGGAACAAGAGATGAAGAGGCGACAAGATGTTTTCGGGAGCATGCGAATCATCTCCAATAAAAGGAATGTTGGATTTGGAGCGGCGAATAATATAGGCGCTAATGCCGGTAAGTCCGAATTCATCTTTTTTCTAAATGTGGATACGGAAATAACCGAAGAGGCATTGGCTAATGCTTCTGATGTGATTGAGCGAAGTGACAATGATGTAGCTGCATGGGAACTCAGACAGTTTCCTTATGAACATCCCAAACTGTACGATCCGCTTACTTTGTCGACGAGTTGGATATCCGGTGCTGCGTTCATTATCAGACGAGCTGTTTTTCAAGAGGTGGGGGGATTCGATTCCTCTATTTTCATGTATGCGGAAGATGTTGATCTGAGCTGGAGGATACGTGCTAAAGGGTATCGTTTATTATACATGCCGAGTTGCATTGTTTATCATTATTCTTATAGTGAAAAAAATGAAATTAAGCCGCGGCAATTTATATACAGCTTAATTAATAATCTTAATTTGAGAGTAAGATACGGCTCATTTCTTCATGTATCATTCTGGCATATTAAATTTCTATATATCTTGTTGCGCGGGAATGGTGCGCATGTTTCCCGTAAGAAGCTTACTGCAGCCTATCTCCGAAATCTGTTCAAAGTGCCTAGCTTTTTCAGTTGGCGTCTTAAGAAGCTGAAGCCGACGTTTGCCGGGTGGGATTATGAAGTGGCCCGAACAGGCGGATTCTATACAAATTTTATTCAGGTGGATTATAAACCGTTAGTCAGCATATTGGTACGGACAATAGGCAGAGTCGATATATTGCGAGAGGCTTTGACAAGTATCCGTAATCAAACGTACAAGAACATTGAAGTGGTTGTAGTAGAGGATGGAGGCCGTGTATCAGAAAAGCTGATTCAAGAAGAGTTCTGTGATCTTCATATCGTTTATTTAAGCACAGATCAAAAAGTTGGCCGTTCCAAGGCCGCGAACCTTGCGATGGATGCAGCCAAAGGACCATTTTTGAATTTTCTTGATGATGATGATTTACTGTTTCCTGACCACGTAGAAGTACTGGTGAATGAATTATCACATCGTACGCATGACGTTGTGTACGCGGTTGCTTTCGAGGTTCCTACAGAGTACATGGCTGACCGAAGAAAGATCAATCATGAGTATAAAGTAGTTTTTAATAACGGATTTAATCGGTTAAAGCTGATGTACCAGAATTATCTTCCCATTCAATGTGTGATGTTCAAAAAGGAACTTGTGAAGGATAAGATCTACTTCGATGAGAAGATGGATGCGCTGGAAGATTGGGATTTCTGGATGAGACTGGCGCTTGAGACGGATTTTCGAGCGGTAGACAAAACGACTTCAATGTACCGGGTTCCCTATCATTCAGCCCAAGTCCAATCTCGCCAGCAAGTGCTGGATTCCGCAATAGCTTATGTACGAGAGAAGCAGAAAAAGTACTACTCACGGGTGAACGGATATGAAGTGGCAAACGATGTGATGGATCTATTGGGGCAAAACAAACTCAATTCAATGAAAAGCAAAAATAAATGGCTATATTACTTCTACCGTGCGGCATCAAAGATGTTGAACAAAATAAATCATTCCTAAGGAGCAGCGAACATGAAAACTTGTCTTATTACTGGAGGCGCCGGATTTATCGGTTGCGAAGTATCGAAGCTGATCGAAGAAACGTTTGAGCATATTATCATCGTAGATAACCTGCATCCGCAAATTCATAAATCGAATCAGAAGCCGGAGCGCATGTCCTCCAAGGCTAACCTGGTTGTAGCTGATGTTACAGATCCTTCGACGTGGGATGATTTGTTGTCCAAGTGGAAGCCGAATATTATTCTGCATCTGGCGGCAGAGACGGGCACGGGGCAATCTCTAACGGAAAGTACCCGCCATGCGAATGTTAATGTCGTAGGCACAACGCAGATGCTTGATGCGCTGGTTCGTCATAATGTGATGCCTGATAAGATTGTATTGTCGAGCAGCAGGGCAGTATACGGCGAAGGGAAATGGAAGACGGAAGACGGAGCGGAAGTTTATCCGGGACAAAGAAGCAACGAACAACTGGTACGCGGTGAATGGGATTTCCCAGGCGCAGCGTTTCTTCCTATGAATAGCAATAATGTAAATCCGATGCCGACGAGCATTTATGGAGCGACTAAGCTGACGCAAGAGCAACTGATCGCTTGCTGGTGTAAATCATATGACGTTGATTACACCATTCTACGTCTCCAGAACGTTTACGGTCCGGGCCAATCTCTTATTAATTCATATACCGGGATCGTCAATCTGTTTGTCCGCTTGGCGAAACAAAAGCAGAGCATCCCGCTTTACGAAGACGGCATGATGATTAGAGACTTTGTTTTCATTACGGATGTTGCGCGCGCAATATTCGAAGTGATGTTGAATGAGAAAGCGAACGGCCAGACGTTCGACATTGGCAGCGGTTATGGGGCGACGATAAAAGAAGTGGCTGAGCTGATCGCGGAACGGTACAACGCGCCAAGTCCGGAAGTATGCGGGAAGTACCGGAATGGTGATGTAAGGCATGCGCAAGCGGATATTTCAGATACATTGAAACAGTTGAATTGGGTTCCGAATGTTTCTGTTCACGAAGGAATGCACCTGTTGTGCGATTGGATTGACAGCCAAATCGAGAACTAATCAATATCACCAATGAATAGGGAGAATCCTATATGATTCAAAACAGGAGTTTGCAGATTCAATCGGTATTGTACCACAACGAACCGCAACGGATTATTCGATCGATTAAGAGCATTGCAAGGGCAGTGGATTTTGCAATTAACCAGCGATTATTCGATGAGGTTACCGTCTATTATGGGGACGGATCTCAGAATCCGGTATTCAATGAGCAAGAAATTGAAGAGCTGAACGCAGAGTTCGGGGAATACGTTAAAATTCGATATCATTATTTCGGATCGAATTTGGGGTCGGCGCGTGGCCATAACCTGTTGGCCAGCCTTACGGATACCGACTACATCATGATTATTAACCCGGATATTTTGCTTGCTCCTGATACGATATTGCAATTAGCTAAACCTTACGCTGAGCCTAATCATAAGGTAGGCATAGTGGAGGCGAGGCAAATGCCGATAGAGCATCCCAAAGCGTACAACCCTAAAACGGGCGAGACGAGTTGGGCCTCTACTGCGTGCGTCCTTATACCAAGACCTGTCTTCGAGAAAGTAAACGGCTTTGATGCGGATACATTCTTCTTGTACTGTGATGACGTTGATTTTTCATGGATGATTCGGCTTCAAGGGTATAAAGTGATATTCCAGCCATCTGCAGTAGCATTTCATGACAAAACGTTGTCGAACAATGCAGCTTGGCAGACTAGTGATGCGGAGGATTATTACTCCGCTGAGGCCGGCATTCTGATGGCATATAAGTGGTCGAGGTCCGACATCCTTTCGAACATACTCGCATACTTCGATAATTCCAATATCAGCTACTACAAGAAGGCTGCTGAGCATTTCAGGAAGTTGAAATCGGAAGGGAAGTTGCCTCAGCAGGTCGATCCCGATCATAAAATAGGTGAGTTCATCAATAACAATTACGGGAAGATGAGGTTTTCATTGTGAAGAAAAAGAGTATTGATGAATACCCTTATCAGTTTGAATATGCGGTAGACAATGTTTACGGACATGCCGTAAATCTGTTGAGTCGGTTCGATTTTCCGAAAGAAGGCATTCACCTTGATATTGGGTGCGGATGGGGAGCCATTAGCCGCGAACTTAAGAATGCCTTTCAATTGCATTACGTGGGCATTGATGCGGATCCGGATGCCGTTAAGCATTTAAGTGAAGAGGGAACAGAGGCCTATCAATTTCAATTGGCTGGTTGCGAAGAGAATATTCGGTTCATTCAGAATCTAATCGGTAACCGGAAGGTTGCTTCCATATCGATACTGGATACGCTGGAGCACGTCGTTAATGCTGAAGATGTTTTTCAAACGATCGCTGCGCTTTCCAAACAATATAATGCGCCGGTTGTTATTAGTGTACCGAACTTTGCTCATGACGACATCGTACTGAAGTTGCTATGTAACAAATTTAATGAGACTAGTACGGGGTTGCTGGATGAGACTCATATCAATATTTTTACCGAAGAGAAATTGGCCGCCATCTCCCAAAAATATGGATTGCATCAAATCGGCCAGCAGGACGTTGTGCTTGAAAAGAGCGATCAATATTTCCCGAAAGAACTGTTGACACTTGCCGATCAGTCCTCCTTGCGCCAGTTGCTGTTAGGCCTAAGAAAAGGGATGAAAGAAAACGGAAAAGTGAATCAATTTGTTCGATTGTTTATTGCAAGCCATGGTGTGCAAAGTGCGGATAATCACTCGAAACAAAGACCGTTTCTATCGATTATTACGAGAACGGTGGGAGACAGGCCGCAAGAGCTGAAAGAAGTTTTACTTTGCTTAACGGGCCAAGAATGTACGGATTTTGAAGTGCTTGTTGTAGGGCATAAATTGTCCGTCGACAAGCAATTGGTCGTGGAGGGCATAATCAATGACTTGCCCGATTGGATGCGGTCGAAGGTCCGATTGATAAGAGTCGACAGAGGAAACCGCTCAACCCCGTTGAACGTTGGTTTTCAGCAGGCTGAGGGTCAGTATATTTCGATCTTGGATGATGACGATATTGTGTTCAGTAATTGGGTGGACGAATTTAAGAAACTGTCGGTCACGAATTACGGGAAGATATTAAAATCGGTGTCTGTAAGACAAGAGTACGAGACAGTAGAAACGTCTTACGGCAATAAAACTTCTAGAGCTGTCTCAGGCTTCTTGAACGATTATCCAGCAGAATTCGATTATATTACGATGCTTCATCATAATCAGTGTCCAGGATTATGCTTGGCTTTCCCTAGATCGCTATTCCATGACTTTGGTCTGAGATTCGATGAATCTATCAATACGATTGAAGACTGGGATTTTATTGTTCGATCAGCCTTTATTTGCGGCGTAGCGAGTACTCCTGTCGTCACTAACATATACAGATGGTGGATCAAGGGCACGAGTTCACAGTCGCTGCATAATCAACAGGAGTGGGAAGATAATTACCGTTACGTTCAGAATAAGTTCAACAGCCAATTCTTCATTATGCCGCCTGGTAATGTGAAGAGGTTATCTGCGCTGGTCGGTATGTATTCCCAAGGCGCATCGAATGACTCGGGTATACTTGTTAATGATGAGTTGGTTAGTAAAAGAAAGATTGCCCATTTAATACTTACCTCTAATTCCTGGAATATTACGAAGCCGATGCGGTTAGTTAAGCGGCTTCTAGGAAAGAGAACGTGTGTGCCGGATATATTCAGCGCTGGTGAGAAAGAGCTGGATGAGTTCATTTTTAATGCGCAGAATTCAAAGAGTTGGAAACTAACACGTGCATTCAGAAAAAGTTAAGAGGAAGATGAGATGAAGATCATTGGCGGAAGCATTGCGGATCGTTTTACAAGCCGAGAAAATAATTTCGATATAATTAGACTTTTGGCAGCTGCGCTGGTTATATTCTCACATTCTTATCCCTTAACGCTTGGTTCAAATGCCTCTGAACCATTTTCTAAGCTCACGAATGGACAAGAGACATTCGGCGGACTTGGCGTAAGTATTTTCTTTATCATTAGTGGCTTTCTGATTACCTTTAGTTATGAGCGCAGCGCTAATATTTTCGAGTATTTCAGGAATCGGATCTTAAGGATTTATCCTGCATTAATTGTATTGATTTTGCTGACGGTATTCGTACTAGGGCCAATCCTAACAACTGTTGATGGCAGAACCTATCTTCTAAATCCTGCGACATTGAGATATTTAGAGTCGTTCATGCTCGTAAATATGCAGTACAGCTTGCCGGGAGTTTTTGAGCATAATCCTTATCCTAACGCAGTCAATGGTTCCTTATGGACGTTGTGGTACGAGCTGTTCTTCTACATGGTTGTAGCCGTTCTGGGATCGCTCAAATTGTTGAAGAAGAGTGTACTAGTTCCGTTGTTTGTAATTGTATTAGTGATTTCCCTCAAGCTAAATCCGGGTGAAGCGGTTTTTCAATACTTTGAACTGTTTAAGTATTTCGGTATGGGAATGATCGTTTATTTGTTCAGAAGGGAAATCAAGCTCAACAAGTATGCGGCCCTTCTGTCTGTTGCTTTATTGTGGTTGTTTACGTGGACCGATCATTATAAGTTGGCATTTATCTTTTGCGGCACCTATCTGATCTTTTTCTTAGGACTCGGGATATCCAAGCTATTCAAGACGCTTCAAGAAAGAGGAGACTTTTCTTATGGGATGTATATTTATGCATTCCCGGTTCAACAGATCGTTTCCTATGTTTTGAAAGATCATGTAACGCCGATGTACAATTTTATAATTGCCGCTCCAATTACGCTCATTTTATCGATTCTGTCATGGAATTACGTTGAGAAGAGAAGCTTACAGCTAAAGAAGAAAAAAATATAAAGGAAGCGATTATATGAAGGGCATAATACTTGCAGGAGGCACGGGCTCTCGCTTATACCCGCTGACCAAGGTTACGAATAAACATTTGCTTCCGGTCGGCAAATATCCGATGATTTATCATTCCGTTGCCAAAATGAAAGAGGCCGGCATTACGAACATTCTGATCGTTACAGGCAAGGAGCACATGGGAGACGTTGTTGGTCTGCTCGGCAGCGGCAGCGACATGCAGGTTGAATTTACGTATAAGGTGCAAGATGAGGCAGGAGGAATCGCTCAAGCGCTAGGTTTAGCAGAGCAATTCGTTGGGGAAGATCAAATGCTGGTTATACTCGGCGACAACGTGTTTTCCGACTCCATTACCCCATATGTTTCGAATTTCAAAAAACAACAGCACGGAGCTAAAATTCTTATACAAGAGGTTCACGATCCGCAGCGTTATGGCGTGCCGGAGTTGTCGGGAGACCGCATCGTCTCGATCGAGGAGAAGCCGTCGGAGCCGAAGAGCACATATGCGGTAACAGGCATCTATATGTATGACAACCGCGTATTTGAGATCGTTCGCACCCTTGTGCCTTCGGGCAGGGGGGAATTAGAGATTACAGACGTTAACAATGCCTATATCTCTTCCGGCAATCTGACATATGATATATTGCAAGGTTGGTGGACGGATGCGGGCACTCACGCTTCGCTTACGAAAGCGAACGAACTTGCGAAAGACATTTTGTTCAGTGAAGAATTCGGAAAGCTTAAACTGTAGGATCAACTGCCGTAAAGTGAAGATCTTAACCGTAGTTTTACTGCGCTTTGAACATGGAGCGTAATAATTTAGAGGTGACTAATAACTCATGAAAATATTCGACACGAAGCTGCCTGATGTTAAATTGATCGAACCGGCGGTATTCGGCGACCGGCGAGGCTTCTTCTCGGAAAGTTATAACGAGCAACGATTCGCGGAGCATGGCATTACGCATCGGTTCGTGCAGGACAATCATTCGTTGTCTGCCGAGGCGGGGGTGCTGCGAGGTATGCATTATCAACTTAATCCGAAAGCTCAGACCAAGCTGGTTAGAGTGACGGCCGGTGCGATCTATGACGTTGTGGTCGACATTCGGCGCGGCTCGCCGACGTTCGGTCAATGGCAGGGCTTTATATTGTCTGCGGATAATAAAAGGCAGTTGCTTGTCCCTCAAGGATTTGCGCATGGCTTCTGTACGCTGGTGCCAAACTGTGAAGTGCAATATAAGGTGGATGAGTATTATTCGCCCGAGAATGACCGCGGCATCGCTTGGAATGACCCGGCGCTCGGAATCGATTGGCCGACGAACACCCCTGTTCTGTCGGATAAGGATGGTAAGCACCCGGTTCTGGCGGATGCCGACATTAATTTCGAGTACAAAGGGTGAATGGAATGAAGCTATTAGTAACGGGCGGTGCTGGCTTTATCGGCAGTAACTTCGTCATCTATATGTTGAACAAATATACAGACGTCACGATTATTAACGTAGACGCCCTAACGTATGCAGGTAATCTGGAAAATTTGACGTCTGTAGAAGGCAACGCCAACTATCGGTTCGTCAAAGCGGATATTGCCGACCGTGCAGCATTGGAGCCATTGTTCGCCGAAGGCATTGACGTAGTGGCGAACTTCGCAGCGGAATCGCACGTAGACCGCAGCATCCTGCATCCGGATATTTTTGTGCGGACCAATATTCTTGGCACGCAGACGCTGCTTGATCTTGCGAAGCAATATAACGTCGGCAAGTTCGTTCAAGTATCTACTGACGAGGTGTACGGCACGTTAGGTGATACCGGGCTCTTCACAGAGGATACGCCACTCGCTCCTAATAGTCCTTATTCGGCGAGCAAAGCGGGAGCCGACCTGCTTGTTCGTGCTTATCACGAGACGTTTGGGCTGTCGGTCAATATTACACGCTGCTCGAACAACTACGGTCCGTACCAGTTCCCGGAGAAGCTTATTCCTCTTATGATTCATAATGCTCTTAACGATAAGCCTCTTCCTGTATACGGCGATGGATTGAATGTGCGTGATTGGCTGTATGTAGAGGATCACTGCAGCGCTATTGATCTTGTCATTCGCGGAGGCCGCAATGGTGAGGTATATAACGTCGGAGGCCGCAACGAGCGGACAAACGTTCAAGTGGTGGGTACCATTCTTGCAGAGCTTGGCAAACCGGAGTCGCTCATTACGTACATAGGGGATCGGCTCGGGCATGATCGAAGGTACGCAATTGATGCGGACAAAATTCGTAACGAACTCGGTTGGGCGCCTAAACACGATTACGAGAGCGGCATTCGGGAAACAATTCGCTGGTACTTGAACAATCAGGCGTGGATGAATGGCGTCATTAGCGGAGGTTACCTACATTACTATTCGAAGCAGTACGGAGATCGTCTAGGAGATAAAGCATGACTCGCGCGTCGGGAGAGCGGCTAAGAATTCTTGTTACGGGAGCTAACGGACAGCTTGGCCGGGAGCTTGCATTGTGGGATGGTCCAGGCGCAGAACAACTCGAAATACGTGGATTTGGGCGGAGTGAGCTGGACATAACCGATCTAGAACAATGCCGGACGGTGATTCAGTCGTTCCAGCCGCATGCCGTCATTCATTGCGCTGCTTATACTGCTGTCGATCAGGCGGAGACTGATATTGACGGATCTTTCCGGGTGAATGCGGCAGGAACGCGCAATATTGCGGTGGCCGCACGCGAGGTTGGGGCTAAACTTGCTTATGTCAGCACGGACTACGTATTCGACGGTACATCGGAAGTGCCTTATAACGAATATGATATTCCGAAGCCGCGCACCATATATGGAAAGTCGAAGTTGGCCGGAGAGCAATTGGTCAGCACGCTGCATGACCGGTACTTTATCGTTCGGACATCCTGGGTATATGGTCCATACGGAGCTAATTTCGTGAAGACGATGCTGAAGGTCGGAGCGGAGCGCGGGGCAGTCAAGGTCGTGCAGGATCAGATTGGCTCGCCGACATATACATGGGATCTTGCAGCTATGTTGCTGGAGCTTGTGCATACAGATGCTTACGGCATTTACCATGCTTCCAACAGCGGCACGTGTTCTTGGTATGAGTTCGCTGTCGCGATCTTCGAGGAACAAGGGATGCTGGTCCATACGGAGCCATGTACGACGGCTGAGTTTCCTCGTCCGGCGCCACGTCCTGCCTTCTCGGTTATGGATCATTGTGCAATCCGGGTTAATGGATTGACGCCGATGCGGAATTGGCGCGAAGCGCTGAAGGATTACTTGCATCGAGTATAGCTGCTGGTTGTTTTACTGGTTACAATTGCGCATTCGCACCTGGATGATGATAACGGGTGCTTATGCGCTTTTTTTAGTGCGGGGAAATGTGCTGCCAATAAATTTAGTAAAGGTTTAAACTACAATGCATTGTAGAAACGAGTCGAAACGATATATGATGGATGAAGAAGTTCTATTAAAACTCGTTGCCTATTATTGAAATTGGTTTTCGGTAATGTGAATGATAGAATAGAATTTAAGAAAGAGCTAGAGACTTATGGAATGGAGTCGGAGAATTTGATTCGACAAAACCAACGGTTTTTAACGCAAGTGTATATGCTTGCGGATCTATGTTGTGCACTGCTTGCGTTTCTATTGGCCTATTGGATTAAATTTTCAAGCGGATGGTTAGTCCACTATTCAACGCTGCCATTTAAGAGTTATTTCATATGGGGTACCATATATGCTTTCGCAGCCGTTGTGATTGGTTTCTACGTCGGCTACTATACGCCGCGCAGGCGCAAAAGCTTCTCCTATGATGTGTTAAAGATTGTACAGGCTAACGGATTGAGCGGACTGCTTGTTCTTAGCTTGCTGTATATCGCTAAGGAAGAGCATATATCGCGGGAGTTCTTGGTTATCTTCTTCGGGATCGCGGTGACAGGGGCGGTCGGTTACCGCCTCATGGTCAAAAATATTTTGGCTTGGGCACGCAGCCAAGGTTATAACAAGAGATATGTGCTCATTCTAGGTGCGGGAACTGTCGGCCAGCGGTTTCAAGAGCGTCTGCTGAACCGTCCGGAGCTCGGTTACGAGGTGTTCGGGTTTCTGGATGATCAACCGCATAATCATTCGGGTGACGTTAAGATCATGGGGCCTCTCGACAGCTTGGAAGAGACGCTGGCATTCAATTCGTCCATCGACGAAGTGATTGTTGCGCTACCGCTCGAGGCGCACGCCAAATATGCAAGTCTCATTGAGACGTGTGATAAAGCGGGCGTTAAAGCACTTATCATTCCGGATTACTTCGATGTGCTGCCGGCACGGCCATTCTTTGACAACTTCGCTGGTATGCCTCTTATTAACGTTAGGGATATTCCGTTAGATGAGTTTAGCAATCGGCTGCTTAAACGAACGTTTGATGTATTGTTCGCATCTGCTGCCATTATCCTTTTATCGCCGATATTGCTAGCTGTTGCAGTTGGAGTCAAGCTGACCTCGCCGGGTCCGGTCATATTTAAGCAAGAGAGAATCGGTTATGGTCGCAAGCCGTTCTACATGTACAAGTTTCGCTCGATGCGTCAATCAGTTGCAAAAGTGTCAGACACACAATGGACGGTAGAAAACGATCCTCGCCGAACCGCGTTCGGGTCGTTCATCCGGCGGACTAGCTTGGATGAGCTGCCTCAGTTCTTTAACGTGCTGATGGGACAGATGAGCGTCGTAGGTCCTAGGCCGGAGCGGCCGTTCTTCGTTGAACAGTTCAAAGAGCAAGTGCCGAAATATATGGTCAAGCACCATGTTCGTCCGGGCATAACCGGATGGGCGCAGACGAACGGTCTTCGGGGAGATACATCAATTGAAGAGCGGATCGTACACGATTTGTTCTATTTGGAGAATTGGACCTTCTTGTTTGACATTCGAATTATCGGCAGGACGATCGTGAAAGGATTTGTGAATAAGAATGCGTACTGAGGAGCGGGGAGAGACGGCTCGATTGTCCGTTATAATCCCGACCTGGAATGCAGGACCGGAATTCAGCGAGTTGCTTAAGAGCTTGCGTGGACAGAGCGTACCTCCGAATGAAATCATCGTAATTGATTCTTCGTCGACGGATGGAACGGCAGACGTTGCACGAGCAGAAGGGGCTGCTGTCATCTCGATACCGCAGTCGGAGTTCGATCATGGCGGAGCGCGCAATCGGGCGGCAAACGCTTCGACAGGCGATCTACTAGTCTTTATGACACAGGACGCAATGCCCGCCGATTCATTTATGTTAGAGTCCTTAGTCCGGCCATTGGCAGCCAAGGAGGTTGCCTATGCCTATGCAAGGCAGTTGCCCCGCGAGGATGCGAATCTGCTGGAGCGCTCGTCCAGGGAGTTGAATTATCCTGCGGAATCGATGTTGAAGTCGGAACGGGATGTACAACGGTTGGGCATCAAAGCTTTTTTCTGTTCCAATGTCTGCTCCGCTATGCGGAGGGAGACTTTTGTCCATATGGGCGGATTTGATGAACCTGTCATGTTCAACGAGGATCTGTTGTTTTCTGCTAGGTGCATGCTGCAAGGTGGGCTAATTGCTTATGTTGCGGAGGCGAAGGTCGTTCACTCGCATAACTTCACACTGCGTAAGTTGTATAGAAGGTTTTATGACAACGGCGTATCGATCGGCCAGCATCCATGGATTGCGGTGAGAGCGAAGGCAGAGAAGGCGGGAGCGGGCATGCTGCGTGCTCAGATTGCCGCCATATGCCGGGAACGCAAGTTCGGACTGTTCATTCGTCTTTTCCTTGAGAACGCGAGCAAGTACATCGGATATAAGTTAGGAATGCGGGCAGGGCTCAAAGTTGGAGCACCAGATAGTGCCCGAAAGCTTGATGACCGTAATGGTACAACGGCTGCGCTCTGAATAAGAGCCGCAGCCGTTTTTTGTTGCGGGAATCTATTGAAGTAGAGGTGGGCGGTTTATTAAGAGGTTGTGAAGTAGTGATACATAATGTATCTATATTAATGAAAATAAGACAACTTTATGAAAAATTTAGGTTATGATTATTCGAATAAAACTCTAAATCGAGACAAGGAGTGAAAAATGCAGAAACGTACACTTTACTCCGAAAAATCACGAAATTCCAGTGAAGATTGCAGGGAAGTAATATATAAATAAGAGTCGTAAAATCATAAATTTATGAAAATACGATTTGTATCAAGTGTTTTATTTTCATTGACTATCAAAAGTTTCAAGTGCTAGAGTTGCTATTAGATC
Organism: Paenibacillus kobensis NBRC 15729; assembly: GCF_004000825.1. Lineage (GTDB taxonomy): Bacteria > Bacillota > Bacilli > Paenibacillales > Paenibacillaceae > Paenibacillus_T > Paenibacillus_T kobensis. Next base: position 59,434 of record NZ_BILZ01000021.1, on the reverse strand, counting down.
ATTATAATTGAGAACTACATAATAGTGCGTACATTGGCTTGGACGCAAAGACGAGGTGAATGTTGTAGTGAGTATCAAAGGCAAAATCGTTAAGTACACGGTTGCGGCGAGTGTCGTAGCTACGAGTTTCGCAGGTATTCCGCTCAGCGGCAAAGGATTGGCTGAGAAGTTTGGCGTACAATCCGCATATGCAACGGAATTGACTGCCACGGCAACAGCTCTGGATTCATTGAAAAAAGTGTACGACAACCTGGGCCAAGATGGTCTGGCTGACGTAGAAGCGGCTCGCACGGCAGTTAAAAACTTGTCGTGGGAACAAAAGAGAGCGATTGTGGCTCCGATCACGGATCGCATTTCGGCTAAATACCCGCTGACGGCTGAACAACGCGGTGTTGCTTCGGCGCTTGTGTCGGATTTGTTGACTGCTCAGTTTGATGCTAACGGCGCTTTCATTGAATCGGTCCGTACTAATCAAGACTACCGCAATCTTGCAGCAGCCCTTATTGCTGAAGCAAAGCTCCCGACGAATACTTCGTTGGATTCCTTCGTTAATTACGTAAATGTTATCGCTGAGAACGCGAAAACGAAGATTAACAACCTGTCGATTACGCAGCTTGCAGAAATTCAAGCTTCTAATGACAAACTGAATGAATTCGTAACGTCGCTTATTCAAGACGAACTGAACAAAACTGATTCGGTTTTCGGCAAGTTCGCAGCTTACTATGGCATTACGACGGTTGAAATGGATCAAGTACGTGTGAATCTCCGTAACGCGATCACAGTTCCTGTTTACAACGATGCCCTGTATGCAATCGGTACGGCATATCTGAAATCTTTCGTTAACATCAGCACGCCTGGCAACATTGGCGGCGTTATCGTTGATCCAGGTTCGTCGTTCGACCAACAATTCAATGATCTGTTGAAGAAGCTGGAAGGCGCAACGGATGCTGAGAAAGCTGAGCTCGTTAAGAAAGCAATTGAGCTCGCGATTGCTGAAATCAACAAATGGAGCAAGTTCGACGCTTCCAAACTGGTTAAAATTGTAGACGGCAAAGCTGTTCTTGAAATCAACACTGAAATCAACAAAAACCTGGAAGAATCGCAAAAGGTATTTGACAAGCTGAGCGACTTCTTCAAAGCAGCGAAAGTAACAGCGGCACTGCCATCCCTGAAGTTTACGATCGACCTTGGTGCTCTTGAGCCATCGGCAGCGATTGTTAAATTATCCGAGGGTGCAATGAAAAAATGGCAATCCGGCAGCTTCTCCACAATCGGCTTCGGTATCGACGGCCTTGTGGTCTCGCTTCCTGATGCAGCTGATTATGCGAAGAGCCTTGAGCTGGAAGTTGGCCAATCGGACGCATCGAAAGAAGCGGCTGTTAAGGGCTACCCAACGTTGTCGGCTGTATACGACTTCAGCCTGAAGCTCGGCGGTCAAGCGGTTGATCAATTCGCTAACCCGATTTCGATCAGCATTCCGCTCAGCAAAAAAGATGGCGTAGACCAAGAACTGCTCACGGTTGCAAAAATCGTGAACGGCAAACTGCAATTCGTAGGCGGCGTAGTGGCAGACGGCATGATCACGGAATCGCGTGATACGTTCTCCTCGTATGTTGTCGTTGAAAATAAAGTGAAATTCTCCGATACGGCTGCCGTTCAAGCATGGGCTGGTCGCCAAATCGAAGTTCTTGCTGCTAAGGGTGCAATCCAAGGCCGTTCGGCAGGCAAGTTCGTACCGAAAGGCGACATCACTCGCGCTGAGTTCGCTAAGATCCTGATCAGCGCACTCAACCTTGAGAGCGCAGGCAACAAAGTAAGCTTTACGGACGTTCCTAGCGACTCTTGGTACGCTCCATATGTAGGCGCTGCTGTGAAGCTCGGCATTATTAACGGCCGTACGGCAACGACGTTCGCACCAAATGCAACGATTACGCGTGCTGAAATGGCTACGATGATCTCGCGTGCTCTGCAAACGACGCAAGGCGCTGCAGCTGTTAAGGATGAGGCTGCTGCACTGAAAGGCTTCTCCGATGCAAGCACGATCAGCTCGTCGCTCAAAGCAGGCGTAGCATTCGCTGCTGAGAACGGCCTGATCATCGGCAACAACGGCAAATTTGCGCCTAACGCAAAAGCTAACCGCGCTGAAGCAGCTGTTATTCTGTATCGTGCAATCAACTTCAAGAAGTAAGAGCAAGGCAATGTAACTTGATTAGTCTTCCTCTCATATGCAATGAGAGGAAGACTTTTTTCAGAAATGATGTAGAAATTTGTAATTATTTGCATATAATTGCGTCTAATAATGTCGTATTGGCTCTATTAAAATGGGAAAATGCACTCGTCGCCGCTTCTGTAGTTAACAGGCTAGGCAAGGTTCGAGTTGTTATATAGGCTGGTTGCAATTCAATAGGAACGAGGCATGCTGAATGAAAAGATGGAAAAAAATTGTGATTTGGTGCGTTTCAATCGTTGTTATTCTTGGCATTAGTGGAGCGCTCACCGCGAATTACATGATAAATAAGTTTTTGAATTCCATGTCGGAAAGCTTAGTTGCGGATCTGGAACAATCCGTTGCTGCCGATTTGGAAACCTCGGATAACGGAACGGCGGATGCTAATAACGGAGCAGGTCAGACTCAGGCGGAGGGCTCGTCCAGCAATGGTCAAAGCGCTGAGTCGAACGAGGGTCAGCCGGCAGATGAGCAAGCAGCAGGAGACTCCAAAGAGGGGGCAGCAGCTGGCGGCGGCGGTCAATCCGATCAGCAGCAAGCGGGCAGTTCTGATGCATCGGATAATAGCTATACCCCGAATGTTAATGCAGATAAAATGCTGAACATCAAAGATAAGGTTACAGTCGGTGAGAAGGCAAAAGTGACCACGATTATACTTGGTTCGCTAAGTTTGTCTGATATAAAGGAACTGCAGAGCCTGGCGAGCGGCGGAATGACCGTTGAGAAGAAACGTGCTGCACGCAAGATCCTAATGGAGAAGGTAGCACCGGAAGACTATAACGAGTTGTCGCAAATCGCGAAAAAGTACGGTGCGAGCGAAGGCAAGTCTTATGATGAAATTGTGAAACAAGAAGAACGGCGTCAGAAGGAAGAACAAGAAAGCGCGCAAAGCTAACGCAATGCGATTGTGAACCATGATCGGTGCATGCTTGGCCGATCTTTTCTATTGTTTTTCTAGAAGTTAAGGTAATGCCTCCTGCACCTCTATCACTGGAGGCACTCGGTCACGCTGTGGGTCGGATGACCTTAGACGTTAAGCGTCGTTGGTGTGATGTGAGGCTGGGTTAAATGCCCCATTAGCAATAACGCGAGAAGTTGAAATTCGTGCTATTCGTGTTATCTAAATAGACTAATTCGCATAGCCCGGTTTTTAACCTAGGATGAAGGGACCGATTCAGCGATGAATAAAGTAAGAAAAGCTATTATTCCGGCTGCAGGGCTGGGAACGAGATTTCTCCCTGCGACGAAGGCAATGCCGAAAGAAATGTTGCCGATTGTCGATAAACCAACCATCCAATATATCGTTGAGGAGGCTATTGCCTCTGGTATCGAAGATATTATCATAGTAACGGGCAAAGGAAAACGTGCAATAGAAGATCATTTCGACAAATCGTTCGAACTTGAAACGATTCTTAAGGAGAAGGGGAAATTCGGCCTGCTTGACGAAGTAGAGAAGTCTTCGCGCGTCGATATCCATTATATAAGGCAGAAGGAAGCGAAGGGCCTGGGACATGCCGTATGGTGTGCCCGCAATTTTATTGGCAATGAGCCTTTTGCAGTACTGCTCGGTGACGACGTAGTCGTGTCCGAGACGCCGTGTACCAAGCAACTCATCGAGCAATACGAGGAAACGGGTCAGTCAGTGATCGGAGTCAAGTCGGTTGCGGATTCGGAGACGAACCGTTACGGCATTATCGATCCGGTGAATAATGACGGAAAGCTGCGGGAAGTCAAACGGTTTGTGGAAAAACCTGCGGCTGGAACGGCTCCTTCTAATCTGGCCATCATGGGCCGCTATGTATTAACGCCTGAAATCTTCGCCTTTTTGGAAATGCAGGAAGAGGGTGCCGGCGGAGAGATTCAATTAACGGATGCAATTCAGAAGCTGAATGAAAAACAGGGTGTTCAAGCTTACGAATTCGATGGTGAACGTTATGATGTCGGCGAGAAGCTAGGATTTATTTTGACCAACCTTGAGTTCGGCTTGTTCAATCCGGAGCTGCGCTCTGATCTGCTTAAAGAGTTGGAATTGATTCTGGCGAGAGAATCAGCGGCAGCCGCCCAAGGGGAATAAGACCATACCAATCGGAACGGCGAATACGATACGGAAGGAGTAGTGAGGAATTCATGTCTAAAAAAGTACTAATCATATCCCAAAACTACTACCCCGAGATCGGAAGTGCTGCTAACCGGATCAAAAATATGTATGTGGAGCTGACGGCGCGCGGTCACCAAGTAACTGTTCTCACGTCGGAGCCAAGCTATCCGAACCGGAATTTGTACAAGGACGAGCGCTTTTGGCAAGACAGCCAACTGGAGAAGGACGTCATTCGGATTCGGACGCGGACCCGCCGTTACAGCTCGAACATTATGAAGCGGTTGCTCCTATATGGTGAAATGACCTATAAATTCCTTCGTACGATCTATCGGATGAGTGATCACTATGACTACATTATTGCGACGACGCCTGCGATCTTTATCGGATTAACGGGCCTAATTGCAAAGCGCAGACTAGGTTGTCCGCTTATTCTGGATGTAAGGGATCTGTGGCCTGAATCTCTGCTTGGTGTTGGCGTGTTTACGTACAAGCCGATTATTGCGATGGCAAGAATGTTAGAAAACAAGCTTTATGTGGAAGCCGAGAATATTATCATCAACAGCGAAGGCTTTATGCCGCATATTAAATCGAAGGGCATTCCGAGCGACCGCATTCGATTTATGCCGAACTCCTTAACGGAGAAGGAACTGCTGCCGCCCGTTAAGGCTGAACGGCAACCGGGGGATCCTATCGTTGTTATTTATACGGGCAATATTGGGCTGGCACAGGACCTGGAGCCGTTAATTCGAATCGCAGAGCGATTGAAGGATCGGGAAGATATTCGTTTTAAGATTATCGGATACGGCTACAGAAGAAAGGGACTAAAGCAGCGTATTCAAGAGCTTGGTCTGACCAATGTAACGCTCCTTAAAGCTGATAACCGGATGGAGGCTACAAACGCCGTCCGGGATGCAGATATAGCATTCGTCAGCTTAGTGAAACAGCCGGTGTTCGATACGGTTTTGCCAGGCAAAATGATCGATTACATGTGCATGGGTAAACCGATCGTCGGTTCCGTATCGGGATATGCTGCAACGGTGCTCGAGAGGTCGGAGTCCGGTTTTGCCTCGATAAACCGAGATACAGACGAGTTATATGAGTACATTGTGAAGTTAGCGTCGGATAGTAGGTTGAGAGCGGATATGGGGAATAACGGATACCATTTTGCCCGCAATAATTATCGGTGGAAAGAAAACATCGCCGTATTGGCTGAAATATTGGAGAAGGAATATGGCAAAGAAAATCGGCATGTTCGTCTGGAACCACTTTACAAATGATGCCCGGGTGCTGCGTGAGTGCAGTTCATTGGCACAAGATGGTTATGAAGTAGATTTGATATGTATTCATGATGGAAGAGATTCATCCATGCCGCGTCTCGAACAACGTCCTGAAGGCTTTCGGGTTATTCGAGTGTCGAATGAATCAAGTCTGCTCGGCAGTGTTGTTAAGCTCAAGGATGCACTGATTAATAATCGTTGGGCAATGGCCCTTGCAATCGTGATGACACTTCTCGGGTTGTGGTTCGTTCCGGTGGTGATGATTCCGTTGCTCGTCGCGACATTTATTATATTCCTAAGGCAAATACAAACGATATACTTGCGTGCTTGTATCATTCTGCGGATGGTAAGGGCGGGAATGGCATCGACATATGACATCTACCATTCCAATGATTTAAATACGCTGCCGCAAGGCTATCTCTGCGCCAGAATCTTTCGTCGTCGCAAGCTTGTATACGACTCTCACGAGGTTCAGACGAGCCGTACAGGTTATAACAATCCGATCTACGGCATAATGGAGCGGTTCTTCGTCAAACGGGTTGATGTCATGATTATGGAGAACCATACCCGGGCAGCGTACAGCGAAGAGCGGTACGGGTTTTATCCAGAGGTCGTACACAACTACCCCGTGCCTATGAAGCCGGAGGAAAGCGATGCGATTGATCTGTACGCGATGCTGGATATCCCGCGTGAGGAGCCGATTCTTCTCTATCAAGGCGGAGTTCAGATGGGCCGAGGTCTAGATAAGTTGGTTGAAGCGGTGCCGATGTTTGAACGAGGAATCGTTGTATTTATCGGGGATGGTCGAATCAAGCCTGAACTGCAGCAGAGAGTGCAGGAGCTTGGACTTGAGCATCGCGTTAAGTTCATGCCAAAGGTGCCGATGGAGCAACTGCTTCACTATACGAAGAACGCTTACCTAGGATTTCAGATTTTGAACAACGTGTGCTTCAATCATTACTCGGCCTCCTCCAACAAGCTGTTCGAATATATGATGAGTTCAGTTCCGGTAGTTGCTTGCAGCTTCCCAGAGATTCAGAGGGTTGTAGAGAATGAGGATATCGGTGTTTGTGTCGATTCTCATGATCCGCGATCAATCGCAGAAGGTGTTAATTATTTATTGAACAATCCGGATCATTATGCACGGATGAAGGCGAACTGTTTGGTTGCAAGAGACCGCTACAATTGGGATAACGAGAAACATAGTTTATTGAAACTATATCATCGAGTCAGTAGTTAGAAGCCCGATATACGGGGAAGGAAGACGCACGCTGGAGTGATAGACAATGAAGAGCATAAATATTAGCGTCATCATTACAAGCTTCAATAAAGGTAACTATCTGGCTCAATGCCTGGACTCTTTGCTAGCTTCGCAAGTGAAAGGACTGCAACTTATTATAGTCGATGATGGTTCGACCGATCAAAGTCGTGACATCATACGAGATTATGCTAAGCGCTTTCCACAACTGTTGATTATTGAGCAGGACAATCATGGCGTCAGTCATGCTCGTAATCGTGGATTAGAACTAGCGGCAGGAGAGTATATTACTTTTCTTGATGCTGACGATTATATGGATGCTAACGTTTTGGTTAAGTTGTACAGACTGGCTCGCAATAAGGATGCAGATACGGCTATTGGACAAATCTCCTGCTTCGATGAAGAGCGTCGATGGTCTTTATCCTATATGGACCGTATGTTTTCAGCAAGCTCTGCTAGAACCGTTAGGCATATTCTTAATAACCCTGAGCTTCATTTGACGCCTTCTGTGTGCAATAAGTTGTTTCGGCGTGCGTTTATTGCAAGACTAGGTGTTCAGTTTGATGAGAGCATACAAGTTGGGGAAGATTTACTGTTTACCGAACGGTGCCTGATTGCCTCGAATAGAACGATTGTCCAGCCTTTGCCACTGTTGTATTACCGTACGCAGACAGAGGGGGGCAGCTTGTCCCGACAAGGGACTTTTCTTTATTTGGAACAACTGCTTGAGCTTCAAAATAAAATTAGTGCAATGTACGGCGAGCTTCACCGTGCGGATAGTATTCATTATATTGAGGCTAGGCAGCTTCGTTTCCTGATCGATACGCTGGCGAATACGGGGCGTTCCTTATATGAGCAGGATCGGACACGGCTCATGCGGCTAGTCCAGCAATTTGTCAGCATACTTGTTCTCCCTATCGACTTTGCAGAGTTGTCATTCAAGCAAAAACTTCTGTTAGAGGTGGCAAGGCAGAATGATGAACTGCATTTAGAACAATTTATAAGTAGGATTGTACATGCAGTGCCTGAAGGATCGTGGATGGAACGAAATGGAGAGTATTATCATGGTTGGATGCAATCATTTGAGCCCTATGCGGATTGTCTGAAGGCAGATGTGAGCAAGATTACCTATCGGCTCGAAGTACTCGAGAAATCAGAACAGCACTTTATAATTGGCGGTTATGCGTTCATTCCGAATATTTCTACTGAGGGCTGCCGGAAGAAGCTTGTATGTCGGAATGGAAATACGGTTATAGAATATGACTTGGCAACGTCACTGCGTACAGATGTAACTCACCAGTTCGCTGGACATGGCGTAAATTACGACCAGGCAGGCTTCGTCAATACAACGATTGATTTAGATCGGTTGCCGAATGTTGGCGAATGGCAGGTGTTCATACAACTAGCAGTGGGTAAGGGAACAGTGGTGGAGCAGCCGTTAGAAATTCGAGCTGTATCGCTGCGCAATCGGCTGATGCCGACCATAAGCAATAAGCTTCTGTATGCTACCCGTTACAAGAGGCGTCGTTATTTATCCGTAGTCATCAAGCCTGCTTCTATTCCGGCGAGAGCTGTTGAATCAGTCAGGCAACTTGCGGGGTATGTGCGATTTATTCTGTACTTGTTGAAATCGATGGACTTCCAAGCACTATTCTGTATGCTGCTCTATGTACTGTTCGGCACGTTCTTAAGAAAGAAGAACAGAGTGTTAATTGGAGAGCGCCGAGATACAGCGCAGGACAATTCATATCATCTGTTCCGGTATTTGCGTAAGAATAATCCAAGTTTACCAGTCTATTATGTTATTGACCGGAACTCTCGTGATTACGATAGAGTTAAGCCCTATGGGAACATTGTTTTGTTCGGATCCATTCGTCATACTATGTATTTACTAACGAGCTATATGACGATTAATAGCTATATCGAGTCTGCAAACATGTATACAGGTGCCTACAAGAACATAAAGAAGCAGTACCCGAACTGGAAGGCGAAGCATAAAGTGTTTCTTCAACACGGCGTTATCGGTGTAAGTCGAGTAAATCATTCACTACATCGCAATCGGACAGGCTATTCGTTATTTGTTGTTTCGTCTCCATTCGAGAAGCAGCATATCGTAGAAGAATTCGGCTACACCAACCAGGAGGTCATTGTTACGGGGCTCGCTAGGTGGGACCACCTCGAAGACTCAAGCGGTGGCAACGAAATTCTGCTAATGCCGACATGGCGTAAATGGATAAAGTCAGAAGATCAACTTGAGAAGTCGAACTACTGGCGGACCTATCACTCTCTGCTGTCCAGTCCACGGCTTCATGCCTTGCTGGAGCAACGTGATTGGAAGCTAACATTCTATCCGCATTATAAAACCCAACAACTGTTTGGCAGTCTTCCGGCCTATCATGAGCGAATTCAGGTGGTGCGGCAAGGAGAAGAAACGGTGCAACGACTGCTCAAGCGTCATCGTTTGCTAATAACGGATTATTCGACTGTCTCATTTGACTTTGCTTATATGGATAAGCCAGTCATGTTCTATCAATTTGATTATGACGAATTTTATTCGAGTCACTATAATGAGGGACCGATTGATCATAAGAATGACCTGTTCGGCAAAGTGCTTGGAACTGAAGAACAACTGTTAGACGAATTAGCGGCTTCCGGATTGCAAGCAGATCCCGTGAAGATGGCACAGTCTAATCGTTATATGAACCGGGGAAAGAAGCATACTGCCACGATCGTCGAGGAGTTGCTCCGCTTATCGCGGTGAACAAACGCCTTAAGCGCTATTGAGGAGAGAAGGGAGAGGGGAGCGTCATGAGTAAAATATGTACGATTGGATTGGGCTATATCGGCTTGCCGACGTCGGCGATATTTGCTCAATACGGCTCTGAAGTAGTCGGTGTAGACATCTCTAGAGATATTGTAGAGCAAATCAATGCAGGCAAACTTCATATCAAGGAACCGGGCCTTGACGAGATTGTAAGGGAAGTCGTTGCATCCGGAATGTTCCGGGCATCCTTGGTGCCGGAGTCGGCCGATGCCTTCATTATCGCAGTGCCTACCCCAAACTTGAATGATGATAACAACTCCTGTGATCTTAGCCATGTGTTGAAGGCTACAGCACAAGTGATTCCGCATCTTCAAAAAGGGAACGTATTGATTATCGAGTCGACGATTGCCCCCCGTACGATGGACGATTATATTCGCCCGATGGTAGAGAAGGCGGGATTTCTGGTTGGTAAGGACATCTATTTGGTTCACTGTCCGGAACGTGTACTTCCAGGAAAGATCTTGCATGAGCTCGTGTATAATAATCGTATTGTCGGTGGGATTACACCGGCATGTGCAGAAGCAGGCGAACGACTCTACTCGTTGTTTGTGCAAGGAGAAATCATTCGAACGGATGCCAAAACGGCAGAAATGTCGAAGTTAATGGAAAATACTTATCGGGATGTTAATATTGCGCTTTCTAATGAGCTTGTTCAAATATGCCATAGCCTTAGTATAGATGCATTGGACGTAATTAAATTAGCAAACAATCACCCTAGGGTGAATTTGCATCAGCCTGGACCTGGCGTTGGCGGGCACTGCCTTGCGGTCGACCCCTACTTCATCGTATCCAAGGCACCGGAATTATCTCGCATGATACGACTAGCCCGTAAGACGAATGAATCGATGCCCGAGTTTGTAGCAGATCGAGTCGCTGAGCTGTTGACTGGCGTGGAGAAACCAGTGGTAGCGGTATTAGGCATTACCTACAAAGCGGATGTGGATGATATCCGGGAGAGCCCGGCACTTGATGTCGTTACGCTCTTGGTTAAGGCCGGCTATGAGGTGCGTATCCATGACTCTAACGTCAAAACACCGATATACCGGATGATGTCCATTGAAGAGGCAGCTAGAGGGGCCCATATGCTTCTGGTGCTGACCGATCATCAGGAAATTAAGTCCTTCCAGTATGAACAGGTTGCAGCTTCGATGGAGCTCCCAATGCTGTTCGATACCCGGAATTGTATCAAGACGGCTGCAGATGGAAAGCTCCAAGTCGTCAACTTCGGAAACTTGCATCAATACATTCCACTACATAAGAAAGAGAACATAACTTCTGCATGAAAACGATTGGATGGCTAATTAAAGAGCATTGGACGAATGCTTATCTGATGTTGAGACTTTCTCTCTACGACTTAAAAACGATGCATGTTTCGAATCGACTTGGTCTGTTATGGTTTATATTAACACCGGCTATGCAAATTGGCATCTATTGGGCTGTATTCGGGCTGGGGATTCGCGGAGGGGCTCCTGTAGAGGGTACGCCGTTTATTATTTGGCTTCTGTGTGGCCTCATTCCCTGGTTCTATATTTCCGGTGGTATTATCCAGGGTACTCGTTCGGTGTATGTAAAGTTGCCGATGGTATCGAAGATGAAATTTCCATTAAGCGTCATTCCTACTACTGTAGTGTTAACACAATTATATACACATGTTGCACTCCTTCTTATACTTGTCACTATACTTGCATTCACTCAAGGAGTTACAATTCTAGCGCTTACAGGAATGCTATTTTATACAATATTGCTGACTGCATTCCTTCTAGCGCTTGCTCTGATTACATCAACTCTTGCGACATTGGCGAGGGATGTTCAGTTAGTTGTACAGTCTTTCACACGGATGGCGTTTTACTTCACGCCAATCATGTGGACGATGAATGAACGCACGCCGGATACATTAAAGAATGTTATGCAACTTAATCCACTCAGTTATTTTATTGAAGGATACCGCGAAAGCTTGCTGACCGATGATTTGAGTCAGATTGCAACCAAATCTTCTTTATACGTTGGTGCGTGTATAGTTGTCCTGTTTGTAGTCGGAGCGTGGATGCATATGAAAGCGAGAACGAGTTTTGTGGATCAAATGTAACCATTGAAGAGAAAGACCATTCCTGGGCTATCTTAAAGGGAATGGTCTTTATATATTTTCAATTACTGAGAAGGGGGTGCCCGAAATGCCTAATCCAAAACTGGCCGTATTCGTTACGCTTCAAAGTGATCAGTTTGAACAAACCTTCCTGTCGCTTCAGGAACAGCGTTGGAATACAGGCGAGGTGGATTTGCGGGCGTTTATTGTAGGGCATCCAATCAAAAACGCTCAATTGAAAGCCTCTCTATTAGGCTTCACTAGTGCAGAAGTGTTGCCATGCATGAATGCGGAATTGTATGTTAAATGTTTCAATGATGAACTGCGAAAGTGCCGCAGTCCATACATTGCCTTTCTAAATGAAGGGGAGACCATTCAACCGAATGCGTATGCTGAACTGCTGGAGTGTATCCAAATGCACAGCTCAGACCTTATCATGGGAGGTCAATATGAGTGGGACGAACATGCTCAGGAGCATCGAATGCTTACGATTCTCCGTTACGAGAAACTGAAGAAATATTTCTATAATACGAATCTAGAGCGTGAACCGGTGTTGGCCCAGTTGATAGGGATAAGCGGCAACAAAATTGTTCGCACGGATGCATTGTTAAGAGAGCATATCGAATTGACGGAAGTTGATGGGGATGTTCAAGTGCGGGAGTTTAATCGTCGCCTTCTTATGGGATTGGAACGAATCACTTATTTGCCCAAACGCATTGTTAATGTTAAGTCTCACGAGTGGGACACAACTTGGTTTCAAAATCAGCTGAATCAGATGAACGTGGTCCACAGCCGGCTTTCTAATGAATGGGCGAGATGTCATTACGAGGTGGCGGCGATGCAAGAACTGTTCGGCTTGATGGAGTCACCTGAATTTAACGAAATGCTGAGACCGGAAAGAATGGCTATCCTTAAAGAAGTGAAAGCAGTGACATCTGATTTTCAGTTTGAATTTATACGATCCATGCTTCCAGGCTACAGCGTAATAAGCAAGATGCTGCAGGGAAACAATTACGATGGGATTATTCAACATTTGGAACTATCCTGCCAATTGAAGCAATCGCAAGCAAAGGCGAGGTTGTATAGCCGTAATTATAAGCATATCAAAAGAAATGTTCGTCTAGCAGCTCTTCGAATTTATCAAATGGCGCACGGAGTGAAGCAGATTTTAAGAGGAAAGAAGTTCTCTTCTTCGTTAAACATACAGCCGCCATCTGAATCGAGTCCGGCTGCGGACGTGAATCGTCCGGTTAGTGAACCACTAAGGAAGATATATGAGCAGACCTCTGATTACAGTTTGCGAATCAAGAGGTACGATACCTATATCCGTAAATACGAGTCACTATTAGAGCGCCAAAACTACCGCCGACTTCTAAACGTATACCGTTCGTTTCAGAAAGGATGGCACTATGTACGAGAACAAAGCATCAAGTTTGCTGTGCAAAGTTCTGCGGAATTTGTCCGACTGACGAAGGGGAAGGAAATATGGTTGATTGCCGAACGACCGTCTCAAGCTGAAGATAACGGATATGAGTTTTTTAAGTATTGCAGGGAGACATACCCTAACCGGAATGCTTTTTATGTTATTGATCGGAACTCGCCGCATGTCGATCGAGTGAGCCAGTATGGCAATGTCATCTATCATTCGTCTTGGAAGCATATTATCTATATGCTCGCAGCAAGTAAATATATAAGTGCATGGACGACAAGAGAGAGCTTGATCCCTTCACGCGCATTTTTTAATCAGTTGTTCGGAGAGCAAGTAGCCAGCAAGATGAATATATGTCTTCAACACGGGATGATTATTCATAACATATCGCCTTATTTGCATAAGGAGTTGTACGGGTTAAATTATATATTCTGCAGTTCGAATAAAGAAAAAGAGATCATAAAGAACACATTAGGCTACCGTGACGAGGAGATATTCGTTACTGGACTGTCCCGGTTCGATCAACTGCGGCGTTCTACAGTTGAGAAACAGCAAATTCTTGTCATGCCGACGTGGAGAAGGTATTTATCGAAGCAGGATGAACAGTTTTTCGTACAAAGCGATTTTTATCGTATGTATGATCGACTGCTGAACAATACAAGGTTAATCGCCCTGCTTAAGCGTTATAATTACGAGTTGATATTCTATATGCATCATAATTTACAGTCTTTCAGCGGCTTGTTCCACAGCCGGTCTAATTTGATTAAAGTGATGGGTCCGCATGATGCACGAGTTGCCGAATTGCTTCGCTCAAGCAGATTGCTCGTAACCGACTATTCTTCCGTAGCTACCGACTTTCTCTATATGAAGAAGCCAGTTCTATTCTATCAATTTGATCCCTATCATAATCATCATTCTGAAGTAGAGGAGATTAAGTATAGGGATATCGGTGAGGTCGTACAGGATGATCAAGCTTTAATATCGGGAATAGAGCAAGTGTTGGAGGGCAGTATCGACATAGAGCGTCTGGAGCGACGTCGAAGTCGAGTATTTGATCAAATCGACGATCAGAACAGCAATCGTATATATAAGCAGATATGTAACTTATAATTTTAAACGCACGAAAGGGACGTACATATAAAATGACAGAATTGCGGTTGTTTCAATACAGTATTGAGCAAGATCAACTGTTAATGGATATAGATTTGGAGCTGTTGTCAGACCGTGAGCTACAGGTCGTACTGAAAAATCAACTGGACGGTATTGAGCAAACGCTGCCTATCCAATATGTAAACAATCGGGGGCGGATGGTATTATCGCTGCCATTGTCAGAAGTAAACTTCGCGAGGGAAGGGCAGCAGCGATTGGAGTTACTTATAGTAGATGGCGACGGCAGCAAGTATGAACCGATTGTAACTTCGCTGCCCCACAAGGAGATTTATTGCACAACTAGTTACCGGGCCGATTACAGAAGCAGTATAACCCCATATACATCGATTATGGGTGCTCTTGGGCTGCTTTGCGGCAACGCTGTAGCTGCTAGGGAAGTTTATTCACAAACCGTAGACATGAAGGTAACTGTGCAGGAGATTACATTGGCAGGGACCGATATGTTCTTCACGATTCCTACCAGAAACATTCTTGACCAGACGCAAATCTATGTCACGTTGGCGGATCCTGCGGAGCAGAATCCGATTATTGTACCTCATACGATCGTACATGCTACTCAGCAACAGATTAAGCTCCACATTGATCTAAATAGGGACTGGTCTCATAGTCCTCGCTATGACTTATTTATTCAAGAATTCATGGGCAAAAAGATTCGTAGGCATTGTATGGGGATTGTCGATTTGGAGGTCGGGAAGGACCGGAATAAATATTTCGAGCCGATTCGAATCGATCATAGCTTAACCCTTATTCCCTATGTAACGGGAGAAGGCTCCTTGGCATTGTTTGCAGGCGACGTCGTCGCTGCGGATAGAGCCAGAGGGATTGCGGTACATCCAATTCAGGTTATCTACTACGATCAAGTAATGGATGGGGAACAAGGGACTCTGAAGTTGCAACTGCAGGATTTGCCTCAAATTGCGCTTGAAGAGGATGCTGCTCTATCTTTCATGCTCAGACTAGAAGGTGAAGAGCGATACCGTGAGCTTGACGACTCATGTGTAGCATTGGATGAACAAGGGATGTTGTCGTTAAGTTTGGATGCTATATTTGCTCAAGGACATTATGTTGATGAGCAAAGATGGATGTTGGCTCTAAGCATTCGAGTAGTGGCAAACTCCTACGAATTTTATAGCGAAGAGACAGTTGATGTCGAGCCCAGAACAATAGAGGAAGCCGAAGCGTTCGCACAGGCAAGTACGGATGTAGAGGTAGGCGTTGATGAAGCAAGCTATGGGTTCAGGCCATCCGAGCAAGAGCAATTGCTGCTTTATAAATTCGTTAAAAAACTTGGCAATTGGAGACAAGAGGCATCAGAGCGATATAAATGTCCTGTCCGTACAACACCAGGGGTCCATGTTATTCGATATGAATCGGAAGAGAATGAACTTGTATTTTTAATCGGAGATGACGCAGTATATCGCAAAGATGTTTATACGAATGTCTCCAGCCTAACGGATATAGCAGGGTTGGAAGTGAACGGTACTAGTATTACATTTAGAGTCGAGGATAGTGTACTAATAAATGAAACGACGCGTTTTTTGCTTCGCAGCAGAGAGTCAAAGGAAGAATGGCGTGTTCCGCATACGGTTGTAGAATCTGCGATCATTATGATTGACGTGTCCAAGTTCATCGAACAGCATCTAGATCAAGATTCCAGATGGGATGCTTATATTCAAACCGAGTACGCTGATATCATTGAAGAAGGTAAACTAGGATTATTTAGTACGCCGATAGCAACGAATGAGAAGCGCTATTATCCTGCATTTGTGAATATAAGCGGCAGCGAGGACAGCAATGCGGGCGCTATATATTTGGATGCTAATAACGGACTTTCCATTGTTATTAGCCCGGCAGAACAGTTGTTCAACGAAGTGTATAAGATTGTTCCTAAGCAGGTTAGAATCAAGAATTTGGAAGTGAATGAATCTATAATCCGGTTTGATGTCAAGGAAAGCGACTTGGTTACAAAAGACACACGGTTCATCTTCCGTAATCGTGTTACCCAAGAAGAGTGGATTATACCTGCTCAAATAAATGGGCAGTTGGTTGAGGCAGACATTACGGATTTTGTTGAAGAACATGCGGATGTGGAATCCAGGTGGGACGCTTATCTACAGATCGAATATGCGGGTATTATCACTGAGGGCAAAGTAGGCTTGGAGGGCAAACCTATCGAACCTGCTTTGAAACGGTATTATCCGGCTTTAAGCAAATCAATCGCTAAATCGGATGAACAAAATGATCAGAGTGACAATGATCAGAGTGATGATGATGTTGCCATTAATGTAGTGGCGCCTTATTTAACACTGAAGAATGAATTGGCGGTTGTCATTCGTCCAATCATTAATTTGTATAATGAGAAACTAAAATCATCCGTTTCCGTAGAACGTTTTCAAATGAAAAATGGAACGGTAACTTTGGAAGCCAAAGTAGTATTACCAGAATGCAAGGAATACAGCATTGATCGTATGAGGCTAAAATTACGGAATAAGGCTGTAGTAATGGAATATGATATTCCCGCAGTAGAAAAGAGAGGCAGAAAAGAAGAAGCAATTGTGTCGTGCTCGATTAATCTAGCACAATACAATTTTATTCCGCTGTATTGGGATTTATTTGTGGTCGTGAATATTGAAGGCGAAGAGATTCTTGTCAAACTAAAAAACCCGACTCCGGAAATCAATAACAGGGTATCAAGCAGGATTATCGACCATGAATATCGGGTTGATGAAAAATACATGATGTACCCTTATATTACGTTAGATAAGTCAGTTTCCTTCTGTTATCGCGAGCGTGCTGCTTATGAAAGCCGTGTATATAAAATAAAGGAGAATACGGCTTATTGGGTATACCGTCTATTCCGGAAGTACTTCGATAAACGGAATATTTGGTTAGGTTATGAGAAGAATGCAAGCACAGCGCAAGATAACGGGTACTATTTCTTCGAATATTGTTATGAGAATAAGAAACACGACCACTATTATTTTATTATCAAAAAGGATGCCGCTGATTATAAGGATCTGCGAGATAAGAAGAACCGCATCATCAAGTTTATGAGCTTTAAGTATATGGTATACATGTATGCGGCGAAACTGCTGGTGTCCTCGGAATCCAAGGGACATAGCTATGATATCCGTATCAAAAAAGGGCGTCTCAAGAAAGCGCTGGATGAGAAAAAGTTTGTGTTCTTGCAGCACGGAGTAATTGCACTCAAGAAAATTGATAAAGGTGTCTTCAAGAAGACGAAGCATAGCGGAGTCGATCTGTTTGCTGTTTCATCTGATTATGAGCGGGATATTATTAAGAATCACTTCGGATACGATCAGAATGAAATAATTGTTACAGGACTATGCAGATGGGACGCGTTGCAGGATAAGTCTAGTAAAGAAAACAGAGAAATTCTCATCATGCCAACTTGGCGTTCATGGATGGATGGCATTATGGAGGAAGAGTTTGTACAGTCCAGTTATTATCACAACTATGTCAGTTTGCTGCAATCCAGAACATTGAAAGACCTGTTAGAGAAAAACAATATAAAGGCTCATTTTCTGCTGCATCCTAAATTTATTGAGCATGTCGATAAGTTTAGAGAAGAAAATAGCGCGATCCAAATTGTGCAATTTGGTGAAGTCAAGGTTAATGAACTGTTAATGAGATCTTCTATGCTGATAACAGATTATTCCAGTGTAGCTTGGGAAATGTACTATCAGCATAAATCGACTCTATTTTTCCAGTTCGATGCTAGTAAATACAATAAGCTGCAAGGCAGCTACATGGATATGGATACCGAATTGTTCGGTGAGCGTGCCTTTACGGTAGAGGAGCTAATTCCTCACATCGAGCTATACATTGAGCGCGATTTCAAGGAACAAGATAAGTATACCGATATGCGAAATTATTACTTCAAATATATCGATAAAAGAAACTCAGAGCGTACTTTAGCAGCTATAAACCGGAATGTTGGGAAGCTGTACGAAGAGTATGGAAGTAATGCTGCCCGTCAACGATCGCTATACAATAAACTTCGTGAAAGTAATATGGCAAGAGCGGTTTGGCGCAAGGGAACAAAAAACAAGCTAGTCAAATCATTGTTAGTCCGTATTAGGGACCTGGTCCGCCGCTAGATGTTGAAATAACATAAAGGAGCCGATTATGTTATGACAACATCGAAGTTAACTGATGCTAACTATCTTTTTGGACCTCTAACTTCGGAAGAAATTAGGGGTTCTTACATCGGCTATATTTCAAAGAGGACGTCTATTTGCGAGATACGGGAGAAAGTAGAAGGTGCGAGTGTAGTAGAGCGAGTTAAACTACTTATAAAAAAATGATATAATAGTGTTTAATTCGGATCTTCCGCATGTTTTTACTCTCCGGCTTAATAATTTGTCGAGTGTGTTTAATAAAGTGATAGATAATTCATTAGCATGATTAAAGGTGATTTTCAATTATGAGTTATAGAGTCAAATTTCAAAGTGTCTCTAAACGGTACAAGCTCTACAGCAAAACCTCGGACAAGCTGCTCGACCTGTTCTCTCTTCGGCGTCAAGGGACAGCACATAACGCGTTGCGAGATGTTTCCTTTGAGGTGGAAGAAGGGGCTGTCGTGGGCATAGTCGGACTGAACGGGTCGGGCAAAAGCACATTGTCCAACCTGATTGCCGGTGTAACGATGCCAACGGAAGGTCAGGTCGAGATTGTAGGCTCAGCAGCGCTGATCGCGATCTCCTCCGGCTTGAACAACCAGCTTACCGGCTTAGAGAACATTGAGCTGAAAGGCTTGATGATGGGCTTGTCGAAGCAGCGGATCAAGGAGATTACACCCGGTATTATCGAGTTTGCGGAATTGGGCAAGTTCATTCACCAGCCGATCAAGGTGTACTCTAGCGGGATGAAAGCAAGGCTCGGATTTGCGATATCGGTACATATCGACCCCGATATTCTTGTTATCGACGAGGCGTTGTCCGTAGGCGATCAGACGTTTACGGATAAATGTATGGCCAAAGTGAATGAATTCAAGGATCGGGGCAAGACGATCTTTTTCATCAGTCACTCGTTGTCGCAGGTCAGTAAATTTTGCAACAAGGCACTGTGGATCCATGAAGGAAGCGTTCGGCAATATGGTGAAATCGACGAGGTTATTTCGAGTTATAAAGAGTTCCTTCGCGTTTATAATGCCTTGTCCGACGAGGAAAAGAAACAGATGCGTGCGGCCCACTGGGGCTAATTTATAATTAAGGATGAGATAAACAATGAACAAACGCAATTTGAAATGGTTACTGATGACGCTTGTACTCTTGTTATTCGTTGTTCCGGCAACGGCTGCAACGGCCGCTGCGCCAAGCGCGGCTGGCGGCGTGAAGTCGGTTGCTTACGAACTGAGCTTCGACGGGAAGACGCTGAAGCTGCCGGAAGGACAATACCTGTTTATTAAGGACGGCGTTTCCTACGTGCCGGTCCGCTTTATCTCTTACGCGCTTCAGCAATCGGTGACGTGGGATTCGAAGAATGCGAAAGTTACGGTTGCGAAACCAAGCGCGATTCAATTGACCGCGCTGAAGGAGTATTTGACGAATGCGATTGCTCCGGCAGGGACTCCGGCTGCGAAAGGCAACGTAGCATTGAAATTGCAGGCTTCGAGTGCTTCGTTCGTATTTGATGGCGTCGTGAAGAAGCTTCCAGCTAATCAAACGGCTTACTTGCTGGGCGGCAGCCTGTATGTTCCGGTTCGTTTCATGAGCGAGAGCACGGGCTCTGTCATGAAGTGGGATTCGGCGAATCACCGGATTAGCGGCGAATCGGAATCGTTCCGCAATACTGCCAATACGGGCAATAACGGCGATGGCGAGACGACAGGCTCGACGAATAACGGCGGCGGCAACGGACCGACAACCGGCACGCCTGGCGGTGCAGTTGGCGGCAGTGGTGGTGTTGTCTCGTATGAAGCGCTTGTAGCCGATGCGGACGCGAAGATTCAATCGTTGTATAACAGTGCGAAGTCCAATCTGATGAGCCTTGGACTTAGTTACATTGCAGCACAGAAGGCTAATGACAAGGCTGAGATGCAGAAGTTGTACGCGGAAGGTGACAGCTACATGACGGAAATCACGAGCCAGTTTAATGCGATTCTGGCTGATCTGAAGTCGAAGCTGGTGGCTAACAACTACAGCACAGCTATTATTAGCGAGTATCAAGCAAAGTTTAACGAAGAGAAAGCAGCTGGCATGGCATTGCTGAAGTCGTTGAACTAGACGTTCACTCTCAATAGAAAGAACGGGGCAGGGGAATTTCCCTCTGCCCCGTTTTTTTTGCGTTAGCGCTATCCCTCCCCTTACACTCCGGCATCCCCTCTGCCAAGCGCATTTCTCGCTGCTCTTACATTTTCTTGCTTAATAATAATTGAACGGATGGCATAAAAGGATATGATTGACGGCTTCATGATTCGTGTTAAAATATGTTTATATCCTACACTTCGACGTATTTTTGATATTAATTCGATATTTTATTCCATATTTTTTGGTTCAATTTTGCCGATCAACTCTGAAGATAAGAGAGGGATATCAGTGCCGGATGAGATTGATCTGCTGGATTATATAACGATTGTTCGGCGCAGATTGTGGCTCATTGTTCTTCTCGTCATTATCGGCTCCGGCGCTGCGTACGGCTACGGCCAGTATAAGCAGGAACCGGTTTTTGAGGCGTCTGCCAAGCTGATTATGACACGTACGGCTGCCGGTGGCGGAACAGATGCGCCGGACTCCAAAGTCATTGAAGCCAATCTAATGTTGATCGAGACGTATAAGGAAATTATCCGAACCCCAGTCGTGCTGAAGAGAGTGGCCTCGGAGCATCCGGAGCTTGGCATGTCTTCCGGGGAAATTGCAGGTAAGATTCGGGTCAGTTCAAGCTCCACATCGCAGGTGCTGACGATTCAAGCAAGAGACGGGTCGTACAGCCGCGCTGCTAAGCTGGTGAATGCCGTGTCTTCCGTATTTCTTGCCGAGGCGGAGCGGATCTATAAGACCCGCAATATCGAGCAGTTGTATACAGCGGAGGATAGTCCTGCTGCTGCGCCGGCGCCGTTAAACATGGGGATGAAGAAGCTGCTTGTATTTGCGGTTGTGCTTTCTGCGATTGCGGGCGTAGGACTTGCGGTTCTGCTTGAATTTTTGGATCGGACGGTCAAAAGCGAGCGTGACATTGCCCGTGTTCTCGGTCTGCCCACATTAGTCGAGCTGGCGCTGCTTCGAGTGAATGAAACACCCGGCGCTAGAAGCCGAAAGCTGCGAATGACGGGGGAGAGCCGGGATGTCCCGATTGAGAAGTAAGCTTGTGACACTAAGCGGGGGTAACGCGGCCTTATCGGAGCGTTACCGGTCGCTGCGTGCGCAGCTGGAACAAGTGGAGAAAGCCGGCGCCCGATTGCTGGCGGTTGTGACACCGGCGGCTAATAATGGTTCTGTCGAGATGATCGCCAACTTGGCGGTTACCTATGCCCAAGCGGGAAGAAGAACGTTGATCATAGACGGCGATTTAGGCAACCCTGTTCTTCATAAGCTGTTCGGCCTGCCGAATGCGGCGGGATTCAGCCAGGTGCTGGAGGGCCGCTGCAGCATTGGCGATGCCATTCAAGATGACGTGCTTCATCATTTAAGCGTGCTGACGGCTGGACACCGTTCCGATCATTACGGTGACATTGTCGGGGCTTTTCCTTTACGTGAGCGGTTGGAACAGTGGCAGCAGCAGTTCGAATACGACATGGTATGGGTGAATACGCCGCCGGTACTGGATTCGGCGGACGCGATTCAGCTTGCGGGCGCATGCGACCGTGCGCTGTTCGTGCTCAGAAGCGGCGCGGTTAAGGAAGACGAAGCCGTTCGAACGCGCCGATTGCTGGAGGCAGCCGGCGTATCGGTAATCGGCGCTGTTCTTACCCATCATCAGCCGCGCAGAAGATGGCTTCCGTTTAAGTTTTAAGGCTGGAACACATTCGTTAGACGGCCTATTGCCCATTCCAGCTCTGCGGGCGTTATCGTTAATGGCGGCGCAAGCCGGATGGTGTGGTTGTGCGTTTCCTTACACAATAACCCTAGTTTCATTAACCGCTCGCAGTAAGGTCTTGCCGGTACATGCAACTCAATGCCAATGAACAAGCCGCGGCCGCGAACTTCGCGAATATCCGGGTGCTGAAGCTCCCGCATTGCCTCCAGCAGCCGGTTGCCAAGCTCGTGAGAGCGTTCGGCGAGCTGTTCCTCTACGGTGACGGCTATCGCCTCTACGGCTACGGCACAGGCGAGCGGGTTGCCGCCGAATGTAGAGCCGTGAGAGCCCGGATCGAACACGTCCAGAATGTCACGGTTCGCGGCGATTGCGGAGACCGGAAGCAGTCCGCCTCCAAGAGCCTTGCCGAGCACGTAGATATCGGGCGCGACGCTCTCATGGTCACAGGCGAACCTGCGGCCTGTACGGCCAAAGCCGGTTTGAATCTCATCGGCAATCAACAGAATGCCGCTGGACCTGCACAGATTCGCGCATGCGGATAAATAGCCTTCAGGCGGCAGTACAATGCCGGCCTCGCCTTGAATCGGTTCGATGAGCAGAGCGGCTGTATGAGGTGTGACAGCCTGTTCAAGCGCCTCGATATCCCCGTATGGAATGATCCGGAAGCCTGGAGTGAACGGACCGAAGCCGCTTCGATACTCAATGTTGGAAGAGCAGGAGACGGCAGTAATGGTTCTCCCGTGGAAATTGTCCGTACAGACGATGATTTCCGCTTGTCCTTCTGGAATGTTTCGATGTTTATAGCCCCAGCGCCGCGCCGCTTTGATGGCGGTCTCGACCGCCTCGGCCCCTGTATTCATTGGCAATACCGCTTCCTTATCTGTATATCGTGTCAATTCGGTGCAGAAGCGAATGTACGGCTCATTATAGAAAGCGCGGGAAGTAAGCGTTACGCGCATGGACTGGTCCAGCATCGCGCGGACCAGCCGGGGATGCCGGTGTCCTGCGTTCAATGCCGAGTAGGCGCTCAGCATGTCGAGATACTTGACTCCATCCGCATCCGTCACCCAAGCTCCCTCCGCAGCGGTAATCACGAGAGGAAGCGGAAGATAGTTATTGGCTTCGAGCGGGTGGACTCCTGCAAGCAGCTTCTCGTTGTTGCTTGGACGTTGATTCACGTTCGAGCATCTCCTTCATAGGCGAATAGCCTGGCCTGATTCTGATATTCGGCGGTAATAGATTGTATGCGCAGCGATGCGACGCTTATGAACGACAGGAGGGCGAAGATGAAAGTGACCGAAGCGATTGTGCTCGCAGGAGGACGCAGTTCAAGAATGGGGCGGGATAAAGCGCTTCTGCCCGTGAAAGGGCAGCCGCTGCTTATTTATCTCATCGCGAAGCTTAACGGGATGGGAATGCGGGTGACGGTATCCGCTGGAACGCCGGAGCAGGCAAGTATGTATCGCGGGCTTATTACGGAACATTTGCCCACCTCTGGCACTGGAATCGTAGAAGACTTGTTTCCGGGAGAGGGTCCTCTTGCAGGTCTGCATGCCGCATTATCTTCACTTCAGCAGCCGGACTATGCGTTTGTACTGGCTTGCGACATGCCGCATGTATCGTCTTCCTTGATCGGGCAGCTTGAAAGTCATCGGGCGCCGGATGCAATGGTTGTTGCTGTTCAAGGCCAACCGTTCCATGCCCTTTATCATACGAACATCGTTCCGCTGCTAGCGGGTAGATTAGAATCCGGGCAACTCAGAATGATGGAAGTGCTCCGCGAAGCGAAAGCGGTTGTTATAGAAGCCGACGATGATGACACGAACTCCGCGTTTACGAATCTGAACACACCGGAAGCATATATTGCTTTTCTTGAGCAAGACCAGCAGTGACGCTGGGACGCGATAAACCATTACGAGCTGCGCTTAATTAGGACACATAAGGCACATTCTCGTACAAGATTTTATCCTATAGAGTTTGAGGCTTAGCTAAATCAGGAGGGTATACGGATGTTGCCGGTCGGCCGTGACGAAGTGCAGTTTGTGAATACAGATAGGGAACAGGGCATGCCGCTCGACTATGAATTAGAGGCCGGGCAGCAGGATCGGTGCGAACGGAAGGCAGTCTATGAGACGATGAAGAGAGTGATGGATGTCGGAGGCGCTATAATCGGACTTTTGCTTCTTCTGCCAATCTTGACCGTTGCCGTTCTATTAATCAAGCTGGAGAGTCCGAGAGGGCAAGTCATCTTCTGCCAGACGCGTGTCGGCAAGAATGGGAAGGAATTTCGAATGTTCAAGTTCCGTTCTATGGTGCCCGATGCAGAGAATCGGCTGGAAGAGCTGCTGAAGCACAACGAGATTCAAGGGTCCATGTTCAAAATGAAAAGCGATCCGCGCATTACGGGCATCGGCCGTTTCATTCGCAAGACAAGCATTGACGAATTGCCGCAGCTGGTCAACGTCCTTAGGGGCGAGATGAGCCTGGTCGGTCCAAGGCCTCCTCTGCCGAGAGAAGTTGAACAATACAGCAATCACCACAAGAGGCGGCTCGACGTTATTCCGGGCTGTACGGGACTATGGCAGGTCAGCGGACGCAACGATCTGAGCTTTGAGCAAATGGTAGAGCTTGATTTGGTTTACATTCGTAAGCGCAGCATATGGTTTGATTTCAAAATATTACTGAAGACGGTAAAAGTGTTTATCTTGCCGAACAGCGCCTATTAATCGAATCGAATGAATGTTCGATCCAGCAATCGAATCCGGCAGGACAGGAGCATGAATCGATGAGGATTCTGCATATTGGAGAATACGTGAATGGCGGAATCGCCACGTACCTGAATGAGATCGTGCAGTATCAATCCAGTCGGCACGACGTGCATGTACTGCTGAGTCGGTACAACAGCCACTGTGATTGGCAGATTGAAGAGGACCGGGTACGGTATTACGATTACCGCCGGCATCCGAAATATTTTATCCGCGCCATGAAACAGATCAATCGCGAGATCGAGCGAATTAAGCCCGATATCGTACATCTCCACAGCACGTTCGCAGGCCTGTTAACACGCGCTTTATTGTTTGTCCGCAGGGAATACGAGTTCAAGGTCATCTATTGTGCGCATGGATGGCCGTTTATTATGGACGTTTCCGGCTATAAGAAGCGATTGTACGGGTTGATCGAGCGGGTATTGGCTGCGCGTACCGATCTTATTATTAATATTTCCGGACATGAGCTCCAGACATCGATGAAGCACGGGATACCGGCCGAACGCTCGGTATTAATTTATAGCGGCGTCCCTGACGGAAGCGGGGGCGTATGGCCGGCCGAACAATTCGATACCGGAACGATCAATCTGCTGTATATCGGCCGTTACGATAAAGCCAAAGGACTGGATATCCTAACGGACCAGTTCCGCACGCACAAGTTCCCCCACGTTACCTTGCATACAGCCGGCGGTAGCATTCTGGGCGATCAGAGCATCGATATTCCGGAGTTCGTCGTCGACTTAGGCTGGATTAAGCACAGCGAGATCGACCGTTACTATTCGATGTGCGATGCGGTCATCGTTCCTTCGCGCTGGGAAGGGTTCGGACTTGTAGCTGTCGAGGCGATGCGCAACAGCAAGCCGGTTATTTGCAGCAACCGGGCTGCGCTGCCCGAGCTGATCCGACACGGAGTGAACGGGTACGTCTTCGATCCGGACCGTCCCGACGAACTGAAAGCGATCATAGAATCGCTTAACAAGCATGAATTGGAGCGAATGGGCGCGCGGGGAAGGCAGATTTACCTTGAGAAATTTACGGCGGCACGCATGAACCGCGAGATCGAGGCTGCCTATGAGCGGCTGCTGGACGACAATCTCGAAAGAACGAGCGATATGGTATGGGAAACGTAGCCGCACACCCGGGAACCGGCTTTGCTCCAAGGGACGGTCGAGGCAGCTCGAGACAAGAAGCTTTTCTGTGCTGGGCGTATTTGTGCTTTCTGCTGCTGCTAACCATCTATCAGGACTTCCCGCTGAAAAATATGATCGGCGAAATCGGGCGTACGCCTATCATTATGATGATGCCCGTATTTGCGGCGAGTGAGGTTCATCTCTTGCTTCGCAGCAAGAAGCTAAGACTCGAAACCGGCATGCAGAAAAATATGCTCCTGTTCGTGCTCTATCTTGCTTTCGTTAGCTTAACGTACGTAATGGTCCAATATATGCAGGCCAACTTCGCGCTGGGCAGTGAGAAGCTGCTAGTGAAAGCGATCAAGGTGCTCATCTACTTCCTGCTTATCCTTCTGTATGTCAGGCATATGCACAGAGTGCTTCACCGCGCATCGATGCTGGGCGTCCTGCACCGGGCGTTCTGGATGGTGTTTCTGTTTCTGATGGCGGTTATGCTCGTGGAGCTGGCGACGATTCCTCGTGCGCTTACGTTCCTTCACTCCAGTCCGAATCCCTATTGGCGGGTGCGGCTGTTAACCTCCGAGAGCAGTACGACCGGAACGATCATGGTCGTGTTCGGAGCGGTGCTGCTCGAGCTGTCGCGGAAGCTTCACAGGCTAGGCCGTCAATTAGCGAATATAGGGGTCGTGGCGGGAGTTGGACTGTATGCAGCGGTGACGTCTTCGAAAGGGTTTCTGATCGTACTGTTCCTTACGGTCATCATTATGATGCTCCGGATGCTGGATATTCGGCGTGCCCGCAACATCGTTATGCTTGTTGTTATCGGAAGCGGCGCCTATTTCGCCTTTAAGTATTTGTCGGGAGGCGTCATCAGCTCGCTGCAGAACGATATGCAGAATTATACTTCTCTCTACACAAGGCTTGGAACGGTTCTAATCGCGGTCATTACGGTGCTCCATCACCCGTTCGGCGTTGGAACAGGGGCATTCGTGATTTATTTTAATACCTACTTGGACACGGCCATTGATTGGATGGGCAGCATGTTCAACACTTTGATGGGCTACACAAGCATCAATACGACAGAGCTTGCCACCTATGCGGATTCCGACAAAAATCTAGGCGTCAAATCCGGATTCTTCCAGTGGATCATGTACGGCGGAGCGGGAGCGCTGCTGTTCTTCACGCATTTGTTCCGCTGGACGCGTGCGCATATTGGTCCGAGCGTCGTGTTGATGGCCGCGTTCATATTTATACTGCTGTCTCTATTATTCATCTCGCTAGATATCAAATACGAGGTGTGGCTTTTCTTTACATTCATTGGCGTATCTTCAATTCGAGAGGATGCTGCTAGGCAAAAGAGGGATCGGTTTGAACGTTCTAATCGTCTGCAGTGACTTCCCCTACCCGGCCAATCATGGCGGGAGGGTCGATACATGGGGAAGGATTATGGCCTTACACGCTCTTGGCATGCGCATTCATGTGCTCGTATGCGGCAATCAGCAGCAGCCGACTGCGGATGAACTGGCTGTCGTGAAGCGTTACGCAGCGGAAGTGACGATTGTCCCAGCGTCATCGAAGCTGGTGAAATTACTTGCGCCGACCCCTTATCAGGTTGCCAAGCGCGACCCTTTGCGGTTCGCCGAAATAACGGGCGGTCCGTACGATTACGTCATTCTGGAAGGTGAAGCGACGTATCCGATCGCCAGTAACTCCGCCGTGAGGCAGAGCGGGACGAAGCTGCTGCTTCGGGTGCATAACGATGAAGTCGTTTATTTCCAGGCGCTGGCTAGAAGTACGGGCAATTGGCTCCACAAGCTGTATTACTATTCCGAAAGCATCAAGTTCAGTTGGCTTCGCCGTCATGTATTACGCAATATCGATCATTACATGTTTATATCGAGCAAAGAGTACGAGAAATTTCATCATGCCCATCCCGGCAAACGGAGCATGTTCTTGCCTCCGCCTGTCGAGTTGGACCGGTTCGCAGCCTTTCGTCCTCATGCGCGGGCTGTTGTCTTCGTCGGATCGTTATTTATGCCGAACAACCGGGAGGCCATTGAATGGTACTTGCAGCACGTGCATCCGCGCATGCTGCACCGGCCGGAATACCGTTTCGTTATCGCAGGGAACAGCAGGAAGCAGTCATTGGATTGGCTACACAAGTTCGATTTGGAGCGGGTGGAAGTGTTCGATACGCCGGAAAGCTTGGAGAGCATCTACGAGATGGGATGCTTATTCGTCAATCCGATGCGTAACGGAGCAGGCGTCAAATTAAAAACAATCGAAGCGATCCAGCACGGATTGCCGGTTGTATCGACCACCATCGGCTGCGAAGGCACCGGGCTTGTCGACGGGGAGCATATTGCGGTAGCTGACGACCCGGAACAGTTCGTCGAGAAGCTCGATGAGCTTCACGCAAGGGAAGACAGGCGAGCGGAACTGTTGGCTGCGTCGCAGCAGTACATCAAGTCGCAATACAATCAGAGGCAGAGAATCGATGAATTTATCCGTTCGCTGCACCCGCTTGCAGATGGTGAAGGGAGACAGGAATGACTAGGCCAGATATTGTACGCGTCTTATTCGCCACCCATTCCGATAAGAAGGGCGGAGCGGAGCAAAGTCTGATTCATCTGATCAACTATCTGGATCCGGCAAGACATAAGGTGTTCCTGCTTTGTCCGGCGGACACCTCATTTCTGAACGAAATCCGGGTGCCGTTCGAGCATGTTCCGATCAAGCTGGATAGCGTGAAGACAAAGTTGGGCTGGCGCTATCTTGCGAACGTCTGGAAGATCGGGGTGTTCGTCCGGAGCCGGGGTATCGATATCGTTCACGCGAATGGCTGGAGAGCGCCATGGTTCGCAGGGCCGCTCCGCCTGCTGACCTCGGCTAAGCTCATTTGGCACAATCGCGATCATCATGAATCCGGGATGTATACGAAGGTGCTGCCGGTGTTATTCGACCGGGTCATCTGCATATCCCGTTTCGTTCAACGGTCTTTGCACAGCGGAAGGACGAGCGTCGTCTATAATGGCGTCGACCGGCTGACCGAAGTGACGAAGACGAGAACGTTCATGGAGGATGGCGTACTGCTGCTCGGCATGTTCGGACGAATCGTGGAGTGGAAAAGGTACGACTACGCGATCGAGGCTCTGCATCACTTGGGTGCACGCGGCATTCGAAATTGCCGGCTGCTCATCGTCGGGGACACGGCGGTTGACGGCTCCGCTTCCTATTACGAGGAACTGAGGAGGAAGGTGGAAGCGTACGGGTTGGCAGAGCAAGTCGTATTTTATGGTTATACGGACCGGCCGGTTGAATTGATGAGCAAGTGCGATATTACGATCAATTTCTCGCGGAATGAACCGTTCGGCCGGGTCATTATCGAATCGATGCTGGCACAGACGCCGGTCATCGTATCGGATTCCGGCGGCGCGCCGGAGATTGTAGAGCTGACCGGAGGCGGTCTCGTTGTAGAGGACGGGAACGCGGAGCAATTGGCCGCATGCATCGAGCGCTGGATCAATGGCCAGGTCCCTCACCGCGAGCTGGCGGAACAAGGGCACCGCAACGTGCTGGAGCATTGCGACATGCGCGGGGTGGCAAGGCAGGTCGAAGACATCTATGAGCAATTGCTTGGAGTTGGCGCGCAGAAGCAATTGGTGCACGAAGCAAGGGATCAAGCATGATTAAACATGGGCTTCTTTATTTGTTAGCCAAGCTGGTTACGGGATCGATCGGCTTTGTCTCGCTGTTCCTCTACACTCATCTGCTGTATCCGGATGAGTATGGAAGGTACGCGACGGTTCTTATTTATGTAAGTGTGGCAAGTGCCTTGCTGTATCAATGGTTCCGGTTGGGTTTGATTCGCTTCGTGCCTAAATATGCGGGTGATGAATCCCAATACCGCAGGCTGCTGCGTACCGTTGCCGCCGGTTATGTTGGCATGTGTCTATTGTCCGCGGGAGTGGGGGCGGTACTGCTCCTTGTGACCGGTATCCGGCTGACGGAACTGGCTTGTGCGCTTCTCCTGCTCTGGACGAGCGCCTGGTTCGAGCTGTCGCAAGCGCTCCAGCGCTCGAATTTGCAGCCCGTTCGATTCGGGATCATGGCAACGGTCAAATCGGTGTTGATTGTCGCGCTGAGTGTTCTGTTTATTGAGGCAGGATACGGTGAAACCGGCCTTCTATACGGTATTGCAGCGGGAACGGCGGCCGCCAATCTTCTATTCAGCTCGGAATGGAAGGGGATCAAGGGCGCGCCATACGATAAACGGCTTGCGGCGCAAATCCTTCTATATGGATTGCCTTTGATGATAAGCGGAAGCATGGCTTACGTCATGCAGTCCATCGACAGGCTGATGATCGGCTGGCTGATGAGCGACGCGGATGCAGGGGTGTATGCGGCCGGTTACGACTTTTCGTTCCAGACGGTTGGGATGCTGATGATGGTCGTAAACTTGAGTGCGCTGCCGCTCGCTATCCGCAAGCTGGAACAGCAAGGAGAGCATGCTGCGCGCGAACAGATGAGCAATAATTATCAACTGCTGCTGCTCATCGCCGTTCCGTCTGTCACGGGCATAACGCTTCTGTCTTCTAATCTGACCGCAGTTATTTTCGGGGAACATTATGCCGGCTCACTGGCTGCAATTCTTCCTATCATCTCTTTCATGATGCTGGTGCAAGGAATCAAGCTCTATTATACGGATGTATCGTACCAGCTTGGCCGGACGACCTATTGGCAAGTCGTACCGGTAGCGCTTGGAATCCTATTGAATATCGGGCTCCATTATACGCTTATTCCGATATACGGATTGAAAGGCGCGGCTGTCAGTTCGTTGATCGCCTCGGCGCTGATGTTGGCCGCTAATATTTATATTACGCAGCGATTGTTCAGGCTTCCTTATTCGCTTCAAGCGTTATCCCGGATTCTGCTGGCGGCGCTCATGATGGGGCTGGCATTGCTGCCGGTTGCGGGCATGCGGGGGCCGTTCGGACTCGCTGTACAGGCTGCAACGGGAGCGGCCGTATACGCGGTCGCATTAGTCGTATTGAACGAGTTTCAAATCAGGACGAAGCTCATGGCAAGAGCACGCAAGCGGTTGGAGACTAGATTGAGCGAATAGGAGAATCCGATGATGAAGATCGTCCTCTTATCCGGCGGATCGGGCAAGCGGCTCTGGCCGTTGTCGAACGATACCCGGTCGAAGCAGTTTCTCAAGCTGCTTCAGACGGAGTCCGGGCAATATGAATCGATGGTCCAGCGTGTCTGGGGGCAATTAACCCGCGCGGGATTGAGCGAGTGCGCTTACGTAGCAACGAGCCAGTCACAGATTGAG
This sequence comes from Paenibacillus kobensis NBRC 15729, assembly GCF_004000825.1. Lineage (GTDB taxonomy): Bacteria > Bacillota > Bacilli > Paenibacillales > Paenibacillaceae > Paenibacillus_T > Paenibacillus_T kobensis. The sequence goes on along the minus strand of NZ_BILZ01000021.1, from coordinate 27,837 downwards.
GTGATCAAGGCTCAGTTAGGAACGCGGCAGCCGATTATTGTCGAGCCGGAACGCCGGGATACTTTTCCGGCCATTGCGCTTGCGGCTGCATACCTTCACTCGGTATGCGAAGCAGCTCCGGATGAAACGGTTGTTGTCCTGCCGGTTGACCCGTTTGTCGAAGACCGTTTTTTTGTCCAAATTTCGAAACTGGAGCATATGCTTGAAATAACGGGAGCGGATATTGGGTTGTTGGGAGTGCGTCCGACGTATCCCTCTGCCAAATACGGCTACATTGTTCCGCGTAACTCGCCGGATGGCGGCATGGAATACTGTGAAGCGGAGCATTTCGAAGAGAAGCCGTCCGAGCAGCGGGCTGCCGAGCTGATTAGCCGGGGAGCGCTATGGAATTGCGGCGTGTTCGCTTTTCGGCTCGATTATATGATGCAGGAGCTCAGAAGCCGGGGACTTCCGGTTGTCTATGAACAGTTGAATGAACGGTATGCGAGCCTGACCGCGATCAGCTTCGACTACGAAATCGTAGAGAGGGCGGAGCGGGTTTCGGTTTTGCCGTACGACGGCAGCTGGAAGGACCTTGGGACATGGAACACGCTAACGGAAGAGATGGGAAGCAGCAGGGTCGGCAAAGCGGTTCTGTCAGACGATTGTCAGGCGGCGCATGTGATTAATGAGCTGGAGATTCCGGTAGCGGTACTGGGGTTGTCGAACGTTATTGTAGCGGCGAGCCCCGACGGGATTCTAGTGGCGGACAAGGCGGCGAGTCCCCGGATCAAAGAAGTGATGCGTCATCAGGAGCAGCGTCCGATGTATGAGGAGCGACGCTGGGGCAGGTATCGGGTGCTGGACTATATTCAATATCCGGATGGCGGGCAAGTGCTGACGAAGCGCATTCTTATTTCTCCGGATTGTAACTTAAGCTATCAATATCACCGCAAGCGGCAAGAGGTCTGGACCGTAGTGGCAGGACGAGGAGAGATCGTGCTCGCAGGAGAGCTGCGCACCATCGAACGGGGAGACGTCATCGTCGTTCAGCCGAACATTCTGCATAGCGTGCGCGCGATTACGGATCTGGAGATGATCGAAGTACAGACGGGCGAGGAGCTCGTGGAAGAGGATATCGTCCGATTGGAGCTGGATTGGCACAACATTATAACGAAATATGTAGTCTCGGCTAGTAGACGAAGGGAGGCTTAATGTAATGAAGTTAACAATAGTGGGTACTGGTTATGTTGGACTCGTGTCTGGCGCTTGCTTTGCTGAGCTTGGACATGAAGTAGCGTGTGTGGATAAACTTGCGAATAAGATCGATCAGTTGAACAATGGTGAAGTTCCGATCTATGAACCTGGTCTGCAAGAAATGATTGCGCGTAACCGGGAAGCCGGCCGGCTGCGGTTCACCACCCGTCTCGATGAAGCGGTTCGGGACACTGATATTGTTATTATTGCCGTCGGTACGCCACCATTGCCGAGCGGAGAGGCGAACTTGGGTTTTATTCAAGAGGCGGCAGCAGAGATAGGCGGTTGCTTGAGCGGCTACACGGTCATCGTGACCAAGAGCACGGTTCCTGTCGGTACGAACGAGCGTGTCGAACGATGGATCCGGGAGAGGACGGCCGTACCGTTCGATGTCGCGTCGGTACCGGAGTTTCTGCGGGAAGGCTCTGCGATTCGAGATACGATGAATCCGGATCGCATCGTCATCGGCACGAAGAGCCGACATGCTGCGGCTGTGCTGGAGCAGCTGCACCGGCCGTTGACGGAGCAGATCGTGCATACCGATCTGTACAGCGCAGAGATGATCAAATACGCGTCCAATGCATTCCTGGCGACCAAAATTTCCTTTATTAATGAAATTGCGAACTTGTGTGAAAAGGTAGGCGCTAACGTAGAGGCTGTAGCAGCCGGCATGGGAATGGATAACCGGATCGGACCGGCCTTCTTGAAGGCGGGGATCGGTTACGGAGGGTCATGCTTTCCGAAAGATACGGATGCGCTCGTCCAGATTGCGGGCCATGCCGAATATGATTTTAAGCTGCTGAAGTCGGTTATTGAAGTGAACAAGCTCCAGCGCAATGGTGTTCGTTATAAACTGCGGGACTCGCTCGGAAGCTTGCGCGGCCGAACAATCGGAATATGGGGATTGGCGTTCAAGCCTGGCACCGACGATGTTCGTGAAGCGCCGGCCCATGAGATTATGCAGCAGTTGCTGGAGGATGGGGCATTGCTGAAAGCTTACGATCCGGTTGCCCAGAGCAATTTCCAACGTTCTTTCCGAGGCGGGGATGATACGGGGATTACCTGGTGTTCCGATCGCTGGAGTACTGTAGAAGGATGCGATGCGCTTTGTCTGCTGACGGAGTGGGAGGAATTCACGGAAGCCGATTTGGGGCAGGTCGAACGTTTAATGAGAGGCTCTGTCCTCGTAGACGGACGCAACGCATATCGGTTAGAGGATGTCGAGCGGACGCAGCTGCAATATTATTCAGTGGGGCGGCCTGTTCGGAACGAGAAGGGGCCTCTGCAAGTGCAATAGCTGCAGCCGGTTAATTCGTCAGAAAGTGAAGGATAACCGCGCCGTGTCCATACCAGTTCATGCCGGCCAGCATAGCCGCACCATCCGCAACGAGAACGGTCGGTATGACCATGGCGATTGTACGGGACTCGCGAGTCATGGTCCGCATGCCAATCGCATACGAAAGAATAAACAGCGATGCGTATACCGCAATACCTGTTACAGACAGCGCTGAGATCGAACCTGTCAATATGACGGGGATGCTGATCAGAAACATTATCATAGGCAGCAATGCGGATGCGGACAACAGATGAGCCAGCAGCGCGATTGTATCCTGAATAGGAACAGCCATCGGTAGAGCCTCCATCTTATTTTGTACACCTGAATGATACATATTGTATCACAACTAATGGTAGATGCAACCCCAATTTGGAAGAAGCCCCTTGTTCCAGTACGGTTACATCCCTCTCCCGCTCTCGCTGAATGTAAGTTTTTCTCTGTGACAACAATCCCCAATTTGCGAATATATGATAAAATAGACCTTTATTACCACGAAGGGGTCGTGAAGGTCATAGGTCGTATCGTCCAGAGCAGCAGCTCGAACAACTTGAATAACCTCGACATCATGAGATTTATAGCTGCAATACTAGTTGTCAGCATTCATACAACACCGTTGGAGTCGCTTAACTCCACGCTCAGCTTGGCGTTCGAGAATACGATTGCCCGCATTGCGGTCCCGTTCTTTTTCGCCGCGTCAGGGTATCTATTCTTCGGGAAAATATCGAACAACGATCAAAGGAATCAGGCAGGCCGTTATTGGATGAAGTATACGAAACGTATCGCTTGTATTTACCTGGTATGGAGTCTTGTTTATGGCGGTTATGATATTTATCGATCCTATCAGGAGCAGGATCATGATCTGCTGCGCGCTATTCTGTTCTATTTAAGAGATTTTGTTTTGTTAGGCGGGCACTTTCACTTATGGTATTTTCCTGCGTTATTATTTGCAGTAACGGCACTCTATTTCGGCATTCGATGGATGTCACTGCCTAAATTGCTGCTGTTGTCGATGGGACTTTACGTGATCGGGTTGTTCGGGGATGCCTATTTCGGCGTATTGGGCGACGATACGGTGCTCTCCCGATTCGCTCAATCCTATTTGGATGGGTTCGGAACGACGAGGAACGGATTGTTTTTCGGAATGGTGTATGTGGTATTAGGGGCGTACATGTATGACAGAAGATTAACGATACGGCACACGAGACCGGGAACGTTATTCGTCCTCTCCGCCGCGGGGCTCATACTCGAGGTTGTACTGTTGAATCAATTCACCGTTATTAGAGACTGTAATATGCTTCTCATGCTCCTTCCGGCGACATACTTCTTGTTCCAAATGCTGCTGCATAAGCAATCGCCGAATTGGCCGATCGACTTTAAGCTGCTTCGAGACAGCAGCGTGTTAATCTATTGCTCGCACGGAATGTTTCTGGGCCTATATTCGAATTGGCTCGGTAATGGAAGGGAACACAGCTTCACTTGGTTCGCTCTTGTGTTCTTCACATCGCTTGCGTTGTCCGCTCTGATCATGAGCCTTAAGAGGAGCGAGAAGGCCAACCGTTATGCGGGTGTGCTTTATTAAATAAAAACAAATCAACCGCGTTCCGAGGAGGATAACGCGGTTGATTGTTTATAAAGTGATGCGGGCGCGGGCGGCGCTACCGGGGAGCGGAGGGAGTGGGTGTGGGCCGCTCCGTTTCGCCGCGCGCACCGCGCCCGCATGCGATGTTATTCCATAATCTCGAACAAATCCGTAACGTCCATCCAATCCCCGAGATCGGTCAATTCCCACGCTGAATCGTTTCCTGCTGCCTCCGCCGCCATTACTGCTTCCATTTCGCTCATAGGATCATCCCTCTCTTATAATTGACCCGCCGGCTAGTGATGGTTATGGTGTTAGCCGGCGGCCGCTCCTGTTTGAACTTTCGTTATGATTGTTCTTTGAGTCTTCGGCTCTTCCAGTTATAGCTTAACGATTACGAAGTTGTAACCGCTCCGTGCTCCACGCGCGCTTTGCCGCCGGTGCCGATCCAAGTGCGCTTCCAGCTGCCTTGAACGATTAGAATCGTGACGACACAGAGGAGAGCGATGCCGCAAATGATCAGGAAGCCCGTCGAGTAAGAGCCGGTTGCCTGCTTGATGTTGCCGAGAATTTTCGGAAGGAAGTAACCGCCCAGACCGCCTGCAGCGCCGACGATGCCTGTAATGAGTCCGATCTCGTTCTTGAACCGCTGAGGGACCAGTTGGAATACTGCGCCGTTGCCCATGCCGAGCGCCATCATCATGATGAACAACAGCACAATGATCACACCGAGCGGCGGAAGCGTCGAGATAGAGGCAAGCATGATGGCTGCGACTCCATACAGGACGAGCAGCATATTAATACCGCCGATCTTGTCCGAGAGCCAGCCGCCAACAGGACGGAAGAAGCTGCCGGCGATGACGCACAGAGTAGCGAAGTCGGCTGCACGAACAGCGCTAAGCTCATATTGAGTATTGAAGAAAATGGTTAAATAGTTCGCCATGCCGACGAAGCCGCCGAATGTCACGCCGTATAGCAGACAGAACAACCACGTATCGCGAAGCTTTAATACATTCGCATAGTCAGCCAGTTTCTTCGGAGCGGGTTGGTTCGGGCTGTCCTTCGCGAGCAGGGTGAAGATGACGAACACGATAACGATGGGGATAAGGGCGAAGCCGAAGACGACTTGCCATGAATCATAATGCGTGGCGATCCGGTTCGCGAACAGGGTCGAGAATACGGTGCCGCTATTGCCGGCTCCTGCGATCCCCATGGCAAGACCTTGATACTGCGGCGGATACCAGCGGCTTGCGAGCGGCAGGGCTGCAGCGAACGATGCGCCGGCGAAGCCGAGCAACAGTGCGACGATATACAAGTTGTCGAGCGAGTCTATGAATTTCCAACCGAATACGAGCGTCGCCATCGTCACGAGCATGCCGAGCTGTCCGGTGCGCTTCGGACCGATGTAGTCGGTCAAGAAGCCGAATACGAGCCGGAGAATCGAACCGCCGAGCACGGGCAGCGCGACGAGGTTCGCCTTTTGCGCCGCATCCATCGGATAATCGTTCATGATGATGACGGACAGCGGGCCGAGCATGCTCCAGATCATGAAGCTGACGTCGAAGTAGGCGAAAGCGCCGAACAACGACGGGGTGTGACCGCTTTTCAAAAATCCTTTTTGTGCCATAGTACCAAGCTCCTCTCCAATTTACGGTTCTGCTTTCTGTCTCTCTAGTACTGCCGCTTGCGGTTTGTGCTCCACTTGCCTTGCCTGTTGTTCATTAATAAAAGGGGCCAAACTGCAATCCAGGATTGGATTGCAATTTGGCCCCTTTGCCAACGGAGATACGACATTGTACCGTCCGATATGGATCCACGACATTGTGAATGTAATTGGATTATATGCGACGCGTAAAGTCAATGTCAATATACCTAACATAAATTTTCGAGATGATAGCAAATTACGTTGGGTGAAGCGATTAACCGTGAATGAGTTGGTACACTTTGACGATCGAGGCAGCCACATCACCGATTCTTTTGCGCTCGTTCATTGCCTGTTTACGCAGAAAATCGTAAGCTTCGGCTTCATTTATGCCACGAATCTCACATAGAACTGCTTTGGCTTGATCGATCCACTTCCGCTCCTCGATTCGGTGCAGCAATTGGTCGCGCTCGTCGGACCATCTTTTGCGCTGCTGATGGACGCGCTGGCCCCATTGGAACGCATGCTTGAGCTCGGCAGCTGTCATGGAAGGAAACAGTACACCGTCAAGCGAGAATCCCCAATCCAGCTGTTGGGGCAGCTGCTGCTCCGTGCAATACCAGAATAGAGGCGTTTTGCGCATGGCGGTCAGCTCTGTCTGCCAGTTGAGCATTCCCTGGTAAGGCACCGCCATGACGACGGCGTCGGCAACCGAGATCAGGCTGCTTGCTTCTTTCTCCGTGCGGACGGAATGGACTGTTCTGCCGCTTTCCTTCAATAAAGCGGCGAGCCCGCTGTTCCCATCCGCATCGATCAGCAAAATGGTTTTCATTATTTCCCTCACCCCGATATATGAAACGTTGTGCGCATGAGTTCCTGACTTCGTATGATTTGTTATAAAATATAACATAGCCATAGGAGGCTGTCGACGGGAAAAAGTCTAATTGAAGGAAAAAGAGGGTCGCGATAATTTAATGTTAGAATAGTTGACACATCACGTATAAGTATACTATACTGATACCAATTCAGTTGAATAAAAGCCAGCACAATGGCGTGCTGCACACGATGGCAATGGGGCCTATCTCTTACGCATTAGATGTAATTCTATGCGTATGGGGTAGGCCTTTATGTTTTTCTCAGCATCCGCGGGTGGCGAGGGAGCCAAGGGCGGGGAAGACGTAGGAGGAGATACGATGAAGAAGTTAGTAATGATCGGCAACGGCATGGCGGGCGTATCATTCGTGGAGCAGCTGCTGAAGCTGAATCCGAATCGGTACGACATTACGATTATCGGTGCGGAGCCGCACCCGAACTATAACCGGATTATGCTGTCCTCGGTATTGGCCGGCGAAGCGACGATGGAAGAGATCGTGCTGAACAGTTGGGAATGGTACCGGGAAAATCATATTCAATTGCACGCGGGCCAACAGGTGACGGGAGTCGATACGGCAAACCGTACGGTGACAACGGATCTGGGGCTGACAGTCGAATATGACGAACTCGTATTCGCGACAGGTTCCTTGCCATTCATGCTGCCGCTGCCAGGTGCGGACAAGGAAGGCGTCATCGCGTTCCGCGATATTAAAGATTGCGAGACGATGCTTGCGGCATCGCAACAATATAAGAAAGCCGTTGTTATCGGCGGCGGTCTGCTCGGACTCGAAGCAGCGCGAGGCTTGGTCAACCTGAACATGGACGTTCATGTTGTCCACATTCACCACTACTTAATGGAACGCCAGCTTGACGAGACAGCAGCGAAGCTGCTGCAGGCGGAGCTGGAGCGCCAAGGCATGAAGTTTCTTTTGCAGAAAAATTCCGATACCATCATCGGCGATGACCGGGTCGAAGGGTTGACATTCAAGGACGGTACTTCGGTCGAAGCGGATCTGATCGTTATGGCCGTCGGCATCAAAGCGAATTCGGTGCTGGCGAAAGAAGCGGGCGTTGAAGTGAACCGCGGTATTGTCGTTAATGATTATATGGAGACGAATGTACCGAATGTATATGCGGTCGGCGAATGCGCTGAGCACAGAGGCATCGTATACGGTCTCGTAGCTCCGCTGTACGAGCAAGGCGCGATTCTGGCGAAGAAGCTGGCAGGTGTAGAATCGGCTGGTTACCAAGGTTCAGTGTTGTCGACGAAATTGAAAATTTCCGGCGTGAACGTATTCTCGGCGGGCGATTTCTCCGACGGTCCGAACACAAGGGCGCTTCGCGTACAGGACGATCTCGACGGTATATATAAGAAGGTTGTGTTCCAAGACGGCAAAATCGTCGGCGCGGTATTGTTCGGCGATACGAGCGAAGGCTCGAAGCTGTTCGCGGCGATGCGCAAGGGCGAGAGCTTCGCAGGCCGTGAGAAGGAAGTGCTGTTCGGCGCAGGCGGCGGGGGCGGCAAAGCGTCCGGTCCTGAAGATCTGGTCCAAGCGATGAGCGGCGACGAAATCGTCTGCGGATGCAACGGCGTTACGAAAGATACGATCGTCGAGGCGATTACGGAGAAAGGCTGCGTCAGCGTCGGCGAAATTAAAGCCTGCACGAAGGCGTCTGGATCTTGCGGAGGTTGTAAGCCGCTTGTGGAAGCAATCCTGACAGCAACGGTAGGCGCAGATAATGTTGCGGCGGTTAAGGAAGGCATTTGCGGTTGCACGGAGCATTCCCGCGATGAAGTCGTTGAGGCAATTCAGAAGATGCGTCTAACGACGTCGCGTGAAGTCATGGCGGTGCTGGAATGGAAAAATCCAGAGGGCTGCTCCAAGTGCCGTCCGGCGCTCAACTACTACCTCGGCATGGTATGGCCGGCTGAGCATGAGGATGAGCTCGAATCGCGCTTCGTCAACGAGCGCAACCACGCGAACATTCAGAAGGACGGCACGTACTCGGTCGTACCGCGGATCTATGGCGGGGTAACGACGCCGGAAGACCTGAAGCGGATCGCGGAAGTAGCAGAGAAATACGAAGTGCCTCTCGTGAAGATTACGGGCGGCCAGCGGATCGACTTGCTTGGCGTGAAGAAAGAGGATCTGCCGAGCATGTGGAAGGATCTCGACATGCCGTCGGGTTATGCATACGGCAAGTCGCTGCGGACTGTGAAGACGTGCGTAGGCAAAACGTTCTGCCGCTTCGGTACGCAGGATTCGATCCAGATGGGCATCGACATGGAGAAGAAGTTCGAGCGTCTTAACACACCTCATAAGGTGAAGCTTGCCGTATCCGGATGCCCGCGTAACTGCGCGGAATCTACGATCAAGGACCTTGGTGTCGTCGCAATCGACGGCGGTTGGGAAATTTATGTCGGCGGCAATGGCGGTACGAAGCTGCGTGCGGCAGAGCTGCTCGTGAAGGTGAAGACGGAAGAGGAAGTGCTGGAATGGACGGGCGCTTACTTGCAATATTACCGCGAGAACGCAACGTATCTGGAGCGTACGAGCGAATGGGTGTCGCGAATCGGTCTGGATGCCGTTAAGAAGATGCTGGAGAAGAAGGAAGACCGCGATGCGCTGAATGCACGCATCGACAAGACGCTGGATCTTATGCAAGATCCGTGGCAGCAAATTATCGAGAATGACGAGCTTCGCAGCGCATTCGATGCGCTCACGGCGCCGATCGTCTCGGAGGCGGCTGCTGCGGCAGGAGATGCGGCGAAGGCATAAGCAAGCTCATTTGGATAGGCGGGCGTGTATATAGAAGAAGGACGCCGGGATAGGAACCGAATCGGAATAAGCGGTACAGATTCAAAAAGGGAGAGGGTTGTCAATGCAGCAATTCAAAGTCGGACATATATCGGAATTTCCGGAGCGGCGCGGCAAAGTCGTAAAGTTGGGCGATGTGGAACTGGCGATGTTCAACATGGGTGACGGCACGGTGAAAGCGGTGGAGAACAGTTGCCCGCATAAACAGGGAAAGCTGTCGGAAGGCATTGTGTGCGATGGTCATGTGTACTGCCCGCTGCATGATTGGAAGATCAGCTTGACGAATGGCATTGTACAGGCGCCGGACGAGGGCTGCGTGAAGACGTATAACGTAACCGTTGACGGAAGCGGCGGCGTCACTCTGTCAATCGACGGAGCTCAGATGCGGGTATCCTAATCGGAGAGAGTGTGAAGCGCGCAGGTTGGATACTGCGTGCTTCCTCGCTTTTGATTCCAGAGCACAATTACAGTATGATGGACAGCAGTTCAAGGGAGAGAGAGTTTGTGCCGGGTGGTGGCGGCATGGCGCTTGTGTGGAGGGGGCTGGCGTACAATGGTACGGCTGAATGGGAAAACAATAGCAGTAACGGGGCCGCGCAAAGCGGAGGAAATGAGCCGGATGATCGGTAAATTCGGAGGCAACGCGGTTATTAGGCCGGCGCAGGGCACCGTATTTCTGGATGACTCGCAGTTCGCAGAACAGCTGCAGTCACTGATCGAGCAGCCGGTCGATTGGCTTGTGCTGACGACGGGCGTCGGTACGGAAGCGCTCTTATCGACGGCTGAGAAGCTAGGGCAGTTGGACCGCTTTATGGAGACGCTGCGTACGGTTCGAATCGCGGCGCGCGGCTACAAGACGGTCAATGTGCTGCGCAAGCTCGGATTGACGCCGGAAGTGCGAGACGACGACGGTACGACGGCGGGATTGCTTCGGCTGATGGAGCCATTCGATCTGTCCGGCAAGCGCGTCGGTTTGCAGCTGTACGGGGATCCTGCCCCTCGTCTGAATGCTGTCCTTCATTCCTGGGGAGCCATATGCGAAGAAATATTGCCTTATCGCCATATTCCGCCTGAGGATGGTGTTGTGCAGCAGCTCATTCGCGAAATTGCGGACGGTGATATTGATGCAGTCGCTTTTACAAGTACGGTGCAGGTGCGCTATGTCATGGCCGAAGCGGCGGAAGCTGGTATGCTGGAGCGAGTGCTGGACGCGTTCACCGGACCTGTCCTTGCGGCGGCGGTGGGCAAAGTGACGGCCGAGGCGCTGTACGAGGAAGGAATCGAGCGTGTTCTTTATCCGGAAGAGGAGCGGATGGGGAGCATGGTCGTTGCTTTATCCCGCTATTATAGCGCGGCTGGCGAGACGGAAGCTGGAGCGGATGCCAAGGAGTTGGCGGAGGAACTGGTGCCTGCCGAGCTTGCGGTCGTCGAAGCGGCTAACGCGTCGGGCGAATGCTCGAAGGGCTGAGACATGCCGGATCGATGGGTATCGCACGGCGGATCGAGTGAACGATAATCGAATATACAATGGTATCGGAAGACAGCTCTATGAGCTGTCTTCTTTTTTATTGCCGCGAACGGTTGGATAAGGAGATTGACTTCTGCAGCCGAACTGGCTACAATGGGTTGAACATTAACTAACTAACGTTCGTTAGGCAGATGAATCGAGGGAAACGCGATGAACGATACAGCACTGAGGATAAAGCAGACCGCACTGCGGCTGTTCACAGAATACGGGTTCGAAGGTACTTCGCTGTCTGACATTGCGCAATCGGTCGGCATTAAGACACCTTCTATTTATGCCCATTATAAATCGAAAGAACAGCTGTTTATCCGTTTGGTCGAGGATGTTATTACGGAGGAACGAGACAAGTGGCTGCAGATTATGGATGGAGAGGATGCGCGGGGCCGGTCTGCGAAGGAACGGCTGCGGATGCTGTTTGACTTTTTTACCGATTTCACGGGCATGTCGGCAGGTCAATCGTTTCTGAAGCGCACGATGCTGGTACCGCCGAGAGGGCTGGAGGAGCGAATTCGTGCTGATATTATCGCTTATGAAGAGACGCTCTCGTCTTTCTTGCGCGGATTGCTGCGCGAGGCGGAGGCGGAAGCGGGGGTTGAGAAACCGGCAGATCGGGGAGAGCAGCAGATTGCTGTGTTCTATGCGTTAATCGACGGGCTGCTTGTCGAATTTCAATTATATGACGCCGCTACGCACCGAAAGCGTATTGAGGCGGTTTGGGATTGGCTGTGGGAAGGCATCACGAGAGGGGGATAAGCATGGCTTGGTTGTATTTGATTTTCGGAGGTATTCTGGAGGTGGCGTGGGCATTCGGGCTGCAGGAGTCGCATGGCTTTACGAAGCTGGTTCCGAGCGTTCTCACGGTTGCCGCGCTCATTGCCAGCTTCTCCTTGTTCGCTAAATCGATGAAGACGATTGAGATCGGCACCGCGTATGCTGTCTTTACGGGACTTGGGACAGCGGGGACCGTGCTTGTCGGGATGATCTGGCTCGGAGATCCTGTACAGTTCGGCAAGCTGTTCTTCGTTATGCTGCTGCTGTGCGGTATTGTGGGGCTGAAGCTGATTGCGAAGGATAAGCCAGCCGAGCAGACGGCAGGCGGCAGCACAGAAGGCGCGTCTGCTCAGGGTGCAGGGGCGAAGGCGACAGAAGGCGTAGAACAGGCCGGATCTCATTCGACAGAAGAGGAGGTGCGGTAATGGCTTGGTTATTTCTGCTCTTGTCCGGTCTTGGCGAGGTGAGCGGTGTCACGTTCACGAAGCTGTCCGACGGCTTCCGGAAGTGGAAAGGGACCGTTGGGGCGATCGCGTCGGGTATCGTCAGCTTCTACTTCCTATCCCGCGCGCTGCAGGACATCCCGATCAGCACGGCATATGGCATATGGACCGGCATCGGATCGGCGGGCAGCGTCGTGCTTGGCATGCTGCTGTTCGGTGAGTCGAGGGATTGGCGCAAGCTGCTGTTCATCGGCATGATCGTGGCCGGTGTAGCCGGCTTGCGCATCGTAGGCGGCGTGGGCCACTAACGGCCAGCCGGCAGCTCGACCGGAATTTGAATTTCGAACATCGCTTCATGCGGCCGGTCGGTAATCGTAATGTCTATCTGTACGACCTGAAGCGCATCGCCGGTAATCCGGCAGCCGCGTCGGTCGATATAATCACATAGCGTCTCCAATCCTTCGGTTCGTTCCCAGAACTCGCCGGTACAGCGGAGACAGGCATGCAAGCCGCCCGGAGCGACGTACACCGCCGTTTCGGACGGCTTGTTCGTTTCTTTGTAAGAAACGAACAGTGTAGAAGGCTCATCGAACTGCCGATTCCGCAAATGCTCGCTGCGAATAAGCACGCCAAGCCGGTTGCTGGCGAAGATCGGCGCTTTCTCCTCCAGAGCGTTCTCCAGCGACAGAATGCCGTAGCACAGCTCCAGGTTGTTCGTTACTGTGCGGTCCAGCGTTAGCAGCGGCCGGTCGTCGAAGTGCCGAAGAACGACCTGTCCCCGCTGAAGCTCGAAGCCTTCCGTCGTTACTTCCTCTAGAAACCCGATTTTCTCCCGGATGCTTTCCTCCAGCAGTATCCATTCCTTTAGCTTCCGTTGCAGCTCCTCATGCTGGCTTTTCAACAGATCCAGCGATCTTGCTATGCTCCGTTCTTGAAAGAAATGTTTAATGTCGTCCGTATGCATCCCGAGCTGCCGCAGCTCTTTGATCGTGCCGAGTATTTCGAATTGAAAGATCGAATAGTACCGGTAACCGGTCGCGGGGTCGACGTGAGCGGGCTTAAACAAGTCAATTCGGTCGTAGTGCCGAAGCGTCTCTGTCGTCAGAGAGCGCAATCTTGCCATCTCGCTAATGGTTAGTTTTTCTTTCATACTCTCCTCTTCCGAACGACGACATCTCGCCCTTAGCTTCGACTTATATGTTATATAATCTAACATAACTATTGACTTTTGTGTAGCACAAACGTTTATATTGAGCATGAAACGCCACAATCTCAATAGTTAATGTAATTTAATATGACATATACGAGGTGAAGCCGTATGAACAAGCTGTCGCTCTTCCAACTCATCTTCCTAGGGCTCGCATGGACGATGCCGCTCGTTGTATTCGCCAATTACGGTATCGCGAGCGAGGCGGCGCGGGGGTATTTGCCGGCAGCTTATGCGATTGCGCTGCTGGCGATGTCCTTAACCGCCTATAGCTATGGCCAGATGGCCAAAGCGCTGCCGGAAGCGGGCTCGGCGTACGGCTATGCTTCGCAAGCTTTCCATCCCCGCGCCGGATTTATCATCGGCTGGACGCTGCTGCTCGATTATTTGATCAATCCGATCGTCTGCTGTCTGCTGTTCAGTCTTTATTTGCAGTCGGTCCTTCCCGGCGTTCCGTTCATCGTATGGGTGGCTGCGTTCATCGTGCTTGTCAGTTGCATCAATTACTTCGGTATCCGGCTGTCAGCGGCCGTTAGCCAATACTCCGTGCTTATCCAGCTTGCTGTAATCGTATTATTCTGTGTGCTTAGCGTATCTCAGGTCATACATTCTTCAAGCGGAGGAGGAGTATCCGGGTTTACGGCGGAGCCGTTGTTCGGCAGCGATATGATGGCATCAGCCGTACTGTCGGGGGCTGCGCTGCTCTGCTTCTCCTTCCTCGGCTTCGATACCGTTAGCATTATGTCGGAGGACGTGGAGCAGCCGAAGCGGAACATCCCTAGGGCGATGCTGATTATTATCTTAATATGCGGAGTCGTCGACATTACGGTGGCATATTTGGGGCAGTCGGTCTTTCCGGGTTACGGCTATAAAGAAGCGGACACGGCGTCCTTGGAGCTGGCCTTTCTCGTTGGCGGCGCTTTGATGAAGGGGTTGCTTGTCGGCTCAATGATCGGAGCCATGTTCACAGGAGCGGTATCCAGCGTTGCTAGCGTTTCGCGGCTGCTGTACGTCATGGGAAGAGACGGCGTTCTTCCGCGGCGCATATTCGGGTACATGCATCCGAAGCGGCGGACGCCTACCTATAATGTCTTGATTGTTGGGGCGGTCTGCTTGCTCGCGGCGTTCATTCCGCTTGATACGGCGGTGCAATTCGTGAATTTCGGGGCGTTGACGGCATTCGGGTGCGTGAATTTATGCGTGATCAAATATTACTTGTTCGGCAGCCGCGGAATCGAAAACCGCAGATGGCGCAGCATCGGTCTCTTCGGTGTGCTGCCGCTTGCCGGATTCGGCGCAATCGTCTGGTTGTTCGGCAATTTAAGCGGGAGAGCGATTGTGTTCGGGCTCGTCTGGCTGGCGCTTGGCCTCCTGCTGATGCTTAGCCGTGCGGTTCGTGCGCAAAGCGCGGCCTCTGCCGGCCGTCCGGTCCACGGCGTTCGCGCGGTGGAACAATAGAGCTGCGGCGTGGCGCGGTCTGCGGCATAGGGGCGTGAATAAGAGTTGTAGAAAAGGAGCCGCATCCGCGCGGCCGTTCGATCGAACGGCTGGACGGATGCGGCTTTTTGTATGGAGCGGTAGTATTGGGCTGGTATCTAATGCACTGGCTGTACGCTGCGCAGAGCTTGCAAGCCGCCTCGCGGCAACCTAACGGTCTGCTGGCTGTCCTGGCGTCAGCCGGTCCAATAACGCAGCGAATTCGGCTTTGGGGTAAGCTCCGGAAAGCGCGAATTTGTTATCGAATACGAAGTAAGGAACGCCTGTAACGCCGATACGGTTTGCTCTCAGCAGATCGGCTGCTACAGCGTCTTGACCTTCGCCGCGGGTGAGCCGGCTGGCTAGTTCTTGAGCGTCCAGCTGCAGAGAAGCGGCAATCGATTCAAGCACGTCGAGCTGTCCGATGTCTTGCCCGTCTTCGAAGTAAGCTTGGAACAAGGCGTCCGCAAGGGCAACACGTTGCATATTCGGCGCAATAGCGAGCAGTTGGTGCGCGAGCTTGGTGTTCGGGTACGAACGGATGCGGTCGAACCTCATCGTCAAGCCGACGGCGGCGGCCGCTTCTGTCACTTGGCCGGTTACGCGCTTCATCTGCTCGGCTCCGCCCATTAATCGGGCGGCCCACTGCTCGAACGAAATGCCTTCCACCGGCGTGTCTTGGTTCAGCATGTAGGCGCGGTATGTAATGGAAGGCTTGCTTCCGCCGTTCTCAGCCGACCAGTCCTCCAGTGCGGCGAACAGGTTATGCTTCCCGATTCGGCACCAAGGACATACGAAGTCGCTGAATATTTCAATATGCATGTTGGTTAATCTCCTTGTCGAATCTGTTAGGACTAGTATGACATATTGCGGTGCAGGACAACAAATTAAATACAGGAGAGGGGCGGTAATCTCCAAGAAAAAGAGCGGTCACCGCACGCGGCAACCGCTCGAAGTAGGCGGGTGGAGCTTATGGAACAGATGCCGTGTTGTCAGCAAGCATGTCCTTCATCTAGCGTGCAACCATTACAATTTGGCGTTGAACGTCTGAGTCAGCTGCCTTGCGCGCGCTTCATCCTTTGTGTGCACGTGCAACTGACGGAGAGTGCCTTCGCCCGTTACCTTCGTTCGTATTCCTTCTGCCTTCAAATAAGCATAAAGCCGGTCAATAAGGTCGACGCGAATGCCGGTTTCGGTCTGAATGAGAGTCCATTGCGGACGCGTAGAAGTAATGAGCGTGACAATCGCTGCGAGGATAATGACAGCTACCGCGCTCCACAGCCAAACCATGCGGGAAGCACCACCTTCGGACAGGAGTAGGAGACGTAATGGTACATTCTATTCCTGCATCTGCACGGGCATGACATGAAAAAACGATTACCGATTAATTTATGCTTCCCGGTTATCCCGATTGGAAAAGGAATATCGGCCCTTATTATGGAACTGTATAGTGTTATCGTTCAGTTAGATTGATGTCTTCGAAAGAAGAAAGATAGGCGCGCATATGTGGAGGAGAATTAAAGATGAGTACCAATAGGTTAAGCTACGGAATATTAATCGGTCTTTTTGTTATACTGGCATGCTATTCGGTCTTCACTGTGATTTCAAACGGCGCTAGCGGTGAGAAAGCCAGCGAGCAGAAGAACGAGATCGACCGAACGTTTGTATATTACTTAACGACAATCCATGAGAGTCTCGAGAGGGATGCCGAAGATCCGTCGAGCTACCGCATGCTTATCGCTTCCGTTGGCGCGGCGGCCGGTCTGTCCCATCTGGCTACTTATGAGCGGGAGAACGACGGGCTGGACCTGATGCTGGCGAGTCTGCAAGCTGCAGTTGTCAATGATGAGCATACCGAGCAGGTGAAATACAGCTACGGGCAGTTGCGCGAGTTATTCGCGAAGCTGGTTGCGAATCCGTCGGATGTCGATGTGACGGCTAAAATAGGCGCGATTTGCGATCGGATCAATGCCGGCGGCAACTAGCGGATACGGAACGGATTCACGGAGGCAGGTTTTCGGACGGCATTAGCTTTGTTATATAATGGGAATAAAATAACAGGATTCAAGCGCGATGGAGTTGAACGCCATGATTACGATCGGACTAGCCGGCTGGGGCGATCAAGACAAGCTGTATCGAACGCCTGAGGCGAACCGGAACAAGCTGGCGGCTTACAGCCAGCTGTTCAAGACGGTGGAAGTCGACAGCTCGTTCTATGCCGTACAGCCCGTGCGCAATATGGCCAAATGGGCGGCGGATACGCCGGAAGGATTCTCGTTCGTCGTCAAAGCCTACCAGGGAATGACCGGCCATACGCGCGGCCGCATTCCGTATCCGGACGAAGCGGCGATGTTCCGAGCATTCCGCGAATCGCTGCAGCCAGTCGCGGAAGCGGGCAAGCTGGCGGCTGCCTTGTTCCAATATCCGCCGTGGTTCGATTGCACCCGCGAGAATGTTCGGGTGCTGCGAGAGGCGAAAGCCCGCATGGCCGGCTTCCCGTGCATGCTCGAATTTCGCCACAGAAGCTGGTTCGAGCCGGAGATGCGGGAGCGGTCGCTTGCTTTCATGCGAAGCGAGGGCTGGATTCACAGCGTGTGCGATGAGCCGCAGGTCGGCGCCGGAAGCATCCCGATCGTGGAGGAGGCGACGGATGAGAAGTTGACGCTGGTCCGGTTCCACGGGCGCAATGCGGAAGGTTGGCAGTCAGGCGGGCGGCAGGATTGGCGGGAAGTCCGCTATTTGTACCGTTACAGTGAGGTTGAGCTTGCGGAATGGGCACAAAGGCTTCTGCGGCTTGAGCGAGTGTCGGAGCAGGTTATCGTTATTTTCAACAATAACTCTGGAGGAGATGCGCCTGATAACGCCCGGCAGCTCATGGAGCTTCTCGGCCAGTTGGTGCCGCCGATTCCAGAACCGGAGGCGCCGGCTGTAGAACAGCTTCGTTTATTCGAGGATTGACGCGCTGTCATTGCAGAGATGGGCGGGACGGGACTCCTTCTTCCTTCTAGTGAAACAGGAGCAGGGCACGAAGTAATTACTAGCCAGAAACAGGCGGAATAGGCCGAGCGACCCGAATAATCGTGCCTCAAATGCAGCAACATATAGGTTGCCGCCTGCTTGACAGCCATAACTGTAACTGATATTATTACAGTACAAAGCGGGGTGGCAACCGGCAATGAACAGCGAATTTACGATCGCCGTACACAGCTTGGTCTATCTGGCCTATCTGCCGGACGGCATGGCTTCGAGCGAGGCGATTGCCGACAACGTCGGAACGCATGCAGCAAGAGTGCGCAAGGTGATGAGCGTTCTGCGCAAGTCAGGCTATGTCGCGACGCGGGAAGGCGCAGGCGGCGGATACCGGTTGACGGCGGAGCCGAATGCGGTCACGCTGGGCGATATTTATCGCGTTATGGCGCAAGGATCTCTAATGCCGAGCTGGTGTTCGGGCGATCCGGACAGCGATTGTGTTGTCGGGTCGAACATGAACGAAGTGATGTTCAACATTTTTTGCACGGCGGAGAAGCAGTTGGAGTCGCATTTCAACGCGATTACGATTCGTGACGTGCTCGGGCAGATTCGCGAATGCGGCTGCTGAGACGATTTGGTATGAAGGGTTATTCCCATTCCATACAAGTTCAATAAATATAAACAGGAGAGGAATGATACAAGATGGCAGTTACACTGACGAAAGACAACTTCTCGCAAAGCATTGAGAGCGGCGTATCGCTCGTTGATTTCTGGGCACCTTGGTGCGGACCTTGCAAAATGCAGCTTCCAATCGTAGAGGAGCTCGCTACGGAGCTTGAAGGCCAAGCGACGATCGGCAAAATCAATGTCGACGAACAACCGGAGCTTGCTTCGCAGTTCGGCGTCATGAGCATCCCTACGCTGATCCTGTTCAAGGACGGCCAACCAGTCGACAAACTTGTCGGCCTGCAAAGCAAAGACTCGCTGAAAACGAAAATCCAAAACAACCTGTAAGGTTGGATTGAGAATGGCCCGGTCGTTTATCGACCGGGTTTTTTGTATTGTTCGGCGGACGGGCCATGAGCGGCTTCGGAAAAAATAGGTTGCTTACATAGAAACATTTTACTGAGCAGGAACGTTTGAATAAACAGAGCGATGATGTTACTCCATGGTTCAGCAAGAGAATACACATTCTTCATATTTCAGGAGGGAGCATTAATGACCAAATTGAAACGTTCCAAACCGCGCGTCTCCAGCGCGTCGAAGAAAGTCATTGCATTCGCAACAGCGGCAGCGCTTACATTGTCGATTCCGGCAGCGGTATTCGCTGACAAAGCGGTTGCCGTCCCGACAGCGGGCGCGGCGGCTCCGGCATCGGATGGAGCCGTAACGACGACAGCTGTCAATACTTCGCAGGTCGAAGCGTCCATCGCGAAGGACAAGGCGGTATCGATTGCCCGCGGTTTGCTTGCGATTCCGGATACGTACACGCTTCAGTCCGCCAGTTTATCGACCAATATAAGTACGGATGCAACTGTATACAGCGTGTGGAACCTGAGCTTCGTCTATAAAGTAGACGGCAAGAGCAAAGGATCCATCAGCGCTTCGCTCGATGCGAATTCGGGCGAACTGACCGGCTACAATTCTTATACCGACAATCCGAACGCCAAGCCGGTATATCCGCCGAAAGTGAACCGCGAGCAAGCGGTGACAGTCGCGCAGTCGTTTATCAAGAAAGCGGCCGCTTCGTACGCGAACCAGCTTCAGTTAGACGAATATGTCGGCGTCGGAACGAAGCCGCCGCTTACGGGTGAGGTTGTTCATCGGCTTAGGTTCGACCGGATGGTGAACGGTGTGCCGTTCAATGAGAACTTCATCGAATTCCAGATTGACGGAGAGGGCCATGTGCTCAGCTACGAGCGCAATTGGAACAGCGGGATTAAGTTCGAGAAAGCAACCGCTGCGTTCACGCAAGAGGAAGCGGCCACGAAGCTGCAGGCAGCGGCCAAGCCTTCGCTGAATTATACGATTCCTTACGATATGAAGCCGCGCAAGCCGATTCTCGTATACAACATCAACGTGCCGGTGATTTCGGCTGTGACTGGCGATGTAATCAGCGCTTCGTCGAAGGAATTGAAACAGACGCAGCTTAGCGACAAGCCGCTCGGCGAGAAGCCGTCCGGTACGAAGCAGTTGACGAAGGAGCAGGCTTCGGCGAAGGTCGACGCGGCGTTCAAGCTTCCGGAAGGCGCGAAGCTAACGAGTTCTGAATTCAGCGAATATGCGGACGATTTGACCGGCAAGACGCGCTCCTCTTGGCAGCTCGGCTATACGTATTCCGTTAACGGCGATAAAGAACGCGAAGCGACGCTGTGGGCGCAAGTGGACGGCGAGACCGGGCAGATCATGAGTTATTCCAATTACGGCAATTCCGATCGTACGGGAGCGGGCGTGTCGTATGCCGATGCTCGTGCGAAGGCGGTTGAAGCGCTGCGCAGCCAACTGGCGTGGGCGGCGGATGAGTACTATTTGGAAGAGAACGAGGACAACTATAAAGACAAGAAGCCGGAGGAGATCGGCAGCTTCTATTTCTCGGCTTCGCGCAAAGTGCACGGCGCTTCGGTAGACGGCGAATCGGCGCAGATATCGATCAATGCGTTCACCGGCCAAGTGGAGAATTACTGGAACAACGTGTCTGGCTTTGAATTCCCGGCGGAATCGCCGAGCGTCATCGGCGATGTGAAAGCAGCAGACGCTTGGATGGATTTCTACCGCGTCGAGCTGACGTATGTGACGGACTATACGTACTATTGGAACGGCCAACCGATTCCAGTGGAGAAATATAAGGTGCTTCTAGCAGCAGGTGAGGCGAAGCCTTCAGAACTGTCCACCAAAGGGGAGGCTCAACTCGTCTATCGTCTCGTCCCGCGTTATGTGATGGATCAGTCCGTTGCGCTGGATGCGGAGACCGGGAATTGGATCAGCTTAAGCGACGGCCAGCCGGCATCGCTGGACACTCCGCGCGCGTCGGACGTCGAAGGACATTGGGCACAGCGCGAGCTGGAGCTGATGGTGGCCTACAAAGCGCTTGATCTGAAGGACGGCAAAGTCAATCCGAGTGCGGTCATTACGCGCGGCGAGATGATCAAGATGCTCGTGCTGGCGATGAACCAAGGCAACTATCCGATGTACAGCGCTGGTGCTATGGCCAAGGATGAAGCTGCTGCTGCCTCCTTCTCGGACGTAGGCAGTACCTCGAACTACTTCCCGTATGTCGAGCTGGCTCTGCAGCAGCAGCTTATCGATATCGGCGATGGTACGTTCAATCCGGAAGGCAAAGTCGACCGCGAGGAAATGGCAGAGCTTATCGTTCGCGCGCTGGGCTTCAACGCGTTGGCGGAGCATGACAATCTGTTCAACGTCCAGTTCTCGGATGCAGCGAAGACGAAGCAGAAAGGGCAGGCGGCTATTGCGGTCGGCCTTGGCATTATGTCACTGCAGAACGGCAAGTTTTTGCCGGAGAAGCAGGTTACGCGCGCGGAAGCGTCGGTCGCATTCTTCCGCTTCCTGCAAGCGAAAGCGGATCTGAGGGAAGCGCCATTGCGCGATGAATAGGCATTGAATTGAAAGCCCCGCAAAGCAGCCGCTTCGGCTGTCTGGCGGGGCTTTTCTGCAAGCGGCGGAGTGGACTCAGGCACCGCCGGTTAGTCCGACTTTTTCTTTTTACCGGAGAAATTGGTGACTGACTTCGCGTCCTCGACCGTATCGTTGACGAACGCCATGTCCTGATTTTTGGCTTTCATGTTCGTTGTTCCTTTGTAGTTGCCTTTATGAGATTGGTTTTCCATGAGATTAGCACCTCCTTAAGCCGTAGTATCCCCTGCGTCCCGCTGGACATTCTATAGATGACATGCGGCAGGTGCCGCCAGTGACAACAAGATGAAGGGGCGGAGGTGGCCATAACATGACAGCGGCGGAGAAGAGACGAATTGCTTCTAGGGCGGACATCAGAGGGCGTCACCGGATAAGTTCGTTCCTGCGCTTTCTGAGCGCTGGACGGGTATGGATGGCTAGTATTGGTGCAGCCGTCGTGCTTCTTGCAGGGTGTTCGTCAGGCGAGCCGAAAGGAAGTACGCTCCAGCAGCAGTTGGAGCAGTCCGCGGAAGCGGCTTCAAAGCCCGCAGCTTGGACGATTGAGATGAAGCTTGCCCAGCAGCTCGAGGAAGGCGGGAAGCTGACGAAGCTGGACATGACCACAACCGGTCCGATAGAACGGGAGCCGCTTCGCATGAAGCAGACGATTCAGACGGCGTTCGAGACGGAGAACTCCAAGCTGGAAACCTATTTGACGCCGGACGGGTATTATATGCATGATTTGACGACTGACGATTGGATGAAGATGGCGGAGGACGTTTTGCCGCAGGTGAAGGAGACGCTGTCGGACTATCAAATTCGCCCATCCGAACCGGTCAGCCGGCTCGCTAAGGCTTCGGACAAGGTGCAAGCGGAGCAGAAGCAGGACGGGCATACGGAATACATCTATTCCGGAGACGGCAAGGACGAAGGCGCAAGAGCGATCATCGATGATGTGCTGCGCGGCACGTTCGGGGGAGGCGCCATGACGAAGGATGTGGCGGCCAGTATTCAGGTTGAAAAGTTCGAATACCAACTGGCGGTCGATTCCGCTACTCAGCTGCCGTCAGAGGTTCATATGACGATGGCGATATCGATAGCATTTACGCCTAACGTACGTTCTACTCTGAACGAGACGCTCGATATAAAGTACAGCGGGTGGAACGAGACTCCCACAATCGAGGTGCCGGAAGCGGCAAAGAAAGCGGAGCTGGTTGCGCCTCCGGCTGGATGAACGCTTTCCATGTACGTCCGCATCGGGTATAATGTCCTTTATTGAATAGAGATTAGGAGTTGTTATGCGTCATGGCGCTTTCATGTGGAATAGTCGGATTGCCGAACGTCGGCAAGTCGACGCTGTTTAACGCAATTACGCAAGCCGGAGCGGAATCGGCCAACTATCCGTTCTGTACGATCGACCCGAACGTCGGTGTAGTCGAGGTGCCGGACGAGCGTCTGATAAAGCTGACGGAACTTGTCGTGCCGAACCGGACGGTGCCGACGGCATTCGAATTCGTTGATATTGCCGGCCTCGTAGCCGGAGCGAGCAAAGGCGAAGGCTTGGGCAATAAATTCCTTGCGAACATCCGTGAAGTCGATGCGATCGTACACGTCGTCCGCTGCTTTGTCGATGAGAATATTACGCATGTATCCGGCAAGGTAGACCCGCTTGGCGACATCCAGACGATTAATCTGGAGCTGATTCTGGCGGATATCGACTCCGTTGACCGCCGTATCGAGCGTTCCCGCAAGAACATGAAGGGCGGCAACAAGCAGTATGCGCAGGAAGTCGAAGTGCTCGAGAAGATCAAGGAAGCACTGTATAACGACCAGCCTGCACGCAGTGTAGAGCTGACGGACGAAGAGCGGCAGCTCATTCGTGATCTTCACCTGCTCACGACGAAACCGGTATTGTATGCAGCGAACGTCAATGAGACGGAAGTTGCCAATGCCGACGATAACCCGTATGTGAAGATCGTCCGTGAATTCGCAGCGGCAGAAGGTGCGGCGGTCGTGCCGATCAGCGCGAAGGTCGAATCCGAAATCGCAGAGCTCGAAGGCGAAGACAAGGAGATGTTCCTGGAGGAACTCGGGATGAAGGAATCCGGCTTGAACCGTCTGATCAACGCGGCGTACAAGCTGCTCGGCTTGTACACGTACTTCACGGCAGGGGTGCAAGAAGTTCGTGCATGGACGATTCGCAAAGGGATGAAAGCGCCGCAAGCGGCTGGCGTCATCCATACCGACTTCGAGCGCGGCTTCATCCGTGCAGAGGTTGTTTCGTACAACGATCTTGTTGCGGCAGGCTCGATGAACGCGGCTAAGGAGAAAGGCCAGCTTCGTCTAGAGGGCAAAGAATATGTCGTGCAAGACGGTGACGTCATGCACTTCCGTTTCAATGTGTAATTAAGTACAAGGTTTAAATAATTAACGAAAAGGAACACTCTTGGCAGCGGTCGCTGCTAAGGGTGTTTTTTATTTTGTATTTTTCTCGGAAAAATGCAAAAGCGGCTAAAGGACAGCGCTTACAGGACCGTTAACAATTATAACGGCGGAAACAGTCAAAGGGTGGGTTAATCAGATCTGACGCCGAGGGAGAGGGGACAACAAGATGAAGTGGCGCAAGTTAAGTCTCGTATGGAAATTCGCATTATTGGTGTCTGTGATCATTATCGCGATTGTGACAGTCCTTGTTACAGATTCGATGTCACGGCAGCGGAGTGCTTATTATGACAATTTAAAGATGACCGGCAACATGCTGGCGATGCAAGTATCGGCCGATCAAGCAGAAATTATGCTGGCGACGGACGTCATGAAAAGAGAAGAGGCCTGGGCGGAGAATCCGGCGTTCGTCACGCTGGGCAAACGGCTGACGTCGATGACGAACAATCCGGCCTATGGCAACGCGTACTTGCTATTGCCTGAGTCGACGCGCGCGGAAGCTGACGGATTGACGTCCATGATGATTCTGACGTCCAGCAATACGGGAAGCGAAAGCATGAAGCCGGGCGCTTTCTATACAATGTCGGAGGCGTTCAAGAGCGGTCTGGATGCTGCGATGAGCAACGGGGCAGCCTTGACCGATTCGTATAACGACGATCTGGGCGATTGGGTAACGTATTTATCCCCGATTATCGATCAAGACGGGCGTAAAATCGCATTGCTAGGCATTGACGTGCGCAACAGCGTGTTGAAGAAGGATTTGAACAAGTCGACGCAGCATGAGCTTCTAATTGCCATTGCGACAGAGCTTGCCAGCATCGCGCTTGTCGTCTTGGTTCTGCTGCGTATGCTCTCGCCGCTTAAGCGGTTGACGAAGCTGGCGCAGAAGGCGGCGGAAGGCGATTTGACGGTGGCGATGGATGTCAAGGGCGGCGGCGAGGTCGGCCAGTTGGCGGAATCGTTCAACGGCATGATCGTCAGCTTGAACGGCTTGACGAAGCATGCGCAGTCGCTGTCGGTCAATGTGAACGAGCACGCGGAGCATGTTCATCTTAATGCAGAAGAATCGTTGACGCAGACGCAAGCGGTCGCAGCAGCCGTCCGCGAGGTTGCTGCCGGATCGGCGCAGCAGCTGCAAAGCTCGCAGGAGAGCCAACGGGCAATGACGGAGATGGCAATCGGCATTCAGCGTATCGCCGAGTCGTCCTCTTATGTGTCTGAAGTAGCGGTCGATACGTCGGAGCATGCCGGCGCTGGCGGCGAGCTCATCAAAGAGACGGTTCAGCAGATGAAGACGATCGAAGAGGATATGAACCGTACGACCGAATCGATGCGCGAACTGCAGCAGGAGAGCGGCCGTATCCAGGAAGCGATGATTCTAATCAGTGACGTTGCGTCGCAGACGCATCTTCTTGCGCTCAATGCGTCCATCGAGGCGGCAAGAGCGGGCGAGCACGGCAGGGGCTTCGCGGTCGTCGCGACCGAAATCCGCAAGCTTGCCGAGCGTTCCTCGGAATCGTCGCAGCAAGTGAGCGAGATGCTCGGCGGCATCGTCGACCGGACGAACGAGACGGCAGCGTCGGTGGAGCGTTCGCTGCAGGAGACGATAACGGGGTCGCAGGTAGCGATTCAAGCCGGAGAAGCGTTCCGTTCGATCACGGAGGGCATCCGTACGCTCGTCGGTCAAATTCAAGAGGTGTCGGCTTCCGCAGAACAAATGTCGGCGGGCAGCGAGCAAATCGCCGCATCGCTTGACGAGTTGGAACGGATCGCCGAGCAGGCGGCAGGCCATGCAAGTTCGGCTGCCGAAGCGGCTGACCGCCAACTGACGCTTATGAACGAAGTCACCACGGTATCGGAATCGGTCAAAGGCAGCGCAGAGGAACTGTCGTCTGCGTTCCGCGCGTTCAAAGTATAGCGGCATATCCGGATTTGGGCGCGTCATGATCGCTTTCCATCGATCTAACAGTTTATGCCGGAGCATCCTTGTGCTATAATTATCGGATGAATACAAGGTTGCGGTCTGATGACCGAACCTTATAGGGGTGAATAAACGGTGTTAGACCGGTTATCCGTATTAGCTGACCGTTATGAGAAGCTGAGTGAACTGCTGTGCGATCCAGACGTGGCAGGAGATCCGAAACGTTTGCGCGAGTACTCCAAGGAGCAGTCGGGCCTGCAGGAGGCGTACGAAGCGTTTACCGAATACAAGAGCGTCAGCGAGCAGCTTGACGAAGCGAAGCTGATGCTTGGCGAGAAGCTCGACGACGAAATGAAAGAAATGGTGAAGCTCGAAATCGATGAGCTGTCGGAGCGCAAGGCAGAGCTGGATGAACGCATTCGCATCGTACTGCTGCCGAAGGATCCGAACGACGAGAAGAACGTTATCGTCGAGATTCGCGGTGCGGCAGGCGGCGACGAAGCGGCGCTGTTCGCTTCCGACCTATACCGGATGTATACGCGCTACGCGGATTCGCAGGGCTGGAAGACCGAACTGATGGACTTGAATGAGAGCGATCTTGGCGGCTTCAAAGAGGTCGTGTTCATGATCATCGGCAAAGGCGCGTACAGCAAGCTGAAGTATGAGAGCGGCGCGCATCGCGTGCAGCGTATTCCGGCAACGGAATCCGGCGGACGCATTCATACGTCGACCTCGACGGTTGCGGTTATGCCGGAAGTCGAGGAAGTCGAAATCGAGATTTTCGACAGAGACATCCGCGTCGATACGTTCTGCTCCAGCGGAGCGGGCGGCCAGTCCGTCAATACGACGAAATCGGCCGTTCGCGTGACGCACGTGCCGACCGGTATCGTCGCGACTTGCCAAGACGGCAAATCGCAGAACGAGAACAAAGCGAAGGCGCTGCAGGTACTCCGTTCGCGTATTTATGAGATCCATCGCCAGGAAGAGGAAGCGAAGATTGCCGGCGAGCGCAAGAGCAAAGTCGGCACGGGCGACCGCAGCGAGCGGATCCGGACGTACAACTATCCGCAAAGCCGGGTAACGGACCACCGGATCGGCTTGACGCTTCACCGCCTCGATTCCATTATGAACGGCGATATCGAGGAAATCGTACAGACGCTGACGCTGACAGAACAAGCGGAATTGCTGGAGCAAGAGAACAACGCATAAAGTATTGCCTAGGCGGAACGCTATAGCGATAGCGGGAATCTCGTGCAAGCTTTGCAAAAGAAACAAGCGCAAGCCCGAAGGGACGAGAAGAGATGAACAATCGATTTCTGCAACTTCCCGGCGAGCCTGGCGCCAGCATAAGTCCGTCTTGGACAATCGGAGAAGCCTGCTTGCAGGCTTCTTCGTTTTTGGCGGGGCTTGGCGTTGGTGAGCCGAGGCCGAATGCAGAGCGGCTGCTGCTGCATGTGCTCGGCATCGAACGCGTGGCGCTGCTGCGCGATTGGTATGAGCCGATGCCGCAGGCGCAGCTTGAAACGTTCGGACAAGCGATCGAGCGCAAAGCGGCTGGCGAGCCGGTGCAGTACATTATCGGCGAGCAGTGGTTTTACGGCTTGGCATTCCAGGTGGAGCCGGCCGTTCTTATTCCGCGCCCGGAGACGGAGCTGCTCGTAGAAGCGGTGATAGAGGCAGTGGACCGGCTGTGGCCGCAGGCGGCGGGTGAGGCTCCCGAAGGCGCTGCAGTGGCTGGGACGGATGCAGAGGAGGAAGAGACTAAGGCCGGTGATGGTACTGCAGGAGATGGAGCTGCGCAGGGTGATGCGAAGCAGACCGGAGCGGGCCGTCTGCCGACGGTGCTCGACGTCGGCACCGGCAGCGGCGCTATCGCCGTGACGCTTGCGACGCAGCGTCCGGGCTGGCGCCTGTACGCGTCCGACCTGTCGCCGGACGCGCTGGCTGTCGCCCGCACGAACGCC
>NZ_BILZ01000020.1 GCF_004000825.1 Paenibacillus kobensis NBRC 15729 | reverse complement strand
CCGCCGCCTTGACCGCCCTGTCCGCCGCCTTGGCCGCGGTATCCGCCGCCGCCTTGGCCGCCTTGATTAGATTGACGCGGAGCTTGCTGCGCGCTGCGTTGTTCTTGTTGTTCGCTGCGCTGCTCCTGCTGTTCGCCTTGTTGTTGGTTGGAGGTGTTCATTGTCGTTTTAATAGAATTCATTGTCCCCTGTCTATCCTGTAAATGATTTTTGTTTGAATCGGATGGCTGCTGCGCTGCCGGTTTCTCGGCTGAAACAGCCGGCTTACGGTTATCTTGCGGGCGCTGCGTCGCTGCCGCTGAGACGGATGCCGTCTCGGAAGCGCGTTTGACTGCTGCGCTCTGCTTAATGTCGCTAAAAAAACCTTCGACCTTGGAGACCATATTGTTCTCCATAACGCTCATATGATTATTGACAGGCAAATTAAGCCTTTTCAAGATCGTGATGATTTCTTTACTGCTCATGTTGAGCGATTTGGCATATTCGTATACGCGAAGCTTATCTTTATTGTTATCTTTGCTGTCCGGTTGTTTAGTCAATATTCTCCACCTCCGAATATGAGCTTAACTGAGATGCAATCATTCGGGCGAATCCCGCGTCGACTACTGCAATCAACACGCGGGCCTCCTTGCCTATCGCCTTGCCCAGCTCCACTCGATCGAATGCTTCGACAAGCTTTACGTTATAAAAGCCGCACTTATCGCGGAACTTTTTTCTCGTATTGTCCGAAGCATCCCCCGCAACGATGACTAGATGTGCTTTGCCTTGCCTTATCGACTTCAATACCGTTTCGTCGCCGGTAACGAGCTTACCCGCTCTCATCGCCATTCCGAGCTGCGAAAGCGCCTTACTCATCGTCTTCCGCACGCTCTTTGCCGGCGATGAACTCAGGCTCTACCGCGATAAAATCCTGCTCCAGTTGGTCGTAGATTGCCGGTTCTACCTGCGCTTTCAACGCCCGATCGAACGCTCTCGTTTTTTTCGAAAGCCGGAAACAATTGACTTGTCCGCACAAGTAGGCGCCTCTGCCTGCTTTTTTACCCGTTAGATCGATCAATACGCTGCCTTCCGGCGTCCGTACGACCCGAATCAGCTCTTTCTTCGGCTTCATCTCTTGGCAAGCGATGCATTTGCGCAGCGGCACTTTTCTCGGTTTCAACGTGCAACCTCCCCTCTCCGAAGCAGATTTATCACATCGAGCGATTAATCGATGGAAACAGAATCCTGATGCATCGTATCGCCTTCCGGCGATTTCGGACGACCGAATTCTTGTTCCGCCTGTGTCTCACTCTTAATATCGATCTTCCATCCCGTCAGCTTAGCCGCTAGACGCGCATTCTGGCCTTTGATGCCGATTGCGAGCGACAGCTGATAGTCAGGTACGATGACGCGAGCCATTTTCTCTTGCTCGAACACCATGACTTCCAGCACTTTCGAAGGGCTGAGCGCGTTCGCAACATATTCGTCAATATTTTCCGACCAGCGGACGATATCGATTTTCTCGCCTTTCAGCTCGTTGACGATCGTCTGTACGCGCATGCCCTTTGGACCTACGCACGAACCGACCGGATCGACTTCGTTATTGCGGGAATGAACTGCGATTTTCGAACGGAAACCCGCTTCGCGGGCAACAGAACGAATTTCGACAACGCCGTCATAAATTTCTGGCACTTCCAGTTCGAACAGCCGCTTAAGCAGTCCAGGATGTGTCCGGGACATAATAATTTGCGGGCCTTTCGTCGTGTTCTCGACTTTCGTAATATACGATTTCACACGATCGCCATGCTTGAATTTGTCCGTCGGCATCAGTTCGGTCAGCGGCAGCACCGCTTCGACCTTGCCGAGATCTACGAACAAATTGCGTGTATCTTGACGCTGTACGATCCCGTTCACGATATCTTCTTCTTTGTCGATGAACGCGTTATAAATAAGTCCACGCTCTGCTTCGCGTATCCGCTGCGTTACGACCTGCTTGGCCGTCTGCGCCGCAATGCGGCCGAAATCGCGCGGTGTAACCTCGATATCCGCGATATCGTTAAGCTGGTAATGCGGGTTAATTTCGCGTGCCGCTTCGAGCGAAATTTCCATGCGCGAATCGAGCACCTCGTCGACAACCGTTTTACGCGCATACACTTTGATTACGCCCGTAAAACGATTCACGTCGACGCGCACGTTCTGCGCCGTGTTGAAATTGCGCTTATAGCTGGAAATGAGCGCTGCTTCAATCGCATCGATCAGGATATCTTTACTAATCCCTTTCTCGCGCTCAATTTCGCCCAAAGCTTCAATAAACTCCATGCTCATTGGAGTGAGCTCCCCCTTTCATACGATAACAAACGTGCTAGAATACGATTGCGAGCCTAGCCGAAGCAAGCTTGGCATAAGGAATTTCGAAGTTCTTCTGGCCTTCGCGTATCGAAACCAGTTCGCCGTCGAACGACTGCAGCAAACCTTCGAATTCTTTCCTTCCGTGAATCGGCTCATAGGTCGTCACATAGACATGTTTACCGACTGCCTTGCGTACATCTTCCGGCTTCTTAAGCGGACGTTCCGCACCAGGCGAAGAGACTTCAAGAAAATAAGCATCCGATATCGGATCATTCTCATCGAGTCGCTCGCTTAAATATTCGCTGACACGGCCGCACTCATCAATGTCAATGCCGCCCTCTTTATCGACGAATACGCGCAGAAACCAGTTGCTGCCTTCCTTCACGTATTCCACGTCGACAAGCTCGAATCCATTCTCGTCGATGAAAGGCTTCACCATTTCTTCAACGATGTCTTTGATTTTTGAATTGCTCAAATGTAATGGACCTCCCGAATGTTACAATGGAAAAATGGCGAGACAAAACGTAAAGAGTGGGTTTCCCCACTCTTCGTTAGTCAGCCTATCCACATCTTTACCAGAAAAATTATAACATAACCATATGTCAGGTGACAACCGCCATCTTGCGAAAAGCGGCGCCGCTGCTAGCTTAGAACAACGACAGCTGGTTCGTCTCCGGCAGTCCGCGGAAGCATCCCATGCCTCCCAGCACCTCGATTATTGTCTTGGTTGCCTTCGATTTCATCTGAAAGTCTTCAACCGACAGATACTCGCCGTCATCACGGGAAGCAGCAATGTTCTTCGCTGCGTTCTCGCCGATGCCTGCAATTGCAGCAAACGGAGGAATAAGCGACGTACCGTCTACGATGAAATTCGTCGCGTCGGAACGGTACAAGTCAATTGGCTTAAAAGTAAATCCGCGCGCCGTCATCTCAAGCGACATCTCCAGCAGCGAGATGCTGTTCTTCTCCTTCGGGGTCGCATTGAAACCTTTCTCCTCGATCTCGACAAGCTTGCGCAGAATCGCGTCGTAGCCCTGGCAAAGCAAGTCCAGATCGAAGTCCTCCGCACGGACGGTGAAATAAGTAGCGTAGAACTCGATCGGATAATACAGCTTGAAGAAGGCAGTGCGTACAGCCGAGATAACGTATGCGGCGGCATGCGCCTTCGGGAACATGTACTCGATCTTGAGGCACGAGTCAATGTACCATTGCGGTACTTTGCACCGTTTCATCTCTTCGATCCATTCCGGCGTCAATCCTCTGCCCTTACGCACGCTCTCCGTAATCTTGAACGCGAGCGCCGCATCCATGCCCGCCTTATATATAAGAAACAACATGATCTCGTCACGGCAGCCGATTACCGTCTTGATCGTACACGTATTATTCTTGATTAGTTCCTGCGCATTTCCGAGCCATACGCCAGTTCCGTGCGACAGTCCCGATATTTGGAGCAAGTCGGCGAAGGTGGACGGCTTCGTCTCCTCAAGCATCTGACGAACGAATTTCGTCCCCATCTCCGGCACACCGAAGGTTGCGACAGCCGAGCGAATCTGCTGCGGCATTACTCCGAGTGCATCGGTCGAGCTGAACATGCTCATCACTTTCGGATCGTTCATTGGAATCGAAGTCGGATCGACGCCCGTCAAGTCCTGCAGCATCCGCATCATCGTCGGATCGTCGTGTCCGAGAATATCGAGCTTGAGCAAGTTGTCTTCGAAGGCATGGTAGTCAAAATGCGTCGTCTTCCATTCGGCATTCACGTCATCTGCAGGATATTGCACCGGCGTTACATCCTCTACCTCGATATAATCCGGAACAACGACGATGCCGCCGGGATGCTGGCCGGTACTTCGCTTTACCCCGGTACAGCCGGAGGCTAGGCGGTTGAGCTCGGCTCCCCGCCACTTTTTGCCCTGCTCTTCTTCATATTTTTTCGCGAATCCGTAAGCCGTCTTCTCAGCGACCGTTCCGATCGTGCCGGCACGGAATACGCACTTCTCGCCGAACATAACCTTCGTATAGTTGTGCGCTACCGGCTGATAATTGCCCGAGAAGTTCAAGTCGATATCGGGTACCTTGTCGCCCTTGAAGCCGAGGAACGTCTCGAACGGGATGTCCTGTCCTTCGCCCTTCATGTTCGTTCCGCAATTCGGACATGCTTTGTTCGGAAGGTCGAATCCGCTTCGAATGCTTCCGTCTAGGAACCATTCGTTATGTTTGCATTCCGGCGACGGGCACAGATAGTGAGGCGGCAGCGGATTAACCTCGGAAATGCCGAGGAACGTCGCAACGATGGACGAACCGACCGATCCCCGGGATCCAACGAGATAGCCATCATCGTTCGACTTCTTCACAAGACGGGCGGAAATCAAGTAGTTGGCCGAGAAACCATAGTTAATAATCGGCACAAGCTCCTTCTCCAACCGTGCGATAATAACTTCCGGCAAATCTTCGCCATACAACGACTTCGCTGTGTTGTAGCAGGTTGAACGGATTTCCTCTTCTGCACCTTCGATGATCGGTGTGAATAGCTGTTTCGGGAACATATCGTACTTCTCGAAACGGTCCGCCAGCTCGTTCGTGTTGCGAATAACGACCTCGTACGCTTTCTCTTCTCCCAGGAAAGCAAATTCACGCAGCATCTCGTCCGTCGTGCGGAAATGAGCGTCAGGCTTACGCATGCCTTTGAGCGGGCTGAAGCCGGTAATGCCTTGAATGGTAATATCCCGGAACACCTTGTCCCGAGGATTCATATAATGGACGTTGCCCGTCGCGATTACCGGTTTGTTCAACTTTGCTCCAATTCGGATAATGCGGCGGTGAGCCTCTTCGATTTCTGCGCGGCTGCCAACGAGACCTTTCTCCACCAAATGCATGTAGAAGTCGATCGGCTGAATTTCGAGCACATCATAGAACTGCGCAACGTCCTCCGCCTCTTCTTCCGTCTTGTTCAATACCGTTTCGAAAAACTCGCCTTTCTCGCATCCCGAGATAATAAGCAGCCCTTCCCGCATTTCCGTCAGTTTGCTCTTCGGCATGCAGGCTACTTTCTTAAAATATTTCGTATGCGACAGCGAGATCAGCTTGAACAAGTTCTTCTTGCCCACGGCATTAAGAGCATAAACGCCGCAGTGGAACGGACGGCTGTTGGATAAATCCATGCCGACATAATCGTTCAATTGATGAAGGCCGGTAATGTTGCGTTCGTTGCACTCTTTGATCAGACCGAACAGGACACCGCCGAGTGCGATCGAGTCGTCGATTGCGCGGTGATGATTCTCCAGACTGATCTTATATTTGTCAGCGAGCGTGTTCAGACGATGGTTCTTCATCGAAGGATACAGGAAACGGGCAAGTTCAAGCGTATCCAGAACGGGATTTTTGACTTCCGGCAATCCGATCGCTTTACAGTTCGCTTGGATAAAGCCGATATCGAACCTCGCGTTATGCGCGACAAGGACTGAATCGCCAATAAAATCGATAAACTCGCGCAGCTTCGGCTCAAGCTCAGGAGCGTCCGCCACCATCTCATCGTTAATGTTCGTCAACTGTTGGATGTGGTAAGGGATCTTCTCATGCGGGTTAATAAAAGTCGAGAAACGGTCGATCTCTTGGCCACCGCGCATTTTGACTCCGGCAAGTTCGATTATTTTACAATTGATAATGGACAAACCGGTAGTCTCGATATCGAATACGATGTATTCGGCATCGCTGAGCAGTTCTTCTCGTGGATGGAGAACCATCGGCACAGCGTCATTAACGACGTTCGCTTCGACTCCGAACATCACTTTCATATCGTGTTTCTTGGCCGCCTTCGCTGCCTCGGGGAAGCAGTGCACGTTGCTGTGATCCGTTACCGCGATTGCTTTGTGGCCCCACTTCGCTGCTGTTTTCACATAGTCGCTGATCGACACAACCGCATCCATCGTACTCATCGACGTATGAAGGTGGAACTCGACCCGCTTCTCGGCTGCTTCGTCCTTGCGGTCCGCCGGCGCTTTCACCTCATGCAGATCGTTCGGCATCATGACGAGCTCAGGCTCCATCATGAACCTGTCGTACTCGACTCTGCCGCGTGCTTTGATCCATTTGCCGTTCGCGAGCTGACTAAGAATCTTCACGTCTTCCTTCGTCTTGGCGAACATCTTCATCGCGATCGAGTCAGAGAAGTCGGTTACGTTGAACGTGAACAGCGTACTGCCGTTGCGCAGCTCCTTCTGTTCGAGTCCGAATACGGTGCCCTGAACCGCAATCTTCTTCTCTTCTTCGCGAATGTTCATGATCGGCACCGCTTCATCGCGAATATCGTAACCGACCGCGAGCGGCACCTCGCCCTCATCCGCTGCATCATCGAACGTTTCCGGCACCGAGCTTTCCATAATTTGCTGGATTGCTTCGCGCTCCTCCCGCTCAACCTTCTTCGTCCATTGCTCGTATGCCTCTTGCCGGCTTTCCTGCCCTTTGCTGGCGCTTAAGCGAACGCGGACCGCCCGGGCAAACCGCTCGTCGTAAAATCGGGCTACCGCCTCATCGATTCCCTTCTTCTTCGCCAGCTCCAGCCCCGTAGCATCCATCATCATAATGGTCAATTGATCGTCAGATGTCTCAATTGCTGCACGGGCTAACCAGCCATTGACCGACACCATCTCCCGTTGTGCATATTCGACGAACAGCGGCCAATATTGCTCGGATATTTCTGCCGTCGGAATATGAGCATCGTAGTGCATGACCAGTGTAATGGCAGCAATATGTGAAAGTCTTTCCGCAATCGTTCGGCAAAACAACGAGAACGGTGTACTCGGTACTATCGTCGATTTATGAATATGAAGTATCCAATGCCTGTTGCTTTCGCTAACCACGACGCGCTCGATTTGTCCGTCC
Source organism: Paenibacillus kobensis NBRC 15729 (assembly GCF_004000825.1). Lineage (GTDB taxonomy): Bacteria > Bacillota > Bacilli > Paenibacillales > Paenibacillaceae > Paenibacillus_T > Paenibacillus_T kobensis. The sequence continues at coordinate 82,962 of NZ_BILZ01000020.1, read as the reverse complement.
TGAAAATACGATTGCACAAGATCGTCCGGCACCTGCGCCTGACGCATAAGCAGCTCGAAACGCTGACGCTTGTTGGTGTCCATGGAATTCTCCTCTCTATGTTGGGGGCTTCCCCCAACACCCCCAATTAGATAATCTTTATTAATTAAATTACAAATCTTTTCGACACCCTCCCAAACCCTCCCTCTGCCAGAGGGAGGGCCCCAGAGAGCTCCGCCCTCTGGACTCCCGGAGGACGCTCCTTAGCTGGAATAGGTACTTGGAGCCGCTTTCGTCCCTGTCGGGACACGCTCTATGTTTGGGATGCCTAGTTATGTTCATTTATAGCTCTACTATGTCGCTGCTCGACCATCCTTCTGATGAATCAAGCCGCTTTCCGTCCCTTCAGGACACGCTCTACCTTCGGCGCTCGACCCGTAACTCCGTTCTGGCTTACGCCGAACTTCGCGTCACTTCACGCAACTCCGTTCTGGCTTACGCCGAACTTCGTGACTTCACGCAACTACGCGCTGGCTTCGCCGAACTACGCATTAGTAAATCCTTTTTCGGCTTGCGCGTAATTATTTTGTCGAACGGTTGTACCTATCTTACAATTACCCCACTACACTTCGACCTTTCCTGTCGAAACTTGACCATCAAACCTAATTATACTCGATTACTCCCCTTTTGGGGACGCAGGAATAAATGAAAGTATGTTCTGAAAATTCACCTATCATCAGTCATTATGTGTCACTACGTCGCCCTGATGAATCATTCCATATATTTAATTGAAAACAACAAACGCGAATCCTCTGCTGCTGCAGATGATCCGCGTTTGGTTAGATATATTAGTAAGCTCTTGCGAAAGCGACCGTATGCTCGGCTTTCTCGCCGCAGACGAGGCACGTCGACTTGTGGGAAGCCGGCTCGAAAGGAATGTTGCGGCTCGTAGCGCCCGTTTCTTCCTTGACCGTCTTCTCGCATGCCGCGGAACCGCACCAGCCCGCTTCGACGAAGCCGCGCTTGTTCTCGAGGAATGCCTTCATCTCATCAAGTGTGTCGAGCGATTTGAAGTTGTCCTCACGGAACTGTTTCGCCCGCTCGAACATGTCGTTATGAATTTCTTCGAGCATACGCTCGACTTCTTCCACCAGGTTCGCCTGCTGAACGACGCGTTTCTCACCTGTAATACGGGAGACGAGAACCGCTTGTCCGTTCTCGCAATCGCGAGGACCGATCTCGATGCGAAGCGGCACGCCGCGCATCTCGTATTCGTTGAACTTCCAGCCCGGGCTGACGTCGGAACGGTCGTCGACACGTACGCGAACGCCAGCTTGCTTAAGCTGTGCGAACAGCTCATCAACGCGAGGCATAACGACATCACGAGTCTTCGGAGGACCGATTGGAATCATGATCGCTTGCGTCGGAGCAACCTTCGGCGGCAATGCTAAGCCGCGGTCATCGCCGTGCACCATGATGAGCGCACCGATGAGACGCGTGCTGACGCCCCAAGACGTCGTGTGGCAGAACTGCAGTTGGTTCTCGCGGTCAAGGAACTTGATGTCGAACGCTACAGCGAAGTTCGTGCCGAGATAGTGGGATGTGCCCGCTTGTACAGCACGGCCGTCCTTCATCATCGCTTCGATCGAGTACGTGTCGACTGCGCCCGCGAATTTCTCGGAAGGCGTCTTTTGGCCCATAATGACCGGAATCGCTAGGAAGTCTTGTACAAAGTCTCGGTAAACGTTCAGCATGCGCATCGTTTCTTCGCGAGCTTCCTGCTCCGTTTCATGCGCCGTATGGCCTTCTTGCCACAGAAACTCGCTCGTGCGGAGGAAAGGAAGCGTACGCTTCTCCCAACGGACGACGTTCGCCCATTGATTGATGAGCAAAGGCAAGTCGCGGTACGATTGAATCCATTTGGCGTACATATGGCCGAACATCGTCTCCGACGTCGGACGCACGGCAAGACGCTCCTCGAGCTTCTCGCCTGCCGCTTCGGTTACCCATGGCAATTCCGGATTGAAACCTTCGACGTGCTCCTTTTCCTTCTGGAAAAAGCTCTCCGGTATGAACATTGGGAAGTATGCGTTGCGGTGACCCGTTTCTTTGAAACGGCGGTCAAGATCGCGTTGAATATTTTCCCACAGCTCATAACCTTCCGGACGGAATACGATGCATCCGCGAACCGGGGAGTAATCCATCAGTTCTGCTTTCTTAATGACATCGATATACCAACGGGAAAAATCTTCGCTCTGCGGCGTAATTTCCGTTACAAAACCTTTCTCCTTCGCCATAAACGCTCTTAATGCTCCCCTCTAAACAATCGCAATATATCATTGTACGTAACGACCAGCATCAGCAGCATGATCATTGCAAAGCCAATAAAATGGACAAGGCTTTCCCGGTTCGGATCAAGAGGTCTTCCTCTTACAGCTTCCACTCCGAGGAAAATCAAACGGCTTCCATCCAGCGCCGGTATCGGCAGCAAGTTGAAAATACCAAGATACAAACTCAGCAGCGCCGCCCAGCTCGTCAACTTCGTAATGCCTTGAGCTGCAATCTGACCGGTCACTTCCGCAGTGCGTACAGGCCCGCCAAGATCGTCGAGCTTGAACTCGCCGAATATCAGCTTCTTGAATCCGTCGAAAATTGCAACCGTCATTGATTTCATATATTCGCCGGAAAGTTTGATGGTCTCGCCGAACTTAGCCGGCCTTGTCGGATAAGCATAGGAAATGCCGACCCTATAGCTCGCTTCCTTCTCCCCGTCAAGCTTGATCATCTCTGGCGTAACCGTTAATGTACGGGCCTCACCATCACGAATGATTTCCCAACTGGTAGGCTTGCCGGAAGATGCCGTAATAATCGTCCTAACTTTCTCGGTATCAATGCCGATCGCCTGCCCGTTGATAGAGCGAATCTCATCGCCGACCTTCAGGCCAGCGTCATAAGCCGGCAGTTTATGCTCGATCGTTCCGATAAGAATTTTATCCGGATTGTCAACCGTCACACCAGAAAGCTGAACATAAATGCCGACTAACACGAACGCGAGCACGAAATTCATGAACGGTCCTGCAAAAATCGCGAGCGCGCGCTGTCCGATCGTCTTACTGCCGAATTGACGGTCGACCGGGGCAATTTGCGTCTCTCTGCCTTTGGAAATCATCAGAGCCTGCGGATGGACGCGATACGTCTCGAGTTCGCCGTCAACATCGAGCGTTACGGACAACTTCCGTTCGAGATCGATTGAGACGACTTCTCCGCGGATGACGCCGCTTCTCTCGTCCAGCCGGTCGAGATAAAGTCTCGTAACCGAATCGCCGGCAATCTTCACCGCAACTGTCTGCCCTTCGGCGACGTCAACAATTTCGGGATCTTCGCCTGCCATTCGGACGAAGCCGCCTGCCGGAAGCAAGCGGAGCGTGTATCGGGTCTCTCCGCGCTTGTACGAGATCAGCTTCGGACCGAATCCGATCGCGAACTCACGGACGAGAATACCCGCACGCTTGGCAAAATAAAAGTGACCCCATTCATGAATCGTCACGATAACGAAAAACACGAGAACGGTCATAAAGACGACCTGAATCATATGCATAGCTTGGAGCCTCCTGTTCCTGGTCCTAACAACAGCGGTATCGGCATGGCTTGTTCTTAATTTATCATTATTCTACCATCCGATACAAGAGAACCCAACCAGCCAGGTCTAGGCTGTAGACGACTGCTTTCTCGCCCAAGCGTCTGCTTCCGCAATCGCCTGCTCATCCGGCAGTTTAATCGTTTCATGCTGCTCCAGCGTTGATTCTACAATCCGTTCAATGTCGAGGAATCCGATTTCTCTGTTCAAGAAACGGGCAACTGCAATTTCATTTGCCGCATTTAACACAGTGGTTGCCGTCCCGCCGATGCGTCCAGCAGTGTAAGCAAGCCGCATCATCGGAAAACGTTTCTCATCCATCTCACGGAAATGAAGCGATCCGACTTTCGTAAGATCAAGCCGGTCCGTCGGCGTCGGACGCCGCTCGGGATATGTAAGTGCGTATTGTATCGGAACACGCATGTCCGGCATGCCGAGCTGCGCCATTACGCTGTGGTCTTCGAACTCCACATAAGAATGGATGATGCTCTCCGGATGAATAACAACGCCAATATCGTCATAATCGATATCGTACAACCAACGGGCTTCGATAACTTCCAGCCCTTTGTTCGCCATCGTCGCGGAGTCAATCGTAATCTTCGCGCCCATCGACCAGTTCGGATGTTTCAGCGCTTGCTCGACCGTTACACCGGAAAGCTCATCCCTCGTACGGTCGCGGAATGAACCTCCCGAAGCTGTCAGCGTAATTCGCTTAACCGACTTGCGATTCTCGCCATTCAAACATTGGAAGATCGCGGAATGCTCACTGTCGATCGGAAGGATCTGTACACCTTTCTGCTCGGCAAGGGACATGACAAGATGGCCTGCCGTAACGAGCGTTTCCTTGTTGGCAAGTCCAATCGCCTTTCCTTCCCGAATGGCTGCCAATGTTGCGCCTAATCCACGGCTGCCTAGAATAGCTGTTACAACCATATTAGAGCGGCCAGCCGCAGCCGTTTCGATTAATCCTTGCTCGCCGTACAACACTTCCGTACCCGGCGGCAAGTGAAGTCTAACTTCATCTGCTGCTTCTTTGGTCGCTAGGCACACTTTCTTCGGCCGAAACAATTTTGCTTGTTCGATCAGTAAAGCTGTATTGCCTCCGGCAGAAAGCGCTTCGACTTCATACCGCTCCCGGTCGTTCGCGATAACATCAAGCGTCTGTGTACCGATCGAACCAGTCGATCCAAGTATCGTTATAACTGTAGTCATGTATTTATCCTCCTGGGACTATCGGATATTGCTCTCCAATGCGTGCAAGCATGGCAGCTTGCTGCTCGATCATCCAGGAAGAATGCCCGTTAAGACGAGCAATGGAAATACGATGATCCAGCTGTCGCATCGGTCCAGCACGCCGCCATGTCCAGGCAGCAGCGTTCCCGAGTCTTTGATACCTCGTACCCGTTTGTATGCGGATTGAATCAAATCACCGAGCTGTCCGGCAACTGCACTGATAGCTGCAATTCCGATTGCTGTACCGACGTTGATCCACGCCGGAGCACACCAAGCAAAGATAAGGCCGATGATAAGCGATAACACAATGCCGCCGATCGAACCTTCGATTGTTTTGTTCGGACTTATGGACGGCCACAGCTTATGTTTGCCGATAGCTCGTCCAACGAAGTACGCCCCGACGTCAGACGCCCAAATACAGCCAAACGCCAAGAACGACAAATACAGTCCGTGCGTTTCGCTCGAACGGACTGTCAGCATTGCATCGAAGCCGTACCCAACGTATAACGAGCCAAGCAGCAGCAGTGATGCGCCGTCAATTGTCAGCTTATTTTTCGTCAATACGGTAACGGAAAGCAGCGCAAACATAAGCACCCAACTGACGGTTGTCAAATTAGGCTGCTCCACGCCAAACAGATCCCAAGGCAGAACGATAAGCAGCATTCCCGCGAACCCTAACAGAGACGCAGGGTGAAACAAACCAACACCGTTCATCGTGACATATTCTCGATATCCAATCAAAGCAAGCAGAACGATAAGCGCGGCATAAATCCAGTCTCCGGCCACTATCGCGCACGCAAACACAGCACCGGCAATAACGCCAGTTACGATCCGCTGTTTCACCTTGTTCACTCCATTATCTGTTACAAGCCGCCGTACCTGCGCGCGCGGCGTTGATATTCCGCAATCGCTTCGTGAAAATGGCTTTCCGAAAAATCAGGCCAGTAGACGTCTGTAAACCACATTTCGCTGTATGCCAACTGCCAAAGCATGAAATTGCTAAGTCTAATCTCACCGCTTGTGCGGATAAGCAAGTCAGGGTCTGGCATTCCACTCGTGAAAAGTCGTTCTTCGATGATCGATTCGTCAATATGCTCTGGTGTCAATTGTCCATCCCGTACAGCTTCTGCGATCAGCTTGACAGCATCGGTCATTTCCTTGCGGCTGCCGTAATTAAGAGCAAAGTTAAGGATTAGTCCCGTATTGCTCGCGGTCTTGGCAATCGCCTCTTCCAGCGGTGCAATCGTATATTCAGGCAGCGCTTCACGGTGTCCCATGACACGTACCTGTACATTGTTTGCAATCAACTCATCCAGCTCAATAGCCAGGAACTCCTGAGGAAGCTTCATCAGAAACTCAACTTCTGCTTTCGGACGCTTCCAATTTTCCGTCGAGAATGCATACAGCGTCAAATACTTGATACCAAGCCGATCGGCAGCCATCGTAATTTGTTTGACCGTCTTCATGCCTGTATGATGGCCAACGATGCGGGGCAGCCCGCGGCTTTTGGCCCAACGTCCGTTGCCGTCCATGATGATTGCTACATGTTCCGGCACATTGTCAGCCGTCAAAGTATGATCCGAATCGGATGACGGTTTGACGAACTTGCTCCACAATCGATCGATCATCCGGGACTCCTCCTATGATACAACAAACCCCACCTGTCGGAGGGGCAGCAGCATCTATTTAGACTTCCATAATCTCTTTCTCTTTTGCGGAGAGAACTTTCTCAACTTCCGCTACGAAACGATCCGTTGCTTTTTGAATGTCGTCTTGGTGACGGCGCGATTCATCTTCGGAAATCGTCGTTTTCTCCAATTTCTTAATGTCGTCGTTCGCGTCACGACGAATGTTGCGGATTGCAACCTTCGCTTCTTCGCCGAATTTCTTCGTCAACTTCACAAGCTCCGAGCGGCGTTCTTCCGTAAGCGGCGGAATCGACAGACGGATCGTGCTGCCGTCATTCGAAGGCGTCAGTCCGAGATCCGATTTCATGATCGCTTTCTCGATTGCCGATACAGACGATTTATCCCATGGCTGCAGCAACAGCGTGCGCGAGTCAGGCGTATTGATGTTAGCCAATTGGTTAACCGGCGTCATTGCGCCGTAATATTCAACTTGAATACGGTCAAGCAGCGCAGGCGTTGCTCGGCCCGCACGAAGCGTAGCCAGATCGCGTTTCAAAGCGCCGATTGCCTTGTCCATCCGTTCCTCTGCATCTTTCTTAATTGCTTGAGGCACTAGTTGACACTTCCTTTCACAATCGTACCGATTCGTTCGCCAAGAATGACACGTTTAATATTGCCGGATTCCGTGATCGAGAATACGATAAGCGGAATATTATTGTCCATGCACAGCGAGGAAGCTGTTGAATCCATTACGCCCAGGTTTTTGTTAAGCACTTCCATGTACGTAAGCGTGTCGTATTTCTCAGCCGTCGCGTCCTTGAACGGATCTGCCGAATATACGCCGTTAACTTTGTTCTTCGCCATGAGAATAACTTCTGCTTCAATCTCGGCTGCGCGAAGAGCTGCCGTCGTATCAGTCGAGAAGAACGGATTGCCCGTGCCTGCTGCGAAAATGACGACGCGGCCTTTCTCCAGATGACGGATTGCCCGTCTGCGAATGTAAGGCTCGGCGATCTGCTGCATCGCGATCGACGTTTGCACGCGGGTTGGTACACCGATTTGCTCCAGAGCGTCTTGCAGTGCGAGCGAGTTCATTACCGTTGCCAGCATGCCCATGTAGTCCGCCGTTGCACGATCGATGCCTTTGGCCGTACCAGCGATACCGCGCCAGATATTGCCTCCGCCGACGACAATTGCAACTTCGACGTTCAATTCTACAACTTCTTTCACTTGCTCGGCGATAGAAGAAATAACGGATGCTTCAATGCCATATCCGCCCTGTCCAGCGAGCGCCTCTCCGCTCACCTTCAGTACTACGCGTTTAAAAACCGGTTGTTCCATCTTATTCATTACCTCCATCTTGCTCCTCATCAATCGATAAGGATATGTGCCTTGATCGCCGGGCATACAAGAGGGCGGGGCACAAACCCCGCCCCGCCGCTGTAAGTACGATTACAGTTTCGCTTGCGACATAACTTCTTCTACGAAGTTGTCAACTTTTTTCTCCAAGCCTTCACCGAGTTCATAACGAGTGAAACGGCGGATCGAGATGTTCTCACCGATCGTGCTGATTTTCTCGTTAAGCAGCGTTTGGATCTTTTTGTCTGGATCTTTAATGAACGATTGCTCGAGGAGGCAGAACTCCTCGTAGTATTTGTTCATGCGGCCTTCAACCATTTTCTCAACGATATTGGCAGGTTTGCCTTCGTTAAGTGCTTGGTTTTTAAGAATTTCGCGTTCTTTATCGAGATCTTCCGTCAATACTTCTTCGCGGCGAACGTATTTAGGGTTAGCTGCAGCGATTTGCATTGCGATGTCCCGTGCGAACTCTTTGAACTGATCCGTTTTTGCAACGAAGTCCGTTTCGCAGTTGATTTCAACGAGAACGCCGATACGGCCGCCTGCGTGAATGTACGATTCAACTACGCCTTCCGTAGCTGCACGGCCAGCTTTGTTAGCTGCTGCCGCCAAGCCTTTTTCACGAAGAAGCGCTGTCGCTTTTTCGATATCGCCGTTTGCTTCGTCCAAAGCTTTTTTGCAATCAAGCATACCTGCGCCTGTTTTTTCACGCAATTCTTTTACTGCACTCGCACTTACTGCCATACTATTACCTCCTGAATAATCGTTCTATCGTTCATGTTCGAAAAAAGGGCGGTGAGGAGGCATGACACCTTCTGACCACCCTTTCTTGTTGTATACCGAGTATGAGTTACGCCGTCGTTTGTTCGCCTTGGTTCGCTTCAACGATAGCGTCAGCCATCTTCGAAGTGAGGAGCTTAACTGCACGAATAGCGTCATCATTACCTGGGATGACATAGTCGATTTCGTCCGGATCGCAGTTCGTATCAACGATACCTACGATTGGGATACCGAGCTTGCGAGCTTCCGCTACTGCGATACGCTCTTTGCGCGGGTCGATAATGAACAGCGCGCTTGGCAAGCCTTTCATGCCTTTGATGCCGCCGAGGAATTTCTCGAGGCGATCTTTTTCTTTGCGGAGAATGATAACTTCTTTCTTAGGAAGAACGTTGAACGTGCCGTCCTCTTCCCATTTCTCCAGCTGTTTCAGACGGTCGATACGCTTTTGAATCGTTTGGAAGTTCGTAAGCGTGCCGCCGAGCCAGCGTTGGTTGATGTAGAAGTTGCCGCAACGTGCTGCTTCTTCTTTAACGGAGTCTTGTGCTTGTTTCTTCGTGCCGACGAACAGTACCGTGCCGCCTTCTGCAGCAACAGACTTGATGAAGTTGTACGCTTCGTCAACTTTTTTGACCGTCTTTTGAAGGTCGATGATGTAAATGCCGTTTCTTTCGGTGAAGATATAACGATCCATTTTCGGGTTCCAACGACGAGTTTGGTGACCGAAGTGAACGCCAGCTTCGAGAAGCTGTTTCATGGAGATTACCGCCATATCAACTACACCTCCTATAATTGGTTTTGGAATGTTCCTCCGCCCGTCGCATCTTCCATCAAAACTTACCGTCCCGGTAAGCACCGTTGATGGAATTAACAGGCGTGTGTTTTAACACCGTCAATTACTATATCATAAAAAAAAACGCCATGCAAGCAAGCATGACGTGTTTTTTATTAAGATTTCGACTTTATTCGATTCGCTTCGGCTTCGGTAAGCGGTTGACCCGTTAGTGTATCTACCGTCTGCTCCAACGTCGGCTTTCCGGTAAACGCAAAAAAACCAGCCCTTACAAGCTTCTTATCGCTCTTCATCTTCGCGATAAACTTGCTTTGGCTCGTAATAATGCCGTTGTCTGCAAGCAGCTTAGCCGTCTTAGTTAGATTCATGCCTGGCTCGATGCGAATGACAACAGGAGCGGTATCAGCCGCTTTGTCCGGCGCAGCGGGAACATCGGGCTTGTCAGCAGTAGGCTGACTGGGTTGCTCCGCCTGTACTGCGTCCGGCTGCTTAGGCGTCTGCGGCGCTTCCGCATTCTTCCCCTTATCAGCCGAACCAGCAGGATCGGACGGTGCGTCTGGATCCGATGGTTGAACCGGCTTAGAAGGATTAGCGGCCGCCGTATCTTCCGCAGCCTGATCGGTAGCCGATGCAGCATCTTCACCAGTAAGCGCTTCTTTCTTCGCTTTCTCAATCAACTGGTCAACTTCCTGCTTGGTATATAGCTGCTCGTCCGAATTTATCAATTCCGAAGGCTCCTGCTGCGCAGTCATCATTAACTGAAGCAGCAAGCCGCCAACAATGATGCCGGCACCAAAGCCAACAAGAAAACGACGCTCTTTAAACACGTGCGCCCTCCTCCTGCTTCGCCAACTGAATAATCAGCTGAACCTCGCCTTTATTCATTTCGAGCTTGCGTGCAACCGCCTCAATCGACTTGCCTTGATCGTACAACTCGAACAGCTCAGCATACCTGTCGCGAATCGATGGACGGTTGAGCTCAGGCTGAGCCTCTTCTTCTGTATGTGGTACTTGGAAATCGGCTGCAGACGATGACAACGGCACAACAGGAGCAGTATGGAGAGCCGGCTGAACGATTGACTGTTGAAGCTTTGTCTCAAGCTCAGCGCACCGATGTTCGAGATCAATAATGCGTTTCTCACGCAGTTCAAGCTGCCGGGCATTGTCCTCTTGGGATTGCTTCACCAGATCGACGAGCTCACGGTTGTCCGACTCCATATTTTCCATAAACTGCTCTAAAGCGATTTCCATGTTCATCGTCGTTTTAGCCGGTTGTTGCTCGTCCTGCTTCGAACGAGACCTCGTAAAGCCGACAACGACGATAAATGCTCCTAACAATACGACGTAACCCCATGGTGCCATATTCATCTTAGTCTCACCTGCTTCTTGCCGCAGCATCCATGGCTGCAGCATGCTGCTAATTACATCGATAGATCAATTTGTTTGCCTTTATACGGATGGCTGCCGGCCGGACCGTGGTCCGTCTGCGTAACGTTAGCCGAATCGGCTGCATGCCGGCGCTTCTGGGTACCCTGATCCTTCCGTTTGTTGCTGCCTCCATCCCGAATGGACGATTCCGCCGATTTCTCCATCTTCTCATTGCGGGTGCGGGCCCGGGTTTGCTCCCTGGCCGCTTGATCCGCAACGAACAACTGGTCGGCGGTCGGTTTATGTATACTTTGACTGTGCGTAATCGTCTTGTCAGGTATTCGCGCAACTGATGTCTGAAGGTCAATGGAACGATAGGTCATTCTCGCACTCCCCTTTCCTTCGTACGATCGTACTACGGCTTCTTAATACGAAACCATTGCAACTTCGCCTTCCTGCAAGCGGAACGAAATTCGATTGGTCGGATCTTTTACGAATCTGGTATAGCGGCCGATAACAATCTTCGTACCGGCATAGCAAGTGTTCGCAACGTCTACACGCGCGACGTCCGTTTCTTCGAGCGCCTTTTCGATTTCAAAAATACGCTCTCGGTTCTCGTCAATCTGATCGCTCGTTTTTCTTTTCGTAGCGTTCAGCTTGATACGAAGCGCCATTTTATCTTCACTCAGTTGCCCGATAAGGGCAAGCTGATCAAGCAGACCAAGCGCTTTCTCCGTCTTATCGAGTGCATCGATCAGTTGGCGAAGCGACGTCCTCAGATCCTGCAATTCGCCGCGCAGTTCCGGACGGACGCCGACTTCGACCGTTGTCGCAGTCGACATTGTATTGCCAATCGTTCGAGCCACTACACGCTCACCGGCTTGAACCGTACCGCCGACGATTAATCCTTTGGTTCCCGTACATACGACATTCTTACCCGCTTTGAGCTGCGAATGCATGATGGCCTGGGTTACCGTAATCGTCTCGCCTGCGAACAACTTACCGTCTTGAACGAACGACAGCTTAATGTTTTTACCGGCTTTCAGGTAGCCTTTATCGCCCGCCATGACGCCGCCGGTAATTTCAATGGAACCGTCTGTCTCGATTTCCGCTCCTTCTACTCCGCCGATGACGCGAATATCGCCGGAAGCTTTGACGCGAAATCCGGTCAGAACATTGCCGCGAATGACGACGGTTCCGATAAAATCGATGTTGCCGGTCCGGTAATCAACGTCTCCGTTCACTTCGTAGACCGGGAATACGTTAATTTTATCGCTCTCCGTTTTTGTCAACTGGCCGTCAATAGCAGCATACAATGCTGTCTGCTCCGCATTCAGGACAACGTTCTTGCCGATCTTGAATCGGCCTTCCTTCCCGTTGCGGCCAGCAAGTACAACCCCCATGACGCTCTTGCCCTCACGGCCCTCTGTCGCTGCTACTTTCTCCGCGACCAACTGGCCGCGCTTCACGTTGTTGATCCGGTTCACTTCTTTCAAGTCAACCGTACCATCCGAAGCTTCGACCGGGCGATGCTCCTGCTCGTCTCCCATATTGAATGCGAACAGAATGTAACCGTCTTCTCCTTGCTGAGGCGGATCTCCGGAAGCGATCAATGTCTGGTTATAGAAGTAGGCTTTCGGATCTTTTGCAATCTTATGAATAATATCATATTGCAACCCATAAACGACTCCGTTGCTCTTCACGAATCGTTCCAGTGCTTCAGGCGAACATTCGAATGTTTCATCGGCACGGTTGAACTGCAAATATGCAGTCAGTTTGTCCGGTGCGATCTGGATTCGTATGAACGTTTCCAAATTGTATGCCTCAGCCACGACGGCTCCTCCTTAATTTAAATATTTTGGAGTAATTGATCTTTATGTTTAGCTAAGGCTCCGCGAAGCCGTAAAATAGCTTTGGAATGAAGTTGTGATATCCGGGATGGCGATAAAGACATCACTTCCGCGATTTCGCTTAGCGACAATTCTTCGTAATAGAATAACGATACGACTGTACGCTCCTTCTCCGTCAGCCGTTCAATCCCTTTCACCAGCGACTCTTTCAAATAAAACTCATGCACTTTATACTCCGGATTTTTCGCCTTCTCGTCAATCAGCAGTGACAGTCTTGTCTCAGACTCTTCCTCACGGATCGGATCTTCCAGCGAACAGATCGTCGTCACTGCAATTTCTTGCAGCATGACATTGTATTCTTTCTCTGTTACGTTCAAGTAGCTGCTTATTTCCGCATCGGTAACCGAGCGCAAATATTGCTGCTCCAGAAGCTGGTACGCTTCCTCGATTCGTTTCGCCTTGTCCCGAACCGATCTTGGTACCCAGTCTCCTTGACGAAGGCCGTCGATGATCGCGCCCCGAATACGCCAAGACGCATACGTTTCGAATTGCAAACCACGCTCGTAATCGAACTTCTCGATCGCATCGATCAGACCCATTACACCGTTGCTGTACAGATCATCCTTCGATACCGTCTTCGGCAGACCGATTGCCATTCGGCTTGTCACATAATCAACCAGCGGCAAATATTGTTCAATGAGTTGCTTCTTCGCATCGATGTCTTTTTCCGACTTCCATTTGCGCCATTTCTCGATGTTAGACAAATGAGGCGTTTTCGGCTCAATCATCGTCTCAGCCTCCCGTCATGTGACGTATTGCTTTGGCTAATTCTTCCGGTTCTTTGTTTTGAGTAGAGACAAGCTTCGGCGGATTCAGCGGTTGAAACCCGTTCGATTCTTTATCGGCTTGCGGTACAGCAGAGCCTTTCGGATCGGATTTCAGCAAATCATGCAGCGCTTCGGTTTCGTCCGGTGTCACCGCCTCAAAGTTCTGGCCTTGTCCCGACTGTCCAGCAGGAGCGGCGGTACGGCTCACCGGAATGGAAGGCTGCGGCGTCAAAGCAAGCTTCAAGATCGCCCTGAACAAAAAGGCGGCCAAGAAAAATGCGGCAAACGCGTACCCAGCTCTCATGCAGCTAACCGCAAACGTGTTCCCGTTCATCGAGAACAGCAGAGTCAGCAAGCCTCCTGCCGCTCCGAAACCAAAATTCCAGCGCCACGTTCCAATCATGTTAAATCTCCTTTATTCCAAACTGAACACTTCGAATCATAAGAATGCCAGTGCGGCTGTCCAATTCTATCGTTCGTCCATAATTCGCACCCGTATCTTCTGAGCATATCGGGATGGAAACCAGACTTAATGCTAGCTTGCACGACTCTACGTTGCGCGGTCCTATCCGCATCGTATCGCTTTGCGTAGCGAATGCGAACATTTGCGCTCCTCCAGCCATTTTGGCAACCATTCGCTTAACCGAAGCTCCCGCTTCTTCCATCCGGGCGATAAGAGCCGGTACGGCGGAATCGGCATATTTAGCAGTATTGAAGGATGACTCTTTGGCAATTTCTGAGGATGGCAGCATCACGTGAGCCATGCCTGCAATTCCAGCAACCGAATCATACAACGTAACGCCTACACATGAGCCTAGACCCGTCGTTCGAATCAAAGCGCCATCCGTTGCAATGTTCAAGTCTGCCATGCCGACCTTTACTGTAACCTGCTGCGTCATTCGGTCGTAACCCCTAGCGCTCGGAAAATTTTGTTAAAGGAATCGGGATCCGGAATAAGGAAGAAATGCCCCTCCAGCAAATCCCTGCCTTCTAAGAATGATGTTTCGATCAGCAGCGCCGAATCGCCCATTTCACCGAATTGCAACAAGCCGTAAGACAATATAGCACCCGCCATATCAACTGCTACAGACGGTACAGTCGGCATCAGCGACAGACCGGTGAAATCGGCCAGCGACGACAAGTACGATCCGCCCAAAATGTTGCCGATCTCGCAAAGCGCAGACAGCTCCATCTCGGAATAGCCTTCCTGTTCCCGAATATCGAGCGAGAGAAGCCGGTGCATCATCCGCTTAGCCGACGGCTCTTCGATAATAAAGAACATGTTGCCCGGTGCATCGCCTTCCACTCTCAGAAACACAGCGATGACGATCTGCTCTGAACCTCCGACGATTTCAGCGATCTGCTCGAACGGGAGCAGCGATACTTGCGGAACCGCCATATCGACCGGTTTGTCCAGCAGACGGGACAACGCTGTCGCCGCGTTGCCCGCCCCGATATTGCCGATTTCTTTCAGAACGTCCAGCTTAAAATCCCCAATACCGTACAATTCACTCACGGTCTATACCTCAAGCTGTTCGAGTTGAATGATTTCTTTGCGGTTGAGCACTTCAGACAAGTTCAGCATTACGAGCAGCTGCTTCTCGCCGATCTTTGCAATGCCTTGCAAATATTTCGCTTTAATGCCCCCTACGACTTCCGGCGGGCTGTCGATCGTATCGGAATCGATGTCAATAACATCGTTAGCCGAATCGACAATAAAGCCAACTTCCAGCTCGTTCGCTGCGACGATAATGATACGCGAGTTATCCGTTGCTACCGTCTCTTCCAATCCGAAGCGTCCTCTCAGATCAAGGACAGGAATCACGACGCCGCGGAGGTTGATTACTCCTTTGATGAAGCCAGGTGCCTTCGGAACTCTCGTAATCGGTTGCATCCGTTCGATTGTGCGTACTTTATCAACTTCGATTCCGTACTGTTCCTCACCTAGCGCGAATACGATAACTTTCAATTCTTCTCCCATACGTAATCCCTCCCTTATTTAATGAAAGCATTCGGATCGATAATGAGTGCAACTTGGCCATCGCCGAGTATCGTGGCGCCCGATAATGCCTTGATAGCCGGCAAATATTTGCCGAGCGGTTTGAGGACGATTTCGCTTTGACCAATGAATGAATCAATCATAAGTGCAGCAAGCTTGTCATTCTTGCGGATGACGACGATTTCAGTCTCCGTCTCCGCATCTTCACGGTAGTCCGGAACATCCAGCACCCGGCTGAGCGATACGACCGGAATGACCGTTCCCCGAAACTCGATCATCTGATTACCATGTACCGTTGCGATGCTGTCACGCTGAATAATGCCTGTCTCGACGATCGACGAGAGCGGAATCGCATATTTCTCGGAACCCATCTGTATGAGCATGGCCGATATAATCGACAGCGTAAGCGGCAGCTGAATCGAGAAGATCGTTCCTTTGCCGAGCTGCGAGCGGATCGTGACATGGCCGCCAAGCGAAGTAATTTTCGATTTGACGACATCAAGTCCGACACCGCGGCCCGACAAATCGGAAATTTTGTCCGCCGTACTGAACCCTGCAGCAAAGATTAACATCTGAGCTTGTTCTTCCGACAGCTTGTTTGCTTCTTCTTCCGACAGTACGCCGTTCTTCACCGCAATCCGTCTTACTTTGGCAGCGTCGATGCCGTTCCCGTCATCTTCAACCTCGATAAACACATGGTTGCCGCTGTGGAAAGCACGGAGGTGAACCGTCCCCGTCTCCGGCTTGCCCGCTGCGAGACGATCGGCCGGCATCTCAACGCCATGGTCGAGCGAGTTGCGAAGCAGATGGACGAGCGGATCGCCGATTTCATCGATAACGGTCCGGTCCAGCTCCGTCTCGGCCCCCGTCACGACGAGGTCGATTTTTTTGTCCAATTGCTTGGCAATATCCCGAACCATCCGCGGGAACCGGTTAAATACCGATTCAACCGGCACCATCCGAAGCTTCAAGACGATGTCTTGCAAATCAGTACTGACGCGTGCCATATGCTCAACGGTCTCGATCAAATCGCTTCGTTTGATTTCGCTGGACAACTGCTCGAGCCGAACCCGGTCAATGAGCAGCTCCGAGAACAGGTTCATGAGCGAATCGAGCCGGTCGATGTCGACGCGGATCGTCCGGTTCGCCACAGCCGCCCCGGTCGCAGCCGTCTGCGACTTGGCAGCTGACGTCTCCCGCACAGCCGCTTCGCGTGCTTGCACAGCTGGCGCAGCCTGCGAAGCTGCTGGCTTTTGCTGATTGTCCGGCACTGGACCATACATTTGCAGCGATTCAGCATCGAGCAGTACAACGTCTGCCGAATCCACTTCCGAGACCGATTCAATCCGACTCTTCAACTCTTCAGCGTCTGTGCCAGAGATAAGGAAGACGATGAACGAACGGTCGAACTTTTCCTGCTCCAAATCTTGTACAGACGGTTCGGATTTGATTACTTCACCGTTGCTTTCCAGTACGTCGAACACCATATATGCACGAGCTGCTTTCAACACGCAGTCTTCGCGCAGCGTTACTTTTATGTAATAAGCTTGGTTACCGGACTCGATCGATTGCTTTAAGACAGATTGCTGGAAAATATCGAGCAGCGCGCCGCCTGATGTTCCACTGGAACCGCTGTTCTGCGCAGGAGCGTCTGCTGACGGCTGTGCAGCCTTCAGATAATCCCCTTTGACGATCGACTGCAGAGAAACAACAATACTGCTGACATCCGCTTTGCCAGTGCCTCCGCCGACGATGTCCTGCACCATCGCTTCGAGCGCATCCAAACCTTTGAACAACGTGTCGAAAATGAAGCTGTCCATCGCAAGCTTACTGTTGCGAACCAGATCCAGCACATTCTCCATCTCGTGCGTCAGCGATGCGAGATCTTCGAATCCCATCGTCGCGGACATCCCTTTGAGCGTATGTGCAGAACGGAAAATGACTTGAACGATACTGATATCCCCAGGATCGTTCTCCAGCTTAAGTAAATTTTCGTTGAGCGCTTGCAGGTGGTCATTCGATTCATCGATAAACATTGACAAATATGCGTTCATGTCCATGCTCCGGCACCTCCGTTGATAACTTCGCCAAACGTGATCAAGCTTGTATAACCTAAGGAGCTACTTGCCAAGCGCGCTTGCCAGAAAGCCAGCAATACGCGAAAGCGGCAGCACATCGGTAACTGCGCCAATCTCGACAGCCGATCTCGGCATGCCGTATACGACGCAAGTTTGCTCTGATTCAGCAATCGTCGTTCGTGCGCCGCTGTCGCGAAGTGCTTTCATCCCTTTGGCTCCGTCACTGCCCATTCCCGTCATAATAACCGCATGGCGGTTCAATTCGGAATAACGGACGGCGGATTCGAACAATACATCGACCGAAGGCCGATGGCCGCTTCGCGCTTCTTCCAAGGTGAGATTCACGTAGTAGCCGCTTCTGTCCTTCGCCAGCTCCATGTGATAGCCGCCCGGCGCAATGTATACGGTGCCGGTCTCGACTCGTTCTCCCTGCACAGCCTCCGTGACGCGAACCGCACTGAATGCATCAAGCCGCTGAGCCAGCGAGCGAGTGAAGTTGGGCGGCATATGCTGCACAACCAATACCGGCGCGGCAAGCTTTGAAGGCAGCGAGCAGATTACTTCGTGCAGCGCTTTAGGCCCGCCGGTAGACGTGCCGATCAAGACGACGCTGTCGAACACAGTGGAGCCTTTCGGCTTGTTGTTCGACACACCCGTTTCTGCCGGCTCAGACGGAATCACAGCTGCTTTGACGCTCTGCTCCTGCTTCTCCTTGGAAGCTGCCGGTTTCGCTGGCTTAGTTGCCGCTTTCGCCGTTTTCTCCACTTGTGGTGAAGATCCCGATGAACCATTCTCCTGTGCGGACTTAGCTGCCCGCTTGCTTGTTCCCGCGCGGTCAGCCGCTTCAGTCAACTCGGCTTTCGCTGCAGGTTTGCCTCCCGGACGCTTCCGGTCAGCAGGCGGCATTGCAGCTTCCAAGCTCGTGGGCTTTCTTGCCTCGGGCTTTAGCCGGCTTCGGCCGACCAGTACGGCAATTCGCAGTTTATCGAGCAGTTGACCGCCGACTTGTTCGATATCGACGGAACCGTCGATCGCCGGCTTACGGATGAAATCGAAAGCACCGCTTTGCAGCGCTTTGATCGTATCCCGCGTATTCTCATCGCTTATGCCCGATAGCATAATGACCGGAAGAGGTCTTACCGCCATAATTTGTTTCAAAGCTTCGAGTCCGTTCATGACGGGCATTTCCAAATCCATTGTTACAGCATCAGGCTTGAATGTATCGACCGCATCGATAGCCTCTTTGCCGTTAGAAGCTGTAGCGACGACTTCGAACTGCTCGTCTTTCGTCACAAGGTCGGACACGATCGCCCGCATGAAGGCGGAATCATCCACTACAAGCACGCGATACCGCGTCATAGAACCCCTCCCGTTATCCAAAGGATTATTTCATCAGCCTAACCATCTTATGTAGAAATCCTTTGATACCGCCGCTAGTCGCTTCACGAAGCGCGGGCATATCGAGGTAAGCTCTTGCTATCGATTGAATTCCTTTCGTTGCATCGCTTGCCGGGTACGCAATCGTAAACGGCGTCTGCTGACGTACTGCCCGGCTCACATTCGGATCGTCAGCAATTATGCCGAGCAGCGGAACTTCAATCCCCATAAACTTGCGTGCCGCCATCGCGATTTTATCCGCGGTCTGCTGCCCTTCCCTCGCATCCATCGCCCGGTTGACAACAAGGCGGAATGTCGGCTCGTGTCCGAAGGAACGAACCATTTTCATTAGTGCATAAGCATCAGTAATTGCAGTAGGTTCAGGTGTCGTCACGACGATAGTCTCGTGGGCGGCTGCAATAAGACTCGCCGCTTCCTTCGACAAACCCGCACCTGTATCGAACAGCAAGTAATCGTATTTGCCCTGCAGATTATCGAGCTGGTCGATAAACTTGTTCAATTGAGCATCGGACAACTGCAGCAACTCATTCATTCCCGATCCGCCGGCTACAAAATGCAAGCCTTGCGGACCGAGTTGAATGATGTCCCAAATCGTCTTATCCTGCTTTAACAAATGATAGATCGAATACGTTGCGTTATGTCCCATTAATACATCCAGATTTGCCATGCCAATGTCCGCATCGAACACGAGCACTGTCTTGCCAAGCTTCTGCAAGGCGAGAGCGAAGTTCAAGCTGAAGTTCGACTTGCCGACGCCCCCCTTGCCGCTCGTGACCGTTAAGATACGCGTTCCTCGTCCTGTTCGAAGCCTCTCATTGTTGCGTATCAGGTTACGCAGCGCCTCAGCTTGGTCATACATCCGCAGGATCTCCTAAGAGCAATCCGACGTAGGCTTCGGCTTGGAACAAATCAATATCGTCCGGAACCGTTTGTCCGCTAGCGATATAAGCAGGCTGCAAGCCGTATTCCAATACAATGTTCAGCAGCGATCCGTAAACGAACGTTTCATCCAGCTTCGTGAAAACAGCTTGCCGCACACCGTATGGGATGAAGCGCTCGGCTACAATCGCCATATCTTTCGTCCGTCCTGTCAGGCTCATGACAAGAAATACGTTGCCGGAATGCGCACTCATCATACTGTTTACTTCGGATACATGAAGCTCGCTTCGATAATTGCGGCCCGCTGTATCCATGAAGATAACATCCCGGTCCTCTAGTCGTTCGAACGCTCGGGGTACTTCATTCGGCGAGAAAACAACTTCCATCGGAACGTTCAAAATGTTGGCGTACGTTCGAAGCTGATCGACCGCTGCTATCCGGTACGTATCCGACGTTATGAAGCCAACCTTCTTGCCCTTCTTCAACGTTTGTTCAGCAGCCAGCTTCGCAATCGTCGTCGTCTTGCCGACTCCCGTCGGGCCGACGAAGTAGACCGCCCGATCGGACGGCTGGATACCTGGATGCTCGTATGGCTTCAACCAGTCTAATAGAATAGCCGATGCACGTTCCCAAAGCTGGCGGGTATCCGATAGGTCCGCTCCTTCATCGATCTGCTCCATTAACTGATCGATAAGTTTGTCGGACCATTCGGATGCAACCTCTTGCTCATCCAGCCGCGTGCGAAGCTGCTTGATAGCTTCTGGCTGAGAATCGAGCTCTTTCTGCCGGGACAGCTTCATTATCCATTCCTTCATATCCCGGATCTCGCTTACTAAAGCGTCCTCCGTCACCTTCGATGACTTGCTCGGCTTCGTCATCGAATTAGCGGCTTGCGGTCCAGCTGCAAGAGCCGACATGATCGAGCCGGCTGCGGAATCCGCTGTAACCGAGGAAGTGTGTCCCGCTGCTGCCTGCAGAAGCGCCGCTGCCCGCTCCGCGGTAATCTGCGGATCGGGCCGGTCTAGTACTGCCGTCGCTGCGGCAGTTGCATTGCCTGTATTGCCGGCATAAGCGGCTGCTGCCGAATTGGCCGTACGTGCGGGGACGGCTGCTGCCTGGAATGGAGCGGCAGCAGCCTTGGATTTGTTAGGCTTGGAACCTTCGGATTCTATCGCAGCGACAACCTCGGTCATCCGCTTGCGAAACATGCCCATGAATCCTCCGGTCTTAATATCTTTCGTGCTTAGAATAACGGCATCTTTGCCCAGCTCGCTGCGGATGAGAGGCAGCGCCTCGGACACCTCGTTAACCAAATAACGCTTTACTCTCACAGATTCACCACCCCGACGCTTTGAACTTCAATATTCGGCTCCAGCTCACTGTAAGACAATACCGGAATATCCTGCATCGTCCGCTCGACCAGCTTGCGCAAGTACATCCGAATCGTTGGGGATGCGAGCACAACCGGTTGATTGCCGGATTGAATCTGCTTCGTTACTTGCTCTGAAAGCTTCTGATAGATTTGCTGTGTAGCGACAGGATCGATCGACAAGTAGCTGCCCTGATCCGATTGCTGCACCGATTCGGCTATCTTCTTCTCCAATGAAGGTCCAACTGTAATGACGCGAAGCATCTCGCCATCCGGAGAGAATTGAAGCGTAATTTGACGAGAGAGAGACTGTCTGACGTATTCGGTAAGCACATCGGTGTCTTTCGTATATGCCCCTTGATCCGCAAGCGTTTCGAAGATCGTGACCAGATCGCGGATCGAAATTTTCTCTTTCAGCAGTTTCGCAAGCACCTTCTGAACGTCGCCGACTGTGAGCAAATTCGGAATGAGCTCGTCGACGAGCGCCGGGTAGTTTTCCTTCACATTCTCGACCAGCGCTTTCGTCTCTTGTCGGCCGATCAGCTCGTGCGCATGGCGCTTAACGATCTCGGTCAAGTGCGTTGCGACGACCGATGGCGGATCGACGACGGTATAACCGGACAATTCAGCCCGTTCTTTCATCGCTTCGTCAATCCACAACGCCGGCAAACCGAACGCCGGCTCTGTCGTTTCGATGCCGATTACCGCATCATCATCGAAGCCTGGGCTCATCGCCAAGTAATGGTTGAGGAGCAAGTCGCCTCGGGCTACCGTATTTCCTTTTATTTTGATCACGTATTCATTCGGCTTCAGCTGAATGTTGTCGCGAATACGGATAACCGGAACGACGAGTCCGAGCTCCAGAGCGCATTGCCGCCTGATCATAATGATCCGGTCAAGCAAGTCGCCGCCCTGCTGCGCATCCGCGAGCGGGATAAGACCATAACCGAATTCGAATTCGATCGGATCGACCTGCAGCAGACTGATAACGCTTTCCGGACTTCGTACTTCCTCGATTTGCTGCTCTTCGACCAGTAGCTCCTCCTGCTGTTGCTGCTTGTTCATATTCTTCTGCAATCGCCAACCGCCATAAGCGAGAATCGCAGCGATCGGAAGCGTACGGAACCAGCCGATAGGAGTAAAGAAGCCGAGCAACGTGATTGTTCCTGCAACGATATAGAGCAGCTTCGGATATTTCAGCATTTGCGTAGACAGATCGTCTGCCAGATTGCCTTCGGACGAAGCCCGCGTAACGATCATACCGGATGCCGTCGAAATGAGCAGTGCCGGGATTTGGCTAACGAGACCGTCGCCGATCGTCAGAATCGAGTACGTATGCAAGGCATCCGAAAAGCCCATGCCGTGAATCGCCATACCGACGATGAAACCGCCGATTAAGTTAATGAAGAGAATGACGATTGCGGCAATCGCGTCACCTTTGACGAATTTGCTCGCACCGTCCATTGCACCGTAGAAATCGGCTTCTCTTTCGATTTTGGACCGGCGTTCCTTCGCTTGCTGTTCATTAATAAGACCGGCATTCAAGTCGGCATCGATACTCATCTGTTTACCGGGCATCGCGTCGAGCGTAAATCTTGCCGCTACTTCTGCAACCCGTTCCGAGCCTTTCGTGATGACGATGAATTGAACAACGACCAAGATGAGGAAGACGATAAAACCGATTGCAATTTCCCCGCCTGCCACCCAGTTGCCGAACGTTTCCACAACTTCACCCGCTTCGTGTTTCGCGAGTATGTTTCTTGTCGTCGATACGTTAAGCGCAAGTCTGAACAAAGTTGTTATTAAGAGTACGGACGGAAAGATCGAAAACTGCAGCGCATCCTTCGTATTCATCGAGATGAGCAAAATCATTAACGCTATCGAAATATTAATGATGAGAAGCACGTCCATTAGGAGCGTTGGGACGGGAATAACCATCATGAGCACGATGCCGATGATGCCGATCAATATGACCAGGTCCCTTGGTTTCATGAACTGTTCCCCCGTTTCAAGATGATTTCACTCGACCTTTCAACTTATATACATATGCCAGTACTTCCGCCACCGCTTGAAACAGATCCGAAGGAATCGAATCGCCGATTTCCGATCGGTCGTACAGCGCTCTGGCGAGCGGCTTGTTTTCCATCGTAATGACGCCGTGCTCCTTGGCCTTCTCCCGAATTCGCAGTGCCACGTAATCCATGCCTTTGGCTAATACGACCGGGGCTTCCATCTTAGCAGCGTCGTACTTCAGGGCGATGGCGAAGTGTGTCGGGTTCGTGATAACGACATCCGCCTTCGGCACTTCCTGCATCATCCGCTGAATCGCCATTTTCCGTTGACGCTCGCGGATCCGCCCTTTAATTAGCGGGTTACCTTCGGTTGTTTTGAATTCGTCCTTAATATCTTGCTTAGACATCTTCAAGCTCTTGTCATACTCATACTTCTGATAGAAGTAATCCGCGACCGCTAGGACAACGAGCACGGCACCGACTTCAATGCCAAGCTTTAGAGCGATGCCGCCTGCGAAGCCGAGCAAATAGGTAACGGGCAGCGTATCCAATTGAAGAATGCGTTCCCAATCGCTCTTCAAAGTCATAAATACGATGAGGCCGATGACGACAAGCTTCAGCATATTTTTGAGAAATTCAACGAGCGTCTTCATGGACAGTATTTCTTTCGCATTCGTTAACGGGTTAAGCTTGCTGAACTTGGGAGCCAGCGACTTGCCCGTTAACAAGAAACCAACCTGCATATAACCGGCTAAGAGGGCTACGACTACCGCTATGGCGAACACCGGCGACAGCATGATCAGCATTTCGTACATCAGCTTTGTAAACAACGACATGACGTTGCCGGTCGTCACTTCCATCGTCATCCAATCCTCGAACAAGTCTCCGAACAACGATATAAGCCTGCTTTTGTAAAAGGGTCCAATCATGGCGAAGCTCATAAACACGAACAATAAAATGAAGGCGCCCGGCAGCTCATTGGACTTGGCGACCTGCCCCTTCTCGCGAGCCTCGCGCTTCTTCTTCGGCGTTGCTTTCTCTGTCTTCTCCTGGTTGAACAATTGAAGATCAAGCTTCAATCGGTACTGCGGTCTGCTCGCTGTCATGCGGTCACCTCCTACATTGGGCGCTGGTGCCTTCGGTCTGACGTTCATCAGCCGGCATCCGGTCTCTTCAGCATGGCAAGCAGACTATGCATTCGGTCGAACATTACGGTGAACAAATGCTCGAACACCCCGGACATCGTAGGAAGAATGAGTACGACCATAATTAATCCGAGAATGATCTTGAGCGGCATCCCGATAATGAATACGTTATACTGCGGTGCCGTCTTCGCAAGAAAGCCAAGCGCGACATCCGTTAGGAACATCGCGACTAGAATCGGCGACGCGATCTGGAATGCCAGCATGAATGTTTCAGAGAACGTTACGGCGATGAAATCAGACACTTTGCCATCGTATATTCTTGCGAACAGATCGTTATCGAGCGGCAGCCATTGATAGCTGTCCATCAGAGAGGTCAGCATAAAATGATGACCGTTCATGGACAGAAACACCAGGATGAGAATCATGTACTTCAAGTTGCCCATGATCGGCGACGATGCCCCAGTAATGGGATCCACGACGTTCGACATAGCGAAACCCATCGAAATATCCATCAACGCGCCGGCCGTCTGAACGACCGAGAAGAACAGATAGACGACAAAGCCTAGAAGCAGACCGACTAATACTTCGCGAAGAACAAGCAGAATGTACGTCGCGTCCAATACGGCGGTTTCCTTCACTCCGTAAGTCAGAAATACGATTAGCGAGAGGAAGAATCCCAGGCCGATCTTGAACGGCGTCGGTACGCCTCGCATCGAGAATATCGGCGCTACGACGAAAAATGCTGTCATTCGACAAAAGATTAGCAAAAAAATAGGGAACCCCTGTTCGATCAGCTCCATCCTTTCAACCAGCCTATCCGATGTATTTGTACAAGTTGTTCAAAATGTTAAACGTGAAGTCGACCAGCGTATTCAGTATCCATGGTCCGAAGAAGATGAGCGAAACGAATACAGCTACGATCTTCGGAACGAATGCGAGCGTCTGCTCCTGAATGTGCGTCGTTGCTTGAAAGATACTGACGATCAAACCGACGGCGAGTCCGATGACGAGCATCGGCGCGCTCGTTTTCAAAATAACGAATACGGCCTCTCCGGCCAATCCGATAATAAATTCCGCACTCATCGCATGCTCGTTCCTTTCCGCTAGGTCATATTAAAGCTCATTAGCAGCGACTTGACGACCAAGTACCATCCATCGACGAGGATGAACAGCAGAATCTTGAACGGCAGCGAGATCATGACCGGTGGCAGCATCATCATCCCCATCGCCATTAGCGTACTGGAAACGACCATATCGATTATTAAAAATGGGATAAAAATCATGAAGCCCATCTGAAACGCCGTCTTAAGCTCGCTGATCGCATATGCCGGTACGAGAACCGTAATCGGGATGTCCTTGTAGCTTGTCGGCTTCTCGGTTTTCGTATATTTGATGAAGAGCAGCAAGTCTTTTTCCCGGGTTTGCGCGAACATAAATTTTTTCATCGGATCTGCCGCTTTCTCGAATGCCTGTGTCTGCGTAATCTCGCCTTTCAAATAAGGCTGAAGGGCGACATCGTTCACTTGAGCAAGCGTGGGCGACATGACGAAGAAGGTAAGAAACATAGCTAGTCCGATCAACACCTGGTTAGGCGGCATTTGCTGTGTACCGAGTGACGTCCGCAGAAATCCGAGTACGATGACGATTCGGGTAAAGCTTGTCATCAGCACGAGAATCGCCGGGGCGATACTGAGTACGGTCAGCAGCAGCAAGATCGAAATTGCGCTAGTGCCTGGTGTCCCTGAATCTGCGCCGTTACCGACTTGAATGTTAATGTTCGGCAGCGGTTCCGCATAAGCATGGGATTGGAACAAGCCCCACAAAACGAGTTGCACAATAACGGCTGCAACTATCCATTTTTTATTCATCATCCATCAACCGATCGCTTTGATTTGAGGAGCGAAGCAGCGTTTCGACCTGCTGCTTGCGCTGCGACTGCTCATCCAGCTTCTGGCGCAGCATAAGCTCGAAATCTGGCCCTTCGTTCGATCCCTTCGTCTCGGAGGTTGTTTGATCGCCTCGATTGCGGAATCGGTTCATCAGATCCGAGAACGCCGCCGGATTCCAGCCCGCGCCGCTCGTTTGTTCCATTTGATTAATAATTCTAGCCGCTTCTTCCGGATCATCGATCCGGTCCAGCAGTCGAACGTCTTCGCCGATGCCGACAACATACACTTTACCGGCTAATTCGACAACTTGAATCGACTTATGCTGACCGAGCGGGACGCCGCCTAGCGCACGAAGCGCTCGGTTGGCGCCCCATCCTCGATTGCGGCGGGCTAGAAACTTGATCGCGAAAATAATAAGTCCAATAATGACAGCAAGAGCAATCAGTACGGTCACGAGACTCCCGGTCATACTGCCGTAAGTAGGTGCCGTATCCGGTGTCTCCAGTCCTTCGGACGCCGCGGCAGCCTTAAGTGCCGAGAAAGGCATTATGGCTGTCGCGAGCGCCGCGATTCGAATCTGGTTATTCTTCATGATGTGAACGGCCTAACCGAGCGTCTTCTTGATCGCTTCGATTACACGGTCCGCTTGGAACGGCTTCACGATAAAGTCTTTCGCGCCGGCTTGGATCGCATCGATAACCATCGCTTGTTGGCCCATTGCAGAGCACATGATGACTTTCGCGTTCGGATCAATCTTCTTGATCTCTTTCAATGCAACGATACCATCCATCTCCGGCATCGTAATATCCATTGTCGTCAAGTCCGGTTTCAGTTCTTTAAACTTCTCGACAGCAACCGAGCCGTCCGGCGCTTCACCGACAACCTCATATCCGTTTTTCGTCAAAATATCACGGATCATCATACGCATGAATGCTGCATCATCTACGATCAAAATTCGGTTTGCCATCGTTCAAATTTCCCCCTAGGATGTTATTGAATTTTTTGCATACGGTCCCATTGACTTACGATATCCGTTACACGGACACCGAAGTTTTCGTCAATGACGACGACCTCGCCCTTCGCGATCAGCTTGTTGTTCACCAGGATGTCGACCGGCTCGCCGGCAAGCTTGTCCAGTTCAATGATGGATCCTTGCGACAATTCAAGAATTTCTTTGATCTGCTTTTGGGTTCTACCCAATTCTACCGTTACTTTGAGCGGTATGTCGAGAAGCAAATTGAGATTTGTGTCGTCTGACTGAACGTAAGGTGCGCCTTGGAAATTTGCGAATTGAACAGGCTGAACGTTCACATTGCGATTCGGCATTTGTCCATATGTATTCGGTCCTTGCGGCGGTGCATACATCGGCTGTTGCTGCGCATACATCGGCTGCTGCGCGTACATTGGCTGCTGCTCTGCGTACATTGGAGGCTGCGCCGCATACATAGGCGGCTGTTCCGCATATCCAGGCGGTGCAGCAGCAGGCGCAGGTGCAGGTGCTGACGCCGCAGCAGCAGCAACTGGTGCAGGAGCTGCAATCGCAGCAGGCTCTGCCGCAGGCGCTTCTTCCATGCCGCCCATCAGAGTTGCAACCATTTGCTTCGCGAACGAAATTGGCAGCAGCTGCATGATCGTCGAATCGATCAGATCGCCGATCATCAGTCTAAACGAAACGTTAATAAATTCATCATCTTGCGGCAGCGTTTCAACGCCATTGCCGCCTTCAACGTCCAAGATGTCGATTCCCGGAGGTGAAATATTAACGAAACGGTTGAAGATCGTCGACATCGAAGTCGCCGACGAGCCCATCATTTGGTTCATCGCTTCTTGCACCGCGCTGATATGAATCTCATTCAATTCAGCTTGCGGCACAATGCCTTCGCCGCCGAGCATGAGATCAGCAATGACCTGTGCATCGTGCGTCTTAATGACGAGTGAGTTAATGCCTTGGAAGCCGTCTACGTATTCAACCGATACGGCTACATGCGGCTTCGGGAACACTTCTTTCAGTTCCGAGCGCTTAACAAGCGTCACTTGCGGTGTCGTAATATCGACTTTCTTGCCTAGCAAGGTGGACAGAGCGGTTGCCGCACTGCCGAATGTGATGTTGCCGATCTCGCCAAGTGCATCCTGCTCGATATTGTTCAAGTAATTCGTAATATCTGTCGTGGCGCTGCCGGACAGTTCAGGCTCCGGATCGTTGGACGATTGCCGCAGCAAAGCGTCGATTTCTTCTTGACTCAAGTAATCTTTACTCGTCATGTTCTTCCTCTACCCCTTCGCTGACAATCTCGTCAACCTGTATGGCTACCCGGTCTTTAATCGAGCCCGGACTTCCGACAAACTTGAGTTTATTGCCGACCTTGATGTGCAGTCCTTCGCCTACTGGTTTATTGAGCGTAATTACGTCGCCCGCTGCCAAGTTAAGAAACTCATGAATGTTGATAGTCGATTCGCCTAATTCGACGGCAATTGGCAGCTTCGCCCGATTGACCCGCTGCTCCAGCATGTCCACCTCTTCAGGGGAACGCGATTTCTTCTGCGATACGAACCAGTGGTGTACAGAGAGCTTAGGCATGATCGGTTCAATGACGACATGCGGAATACATAAATTGATCATCCCCGTCGTATCCCCGATTTTGGTGCTAAGCGAGATCAAGGCAATCGTTTCGTTCGGCGACACGATTTGCATGAACTGCGGATTCGTCTCGAGCGCCTCAAGCCTTGGCGATATATCGAGCACCGTTTTCCATGCTTCTTGCAAGCTGTCGAATGCGCGGCTGAATATCCGCTCCATCACCGTCATTTCGATTTCGGTCAGCGCGTTCATCTTGGAAGGCGCAGTGCCTTGTCCGCCAAGCAGCCGGTCCAACATCGCATAAGCGACGTTCGGATGGACTTCCAGTACCATCCGTCCTTCGAGCGGTTCCGCCTCGAAGATGTTCAGAATCGTCATCTTCGGAATCGAGCGGATGAACTCATCGTATGGTAGCTGTTCGACGTCCACAACGCTTATCTGAACGAATGTTCGAAGCTGCGCGGAGAAATAGGTTGTCAAATACCGCGCGAAGTTTTCATGAATACGCGTCAAGCTGCGGATGTGATCCTTAGAGAACCGAAGCGCACGCTTAAAGTCATATACGCGAACTTTCTTCTGCGTATCCTCCTTCTTCAGCTCCTCGGCGTCCATTTCGCCTGATGACAAAGCTGCAAGCAGTGCGTCGATCTCATTCTGCGATAACACATCAACCACATTCTCACCCCCCTAAAGGTATACCGGTCAATCGATTAGATTTGGCTCAAGAGGAAATTGGTTATATCGACCTTCACCAGTTTTTGCTTCTCAGGAAGCTCTTGGTTGATCAAGTTGAGCAGCTTCGAGGACAACAAGTCTTGACCTTTCGAGCCGTTTAACTGGTCGACCGTCATATCCGCGATGACGCGGTTTACGATCGGACGGATTTGAATGTCCTTAATTTTTTCGAATGCTTCTTTCGATTTCTTGCTGTCCAGTTGGAATGCGAAGTTCGCAATCAAAATGTAGTCATTGTCCAGCAAGTTGCGTTTAATATCTTTCAATTCAGAAGTGACTTCCACTCGCTCATCAGCGGACAGTTCCTCTACTTTCACCGGCTCCGTAACCGTCTTTTTGTCGCTGGAGTCGTCGAACATCGAGTTCAACAGTATGATGGCGACGATCGCGATTAGCGTTATCGCTAAAAGGATCGAGATTAACCACGGTAACATTTTTTTCATGTCGAGGTTTCCTCCGTTTGCTCGCTCTTAGTGGTCGCCGCAATGACGCCAATCGTTTGAAGATAGCGCTGAACGAGCGAAATCACTTCCGAAGACTTTTCGAGTACAAGTAATTTCTTGCCAGTTGTTAGCGTAATAAGCGTGTCAGGCGTCTCTTCAATCGTCTCGATCAATAATGCATTAATAACAAGTCTCGTTCCATTCAACCGAGTTAAGCCAATCATACGCTTCCTCCTATGCTGCGCAGCGCTCCGGCACATGCGGAGAGCAGGCTTCGTAAGCATTGGCTAGATCCGCGGAGAAAGCGGCTAGCGCCTCCTCCGCGGCCAAGCTTATCGTTTCAGATTCACGACTTCTTGCAGCACTTCATCGGAAGTCGTAATAATACGGGAGTTCGCTTGGAATCCGCGCTGTGCTACGATCATTTCCGTAAATTCATTCGTCAGGTCGACGTTGGACATTTCGAGCTGGCCGGCGATGATCGCTCCTGTGCCGAATTCAGCACTGTTAGCCGCTACGACTTCAACTTCGCCGCCAAGAATCGCATTCGGGGTCACCCGGTACATGTTGCCGCCGACTTTCTCAAGGCCGCTTGGGTTTGTCACTTTCACGACGCCGATTTTGAAGTCAGTTGGCTCTGTCGTGCCGTCTGCTCCAATCGAGATGATCGTGCCGTCTTGTGAGATCGAGAACGACGTAACGCCTTCATCGAGAGTGATCGGCTCGCCGCCCTCCGCAAGAACAAAGTAACCGTCGGACGTTACGAGTTGACGAGCGGCGTCAAGGTAGAAGTTGCCCGCACGCGTCAGGTAAGGCGTTTCCTGGTCTTCGCTTGCTCTAACCGCGAAAAATCCGTCGCCGTCGATCCGGACGTCAGTCGGCACGTTCGTCGTCATCGCACTGCCCGCCGTATGGAGCGTGTCAATCGCAGCGATCGATACGCCGAGACCTACCTGCTTCGCATTCGTACCGCCTTGAGTGCCTTCTTCCGGCGCCGTAACGCCTGCAACGCTCTGGCTCAAAATATCTTTGAACATGACTCGGCCCGCTTTGAAACCAATCGTATTTACGTTCGCAATGTTGTTGCCGATTACATCAAGCTTCGTTTGAAAACCGCGCATACCGGATACACCGGAGTACATCGATCTTAGCATCTAATCATTCCGCCTCCCGCTTGGGATAATGGTTGTAATGCCGCCGCTTCAGTCGATCCGCGGCAGTCGGGCTTCCTTAAGATCAGGTCCGGCCCAATGAATTAATGAAGAATAACAGCGCTATCGATTTGAGTAAATACGGTATCCGCCATTTGCGAATGATCGAGCGCCGTGACGACCGTCCGATTCGGCACATTGACGATCAACGCTACATCACGCAGGACGATCAACGAATCGACTGCTCCTTTGGATGCCGCCTGACTTACCGCTTGGTTCAGCTTTGCGATCGTTTCCGGCTGAAGCTGGATGCCGCGCTGCCGAATCCGCTGCTCAGCATGCGAACTGAACTTCACTGCCTGCTGCTGCTGCTGGAGAATCTGGTTGAACGGCTTATCTTCCGGTCTTGTTAACGAACTTCCATTCGGCTTTGTAGTGACGCTTCCGGGTCTTCCCGGCAGCGGATACAGCGTTCCGATCTTCATTCCGTTAGACATTTTCTCCGCCTGCTTCCTCTTTCGGAGTCTGCTTTGCAGATGAAGGTACATAAGTAATTGTCGTCAATTCATCGACTTTCACCGATTTGTCGCCGACCTTCGCGTATTGCTCACCGTCTTTGATACTGATCGCTTCGACTACGCCGGAATAGGTCGTCCCGACTCCTGCGTCAGACAATCCGTTCCATTCAACCGTCATCCCGATCAGACTCGATGCGGTACCTAGGTTCTGGCGAAGCATCGTCATCTGCTCCGACATGTTCATCAATTGCTCTACGGATGAGAATTGAGCCATCTGTGCGATAAAATCGCGGTCTTGCAGCGGCTGGCTCGGGTCTTGATTGCGAAGCTGAGTGACTAATATTTTCAGAAACTGGTCCTTGCCGAGCGTCGTATCTTTTGTCGTGGCAGCCGCTTTTTGCACATTGGATGTGCTGTAGTTCGGCCACACGGCATTGTTGTTAATCGCTTCCCCTGCCAATCATGTCACCCCCAATCCGACATCGCTTCATGCGAGTTATGCTTTGAAGTTAATGCTTCGTCCGTAACCAAGATCACGAATGACGCTTTGCTGAGCAAGCTCGGCCTCGAAAGCGGCTTCATCCGATTCGGCTTGATCGCCAATTCTGACGCCGTCTTCCGATTGCTGTCTGCCGGAGCCTTCACGGTGTTGATGCGACATTTGACTCTCTACCGACTGCTGCGTTACTTCCAGCTTCTCTACGTTCAAGCCCTGCGATTGAAGATTCGTACGAAGCTGAGCGAGTTGATTGTCGAGCAAGTCCTTCGCGCTGCTCGATTCAGCGACGAACAAAGCCGTTAGCTGTCCGTTATGTACCGAGATGCGAACATCAACTTGTCCGAGGTGTTCTGGCGTCAGCGTCAGTCTTGCCTCCGACAAACCTGCTGCCGTCTTCACTTCGAATTTGCCGACCATCAGGTTTGCCATCGTCTCAGCGAACTGCTGAGCCGGTACCGGCGCTGCAACATTGACTTGACGAACTGCCGAAGCCGACCGTGCTGCGTCCGTTAGCTGACTCGTCTGCATATTCAATACGTTAGCAAAATCTTCAGATGCTGTAGCCGTAGTGTCAGATCCATCCGTGTCCTCTTCGGAACTTCCTTGTGCTGCAATCAGTTGCAGCAACTGCGGACTTACCGATTGACGATTCAACTGGTCTAACAAGACCGTTGCTTTCGCTTGTACAGGTTCGGCTTGCTGAACGTTAACTACTGGCTTCGTTGAGCCGTTAGCAGCTGGAGCTGCTTGTACGGAGTCCGCTTGCTGTGCAGCATTCGATGCTGCCTGCATGCTCGCTTGCAGCTGGCCGAACGCTTGTTTCAGACCCTTCAGTTGCGAGCCAAGCCATTGTTGCGAATTGCCTAGTTGAGCCGCACCAAGTTGACCGCGTCCAATCGTTTCCTGCAGTTGGACAAGCGCCTGCTGTACGTCTGCACTCATATCTACAGCCTCACGGCCTGGTGTGAGCGGAAGCGGCTCCACCATCTGCCCGCCTAGCAATGCCAGCATTGCATTCAATTGGTCCAGCATATCCTTCAGCTGATCCGCCGCGTCGGTTTGATCGGCATTGCCGCTCAAATCCTCGCTTTGCAGTGCTTGCAGAAGCTGGCCAATCGCCTCAATGACTTGGTCGGCAGTTAGAAGCTCCGCTCCGGAGGCTTCTCCTGACGCAACGGTTTCGGCTGCTGGCTTGCTTGCGCCGCTAGCCTCTGCCTTGGAAGCAGTTGCAGACGCACCGCCTTGCTCTTTCATGCTGGATGTCAGCGTTTGCTTGAAATCACCGCTGCCGGAAGCAGAAGCCGTTGCATTCGTTTCCGAAGCAGTCGTAGTTGCTTTAGGCTGCGAAGATACCGGTGCTGCTGAAATAGCCATATCCATTTATGTTTCACCTCCTTTCATATATAATGAAGGTTTACTTTCCGGACATTAGCTTCGATACTAGCTGAGCTGTAATCCCTTCGTTCAGCGCTGACATTTCCGCTACGATCGAAGCACGCGTGCTGTCGTCGACTGCGTTCAGAATGCGAAGAACTTTGCTTGGACTAAGATCAGACATTTTGATCAACAGCTCGGCTGCGCTTTTCGGCGCCATGCTGCCGAACGTCTGCTTGAGCTGCTGACTGTCGAGCAGGGTCTGCGATTGTGCTGGTGCATTGGCTGCTGCCGATTGGCGTTCCAGCTGCGCTTGCAGCGCCGCGATCTGACGATCCTTGGCGGTAACGACATCCTTAAGCATCAAGGAGGCATCGGCCGCTTTTTGCGGATTCATTTTCTCCAGTATTCGGGAACGGTTCTCTGCCGGCATGGAATCCAGTACGAGAACAGCTTCCTCCGTCGACATGCTTTGCAGAATTGGTGCCGCCTTGCTTGGCGTCATCTGCGTGTACATCGCGGCAACTTCGCTTACTTTCGCTGCATATTGTTCGTCATCCAGCAGTTTGGTTTCATTCGCCTTTTTCAGCTGGTCGATTTCACCTTGCAGCGTTTTGATTTGCTCTTCTGCTTGAGCCGTTTTATCTTGAGCCGCCGACACTTCGGCTGTTTTATCGTTCAGCTGCTTGCGCAGCTCATCGATTTTGACTCTCGACTTCTCGGCACTTACTTCATTAGAGGCTGTAGATTCATCCGGCTTCGGAGAATCCGGCAGCACACTTTCCAAGTAAGGCACCTTATTGCCTAGATCCAGCATCTTGTGGCGCATGTCCTCATTGAACAATGCCATAAAGATGCCGAGCAATATGATCGTAAACAGAATCGGCGTTAAGAAGAACATAAACCGTTCAAACCCGCTGTAACGCTCGTTTTCAACATCCATACCCGCCAATTTCATCCCTCCCGCAGTCCCGGTTCACGAATTGTAACAGCGTCGGTTAAGGGGCTGCGACCATGAAACGAACGGTTGCCATTTCGTCCAACTCGTTTTGCTCCTGCATCATCACAGCTTGCCGGAATCGGCTTAATGCGCGTTCCTTCGCCTGCATCCATACTTTCTCGTCCTTCATCTTAACGGACAGATGGTTGCGGCTAACCTCTACGACCCCTTTAGCCTGACGGACTTCCGCCAGTTTGCTCATGATGCAGCAGTCCAAATGGTCGATGTATTGCTGTACAGCCATCAACTCGCCTAGCGGCACCGCTGATGATGCAATCTCAGCAAGCTTCTCTTCCCACTGCTTGCGCTCTTGCTCCAGCTGATCGAGCGACATCTGCTCCATCTGAAGCTTGCCAAGCGCGTCGGACAGCAGCCATTCGGCTTGACGCTTCTCGCTTTCCTTAAGTCCTACAATCTTGTCATACGCGTACCGGAACTTTGCCACTTATCGGTCATCTCCCGAGAAATTGTTGAATGAGCAGCTGCTGCGCTTCTTCTAGTCCGACTTTCTCGTTCGTCTTCTGCCTTGTAAAAGCGTTAATTTCATCGATTGCTTCGATCGATCTATCAATTTTTTCATTGGAACCTAGCTGATACGCCCCGATATTGATAAGATCTTCCGAACTTCTATAAGTAGCTAGCAAACTTTTCAAAGCGTTCGCTGCATCCTGCTGCTCTTCTGTCACAATTTCTTTCATAACCCGGCTGATCGAAGCAAGCACATCGATCGCTGGAAAATGCCCTTGATGCGCAAGCTCCCGGCTGAGCACGATATGTCCGTCCAAAATGCCGCGAACGGCGTCCGCAATCGGTTCGTTCATATCGTCGCCGTCGACGAGTACCGTATAGAATGCCGTGATTGAGCCATTCTGCCCGGTACCTGCACGCTCGAGCAGCTTCGGCAGTGCCGCGAATACGGATGGCGTGTATCCTCTAGTCGCAGGAGGTTCGCCAATCGCAAGACCGACTTCGCGAAGAGCCATTGCATAACGGGTAACCGAATCCATCATCAGCATGACATTCAAGCCGCGGTCCCGAAAATATTCTGCAATCGTCGTCGCAATCAAAGCGCCTTTCATCCGGATTAGCGCGGGCTGATCGGATGTCGCTACAATGACAACGGATCTTGCGAGACCTTCAGGTCCGAGATCTTTCTCAATAAACTCGAGAACCTCGCGTCCGCGTTCGCCGATTAGCGCAATGACGTTCACGTCAGCAGAGGTGTTCCGTGCGATCATGCCAAGCAGCGTACTCTTACCGACGCCTGAACCGGCGAATATGCCTACGCGCTGGCCAGTGCCAACCGTCAACAAACCGTCGATGGCACGAACGCCAATGCTTAGCGGATCTTTCACCCTCGGCCTTGCGAGCGGATTGCCAGGTGCATTATGGGTCGAACTGTGAGGCATTCGGCTTGGCATGAAAGACCCGTCAAGCGGCTGGCCTAATCCATCCAGCACTTTGCCGAGCAGCTCCGAACCGACCTGTACAGTCAGCGGTTTGCCCGTACCGACAACATCACAGCCTGGACCGATCGAATGCAATTCACCGAGCGGCATAAGTATCACTTTGTTATCGCGGAACCCGACGACCTCCGCTTTGAGCGGTTTCGCTCCTTTGGTCGGATAGATATGGCATACATCGCCAATGCTCGCATCCGGACCTTCAGATTCGACCGTCAATCCGATAACCCGGGTTACCTTGCCGTTAATCCGTACAGGATCAATCGGCTTCAAATGCTCGATATACTTGTCTGCGTTAAGCTTCGGAAGAATCATGAGCGTTCCTCCACTCGTCGCTGTCCAGTGCAAGCTGCATAAGCTCACGTTTAATTTCCGTCAACTGCGTATCGATGCGTGCATCGATGCTGCCGAAGTTGGAACGTATGACGCACCCGAAATCCCGAACGGTTGCATCCGGCAGAATGTGCAACTCCGCTTGCGAATCGATCGAGAGAGCGAGTTCTTCGCGGGCCGCTTGCATGAAGGCGAGATGCTCCGGTGCTACGCATAAGGTGATGACACCTTGCTCACGTCTCCGAGCAAGCGACTTCGCTGTCATATCGACTGCAATTTCAGGACTAATCGACAACTGGCGGCCAATCAGTTTCTCCGCGATTGCGGTACTTAGATCGACAAGGAAAGGCTCCGCTTCCTGAATGATCTGGTCGCGCATTTTATAGGCTGCGCTAAGCAGCGCTTGCGCTTCTTCGATCTTCTGCTGCCATTCTTGTTGAAGCTCGCCGATTGCCTGCGCCCGGCCTTCATCGTAACCCATGCTGAACCCATCATCCTGCGAGCGGCGAAT
Organism: Paenibacillus kobensis NBRC 15729; assembly: GCF_004000825.1. GTDB lineage: Bacteria > Bacillota > Bacilli > Paenibacillales > Paenibacillaceae > Paenibacillus_T > Paenibacillus_T kobensis. The sequence continues at coordinate 46,137 of NZ_BILZ01000020.1, read as the reverse complement.
AATCGTCTCGTCTTCCTCGCGGCGCGACTGCCACCATTGCACAATTTGCTGCTCCGCATCAGCAAGCATCGCATTGTGCTGCATAACGGCGTCTTGAATATGTTGTTCTGCGAATTGTTGAGCGTCTTTAATAATTTCGTCCCTTATTGAGATCGTCCCGGAATCCGGTACATACTCTTCCGGCAATTGCTCGTCTAGCTCCGGTTTAGGAGGAACATAGCGGTTGAACCATTCCAATTTGTGCAAGTCTTCTAATGAAATAACATGAGAGGACTTTATCAAATTAGACAATGATATCATCTCCTCCGCCGCGGGCGATGATGATCTCGCCTGCTTCTTCAAGCCTGCGGATCGTCGCTACGATGCGCGTTTGCGCTTCTTCGACATCACGCAGCCGGACAGGTCCCATATACTCCATTTCTTCCTTGAACGTCTCGGACATCCGCTTGGACATGTTGCGGAAAATAGCTTCGCGCACCTCTTCGCTTGCCACTTTGAGCGCGAGCTGAAGGTCCGACGTTTCGAGGTCGCGGATAATGCGTTGAATCGAACGGTTGTCGATGTTGACGATATCCTCGAAGACAAACATCCGTTTCTTGATTTCTTCTGCAAGTTCCGGATCTTGAATTTCGAGCGCATCGAGAATCGTACGCTCCGTACCGCGGTCGACCCCGTTCAAGATATGAACGATCGATTCGATGCCGCCTGCCGTCGAGTAATCCTGCGTGACGGTCGCGGACAGCTTCTGTTCGAGCACCCGTTCCACTTGAGACAGTACTTCTGGCGAGGTGCTGTCCATCAGAGCAATTCTTCTCGCAACCTCTGCCTGCTTCTCTTGCGGAAGCGACGATAGGATGTGAGAGGCTTGCTCCGGTTGAAGATAAGAGAGCACAAGCGCGATCGTCTGCGGATTCTCGTTCTGAATAAAGTTGAGAATTTGCGTTGGCTCTGCTTTGCGGGCAAAGTCGAACGGTCTAACTTGCAGCGTTGCCGTCAGCCGGTTAATAACTTCGACTGCTTTTTGCTCGCCGAGCGCTTTTTCCAAAATATCTTTGGCGTATGCGATACCGCCTTGCTGAATATACTCCTGCGCCAAGCAGATTTGGTGGAATTCGGTCAGAATAATTTCGCGCTCCGAGCTGTCGACTTTCCGAACGTTAGCGATTTCGAGCGTCAGCTGTTCGATCTCTTCTTCTCTTAACTGTTTAAAAATTTCTGCTGACACTTCCGGACCGAGCGTAATGAGCAGAATGGCTGCTTTTTGCCTGCCGGTTAATCCGCCGTATGATTTCGCCATGCCGATCCCCTCTATTCGTCCACGAGCCAAGTCCGAAGAAGGTTAACAAACTCTTCAGGCTTGCGTTTGGCCAACGTTTCAAGATTTTTGCGTACTTGATGGTCGTTCGTCACATTTTCCAGGTCGAGAGTCGGGAATTCAACCCGAACCGGATCCACGGAAGCAGCAGCAGCCATCAATTCCGCATTCCGTTTACGTCTGCGTGCTACGCCGATGCCGATACCGGCCGCGAGTGCAGCAGCTGCGGCGCCAATGCCGATGAGCCAAGCTGTGCTCGATTTGGATGCTTGCGACGGTGAAACTCCGTTAACGAAATCGTTCGCCATGACTGTAACCCGTTGGCTGACGACCGCATCGCTCGTTACATCCAGACCGGATTGTGCAAGCTGCGTACGGATAATTTGTTTCACGTAGTTCGTAATTTGAGTCTGTGCGTCACCTTGCAATGCCGACTTGTTAACACCAATGCTGATGTTCAAGTCTTTGATCATGAACGGACTGGATTCGATAATGTTCTTGATCCGGTTGAATTCATAATTGCGAATGCTGTTCGTCTCTTCCGAAGAAGAGTTACCGCTACCGCTAGCCGTCTGGTAACCCGGTACATCGGTCTCACCGGTACCCGGTACACCGCCTGCGGTTGCATCTGAGTTAGTCGACGTCTTCGATGCTTCTTGCGAGCTGACCAATCCGCCGTTGTTATTGTTATTATCAAGCGGCTTGATCAAGTTCTGTTCGGACGTCTGTTTGTCAAAGTTCAAATTACTTGCTATGTATACGACCACGTTGCCTTCACCGATCATCATGCTCAAGTATTGCTGAATGTTCTTCTTCAGTTCGCCCTCATATTTGCGTTGAGTCTGGAACTGTAGATCCGCCAAATCGGCATTTCCTTGAACTCCACCATTCTGTTCGGATGATAGCAATTGGCCTTCGGGACTTGCGATCGTAATGTCCTCGATTGCGAGCTTCGGCACCGCCGTCTTGACGAGCTTGAAGTAGCCGTCGATTTCTTTTTGCGTTGGACGGTAGCCGTTCACGAATTTCATCGTAATCGAAGCAATGGCATGCTCGTTATCCGGATCCGGGAATACGCTTTCTTCCGGAAGCGTTACGAGCACTTTCGACCACTCGACGCCCTGCATGTTGTTAAGCAATTGCTGCACTTCACCATTGAGCGCGTTGCGGTACTTCACATTAAACTCGTTCTCCGTTGTTCCCCATCCCGAGGACGAACTATTGAAGGATTCAAAGCCGATCGACCCGTTTCGTACGAGTCCTTGCGAACCGACATCGATTTTGACTCTGGATGCAACTGCGCTTGGAACCATAATGCTGTGGCCGTCGCTCGACAGCTTATATCCGATGCCGCTGCTGTCCAAGTAATTCATGACTGCCGCGGAGTCCGTGGCGTCCAAATTATTAAAGGCAACCTCGTATTCCGTTCTGGAGAATATGTACGTGAGAAGCACGATTGACAATATTACTAAACCTAACGTTGCGCCAAGCCAAATCTTTTGTCTCTTGCCCGTCTGACTCCACCATTGCGAGAGCCGTTCGCGATACCGGGCGATTGTCTCATTCACAGTGCCACCTCACCCATTGCTCTACTCGTTCAATCTGTTTGACTACAGCTGCATCCGCATAATTTCTTGGTAAGCTTCAACTACGCGATTGCGGATCTGAGTGGTGAGCTGAAGGCTTAATTGAGCCTGCTCTGACGCGATCATCACTTGCGATACGTCGGCTTGCCCAACCATGAACTGTGCCGTTGTCGCTTGCGCCGTCTGTTCCTGCGCCGATACGCCTTCAATCGCTTGCTGGAGAAAGTCGCCGAACGACTTCGTAACTTCGGATGGCGAATACTCGCCTGCAGGCTTTATGTTATTGATCTGAGCCGGTTGAACCGGAATCGACGTGATTTGCTGAATCAAGCTTCATACCCCCCATTGCGTTTACTTGCCAATTTCAAGCGCCTTTGCGAACATGCCTTTCGATGCATTCAGAGCCGTTATGTTAGCTTCGTAAGCCCGGGAGGCTGAGATCATGTCGATCATCTCTTTCGCGATGTCTACGTTCGGCATTTTCACATATCCATCTGCATCCGCATCTGGGTGACTCGGGTTATACACAAGTTTGAATGGCGTTCTATCTTCCACAATCTTCGTTACCTTCACGCCAGGGCTTGCCTCTTGGCTGCCGCTCATCGTGCCGGCGAGAACATCCGAGAAATTCGGGCTTGTCGGTTCCATCACGACCATCTTGCGGGAATAAGGAACGAATTCACCGTTCACATACTTGGCGCGAGTCGTTTCCGCATTCGCGATGTTGGAGGATATGACATCCATCCTCAGCCGCTGCGCTGTCAGTGCCGATGCATTCGCATCAAAACCGCTGCTAAGCTTCATTGTTACGCCCTCCCTTCGATTGCCGTTCGCATCATTTTGACATCATGGTTAATTTGTTGAATATAAAGGTTATACACAAGTTGGTTTTTGGCGAGCAGCGACATTTCTCGATCAATATCGACGTTGTTGCCGTTGTTGTTCATCGAACTGGTCTCATCCGATACAACTTTAGGGGCAGGTATACTTGCTGTTGATTGCCCAATCGGAATATGTCTCGCATTCGTTCTAATTCCCGAGATCGTCTCTCCGTTGCTTCCCATCGCCTCAGACAGCAGGTCCTCGAACAAAACTTCCGACCGTTTATAATACGGTGTGTCGACATTCGCCACGTTGTTCGATATTACTCTCTGTCTCATCTCAGCCGACTGTACTCCTGTTTCTAATCGTTGAAAATCGGCACCGTTTAGCAATTTCACGATTTGCACCCCACCTTCCGTTCATGATCTCCTAATCCTAATTCAACTCCATGCTGACTTATTCCTTCTTGATTCGACATCATTTTGTTAAAAAAATGAGAAGCCGCTGTCGAGTTTTGCCGACATGATTATATTCATCAATTTCCTAAATATATACAATAAGAAAAAAGCCCTATCTTTTTTTGAAAAAGACAGGGCTTTCATCCCGAAATCTATGTGATTTTATCCGTTTTACGCCTTTAATTTGTTAAGTTCCACAAGCAGCTGCGGATTCAGAATTTTAATGTAAGTACCTTTCATTCCGAGAGAACGTGTCTCAATCACTCCAGCGCTTTCCAATTTACGCAGCGCATTGACAATTACCGAACGAGTAATACCTACTCGGTCTGCTATCTTGGAAGCAACAAGCAGTCCTTCTTTCCCATCCAGCTCTTCAAAAATATGTTCAACCGCTTCCATTTCACTGAACGATAGCGACCCGACTGCAACCGCTACAACTGCGCGGCTCCTTGCTTCGAGTTCTACTTCTTCCGCCCGTTCGCGTAAAATTTCCATGCCGACTATCGTCGAACCATATTCCGCTAGAATGAGATCCTCATCGCCGAACATCTGGGCATCGCGCGTAAGCACCAGTGTGCCTAGACGGTCTCCTCCGCCAATAATCGGCACGACCGTCATCGTTCGCTGGCCGGACAGCAGCGGGAACACTTCCGTCACACCCGGATCGGGCTCCGCGTTCGTTACCGTCTCCTGCAGCTGAAGAAACCGTTCGTTGCTCTCCGCCGAGAACCGAATCTCCCCGATAGACAGTGTACGCATATGATCGTGCTCGTAGGCACCGATCGCTGCACAGCCTAATATTTTGCCTTTCCGGCTAACGACGAATACGTTGCCTTGCATCGTCGTGCTTAGCACTTCCGCCATCTCCCGGAAGTTGAGCGCCTTGCCGGCTGCTCGTTGAAGCAGCCGGTTCAGCGTTCTTGTCTTTGACAATAAAGTCATGCCTCTGTCCTCCCAAACCGACGCCGCTACAAAATGTACTGGCTCAGATCGCGGTTCTGCGCAATGCTGCCCAGCTTCTCCTTCACGTACTCAGGGGTGATCGTGATGCGCTCCAAATTAAGCTCAGGCGCCTCGAATGATAGATCCTCGAGCAGTTTCTCCAATATCGTATGCAGCCTTCTGGCGCCGATGTTTTCCGTGTTCTTATTCACATCCGCCGCAATCGAGGCAAGCTCGCGAATTGCATCATCCGAGAACTCGATCTCGATCCCTTCTGTTTGCAGCAAGGCGGAATACTGCTTGATCAGCGCATTCTTCGGCTCTTTCAATATATTAACGAAATCGTCAAGGCTTAAGCTCGTCAGCTCGACCCGGATCGGGAACCGCCCTTGCAGTTCTGGTATCAGATCGGACGGCTTCGCAACGTGAAACGCCCCCGCCGCGACGAACAGCACGTAATCGGTTTTGACCGGACCATACTTCGTCACAACCGTCGAACCTTCGACAATAGGTAGAATGTCACGTTGTACGCCCTCCCGCGAAACATCGGGACCTGCGCCTCTTGACGGACTAGCGATTTTGTCTATTTCATCGATAAAAATAATGCCCGACTGCTCCGCACGAGCGACCGATTCGGAAATAACATCATCCATATCGATCAGCTTCGTCGCTTCCTCTTGAATCAGCGCCTTACGCGCATCTTTAATTTTCAGCTTGCGCTTCTTCGTCCGCTTCGGCATAAATTGGCCGAAGAGCTCCTGCATATTCATTCCGCCCGGCCCTTCCCCGTTCTGAGGGGACAACATATCGAGCATATTAGGCGTCGTGTCTTCGACTTCAATCTCGATTATCTCATTCTCGAGCAACCCGGCAGCGAGCTTCTCCTTGACCGCCTTGCGCTTCTCCGCGACTGTCGTATCTTGTTCGGGCTCCGGCTCCGGCTCTTTCGTCTGCTGTCCGCCGCCGAACAGCATTTCGAACGGATTTTTTTGCGACTTGTTCTTACTGGCCGTAGGAACGAGCAAAGAGACGATCCGCTCATTCGCCAGCACTTCCGCACGGTCACGAACGCTTTCGGTACGTTCAGCCTTTACGATGCGGATCGCTGTTTCGACCAAATCCCTTACCATCGACTCCACATCACGGCCAACATAGCCCACTTCCGTAAATTTCGTCGCTTCGACTTTGACGAACGGCGCTTGCACAAGCTTCGCCAGGCGGCGGGCAATTTCCGTTTTGCCGACACCTGTCGGTCCGATCATAAGAATATTTTTTGGAACGATCTCATCGCGAATGTCTTCGGCCAGTCTGCTTCTCCGGTAACGGTTGCGCAGCGCGATTGCGACGGAACGCTTCGCCTGCTTCTGACCAACAATATACTTATCCAGCTCTGCGACGATCTGTCGCGGTGTCATCGACTCGTTACCCATATTGGCATCCCTCCGCCGGCTAATATTGTTCAACCACTCTTCCGCCCTCAGCCGAAGCTGAGCCCGATCCTAACGATAAGACGTTACACTTCTTCCACGATGATGCTGCGGTTCGTAAAGACGCAAATGTCCGCTGCAATTTCCAATGCGGCTCTCGCCATTTCTTTCGCTTCCAAATGCGTTGCGTGCTGCTTCAGCGCTCTTGCAGCCGACAGAGCGAAGCTGCCGCCAGAGCCGATCGCCAGCACACCGTCGTCTGGTTCGATTATTTCGCCGTTGCCCGATATGAGCAGCAGACCCGTAGCGTCCATCACGAGCAGCATCGCCTCCAAGCGGCGAAGCACGCGGTCGGACCGCCATTCCTTCGCAAGCTCTACTGCAGCGCGTTGCAAATTGCCGTGATGCTCCTCCAGCTTGCCTTCGAACTTCTCGAATAGCGTAATCGCATCGGCAACCGAACCAGCAAAACCGGCCACGACCTGTCCTCGGTACAGCCTGCGCACCTTTTTAGCGGTACCTTTCATAACCATGCTGTTGCCGAATGTCACTTGACCATCGCCCGCTATCGCGCCCTGTCCGTTATGACGCACTGCGCATATCGTCGTCGCATGAAACTGCATTTCCATGAGGGAACCTCCTTAAGGTCGAAATACTGCCGAATATACAGCATAGGATTGCTTTGGCTTTCTGATCATCTGTGTATGGCTAGCATACTTCCTTGACGCTTATGACAAATGTTCGGTTTTAAACTGCTCTAGAGAAGCTAGCGCACGATTAGCAATTGCGTCGTTCTTATCCTTCTTGCTCTTCATCCGCTTCTCAAGCGGCGGAAATAACCCGAAATTCGCATTCATCGGTTGGAAATGTTTGAAATCAGCCGTCGTAATATAGTTCGCCATACTGCCCAGAGTTGTGTCTGCCGGCAGAACGAGCGGCTCGAGCCCGCGTGCCAATCTGCCTGCATTAATGCCCGCCAGCAGGCCGGACGCTGCCGATTCGACATAACCTTCGACACCCGTCATCTGACCGGCAAAGAACAGCGTGTCGCGTCCTTTGAACTGGTAGGTCGGATTCATCAAACGCGGCGAATTGATAAACGTATTCCGGTGCATGACACCATACCGGACGAATTCAGCATTCTCTAGACCAGGGATTAACGAGAAAACCCGCTTCTGCTCTCCCCACTTCAAATGCGTCTGGAACCCAACCATGTTGTACAGTGTGCCTGCTGCATTATCCTGGCGCAGCTGAATGACAGCATGAGGCAGCTTGCCGGTATGCGGGTTAATGAGACCAACCGGCTTCATCGGCCCGAACAGCACCGTCTGTCTTCCGCGGGAAGCAATAACTTCAATGGGCATGCACCCTTCGAAATAAACTTCCTTCTCGAATTCTTTCAATTCTGCCTTTTCTGCCGATATGAGCGCCTCATAGAACGTGTTGAACTCTTCCTCTGTCATCGGACAATTCAAGTATGCTGCTTCGCCTTTATCATAACGGGAAGCCAAGTATACTTTGCTCATGTCAATCGAGTCTTTCTCGATGATCGGAGCTGCTGCGTCATAGAAATAGAAATATTCTTCACCAAGCAGCGCCTGAATGCTTTGAGACAGTGACGGAGCGGTAAGCGGCCCCGTCGCAATGACGACAATGCCATCTTCCGGTATCGCAGTCAATTCCTCGTTGCGAACTTCGATTAGCGGATGTTCCCGAAGCGATCGAGTCACTTCGCCGGAGAATCCGTCGCGGTCAACCGCTAGCGCTCCGCCTGCCGGTACAGCATTGCGGTCCGCACTTCCGAGAATGAGTGAGCCCAGCATTCGCATTTCTTCTTTCAATACGCCAACCGCATTCGTTAATCCGTTCGCCCGCAAGCTGTTGCTGCATACGAGTTCGGCGAATTTATCCGTATGATGAGCCGGTGTTTTGGTAACCGGACGCATTTCGTATAACGTAACAGGTACTCCTTGTGAAGCAATTTGCCAAGCGGCCTCGCTGCCGGCCAGACCGGCGCCGACGACCGTTACTTTCGGTGTGGAAGACAATGGACAAACCTACCTTTCTCAATGAAAACGGCTGCCGCCCATAGCGGACGGACAGCACGTCATTAATGCATGCATGCGTACAGGCATTAAACCTGTTCTTGTTCGTGTTCTTGATCCGCATCGTCAGCCGCCTGCTCGCTATGGTCACATTGCGTGCATTGCAGCTTGATGCCGGCCTTGCTTCTCTTCTCGACCATCATACCGCCGCAGGAAGGGCACGGCTTGCCGGCCGGTTTATCCCAAGAGACGAAGTCGCATTCGGGATACAGGTTGCACCCGTAGAATACACGGCCCTTCTTGCTTCGGCGCTCGATTATGCTGCCTTTGGCACATTTCGGGCACGTGACGCCGATTTCTTTGACGATCGGCTTCGTGTTGCGGCATTCCGGGAACCCGGAGCAGGCAAGGAACTTCCCGAAGCGGCCCATCTTGTAGACGAGCGGACGGCCGCACTTCTCGCACAGCTCGTCGGACACTTCATCTTGCAGCTCGATTTCCTTCATCTCTTCTTCCGCAATCTTCAGCCGCTTCTCGAACGATTCGTAGAAGTCAGACAGTACTTTGACCCAGTTCTCCTTACCGTCCTCGACATGGTCGAGCTCCTCTTCCATCTGAGCCGTGAACTCCGCGTCCAATATTTCCGGGAAGAACTCCTCCATGAGCTGGCTCACAAGTTCGCCAAGCTCCGTCGGAATAAACTTCTTCTCCTCGATTGCCACATAACCGCGCTTCTGAACGGTTTCAAGCGTTGGCGCATACGTACTCGGTCTGCCGATGCCGAGTTCCTCGAGCGTCTTCACCAGCCGTGCTTCCGTGTACCGCGGAGGAGGCTGCGTAAAGTGCTGCTTCGGATCGATGTTTTCGGCCGTAATCGTGTCTCCGATGGATAGCGCCGGCAAGAACTTCTCGTCATCATTCGTATTGCCGTCGTCATTACCTTCGACGTACACTTTCATGAAGCCCGGGAATTTCACCTTCGAGCCTACCGCCCGGTATAATACAGTCTCGCCTGCCTTCAAATCAACGGTCATCGTATCAAGCACGGCCGAAGACATCTGGCTCGCAACGAAACGTTCCCAGACCAGCTTGTAAAGCCGCATCTGATCACGCGTTAGGAACTCTTTCATTTGATCAGGCTCGCGCAGTACGGAGGTCGGACGAATGGCTTCGTGCGCATCCTGCGCGTTGCTGTTCTTCTTCAAATAAATACGCGGCTCATCCGGAAAATAAGACGGCCCGTACTTCGATTCGATAAACTCTTTTGCCTCTTCTTGGGCAATCGGCGAAATACGCGTGGAGTCGGTACGCATATACGTAATGAGACCAACCGTACCTTCCTTGCCCAGATCGACGCCCTCATACAGCTGCTGAGCAACGGACATCGTCTTCGATGCGCGGAAGCCAAGCTTGCGTGCCGCTTCCTGCTGAAGCGAGCTCGTAATAAACGGCGGAGCCGGATTGCGGAGCCGTTCCTTCTCCCTTACGTCGCTTACAGTGAACGGAGCGCCGTTCATAGCTCCAAGTATGCTTTGAACGTCAGCCTCACTGCCAAGCTCCCGCTTCTCTCCAGCGATGGAATGGAACTTCGCTTCGAATACGGCATCACCTTTATGAAGCTTCGCCGTAATCGTCCAATATTCTTCCGGCACGAATGCCAATATTTCATTCTCACGGTCAATGACGAGCTTTACCGTAACCGATTGCACCCGGCCGGCCGACAGCCCCTTCTTAACCTTCTTCCACAGCAGCGGACTAATCTTGTAACCGACTAGACGGTCAAGAATCCGGCGCGCCTGCTGTGCGTTCACCAGATCCATATTGATCGGTCTTGGCGTCTTAAACGCGTCTTTAACTGCCTGCTTCGTAATCTCGTTGAATACGACGCGGCAGCTGTTTGCCTCATCCAGTTCGAGATAATGCGCCAAGTGCCACGCTATCGCTTCACCCTCGCGATCGGGGTCGGCTGCGAGATAGACGTTTTTCACTTTTTTGCTCGCGTCCTTCAATTCCTTCAGGACGCTGCCTTTCCCGCGGATCGTGATATATTTCGGGTTGAAGCCGTTTTCGACCTCAACGCCTGTTTGGCTTTTAGGCAAATCTCGAATATGCCCCATGGACGCTTTTACGATATATTTGCTGCCCAGATATTTGCCGATCGTCTTCGCCTTGGCAGGCGACTCGACAATGACGAGCGAATCCGCCATTAAGCGTCCTCCTCTCCCAGCATGTTTAAATAACGGAATATGTAGAGCCGTGCTGAAGTTGAACCTTACGAGTTATACATAAATTTATCAGAACGGCGTGCAAATGTCCAAGAGCGAGACCTGTAAGCTCATGCAGTTCATCCGCTGTGCATGGCCGGTCAAGCAGCAAATCGTACACGATACGGGCGTCGCCGGTGAGCGGCTCTGCTGGTACAGACGATGCCGCCCTACTATTATTATCGACTGCGGAGCGCGTATAAGGCAGCTGCTCGAACCAATCCTCGACTGACGTAATCGCAGCCGCTTTCCGCTCCACGAGCAGCCGGTTTGTTCCGCTGCTCCGCGGAGACGTAACTGGCCCCGGTACGGCGAACAACTCGCGGTTGAACGCGAACGCCTGCTCCGCCGTAATGAGCGAGCCGCTCTTGGCAGCCGCTTCAATGACGACGGTGCCTGCCGATAGTCCCGCAATGATCCGGTTGCGTAGCGGGAACAACCCGGGATGAAGCGCCATCCCGAGCGGCGCCTCCGACAGCAGAAGCCCTTGTGCAGCAATTTGCCGATACAAGGACGCATGCTGCGGCGGATACACACGGTCTATCGGGGTACCAAGCACCGCAATCGTGCTGCCCTCATGATGGACCGATGCATCGTGCGCTATGCCGTCTACGCCCCTTGCAAGGCCGCTAACGACCGTCAATCCGTTCGCCGCAAAGCCGGAAGCCAGCTCCTTCGCCATATGGCGCCCGTAAGCGGTAGGCGTGCGTGTGCCTACAATTGAAACCGCATGCCGCTGGAGCAGTTCAACGCGGCCTATCGCATACAGTGCCCACGGTGGCTCATGGATATTGCGAAGCGCCTGCGGATAATGCTCATCATCAATCATCAGTACGGACGCATCGCATTTGTCGTACTTCGATATGATAGAATCATACCCCGATCCGGCGGATGAGAAACGTTTGGCAGCTTCATTCGCCTGTTCGGGGCGAAAGCCAGCTGACAACCATGGATCGGGAGTACCCAGCGACATTCGGTCCCACAGCTCCGAATCGACCGCTTTCTTGATCGACTTCCAGCCGACGCCCGGTATGTCATGAAGCGTGATAATGAGCTTTCTCTTGTCAACATTGAACATTCCAATAGCCTCCTTGACGGAGGCCTGCATTCCTTTACCTATTTTGCTCTAGGCGGAACGAGAATGCAAGCCGCCATCTCCATTTAAATGCAAAAAAGCAGCCTTTCGCCCCTATAAAGGGCCGAAAGGCTGCTTGCCTTATCGGTAAAACCGTACGTTTGCACTTGTGCATGACGGTTATTTACGATATTTTGATTCGCTTATTTGCGAGTGATGCATTTCTCGAGCAGACCTTGCTCCTCGAGCACCGATACGAGCGTCGAACCCATTTCGGACGGTGTAGGCGCGACTTTAATGCCGCAAGCTTCCAACGTCGAAATTTTCTCAGCAGCCGTACCTTTGCCGCCAGAGATGATTGCGCCAGCATGTCCCATACGCTTGCCAGCAGGAGCCGTAGCGCCGCCGATGAAGCCGACAACCGGCTTTTTCATGTTCGCTTTGATCCACTCAGCTGCTTCTTCCTCAGCCGTACCGCCGATCTCGCCGATCATGATAACAGCATACGTGTCCGGATCTTCATTGAACATGCTGAGCACGTCGATGAATTCCGTACCTTTAACAGGGTCGCCGCCAATGCCGACTGCGGACGATTGGCCGATGCCGCGCGTCGTCAGCTGGTGAACCGCTTCATAAGTGAGGGTACCGGAACGCGAAACGACGCCGACATGCCCTTTCGTATGAATGTAGCCTGGCATGATACCGATTTTGCATTCGTCAGGCGTAATGAGGCCTGGGCAGTTCGGACCGATCAGACGCGTTTTCTTGCCTTCCATGTAACGCTGTACTTTCACCATGTCAAGCACCGGAATACCTTCCGTGATGCAGATAACAAGGTCAAGCTGAGCGTCAACCGCTTCGAGAATCGCGTCAGCAGCGAATGCTGGCGGAACATAAATAACCGATGCCGTCGCGCCTGTAGCCGCTACCGCTTCAGTTACGGTATTGAATACTGGCAGCGATGCCGTCGTACCGTTCTCCAACGTGATATCGACCGTGGTACCGCCTTTGCCCGGCGAAGTGCCGCCGACCATTTGCGTGCCGTAATCGAGCGCGCCTTTCGCGTGGAACAGCGCGGTTTTACCCGTGATGCCCTGCGTGATGACTTTTGTATCTTTATTGATCAAAATGCTCATCGAAATTTCACATCCCCTAAAGAAATTCGGAATTTGCCGGTTGGTTGTCCTATTTCACGAGCGCGACGATCTTCTGAGCGCCGTCTGCCATCGAATCGGCTGCTACAATGTTCAGACCGGATTCGTTCAGCATTTTTTTGCCGAGCTCTACGTTCGTGCCTTCGAGACGGACGACGAGCGGACGGTCGAGACCGAGCTCTCTCGCAGCCGCAATAACGCCATCGGCGATTACGTCACATTTCATAATGCCGCCGAAGATGTTAACGAAGATGCCTTTTACTTTGTCGTCGGACAGAATGATTTTGAACGCTTCCGTTACTTTCTCTTTCGTCGCACCGCCCCCTACGTCGAGGAAGTTAGCCGGGTCGCCGCCGTAATATTTGATAATGTCCATCGTCGCCATTGCAAGGCCTGCGCCGTTAACCATGCAGCCGATGTTGCCATCGAGTGCAATGTAGCTCAGGTCGAACTTGGACGCTTGAATTTCCTTCTCATCTTCTTCATCCAGGTCGCGCAGCGCAACGATGTCCGCATGGCGGTACAGCGCGTTGGAATCGAAGTTCAGCTTGGCGTCGAGCGCCATAACATTGCCGTCGCCAGTCACGACGAGCGGGTTGATCTCCGCAATGGAGCAGTCTTTGTCCACGAAAGCCGTGTACAGCGCGATCATGAAGCTTGCCGCTTTGTTCACGAGCTCTTTCGGGATGTTGATGTTGAATGCAAGACGCTTCGCTTGGAAAGGCTGAAGGCCGATTGCAGGGTCAACGATTTCTTTGAAAATTTTCTCAGGCGAGTGAGCGGCAACCTCTTCGATCTCCGTACCGCCTTCTTCGGAAGCCATCAGAACGACGCGGCCCGTAGCACGGTCGACAACAGCACCTACATAATACTCTTTCTTAATGTCGCAGCCTTGCTCGATAAGCAGGCGCTTCACTTCTTTACCTTCTGGACCCGTTTGGTGCGTGATAAGCGTTTTGCCGAGAATTTCACTCGCATAAGCTTTCACTTCATCCAAATTTTTCGCGACTTTAACGCCGCCCGCTTTACCGCGTCCACCTGCGTGGATTTGTGCTTTAACGACGACGACGGAAGTTCCGAGCGCCTTAGCTGCCTCGACTGCTTCGTCAACGGTGAAAGCTACTTTACCTTCTGGCACCGAAACCCCGTATTGCTTCAGGACTTCTTTGCCTTGGTACTCATGGATATTCATTAACGAAATCCTCCAATCCGCAAACTGAATCAAGCAATGTTTAATGTAAACAAACAACTATATCTTATCACTAAACGTACATTCTTACCTCACATTTAATAAAATTATAAACTGCTCTTTTGATATGGAATTCATCTAGTTTTGAGATGAAATAATAGAATCATCATTCATTTTACGTACCAATTAACATTGCTGTTTACGAACAATTAATTGTCGATCAAGCCTATAGCTTTCGTTCGGATTGACATACCGACGATGCCTCGTTATCATAGATTTATATAATTATTTATAGAACCGGAAAAGTAAGGAAGCACCTTCGTCCGAATTAGGCGGAGGTGTTTTTTGTTATGTATGCCCAATTATTAGGAGCAAGCGTCATCGGTATCGAAGGCGTACTTGTAGCGGTTGAAGCAGATATTTCCAATGGTCTTCCCCAGATTAGCCTTGTCGGCTTACCCGACAGCGCGATTCGCGAATCGGCCGAGCGCGTCCGTTCCGCCATTCGCAACTGCGGCTTCCAGTTCCCGATGAGTCGAATTACAGTCAATCTTGCTCCTGCGGATCTTCGCAAGGAAGGTTCTGCCTTCGATTTGTCCATTGCCGGCGCCATACTTGCGGCGAGCGCCCAATTGCCGCTGAATGCGTTCGATGGAACGCTGCTCATCGGCGAGCTTGCGCTGAGCGGCGAGCTTCGCGCCGTCCCCGGCGTACTGCCCATGGTCGAGCAAGCAGTACGCCGCGGTTTCAATCGTGTCGTGCTGCCAAGCGGCAATGCAGCAGAAGCTTCGCTCATAAGCGGTGTCGAAGTCTATGCAATCAGCCATCTGAATGAAATGGCAGCATGGGGAGACGGTGAACGCTGGCGGTCATTTCTATTTACACCAAGCAGAAGCACCATGGAACACCGCGGCGAGACCATCACATCCGGGAGCGAGACTACGCTTGATTATGCCGATGTGCTCGGACTTCACGGGGCGAAGCGGGCACTTCTTGTCGCAGCCGCAGGCGGACATAATGTCATGCTCAGCGGACCTCCCGGGACAGGCAAGACTATGCTTGCGAAACGTCTTCCTACGATCCTTCCGCCGCTGTCCGATGAAGAAGCGCTCGAGGTGACCAAAATATACAGCGTCGCCGGCAAGCTCGGCCATAGTCCTTCCTCGCTTATTCGCACACGGCCTTTTCGCGCGCCCCATCATACGATATCGGCCGGCGGCCTCATTGGCGGAGGTACCATTCCGCGGCCAGGAGAAGCAACGCTTGCTCACCGCGGCGTGCTGTTCCTGGATGAACTGCCCGAGTTTACACGTCCTTCTCTTGAAGTGCTTCGGCAGCCGCTCGAGGACCGCGAAGTAACGATCGCCCGGACCAAAGCGGTCGTTCGGTTCCCTGCCCGCTTCATGCTGGCCGCGTCCATGAACCCGTGTCCATGCGGCTATTACGGCAACGAAACGATTGACCGCCGCTGTATTTGCTCCGATGCGGCAGTACTCCGTTACCGCAGCAAAATATCCGGTCCGCTCATCGACCGAATCGACTTGCTGCTCGAAGTGCCGCGGCCTCAATCGTTCAAATCGGCGAAGCCAGGCATGACGAGCGCCGATATGTTAGCCGGCGTCCTGGCGGCCGTCGAGCGCCAGCAGCATCGGGCGCATGATACAGGCGTACGGTGGAACGGCGAGCTGTCAGGCGCCGCACTTCACCGCGCTGCCAGATTGTCGCCCGAAGCAGCCAGGCTGCTTCGCCATGCCTTCGACACCCTCGGCATCAGCTTCCGTGCTCATGACCGTCTGCTCCGGCTCGCTCGCACGATCGCTGACGTCGAAGGCTATCCCGATATTCGAGAGGCGCATATGTCGGAGGCAATTCAGTACCGCAGATCGGGCGAATCGATCGGCGGGTAGTCTTTAGGACCCGCAGGACTAATAACCTAGATATACAATACAAGAAGACGCCGCGGACCGAAATCCGCAGCGTCTTCTGCACTATCTCTTATAATACGTTCTGCATATGTGAAATCTCGACAGCCCCGCCATCTTGCCCGAGCAGCACAATAACAGCGTCACAGCGAACGGCCGTGTGCTGCAGACCATGCGACTGCAGGTAGAGCGCTGCCATAGTCCGCACTTTATATACTTTGCGTGCATCAATCGATTCTACTGCCGTACCGAATGCCGCAGTCGAACCAGCTGTCCGTGTACGAACTTCCACGATCACGGTCACGCCGCCAAACTCAGCTACGATATCGAGTTCGCCCGCTTTGCAACGCCAATTGCGCGATCTAATTACATAGCCTTCTGACTGGAGATAAGCCGCAGCAGCTTCCTCGCCCAAACGTCCTGTTTCGACCCGGCTTCTGCGCTTGCTGCTTTTATGGCTATGTTCATTGTTGAATCCATTTGCAGGGGGACTCCCTATATTGCCTTGCGGCCGATTAGTCATTCCATACCCCTGCCTTCTTGTCCGAGCGGTAGACGAAACTTAAAATCTCAGCCACAAGCGCGTACAGCTCCGGCGGAATTTCTTGTTCCACTTCCAGCTTCGACAACACTTCGACCAAAGAGGCGTCTTCTTGAATCGGAACACCATTCTCCGACGCCTTCGCCAATATGGCATCGGCAAGATGGCCTTTGCCTTTCGCAACGACGACAGGCGCCGACCGCTCGCCCGGCTCATATTTGAGCGCTACCGCTTTGCGTGCCGATATCGTCACTTGTTCCGAACTCGCTTTTGCGCTCGTTGTCGGTTCCGGCGTGTATCGTTTTGTCATATGCGGTAATCGACCCCTTTGTATGGAACGCCGCCGTATGGCGGTACAACCGGCGGCAATTCTATTTTCTCGCCCCCATGGCTAGCCGCGAACGATGCATTCTCCGCCGCCGCATCCGGCATCGGCTTTACTTTGAACGTCAGCAACTGATAACCTGCCCGACTCAACGCTTCAGCCACCGCTCCCCGCTCGTCCTCAGCCAATCGCTGCATAGCAGGATGGTCGTTCCAAACATTCAAATTCACGATATTATCTACGACATGAACGTCAACGAGCGTTTCACCGATCGCTTTCAACTTCAAATCGAACAACAACCGGCAATTGGAGGCATCAAGCTCATTCTTCGAGCCCCTGCGCGTCTGCACATGCACGGAAGCGGTCTGACCGCCGTCTTGATCGTAGAGCGGAATAAACATCGTCACATGAGTTAACATCGTACCGCTGCGCTCCGGTGCAAGCATAAGCTGCTGACCCGTTATTTGATGAATGAGCTGCTGTGCCGTTTCCCGAACGGAAGCCGGCATGTCATCCATTGCGGCAAGCGACAACAGCGCGCTTTTGAGCGATTCCATCCCATCCGCCGCATGCGTATTAAGTGGAGGCATTGCCCCATTCACTCTGCCGTCAGCCGGCAATGGCATGTTAGGAATCGAGCCTGCCGCCGGCTGACCGCCGAGTCTCAATGCGGAAGCCGCTTGCCCCTCATCCGCGATTCCGTCGCCTGCTTGCGCCGCGCTCGCCGTAGAGGCTGCTAGGCCCGCTGCCCGGACGTCCGCTGCGGCTGGCGACTGACGCAGCGTCTCAGCCGCCCTTCCGTTCGCGCTTACGTCTGCAGGCCTAGCTGTGTTAAATGTGTCCGGCTCTTCATCGCCTGAAGCCGCGGCCTCTGTTGCAGCCGCGTCGGCAGGCTGTGCCGCCGCAGGTCGTGTTGCCGCCTGCAATAATTTGTTCTCGTGACTGACGCCAAGCGTACTGAGCATCCGGCCAATCCAATCCGGCAATTCCGACTCGCTGCCTGCTGCATCCGGTAAACCAGAAGCCGCCGAACCGGCAGCGGGTTCGCCGCCATTTGCTTTGTTCACAGATCCAGCAGCAGTTCCAACAGAACCAGTCGCACTGCCCGGTGTCAAGTTCCCTCTCGCGACAGATACGTTGTCTAGTCCTTCCTCCGTCAGAGCTCTATCGTTATTCAACACAGATGCAGCTCCCGCAGCCGATCCTTTCGTCTGGGTTGCTCCACCAGCCTGTCTCTGCCCCGCCGTCTCCGCAGCTACGTTGCCCTCAGCATCACCTGCCGCTTGATCAGAAGCAAGACGAAGCGCATCCTCTGCAGCCTTATGCGACATCCCTACCGTTTGCGTTAACAACCCTTTCACACGGAGCGCCGCCGACAGCGCATTCTCCGGCAGCTTAAGCGAAGCTGCAGACTTCTCATCTCCGTCCGTCTGCCCTGCCGTACCGACCGCTGTCGAATCTTTGCCAATCGTCATCTCTCCGAGCTGCTTATTAAGGGTGTCGATCAACTCATGCAGCGGCTTGCCGAACATCACTTGCCTCATCGCGGATACCGTCTGCTCCGTCATCGGCATTCCCCGTTTAAGAGCTGCTGCCGCAGCCTGCATCCACTCCTGCGGATCGGCACCTTTGGGCATCGCCTGGAACGCCTGCTTGAGTGCCTGGGCGACCTCCCGCGTCATCGGAATGCCATCCTGCTTCAACTGCTTGATTAAGCTCATCGCCCATTCAGTATCCGGGAGTCCTGCAGCTTTCGCGAACTGACGAACTGTATCGTCCGGCATTTGAGCCGTACTCAAATCTACTGGTTTTAGAACAATCTGCTCCGGCGTCGATTCAGGCTGAACTCTCAGCATCGTCGACTGTCCTGGCGCAATCGGCGTTTCAAGCTTCGCGCGCACTTGCACGCCGTTAATCTGCACGACTGCCTCCTGATCGCCCTGCAGTTGCGTTACAACGCCCCGCACAACCTGCCCGGGTTTAAGCTCCAGTTTCTTGCTGTCACCGCTCTGCACGTCCCCCAGCAAGCTTCTCATCATCTGGCTTATATTCAAAATGCCGATTCCCCTTTATACGTCCACCCTGTTATATATCCTATATCGGCATCGCTCCCTTAACCCTACATGCCTCGAGACAAAATAATCCGTTCGGTGCACAATGCCGCCAATATTCGGATAACTTAAAAAGCCCTCACCGCACCTGCGTCAACCGCAGCGTACAATAAGGGCTTTATAACTATTGCATGCACCGGTTAGAACAGTATCTGCTGCTCAATCTGCGCCATAATGTTGCCAAGAAAGGACCGGCGGTGCATCGGCGTCGGACCGAGCTCGACAATTTTTTCCCGGTGAAGCTTCGTGGCGTAGCCTTTATGTATCGCAATGCCATAGCCGGGGTACATCGCTTCCCATTCGCCCACACAGAGACGGTCACGTGTTACCTTGGCAACAATCGAAGCGGCTGCAATCGATTGGCTGGTCGCGTCGCCTTTAATAATAGCCTGCTGAGGGATATCAAGGTCGATCTTCTCTGCGTCGACGAGCAGATGGCCGGGCTCTGCTCCAAGGGTCAGAACGGCCCGTTTCATCGCCAGCCGGGAAGCCTGCTTAATATTAATCCGGTCGATCTCGGCTGAATCGATCCGGCATACCGACCAATATAACGCTTGCTCCGTAATAACGCTGTAGAGCTCTTCCCGCTTTTTCTCAGACAGCTTCTTCGAGTCGTTAATGCCTTCAATAACAAGACCTTTAGGCAAAATAACAGCAGCCGCTACGACATCGCCGAACAAACAGCCCCGTCCAACCTCATCGATGCCGGCTATCCCGTCGCAGCCGCTTTCCCACAACAGCTTCTCATACTCCAGCATTCCCGCATCTCCCATACGGTTTAATACGTCGACGCCGATTCCAGCGTCAGCCGGCCCAACTTGCCAGCTCGAAGCTCGCGCAAAATAATGCCGGACGTCTTCTCCAGATCGACTCGTCCTCCGCTTATGAGACAGCCGCGCTTACGTCCGATCGCTTCCATAATCCGAACGATCTCGCTCGATTCTTCAACATCTGCCGGACGGTCTTCTTCGATCCCGTAACGCTCCACCAGCGTATCCCAATAACGGTTAATTAACTCTCTCGTTGCGAAAAAGGCTATATCTTCAATGTCGAGAATTTGCTCCTTGATCGCACCTGTCATTGCAAGCCGGTATCCGACGAGTTGATCCTCGAACTTCGGCCATAGAATACCCGGCGTATCAAGCAATTCCATTTCGGTACCGCATTTGATCCATTGCTGACCTTTCGTCACACCCGGCTTATCGCCTGTAATTGCGATATTGCGGCCAGCCAGCCGGTTGATCAACGTCGATTTCCCGACATTCGGTATGCCTACGATTAGCGCCCGCACCGCACGCGGGTTCATCCCTTTCGCAATTTGGCGGGCAATTTTCTCATGGAGAAGCTTTCTCGCCAGTCCAGGAATTTCGCCTACACGCGTACCAGTCGAAGCATCAACCGAAATACATTCGTGTCCTTCATATTTAAAGCGTTCGATCCACGCTTCCGTTTCCTTCGGGTCAGCCAAGTCGCTCTTGCCCAATACGATCAGGCGCGGTTTGTTCATCAATATATCGTCAATCATCGGATTGCGGCTCGATATTGGAATGCGCGCGTCCAGCAACTCGACAGCTAAGTCGATCAACTTCAGCTTATCTTGAATCTGCCTGCGGGCTCTCGTCATATGTCCGGGGAACCATTGAATGCTCATGCTTGCTTTCACCTCATAACCAACATGCCCCGTCGAACGTCCAGCTGTGCAGACATTGACGAGGCATGCCACTCTTATTTAAATCTATTTATGTCCGATAACCTTGATTTTGTTGAGCGGCCAGAAAATAACGTCACTGCGGCCGATAACTTCGTCCATATCGACGAATCCGATCATCCGGCTGTCCTTACTGTTGTTCCGGTGATCGCCCATTACGAAAATATGTCCTTCCGGTACGACCGCTTCCGTGAACTGATCATTCGGGAAGTTCGGCGAGGAACCGCTGCTGCCGTCATTATACAGATGGCCTTCCTCATGCGCCTTCTCGATCGCTTCCTTCAAGTAAGTCTCATCGACTTTCTGATCGTTTACATACAGATCGTCGCCTTCATAACGGATCTTGTCGCCTGGCACACCAATTACACGTTTAATAAAGTTGCGGCCTTCTTCCGGCACGTGGAAGACAACGACTTCCCCGCGGTGAGGTTCACGGAATTTGTACAGCACCTTATTCACAATAACACGCTCGCCAGTCAAGAAATTCGGCTCCATGGATGGCCCGTCCACGATGAATGGCATAAACAGCAGCCAGCGAATGATTAGCACTAGAATGACGGCGATTGCAATTGCTTTAACCCATTCTTTCAATTCGTTTCCGACACTGCTCTTCTTACCCGGCTTCGTCGTCACAACATCTGATTCCGGATTCGAGAACGTATCCTGTTCCGGCTCTTGGCCGTCCACTCGATTCTGCATCACACCATCACCCGCTCCCATTAGCTTGTCCATAACATACGTGCTCACTATGCTGCTTTCTTCTGAAAACGCGAAGAGGAGCTTGTTTGTGGCAAGCCCCTCTTAACCATCCGATTAACGGATTTCTTTAATTCTCGCTGCTTTACCGCGCAGGTTGCGCAGGTAGTAAAGCTTCGCACGACGAACTTTACCGCGGCGAGCCACTTCGAGTTTATCGATTTTAGGCGAGTTCACCGGGAATGTTCTTTCCACGCCAACGCCGTAAGAAATTTTACGAACCGTGAACGTTTCGCTGATGCCGCCACCGCGACGCTTGATTACGACGCCTTCGAACAACTGGATACGCTCGCGCGATCCCTCGATGACTTTAACGTAAACTTTCAGCGTATCGCCAGGACGGAAGCTAGGAATGTCTTTGCGCAGTTGTTCTTGCGTAATCGCTTGTACAATGTTCATCTTATTCACTCCTTCCACAACAGACGTTCTTATGAGCTCACTGACTTCCATTGAAGCCAGGTCATGGCTAATAGCGGACCGTCCGACTTTCACACAACATGTGAAATTATATCATACTACGGACAAAAACACAACGGAAATACCGCATTTTTTACGATTATTCGTCAGAACGCTCCATCAACCGCTCCTCGCGTTCCGCAATACCGTTCAGCCATGCGCGTTCCTTCTCCGTCAGATCGGCCTTCTCCAGAAGATCCGGACGTCTGCTCAGCGTCCGCAGCAGCGCTTGCTCGCGTCGCCAAGCCTCGATCCGTCCATGGTGGCCAGACAACAGCACCTCCGGAACTTCCCAATCGCGGAATACGGCTGGACGCGTATAGTGCGGATACTCCAGCAACCCCGTGCTGAAAGAATCGGTTACAGCGGATGTCTCGTTGCCTAAGACGCCAGGCAACAGCCGTACGATACTGTCGATGACAACCATTGCCGGCAGCTCTCCGCCTGTCAGTACATAATCGCCGATCGACAGCTCGTCCGTCACAAGATGCTCCCGAATCCGCTCGTCATAGCCTTCATAATGGCCGCATACGAAGATCAGATGCTCCTCTGCCGACAGCTGCTCCGCCTTGCGTTGTGTGAACGTCTCGCCCTGCGGGCACATCAATACGATACGAGGCTGAGGCCCGTCCTTCGGTACGAGATGCTCGACGGCGGCGAACATCGGCTCCGGCTTCAGCACCATACCTCCTCCGCCGCCATACGGGTAGTCGTCCACTGTACTGTGCTTGTTGTTCGCGAAATCGCGAAAATTAACGGCCGACAGAGAGACGATCCCCTTATCACGCGCCTTGCCGAGAATGCTGGCGCCGAATACGCCGTCGAACATTTCCGGGAACAGCGTTAATACGTCAATCCGCACGGCGTTAGATCAGCCCTTCCAGCAGATGTACCGTTATCGTCTTGCCCGCAACGTCCACGTTCCGCAGCACGTCGTCAATGACTGGCAGCAATATTTCTTTCGGCCGTCCGTTGCCGCCTTTGCCTTTCACGACCCATACGTCATTGGCCCCTGGGGACAAAATTTCGGTCACGGTACCGAGTTCCTCCCCTTCATCCGTCACGACTGTACACCCGATAATTTCATGGTAATAATATTCGTCCTCGGCGAGATCGACGAGATCATCCTCCGACACTTTGAGCGTCCAGCCCTTATACTTCTCGATGTCGTTAATATTATCGAAGCCTTTGAGCTTCACAATATATACGTTCTTCTGAAGTCTGGCGCTCACAACTTCAACCTCGAGCCGCCCGCCCTTCTCCTCGTCGAACAGCGTCAGCATGCTTCCCTTCGCGAAGCGTACGTCTGGAAAATCGGTATGCGGCCACACCTTGACTTCGCCGCGAATCCCGTGCGTATTGACCAGCTTGCCGACCGTATACCACTTATCTGCCATTGCTTTATTCCGCCTTTCCCGACCATCTCAGGCAATTGCCTGATCCAAAAAGTCGACTATTCAGCACCAGAAGGCAAGCTCGTGTTCAATAGGCGACTTTTTGCAGCAGCATATATTCATTATTATGTATCGAAAAAGGGTTAGGACATTCATCCTAACCCTTCAACGTTTGATGTATTAAGAGTCGATGTCGATCGTAACCCGGCGGCCGGACTTCACTGCGGCAGACGAAACGACTGTTCGAAGCGCCTTCGCGATCCGCCCTTGCTTGCCGATTACTTTGCCGACATCGGAAGGATGCACGGACAAGCCGTATACAAGATTGCCTCGCGCATCTTCCTTCTCGCTGACGCGAACGTCGCTCGGATGATCCACTAAAGCCTTCGCTATGACAAGAACTAATTCTTTCATCTCAAGGCCCTCCGCTATTCAACAGTTATTTCTGTTGCTTGAGCTCATGGAACTTCTTCATGACGCCTGCTTGGGAAAGCAGGTTGCGAACCGTATCAGATGCTTGAGCACCGGTTTGCAGCCATTTCAGCGCTTTCTCTTCATCGATGTTCACTTGTGCCGGTTGAGCAACCGGATTGTACGTGCCGATTTCTTCGATGAAGCGGCCGTCACGCGGGGAACGGGAATCAGATACGACTACGCGATAGAATGGAGCTTTGTGAGCACCCATACGTTTCAGACGAATACGAACTGCCATTGACATTCACCTCCTTACAAGAATCAACTTCTATTCCTTCCGGCCGGGCGGTCAGCCCGGCGGGAACTTCATGCCTTTGCCCATCATGCCTTTCAAGCCTTTGAGCCCTTTCAGACCTTTCGGGCCTTTGCCCATCATGCCGGAAAATTGCTTCATCAGCTTGCGCATCTCATCGAATTGCTTAATGAGCCGGTTCACGTCCGCAATTTGCGTGCCGCTGCCTGCTGCAATCCGTCTGCGTCGGCTATAGTTCAGAAGGTCCGGATTACGCTTCTCTTCCGTCGTCATCGAGCGAACGATCGCTTCAACGCGTCCAATCTGCTTATCGTCAACCTTCATGTCCTTCATACCCTTGACCTTGTTCATGCCTGGAAGCATATCGAGCAATTGATCCAGCGGTCCGAGCTTGCGGACCTGCTCCATCTGCTCGAGAAAATCTTCGAACGTGAACTCGGCGTTGCGCATCTTGCGTTCCATCTCCGCCGCTTTATCGGCGTCGATCGAAGACTGCGCCTTCTCGATCAGCGACAACATATCGCCCATGCCGAGAATACGCGATGCCATCCGTTCCGGATGGAACGGCTCCAGCGGTTCGATCTTCTCGCCCATTGCGACGAACTTGATCGGGCAGCCGGTTACGGCTTTAACCGACAGCGCAGCACCGCCGCGCGTATCGCCGTCGAGCTTCGTCAGCACGACGCCTGTAAGTTCCAGCTGGTCATGGAAGCTCTTCGCGACGTTGACCGCTTCTTGACCGGTCATTGCATCGACGACGAGCAGCACTTCATCAGGTTCAACGACTTGATGGATTTGCTTCAGCTCTTCCATCAGCGCTTCGTCGATCTGCAGACGGCCCGCTGTATCGACGATTACGTAGTCGATGCTGTTTGCCTTCGCGTACTGCAAGCCTTGACGCGCAATCTCGACCGGCGACACATCGTTGCCGAGCGTGAATACCGGCGCGTTCACTTGCTCGCCGAGCACTTGCAGCTGCTTGATGGCAGCCGGGCGGTAAATATCGCAGGCAACCAAGAGCGGCTTCAAATTGCCCTTCATAATCATCTTCGCCAGCTTGGCTGTCGATGTTGTCTTACCGGCACCTTGCAAGCCCGCCATCAGAATGACGGTCGGCGGCTTGCTAGCCTTCGCCAGCTTCGTCGCTGTCCCGCCCATCAGTTCGATGAGCTCCTTGTGCACGATATCGACAACAACCATGCCCGGCGTGAAGCTCTTCTGCACTTCCGCGCCGACGGCCTGCTCCTTCACCTTGGCGACAAAATCTTTGACGACCTTGAAGTTTACGTCCGCTTCCAGCAGGGCCAGACGCACTTCGCGCATCGCATCGTTAACGTCATCCTCCGACAGCTTGCCCTTGCCCCGCAATTTGCCGAACACGTTCTGCAGCCTGCTCGTCAAACCTTCAAACGCCATGATGATTCACCCGCTTTCGCTATTTGTTCCTCGCCTGCTCGGCTTCGCGGAGAGACTCCGCAATACTCCGCAGAGCACTCTTGTAGGAGCCGTCATCCGGCATTGCCGTAACGCATGCTTCCAACTGATCCATTGCACCGCGCAGCGCTTCGTGTCTGGACAACAGTCCGAGCTTCGACTCGTATCCTTCCAGCACTGTCTCTGCGCGTTTTATATGTTCGTATACCGCTTGGCGGCTGATGCCGAAATCGGCTGCAATCTCGCCAAGCGTGAAATCTTCTATGAAATACTGCGTAAGAAACGTCCGTTGCTTATCCGTTAACAGCAGTTCGTAAAAATCGAACAGCAGATTGATGCGGTTCGTCTTCTGAAGCGCATCCGGTTGGGTGTTCGTCACGGGCACGTCCCTCCCGTCAAGTCGAAATACTTGACACCTTCTTAGCTTCCCTTATGTTACAGGACGTTCAATCATGTGTCAAGTATTTATCCTTGTCAGCATTCAAAAAGATAAAGTAACTGCAATACTTATTGCTGTTCCCCTTCGTCCGGCTCCTTCGCTTGGATCAAACCGGCGAATAACGCGTGAACGAATTGCTCGGAGTCGAACTCCTGCAAATCGCCCATTCTCTCCCCGAGACCGACAAGCTTCACCGGCAGGTTCAGCTCGTTGCGGATCGCGATGACGATGCCGCCCTTAGCCGTACCGTCGAGCTTCGTCAAGACGAGGCCGGTCACGCCGCTCTTCTCGCCGAACAGCTTCGCTTGGCTAAGCGCATTCTGACCCGTTGCCGCATCCAGAACGAGCAGTACTTCGTGAGGAGCGTCCGGCACTTCGCGCTGAATAACCCGGAATATCTTGTTCAGCTCGTCCATCAAATTCGATTTGTTCTGCAGTCGGCCCGCCGTGTCGCAGAGCAGAACATCAACGCCGCGCTGTTTGGCCGCTTGCACCGCATCATACATAACCGCAGCCGGATCAGCCCCTGCGTTTTGCTTGATGACGTCAACGCCTACGCGCTGTCCCCACACTTCGAGCTGCTCGATCGCGCCGGCACGGAACGTATCGCCTGCTGCCATCAGCACGCTCTTGCCTTCGGATTTGAACTTATGCGCCAACTTGCCGATCGTTGTCGTCTTGCCGACGCCGTTGACGCCGACGAACAGAATGACCGTCATACCGTTAGCCGCCATCCGAAGCTTCGGATCGTCATTGCCCTTCAGGATGTTAACGAGCTGTTCCGACAGAATCGGCTGCAGCTCTGATGCCTCCTCGATTTTGCGCGCCTTCACTTCTGCCCGCAGCTTGTCGATCAGCTCCATAACCGTATTCACGCCGACGTCGGCACCGATTAAGATCTCTTCAAGCTCCTCGAAAAACTCCTCGTCGATCTTCTTGCGGCGGGTAATCAGCTCTTCGACCTTCTCTACGATTGCATCCCGTGTCTTCGCCAAGCCTTCTTTAAAAATATTCGTGACCGCTTCCGTCTTGGAAGCGATCGATTCTTTCAGCCGTTTAAAAAAGCTCATATCATGCCGTTCCTTTCCTCTTCGCGAATCAATATGGTTATGCGCTGGCGGTGCCATCGTCGATGAACGATTCGTCATCCTCCAGCCGCACCGATACGAGCTTGGATACGCCGCCTTCTTCCATCGTAACGCCGTACAGGACATCCGCTTCTTCCATCGTGCCCTTGCGGTGCGTCACGACGATGAACTGGGTCAAGTCCGAGAACTCGCGCAAATATTGTGCAAAACGCGCCACGTTCGCTTCGTCCAGCGCCGCCTCGACCTCGTCAAGCACGCAGAACGGAACCGGCTTGACTTGCAGAATCGCAAACAGAAGCGCGATTGCCGTCAAAGCGCGTTCGCCGCCGGAGAGCAGCTGCAAGTTCTGCAACTTCTTGCCTGGTGGCTGAGCCACAATATCGATGCCCGTCTCGAGGATGCGGTCGGGCTCTGCCATCACCAGGTCCGCGCGTCCGCCGCCGAACAGTTTCGCGAACACGACGACGAAGTGGCCGCGGATCGCTTCGAACGTCTCCCGGAACTTCTTGGACATCTCTTCATCCATTTCGCGGATAACTTGATAGATTGTCGTCTTCGCATCGATCAGATCGACACGCTGCGTATCGAGAAACTCGAAACGTTCTTTCACACGCAAATATTCGTCGATCGCGCCGAGATTCACTTCGCCCAGCGAATGGATCTGCCGCTTCAGATCGCGAACCGCGTTCTGTGTCGCCGTGATGTCTTCCGGCACTGGATACCGTTCCTTCGCCAGCTCGAAGCTTAGCTCGTATTCCTCACTCAACTTGCGCAGCAAGTTGTCGAGTTCAACGTCGAGGCGGTTGACGGCGATCTCGGTCTGACGCATCTTATCTTCGGTTTCACGCAGCAATGCACGCTGCTCCTTCGTCTCGCTCTCGCCGTCTTCGAGTCCTTTGATCATCTCAGCCCGTTCCGAACGCTTCATATCCGTCCGTTCGGCGCAGCTGTCTTTGCGCAGCTTCAGATCGTTCAACTGTTCGATCTGCTGAACCGATTCCACCGCCTGGCGTTCCTCGTCTTCCTTGAGCTGGCCTTGAACGCCGCGCAATGCGGACAATTCCGACTTCGCGCGGTTGATGTCCGCCCGGATTCGTGCAGCTTGATCCTCCATCGAGAACTTCTCTTGCTCCGTCTTCGCGGCCAATATCTTGAGATCAGTCAATTGGCCCTGCAGCTCTTCGCGCGCCGATTCCGACGCTTTGCGACGAACTTCAGCCGCTTGTATGTCGGCTTGCAGCTTCGTTTCCCGGACAGACAATTCCTCCAGCCTCACGCGGGCAGCGGCTGCCGCCGCTTCCAAATCGCGCTGCTCCGACAGCTGTCCCGTACGGTCCGCGTTATACACTTGCAGCTGCTCCGTCAGTTGCATCAGCTGTTTATCTGCCTGCAGGAGCTCTGCTTTCAACTGCTGCTCTTCAATTCGCAGCTTCTCGCTCTGCTCGCGGAGCTCCTCGACGTTCTGGCTGCGAATCGACTGTTCCTTGCGCAGATCGGCGAGCTTATCGCGCAGCTTGTCCGCTTGACGCTGGTTGTCCGTAATTTCTTCGTCCATCTGCTCGATCTGGCGCTGCCTGCCAAGCAGGCTGGCGCCTTTCTTCTGCAGACTGCCGCCGGTCATCGAGCCGCCGGCATTCACAACGTCACCTTCGAGCGTCACGACCCGGTACCGGTATTGGCACCGTGAAGCGATCCGGTTGGCTTGCTCGAGCGTCTCCGCAATCAGGACGTTGCCGAGTAAGCTTGCCACAATAGACTCGTATCGTTGATCACAACCGACAAGATCAGCAGCGACACCGACGAATCCTTCAACTTCCGCTACTTGGCGGCGGTCAGATTCCGATACGTTCCGCCCCCGAATAACATCGAGCGGCAGGAACGTCGCGCGGCCTAGCTGGCGCTGCTTCAAGAATCCGATAGCAGCACGCGCCGTCGACTCGTTCTCCATGACGACATGCTGGAGCGCTCCGCCTAGCGCCGTCTCAACGGCCGTCTCGATCCGCTCCGGCACACGAATAAGCTCTGCAACCGCGCCATGAACGCCGTTCAAGCCCCCCTGCGTCTTCCGGGCCGCCTTCAATACTTCTTTGACGCCCTGCATGAAGCCATCAAGCGCATCCTGCATTTCCTTCATCGTATCGCGGCGGGAAATGAGCGCATCTAGACGTTGCTCCCATTTGCGCACCATCTGCTGTGTATCCTCGTACACTTTATACAGTGCGCGGGATTGCTCGCTTTCCTCTGTGTACTTCTCTTTCACTTCCGAGAGAGAAGCTAGAGCTGCAGCCAGACGCTCCGATAATTCATTCCTTCGAGCCGTGAGTTCTTCTTGCTGCTGCCGCCATTTGGCTTCCTCGTCACCGATTCGGTCCATCCGGCGCTTCACTTGCTCCTGCTGCTGCTCGGTGTAGCGAATTTCATTACGGGCCTGTGCCATGGCGCTCAGCACATCGAGCAATTCCGTCTTCAGTGATTCCTCGGCTTCCTGTCCTGCTTCTCCGGCCGTACCGGCAAGCTGGGCTTCTTCTTCGGCAAGCTGAACGCGAAGATTCCCCATTTCCTCTTCGAGTATTGCAACCTTCGCCCGGAAGTCCGCCTCTTCTTTCACAAGCGACGCAATCCGTTCATCAAGCGTAACGACCGACTCATCGAGCTGCCGTTTGTTCTGATCCTGATTGCGTTTGCGTTCCTTCAATACTTCGCCATAGCCTTCGCACTTCTCGTAATCTTCGCTTAGCTGAAGCATCGATTCGTGAAGCTGGTCGAGCTCCTGCTCGATTTCGCGCAGCCGTTGACGATCCTTCTCCAGCAGAGCATCGTGCTTGCTGACGACGGATGCGTAAGTCAGACGCTCGCGCTCCAATTGCTCCAACTTCGCTGTTGATTCGTTCCACGTCGTGTGAACCGTCTCGATTTGATGCACATACATCGATATTTCTTGCGTTTGCAATTGCTCACGCAACGCTTTATACTTGATCGCTTTCTCGGATTGCACGCGCAGCGGCTCTACCTGATCCTCAAGCTCCGAAACCAGGTCATGAATCCGCAGCAAATTTTGCTCCGTCTCCTCCAGCTTCCGCTGTGCCTCGCGCTTGCGCGCTTTGAACTTCACGATGCCGGAAGCTTCTTCGAAGATGCCGCGACGGTCTTCCGAGCGCGTACTCAATATTTCTTCAATCCGTCCTTGTCCGATAATCGAATATGCTTCTTTGCCGATACCGGTATCCATGAAGAGTTCGGTAATATCTTTCAGCCGGCAAGGCTGTTTGTTAATCATATAATCGCTATCGCCGCTGCGATGAACGCGCCTAGTAACCGTTACTTCGTCGTATTCAAGCGCAAGCGCATTATCGCTATTGTCAAGCGTTAGCGATACTTCGCCGATGTTGACCGCTTTACGCGCATCGCTTCCCGCGAATATGATATCTTCCATCTTGCCGCCGCGAAGACTCTTGGCGCTCTGTTCGCCAAGCACCCAGCGGATGCCGTCCGAAATATTACTTTTGCCGCTGCCGTTCGGTCCTACGACAGCCGTTATGCCGCGCACGAAGTCCATTTCCGTTTTATCGGCAAACGATTTAAAACCAGACAACTCGATCCGTTTCAAGAACATGATTACGGGTTCACCTCAACGAGTATTGTACCATACTGAGAAAGAAAGGTCAGGATTGTACTTTGAAACCGCATAACGGGCAAATAAACGATACTGCTATCGGCCGCATAACACGACAAAGCGCTGCTGCAGCCTTACTCGTCCGCTGCGCAGCGCCTTTCGATAGCTTTATTGCTTCCCTTCAAGCAGCCGGCATGCCGCCTCAGCTGAACGCTGCTCGGCTTCCTTCTTCGTCCTGCCGATGCCGACGCCATACGGGCGGTCGCCGATCCTTACTTCGACAACGAATTCACGGTCATGCGCCGGCCCGCGCTCTTCGGCTATCCGGTACTCAACTGCACCGAGTGAGCCGTGCTGAGCTTTCTCCTGCAGCTTCGACTTAAAGTCCTTCACGAGAAGCGATTCGTTCTCCTCGATATGAGGGAATACGCGCTCGTTCAGGAACGACCGGACCCGGTCAAGACCTTGATCCAAATAGAAAGCGCCGATGAACGATTCGAATAAGTCGGCAAGCAGTGCGGGACGTTGACGCCCCCCAAGCTGCTCTTCCCCGCGTCCGAGCAGAACGCCTGCGCCTAAGCCGAGCATGTCGGCAAACCGCGCGAGCGACGGCTCGCAGACGATCGACGCGCGCATGCGCGTCAGTTCGCCCTCCGGCCGGTTCGGATACGTTATGAAGAGATGCTCCGAGACGAGCAGTTGCAGCACCGCATCGCCCAGAAATTCCAGACGCTCATTATCTTCGATCGGTTTGCCGCGATGCTCATTCACATACGACGTATGTGTAAAAGCTTGCTTCAGCAGCCGCGGCTGCTTGAATCGAATGAGGAGTCTTTGCTGCAATTGATCTAACGCATCATGCCTCATACGCTCTCATCACGATCGTCGCGTTGTGGCCGCCGAATCCGAACGAATTCGACAATGCCGTCCGAACGTTCGCCTGACGAGGCTTGTTCGGTACAAAATCAAGATCGAGTTCCGGGTCTTGATTGTCCAGGTTGATCGTCGGAGCAATGACGCCATTCTGAATCGTCAGTCCGAGAATGACAGCTTCTACGCCGCCTGCCGCGCCGAGCAAGTGCCCGGTCATCGATTTCGTCGAGCTGATCGCAACTTTATAAGCATGATCGCCGAACGCTTTCTTCACCGCCAGCGTCTCCGAACGGTCGCCTACTGGCGTCGATGTGCCGTGAGCATTAATATAATCGATCTCTTCAGGCGCCAAGCCTGCATCCTTCAACGCTCGTACCATACAACGTGCTGCTCCATCCGGATCAGGCTCTGTCATATGGTGAGCGTCGCCGCTCATTCCATAACCGATTACCTCGGCATAGATGCGAGCGCCGCGCTTCTGTGCATGCTCGAGCGATTCGAGTACAAGCACACCTGCTCCCTCGCCCATTACAAATCCGTCGCGATCGACGTCGAATGGACGGCTCGCTTTCTCTGGCTCATCGTTCCGCACGCTCATCGCGCGCATGGCGCAAAATCCAGCCATCCCCGTTGGTCTGATCGTCGCTTCTGCTCCGCCGCAAATCATAACGTCAGCGTCGCCGCGCTGGATCATCTTGTACGAGTCGCCAATGGAGTGGGTGCCGGTCGCACAAGCAGTAACCG
Source organism: Paenibacillus kobensis NBRC 15729 (assembly GCF_004000825.1). Taxonomy (GTDB): domain Bacteria; phylum Bacillota; class Bacilli; order Paenibacillales; family Paenibacillaceae; genus Paenibacillus_T; species Paenibacillus_T kobensis. The sequence continues at coordinate 13,729 of NZ_BILZ01000020.1, read as the reverse complement.
CAGTGCTGTTCGGACCTTTTGCCCCGGTCGCCATCGACACTTGTCCGGACGCCATATTCGCGATCATCATCGGAATAAAGAATGGGCTTACCCGTTTAGGGCCTTTCTCCAGCAAAATGTTGTGCTGATCTTCCCACGTTCCAAGTCCGCCAATGCCGGAACCGACCATAACGCCTACGCGTTCTGGATCAACCGCATCGCCGATCTCGAGCGCTGCGTCTTTAACTGCTTTCTTCGAAGCTGCAACCGCGAACTGTACGAAACGGTCCATCTTGCGTGCTTCTTTCTTATCCGCGTAATCTTCCGGATTGAACCCTTTGATCTCTGCTGCAATTCGTGTTGGATATTCCGATACGTCAAACGCTTCTACTAGAGAAACGCCGGACTTTCCTTCCATCAAATTGCCCCAAAACTGATCCAAATCGGAGCCGAGCGAGGTAATGACCCCCATGCCTGTGACGACAACTCTTTGTTTCATTCTGTTCACCTCTACGGACAGCAATATGGATGGTATATATAACCCCATCTGTGTCATGTATATGTAACGAGATAAGTCTCGTATGCCTTGCTTGTACAACCGAAAAACGTCCAATGATGGAGAGAAGTCCCGTTGCAATAACGGGACTTACGAATCTTACGTATGAGATTGTATGTAATTTACTACTTCTCCCACAGTTGTGATTTTCTCTGCATCTTCATCAGAGATTTCCAAGTCAAACTCGTCTTCAAGCTCCATAACCAGCTCAACTACGTCGAGCGAGTCAGCGCCCAGGTCATCTTTGAAGCTAGCTTCCAGCGTAACTTCGGATTCATCTGCGCCGAGGCGGTCAACGACGATGCGTTTGACGCGATCCAATACTTCGGACATCCGGTTCACCTCCTCCATGGTATTATACGAGAATCGCAGGCAAAATGCCAGCGTAACCGTTTCATTTTACACCAATTGAACCTATAATAACACCTTACATATACATGCCGCCATCGACATGGATCGTTTGGCCGGTCATGTAGCTTGCTGCATCCGAAGCGAGGAACCGAACCGCATTGGCAATGTCGGACGGCTGTCCGAGTCGCGCAAGCGGAATTTGGCCGATATGGTGTTCCTTCGCTTCATCGGACAATTTGTCCGTCATATCGGTCTCGATAAAGCCAGGCGCAATGCAGTTCACCGTGATGCCGCGGGAAGCCAGCTCACGCGCAGACGATTTGGTCAAGCCGATAACGCCGGCTTTCGCGGCAACGTAATTGGCTTGTCCAGCATTGCCAAGCACGCCGACGACGGACGAAATGTTGATGATGCGGCCAAAACGCTGCTTCATCATAGGACGGGTAACGGCTTTGATGCCGTTGAACACGCCCTTCAAATTCGTCTCAATGACTTGGTCGAACTCTTCTTCTTTCATGCGCATGATTAAATTATCTCTTGTAATGCCAGCGTTATTCACGAGAATGTCGACTTTGCCCAACTGCTCGATCGTCGTTTTGACCATCGCGTCGAACTGGTCGGCTTTGCCGACGTTGCCCTGCACGATAATCGCACGGCGGCCGAGCGCCTCGATCGCATTCGCCGTCTCAACCGCTGCAGCTTCGCTGCCCGAATAGTTAACGGCAATGTCTGCGCCAGCTTCAGCAAGCGCAATTGCGATTGAGCGGCCAAGACCGCGGGATGCGCCCGTTACGAGCGCAGCTTTACCTTCCAAGCTTGCAAACATAGTGCTGCTCCCTCCACAATCGGAATACTTCCTGCCTTACGTTCCACTACCCCGCAGGCGTAAGCGCCGCTTCGAGCGATTGCACGCTGTTAATCGAGATGACATTTACGCTGCGGTCGATTTTCTTAATCAGACCGGCGAGTACATTGCCCGATCCGATCTCGACGAATGTATCCACGCCTAATTCGATCAGCTTGCGCACGCTGTCTTCCCATAGAACCGGCGAATACACTTGCTCGACTAACAAACGGCGGATATCGGATGCCGCTGTTACCGGCTCAGCCGTGACGTTCGCAAGAACTGGCACCGCAGCATCGGCGATTGCCGCTTGCTCAAGCACGCCTGCAAGCCGCTCCGCGGCAGGCTTCATCAGCGAGGAATGGAACGGTCCGCTTACTTCAAGCGGAATAACCCGTTTCGCACCTGCATCCTTGCCGCGTTCCACAACCGCTTGAACGCCGCTAGCCGTACCCGATACGACGATTTGACCCGGGCAGTTGATGTTGGCAAGCTCAACTGCGCCAGCGTCGGCAGAGAGGGCTGCGCACAAGTTAGCGAGCGCATCGCGCTCAGCGCCGAGCACAGCAGCCATGGCGCCTGTTCCGCCCGGAACAGCTTGCTCCATAAATTCGCCGCGGGCACGTACCGTACGCACCGCATCTTGGAACGACAGTGCTCCGGCTGCAACCAGCGCGCTGTACTCGCCGAGGCTGTGGCCCGCGACATAATCCGGCGCAAGGCCGCGCCCTTTGAGCGCTTCCAGCAAAGCGACGCTCACCGTCAGCAGTGCCGGCTGTGTGTTCGCCGTCTGCTTCAAGTTATCGTTCGGTCCGTTGAAAATAATGTCGCTCAACTTGAATCCAAGAGCTTCATCAGCTTGATTAAATACGTTACGCGAGACTTCATATTGATCGAAAACGTCTTGCCCCATGCCAACCGCTTGAGCGCCTTGGCCAGGGAATACGAAAGCAATTTTATTAGCCAATGGTAAGAGTGCCTCCTTTTTCATACCGACTTCCTCAATGACGGGCGATCGATTATATACCTTCGCCAGCTTGGCAGCGGTCCCTGCGGGACTAAGCTACCAATTCAATACGGATGCACCCCACGTCAGGCCCCCGCCAAAACCGACCAGAACAAGAGTGTCGCCTTCTTGAACACGTCCGCTTTCAACCGCTTCCGCGAGCGCGACTGGAATCGAAGCCGCCGACATATTGCCGTACTTATCGAGGTTGACCATGCACTTGTCTTCCGGCAGTTCAAGACGGTTGATCGCCGAGTTAATGATGCGGATATTCGCTTGATGCGGTACAAGCAGATCGATGTCACTCTTCTCCAGGCCTGCTTTGCGGAGAGCTTCTTCCGCTGCGCCGCCCATAATGCGGACCGCGAATTTGAACACGTCATTGCCTGCCATGTGAATGAAATGCTTCTTGTCTGCGACCGTATCCGTCGAAGATGGCATCCGTGAACCGCCGCCGCATACTTTGAGCAACTCGCCGCCGCTTCCGTCAGCACCGAGCTCGAACGACTTGAACCCGCGGCCTTCAGGAACCTGACCGAGTACGACAGCTCCTGCTCCGTCGCCGAACAATATGCATGTATTACGGTCCGTGTAGTCCGTAATGCGGGACAGACACTCCGCGCCTACAACGAGCGCATGCTTATACATGCCTGTCGCAATCATGCTGGACGCCGTTGCCAGACCGTATATGAACCCCGAGCATGCTGCCGACAGATCGAACGCAGCCGCCTTGGATGCGCCAAGCTTATCCTGCAGCAAGCATGCCGTCGAAGGGAAGAACATATCCGGCGTAATGGTCGCAACGATGATAAGATCGATGTCTTCCGCCGTCAAGCCTGCCGATTGCAGCGCTGCTTGCGCCGCATTGAACGCCAGATCCGATGTCGCTTGCTCAGGCGCCGCGATACGGCGCTCGCGAATACCGGTACGCGTGACGATCCATTCGTCATTCGTCTCGACCATTTGCTCAAGCTCAGCGTTCGTCAGTACGCGCTCCGGCACGTACTTGCCAATACCAATAATACCGACCGACTTCGTGTTCACCAAAGGTTCACTCACTTCCCGCTTATTTCGTTCGCCATATACGTCGTAACATCGCTAATAAGTGCATTGCGCGTCTGACGTATCGCATTCTTGATAGCTTTCGCGTCTGATGAGCCGTGTCCTTTGACAACTAGACCATTGACTCCTAGCAGCAATGCGCCGCCATGTTCTTTGTAATCCATTTTGCGGCTGAATTGACGAAGACCTTTCATCATCACCGCACCAGCCGCTTTGGTCAGCCAGTTACGGTTGAATTCCGTCTTGAGCGTCTTCATAATCGTACCGGCAGTACCTTCAATCGCTTTAAGCATAATATTCCCGGCGAAGCCGTCGCATACAAGCACGTCGCAATTCCGGTGAAGGACATCGCGGGCTTCGACGTTCCCGATAAAATTCAGCGAGGAAGCTTCCAGCAGATCGAAAGCCGCTTTCGTCAGCTCGTTGCCTTTGCGCTCTTCCGTTCCTACATTAAGCAGTCCGACTCTTGGCGAGCTTATGCCGTCCACCTTATTGCGGTAAATGCTGCCGATCGTCGCATACTGAAGCAAATGTTCCGGCTTGGAGTCCATGTTCGCACCAAGATCAAGCGCCAGCACACCGACATCGTCCATCGTAGGAAAAAGTTGAGAGAGCGCCGGCCGTTCAATGCCAGCCATCCGACCGACGACGAGCAGCCCTGTCGTCATCAACGCGCCGGTATTGCCTGCCGAAATCATCGCGTTCGCGCGGCCTTCACGAACGAGCTGCCCCGCAATGACCATCGATGATCCCTTCTTGCGGCGAACCGCTTTGACCGGTTCTTCGTCGGGACCTATGACCTCGTCCGCATGCTCGACTGAAACATTGGCCAACGATTGGTCTTGCAGAAGCGGATTGATTTGAGCCGAATCCCCTACAAGAACCAAATGAATATCTTTCCATTCCGCTGCCGCTTCCAGCGCTCCTTGTACAATGAGGCTGGGGGCATGGTCGCCGCCCATTGCGTCAATGGCGATCCGCACGTTCTATTCCTCCTTCATCGACCTGATCTCCAGCGGACCGGTAGATGATAAAATTCCCTTGGAAAACCATCTCTTCCCCAACGTAAGTGAACACTTCCACTTTCGCCTTGCTCTTCTCGCCGGAAACCGACCGGACATAAGCTTTCGCGATACATTTCTCGCCCAGCTTGACAGAGCGGATAAACCGGATATCGGCAGCCGCGGTCAACGCAATCTCGTCATCAATGACAGCGACTGCAAGCGAGTTCGCTTGTGCGAATACATGGTGTCCTCGTGCAATCCCGGTGCGGGAAAACACATGCTCGTTGGCGATCTCGAACATCGATATGCCGCTGCGGTCCAGTTGCAAATCGACGATATCCCCTATTACTTCGTGCAGCGGCAGCGACCGTACCGAGTCATACGACCTTTCAGCCATCAGCTTGAGCCGTTCTCTAAGCTCCGGAATTCCGAGCTCGAGCCGGTCAAGCCGGATCGTCTGAATGCTGACCTTAAGCAGCCGAGTCAATTCGCGGTCCGTTATGAACGGATTTTCATCGATCAGCTTCGACAGCTGTTGGTGCCGCTGACGTTTCGGCAATCGTTCGATGGCCGGCACCACCTTCACATCGTAGTCAATAATCTAATCAACAATTAGTAATTCCTGATTAATTCTATTGTTCCTTAACGCCGATTGCGCCATCCGATTCTCATTCATCCAGCGCATTCGGTTTAAAAATAAAAGCAGCTATTATAACCTGGTACTAATTAATTATATAAAAAATGACGGCGCTAAGCAACGTCCGAATCGGTCGATAATCGACCGCCGGCCTTTGCATGCGCCGTCATTGCATCCGCAGCATGGTGCACGGAGCCTGTTCCGCCTTTGAAAAAAATAGCACTTCATCGTGAGATGAAGCACTACGAGTGGGAAACCGGCTTATTGCGAAATGATCTCTTTCGTTTTGTAATACCCGCACACTTTGCATACGTGGTGAGCAAGCTTCAACTCTCCGCATTGCTCGCATTTCACCATACCTGGCACCGCCAGTTTGAAGTGCGTGCGACGTTTGTCGCGGCGAGTTTTGGAAGTTCTACGTTGTGGTACTGCCATCTTTCCCACCTCCTTCACAGAATTACAAGCCGTATGAACAGCTAGTTATTGATTGTCGTCTTTGAACAAATCTTTAAGTGCAGCCAGGCGTGGATCAATAGCCCCGCGCTGACAGCCGCATTCTCGATCATTCAAGTTCTGTCCGCATTCGGAGCAAAGTCCTTTGCAGTCGCTGCTGCACATTGGTACGAACGGAAGCTCAAGCAGCCACATATCTTCGATGTATGGCTTCAAGTCGAGCGTATCGCCTACGACCTCAATCGTATCTTCGTCCAATTCCTCATCTTCCGGCGATAACGCATCGACTGGTTTGAACTGCTCATGAAACGGCACGTCCACCTTAACGGCAGCCGGGTTCAAACAGCGGGAGCAAGCCATCTCTAGCTCGGAAGTCAATCTTCCGTCGACATGAACGATGCCTTCGGCTGCGTGAATGTTCAGCTCGGCATGTACCGGACTAGCCGATAACACGTCTTTGCGCCCTTTCAGCAGCGGTGCAACTTCGAATGTCTCGCGGATTGGAGGCAGCGTTCCTTTGATCAATGCTTCTTGAATACGAAATTGCATGAGATCACCCCAAACAAACAAAGATTATTATATCGATTGAATGATGGTTTTGTCAACATTTTCAGCGCATGTTATGATGATGAAGAAATCAATACGAACCTTATCGGAGGATCGCAATGCGCACGGTTGGCATCGTCGTTGAGTATAACCCTTTTCATAACGGACATTTATATCATGTACAGCAGTCGCGCAAAATAACGGGAGCAGACGCCGTCGTCGCCGTCATGAGCGGCCACTTCCTTCAGCGCGGGGAGCCTGCTCTGCTCGACAAATGGACACGGGCCGAGATGGCTCTGCGCGGCGGCTGCGATCTGGTGCTCGAACTCCCGGTCGCCTATTCGACCCAGTCGGCCGAATGGTTCGCCCGCGGCGCAATCGCAACACTCGATGCGTGCGGCATCGTCGATGCTATATGCTTCGGCAGTGAATCTGGCGATATCGCCCCGTTCCGCGCCGCCGCAAGAGCGCTTTGCGAGGAGCCAACGGCATTCAAGCAAATGCTTAGCAGCAAGCTTGCCGAAGGCGTGCCTTTTCCAGCGGCATATGAAGCTGCCCTTGCCGCTTATATGGAGCAGACCGGCGCCCCATCCCTCGCCGTCGCGCAGCCGAATAACTCGCTTGGGCTGCATTATACTCTGTCGCTCGAGCGGATTGGAAGCGCTATGGAGCCCTACACGATCCGGCGGGAGAAATCCGGCTACAACGATACGTCTCCTACCGATGAGGCTATCGCCAGCGCAACGGCCATTCGCAAGCTGCTGTTCGAAGCGGGCGATCTGAACGCAGCGCAAGCCTACGTTCCCCATTCGACTTTACAACTAATGGAACGGGAGCTTGCCGCAGGCAGACCCGCAGTCGATTGGCGCTCGTTCGATAAATTGCTGTTCCACTCGATTCTGACCAAGTCAACCGAGCAGCTCGCCGGCATACACGAAATGACGGAAGGCCTTGAGCATCGGCTGCTCAAAACGATTCGCGGCTTGGACGCGTTCCGTTTCGACCTATTAATAGAAGCATTGAAGACCAAACGGTACACTCGCACAAAGCTGCAGCGCGCTTTGCTTGCCTCCTTACTCGGGCATTCGAAGGAAGAGCTCTCTCCGGCCAATCTGGCAGAAGGCCCAGGCTATATCCGTGTGCTAGGCTTTACACCTGCGGGTCAATCGCTCCTGAAGCGAATGCGCGCCAGCTCCAGATGGCCCGTGCTAATGAGCGCCGCCGGAGCAACGCAACCGCTGCCTATGCTGGCGCTGGATATTCGGGCTACATCCGTCTACACGCTCGCCCGTCAACCCCAAGCCGATTCCCGCCAGCTGTTCAGGGATTATTATGAGAAGCCGCTCCAGATCGGATTCGACCAACCATCATAACGGCCTGCTTCACTCTGTTGCCGCCTGCACCGTTCTGGATTGCAGACGGCTTCTTAGGTTTGTCTAAAGCAACCGATGCTATGGTCTACCTCTTCCGTCCCATGCGTACAATGTAAGGAATGCCCGTCCTTACCGGACAATGTACGCATTCTGGAAAGGGGCTGTGCCGATGGCGCGTACTATTGCGCTTGCTTGCGTCTCCATTCTGCTCGTTGCCGCTGTCATCCGCCAGCCTGACGCAACCTTTCAAGCCTCGCTGCAAGGGCTGACGTTATGGTGGACGATCATATTCCCTGGGCTGATGCCGTTCATTGTGCTGTCCGAGCTCATGACGATATTCGGTGTAACCGCACTTGCAGGCCGATTGCTGGAGCCCGCAATGGAGCGGCTGTTCCGTCTTCCCGGCGATGCCGGAATAGCGGTTGCAGCCGGTTGGACAGGCGGTTACGCCGCCGGCTCCGAAGCAGCCGCAGAGCTTCACCGCTCCGGCAAACTTACCCGTCCGCAAGGTCAACGGCTGCTCGCCTTAGCCCATATGCCGAACCCGCTCTTTATGCTGATCGTCGTCGGAGCCGGCTTCATGAAGCAGCCCTCTGCCGGCATCTCCATTGCTATAGCGGTATGGATCAGCGGCTTGCTAGCCGCATTCTTCTCCTCGCTGATCGAACGGTTGAACCGGCAGTCCGCACAACACACTCACAGGAATTCCTCCGAACCATCCGAACGATTGTCACATCCGACCAGCTTTATTGCGAAGACTGAACAGACCGGATCAAACCCTAACCACAAAAATCTATTCGTCCGGGCAGAGTCAGCAAGACGAAGCAAATACGAAGCCGACGGACGGTCTTTCGGCCAGGCGCTGGGAGATTCGACGATTGCCGCCGTACAGAAGCTGCTTGTAGCTGGCGGCATTATTATCATAAGCGCCGTACTTGTCCGGATGGTCGAACCGCTCTGGGATACGATTGACGGCCTGCTTCACTTGCCGAATTGGCTGCTGCCAGCGCTGCTCGAAAGCCATCTGGGCGCCTATGCCGCATCCACATCGCCGATCCATTCCTCATCCGCTGCTTGGCCTGCCGCCGCAGCAGCGGCAGCCCTTGCCTGGAGCGGCTTAGGCGCAATCGCACAAGCAAGTGCGGCTATCGCCGGCACCGATCTGAAGCTGCTCCCGTTCATTATGAACCGTGCGGTTCATGCCTTGCTTGCAGCGGCAGCCGCGGTACTGATCTGGCGGCCGGTCTCTTCAATGCTGGCCGCTGCCGGAGAAGTTGGCGTACTGCCTGCCATGATGACGGACCGTGTAACGTTGCCATCATTCTATCGAGCTTCGGATATACCGTCGCTGTGGCCATTCGTCCCTGCCGCCTTATGCGCCTTCCTGCTGCTTATCGCCGCGTTAGCCGCTCTGTCTCTGACGATACGCACTATCGTAAGCAAAAGGTAAGACGGCCGAGAGAATAAGAAACGACAAATGAGCAGTTGCTACTTGACGCTGCCCTTCTCGATAAGACGCTCTCTAACGTAAGGCGGCACCAATTCGGATACATCACCGTTGAACCGTGCGATTTCTTTCACGATACTAGAGCTCAAATACGAATATTTGGGATTTGTCATCATGAACACCGTTTCAATATCGTCAGCGAGCAAATGATTCGTCGAAGCCATCTGCAGCTCATATTCGAAATCGGATACCGAACGGATGCCGCGTACGATCGTACCGGCTTGCTTCGATTTCATGAACCGGACGAGAAGATCGCGAAAGCTGTCAACTTTGACGTTCGGAATATCGCGGGTCACTTCTTCCAGAAGCGCTTTCCGCTCTTCGATCGTGAACATCGGATTTTTGCTCGTGTTGTTCAGTACCGCTACGATCAGCGTATCGAACTGCTTGGATGCGCGCTGAATGATGTCCAGATGCCCATAAGTCACGGGATCGAAACTGCCCGGATACACGGCGATACGATTGTTGACGCCTTCATGATTAGTCATGCTTTTCTCCTCCATCTTCACCGCTTGCCGGCTCTGTCGTCAGTTGCCGGAACGTATAGATCGTAACGGCAGTATCGCCGTATTTGACACTTCTTCGCTGCTCGAATCCGCCGAATTGCTCCGGGTAGACATGCGCGGCGTCGTGTTCGACGACGATTGTCGCTTCTTGCTCGAGCAATCCGTTTGCCGCAAGCTCACCCAGCAATTCATCCATATTGGTCATCCGGTAAGGCGGATCGAGAAACACTAGACGAAAGCTTTCTTCCCGTTTGGCAAGCGCCTTAACGGCACGTTCCGCATCGTTGCGGTATATTTCCGATCGGCCGCTTACGCCTGCAGCCGCCGTATTGTGCCGGACGACATCTACGCTCTGCTTCTCCTTATCGACGAAAATCGCCTTATCCGCACCGCGGCTAAGCGCTTCGATGCCAAGCCCTCCGGTTCCCGCAAATAAATCAAGCACGAGTCCCCCGTCGAAATACGGTCCGATCATGCTGAAGATCGCTTCTTTCACTTTATCGGTCGTCGGCCGGGTATTCATGCCAGGCACCGCTTTGAGCGGTCGCCCTTTGGCCGATCCCGCAATTACTCTCACTCCCGCTGCCCCCTTAAAATAAAACCCAATCGCATATAAGTCCATATAATGGAACGATTAGACTACTGCCAAATAATAAATGCTTCTAATGCACCATTCGTTATCGTACCACACTTTTCCGCTTGTTATAAAGCTCTGACGTACATAGCAACAGCCGAACGGCATCTAGCCGGTCGGCTGTTAAGTAATGGCCTTTACATTTTTTCCGATACAACCTTGCCTTGCATGAATTGAATCAAATAATCCGGACCGCCCGCCTTCGAATCGGTCCCCGACAAATTGAAGCCGCCGAACGGATGGACACCGACGAGCGCCCCTGTACATTTGCGGTTGAAGTACAGATTGCCGACATGGAACAATTCACGCGCAAGCTCGAGCCTTTCCCTCCGGTTCGAATAGACGGAGCCAGTCAAGCCGTATGGCGTATCGTTCGCTATGGCGAGCGCATGTCCGAAGTCGTCCGCCCGAATGCAGGCAAGCACTGGACCGAATATCTCATCTTGAGCGAGCGTCGCTTGGCTGTCGACGTCTGCGAAGATGGTCGGCTCTACGAAATATCCGGCCCCGTCATCCATGCCGCCTCCTGCGAGCAGCCGTCCTTCTTTTTTCCCGGCCGCTACATACTGTCTGATCTTATTGTACGCTGCCCGGTCGATGACAGGCCCGACGTCCGTCCCTTGCAGCACGGGATCGCCGATCGACAGCCGTCTCGTAAGCGCCGCTACGCGTTCCGTCACCTCGTCATACACATCGGCATGGATGATCGCCCTCGAGCATGCGGAGCATTTCTGTCCGGCATAGCCGAACGCCGATTGAACGATCCCCTGCGATGCCGCCGTAAGATCAGCGTCCCGGTCGACGACAATAGCGTCCTTGCCGCCGAGCTCCGCAATGACCCTCTTAATCCAACGCTGCCCCGGCTGCAGCCTAGCCGCCCTTTCGACAATTCGCAGCCCGACTTCCATCGACCCGGTGAAGCTGACGAACCGCGTCAGCGGATGGTCAATCAACACGTCGCCGATCTCGCCCCCGGAGCCCGGCACGAACTGGATAACATCTTCGGGCAGTCCCGCTTCATGCATCAATTGAACGAACCGCGCTGCGATGACAGGCGTTGCCGATGCCGGCTTCAGCACGACGGTGTTGCCCGCAACGACGGCCGATGCGGTCATACCAGCCATAATGGCGAGCGGGAAATTCCAAGGCGGGATGATGATTCCGACGCCTAGCGGCACATAGCTCCATTCATTATCTTCACCCGCTAGGCGGACAAGCGGCTGAGGCGCGCACAGCCTCTCCGCCTCACGACCGTAATATTCGAGAAAATCGATCGCTTCCGCCGTGTCGACATCGGCCTCCACCCACGTTTTTCCTGCCTCCGCGACAAGCCATGCCGAGAACTCGTGCTTGCGGCGGCGCAGAAGCGCTGCCGCTTTATACAACGTGCGCGCACGGGCGGCCGGCGCAACTCTCTTCCACCGTTCGAAAGCGGCCGCCGCTATATCGACTGCTTCGGTTGCACGTTTGCGGTCCGCCTGCGCGACGAGGCCGACTGTCTCGCCGTGACGAGCTGGATTGACAGACGGCCTCATGGACTCGGATTGAACCGTTCTTCCTCCAATCTGCAGCGGATACGAGTTGCCATACAGCCGCTTGATATCCGTCAGCGCAGCCTCGAACACGCGGCGGTTGTCCGCAAGGCTGAAATCCGTCATCGGCTCGTTGCTGAATGCCCCCATCATCGCAAAGCCCCTCCTATTTCCCGAATATCCGCCTGTCCCTAAGGTATGACGGCACCTGTTCCTGTCTATATATAAGCAAACAGATTCTAAAACATGACAGCTTGCTTACGGAAAAGGATGCTTGCCATCCCATCCGGCGACGCGGCAGGAAAGGAGAGAACGAGGATGGATATGGGCATACGTCTGTTTCGTTCGGTCATCCTCGGATTGGCCGGCAATCCGGCTGCGGCCGCTTTATCGCGCAAGTACGGCATGAAGCTTGGCGCTTCCCGTTTCGTAGCCGGACAGACTCGCGACGAAGCGCTTGCGAAAGCGTTGGAATTGAACGAACGAAAGCTGCTTGTCACGATGGACCACCTCGGCGAAGGGGTAAGAACTGATCAGGAAGCGGACGGTTACCGAAATGAATACATTGCGCTAATCGATGCAATGGCCGTTAAAGGCGTCCGAGGGAACGTATCGCTGAAGCCGACCCAGATGGGTCTTGCGCTTAGCGATCAGCGCGCCTACGAGCGCATTCGGCACATTGCAGCGGCCGCCGCTGACCGATCGATGTTCGTAAGATTGGACATGGAAGACAGCCTCTATACGGAGCGGACGCTCCGCATCGTCAAAAAGCTTCATGCAGACGGTTTAACGAATGCCGGCCCCGTAATTCAGGCGTATCTAAGACGAAGCGATCACGACTTGCGCTCCCTTACCTCCTGCAATATGAACGTCCGCCTTGTGAAAGGCGCCTACAAAGAGCCTGCCCGCATCGCGTATCCGAAACGCGGGGACGTCGATTCGAATTTCAAACGGCTCATCCGCTCCCGGCTCGACAGCGGCGTCTATACGGCCGTCGCTACGCACGACGAAACGATTATTGACTGGGTCCGCACGTTTGTTGCAAGGCGAAGCATTCCGAATTCCGCTTTTGAATTCCAAATGCTATACGGCATCCGGACACCGCTTCAGCTTAGGCTCGCAGAACAAGGTTATACCGTAAGAAGCTATGTGCCGTACGGGACAATGTGGTATCCGTATTTCGTCAGGAGACTGGCCGAGCGGCCAGCGAATGTCGGGTTCGTCGTTCGCAGCATGCTGAAGAGAAATTAAGAAGTAGAGAAATTAAGAAGATCGAAGCTTAGAGGGTGAAGTCGGCCGGTACGGATAACAACACTTCTACTGTGGAGGTGCCGCTCGGATGAACCTTCTTACAAACTTAAGCCGCAAGCCGCACATTGCGGTCATCCCTGCGCCGTTCGATTGGGGAGCAAGCCGCCGCGGTGCGGCGCAGGGCCCGCAAGCGATTCTGTTAGCCGGAATGGAACGAAAGCTTCAGCAGCTTGGCTTCCACTATTCGGTCGAGCCGGCAGCCTATTTGCCCGATGTGCAGTCGGACACCCGCAGCTCGTCCAACCTCCGCCATTGGGGCAAAGTATTGTCCGTTTCCGAAGCGATCGCGCGCAAAACAGCCGAGGCTGCCGTGGCAGGCCAGTTCCCGCTGCTGCTCGGCGGCGACCACAGCGTCGCGATCGGCTCCATCGCCGGCGCCGCGCAGCGCCGCAAGCGGCTCGGCGTATTGTGGATCGACGCCCACGGCG
>NZ_BILZ01000019.1 GCF_004000825.1 Paenibacillus kobensis NBRC 15729 | reverse complement strand
CCGCTTCGGCTGCCGGCGGGATGCGATCCCGCCGCAGCTGAGCGGCCTGTTGTTCTACCGGGTCATTACTTGAACGGAATCGTCACAGCCGACTGCTGGCCGTTCGCACTGCTTGCATTGACGCGCAGTGTCGAGCTTCCGTTGCCGATCGCGCTCCATACTTTAATCGTAACCTTGCCGTTGTTCATATTGGCGAAGGAGCCGGCCGATGATTTCAAGCCGCTGCCTTGCGAATAATCTTCCCAGCCGGTAACGTCGTTCGTTGCAAAATAATTGTACGTTTCGGTTCTTGTCGCGCTGCCGTTGCCATTGAAATCATAAATAATTTGCATTTGCAAACCATTGCCGACGTTGGCGGCCGAGTCCAAGAACAGGTGGAATGCTGTGGATTTGGTCGCATCATAAGTGGCGGTAATGCCGCTTATTGTATAGGTCGCCTCGCTGTGCGGCGTACCGTCGTAGTTGGCGCCGCCTGCCGCGGCCACCGTATCGCCCGCAGCGGATGTTCCCGCTGTAAAGTTAAGCGCTCCGCCGGAGCGTACGTACAGGATATTGCTGCCGAGCGATGCTCCCGTTACGGTGAACGCTGCGCTTCCGCTTGTGCCTGCCGAAGTCGTCACAGTTACATTCACGCTGCCTGCCGGCAAGCTGCTTGGCACAACAGCCGTGATCGACGTGTTCGACCAGCTTGTGACGGTCGCTGTTGTGGAGCCGAACTTCACAGTAGACGTTCCTTGCGCAGCGCCGAAATTGCTGCCGGACACGGTTACGCTCGTGCCGACGGCGCCTGAAGCCGGGCTGAGGCTGGAAATCGATGGACCGGTTGGCGGCGTCACCGTTCCCAGTGTGGAAGCAACCGATTTCGCTGGAACGCTCAGCGTTGTGCCGTCCGAGAATACGGCTGTAATCGCTGTCGAGCCTGCGTTATAAGCGACGTAGTTGCGAGTGGAGCCTTTCTTGAATACGCCGTAAGTCGGTACGTTAGCCGTAACGGTCGTATCGACTTGCCCGAGTGCTTGCATATTGTACAGGAAGCTGTACGTGTGGGCTTTCGACTCGCCGTCCTCCGGTGTATAGTTCGGATTCGCGTTGAATAGGCTAATCGCGCCGCTCGCGTCGTAAAGCGCTTGATATTCCCAGAAGATGTCCGGCCACATCGACCAGGCATTGCTTCCCCGTTCGGCTGCTGCTTGGGAGATGAAGGACGCGGAGTAGGACGGCTTGTAGCCCAGGTAAGCAGATGCAGCGGTTACCGGCAGGATGTTAATGCCCCGGATGGCTTGCACGTCGGCAGAGAACCAGGTTGCATAAACCGATTTGCCCCCCCAAATCATCGAGGAATAGTTATGGTTGTAGCCCGGTTTGAAGTTCGCGCCGTCTGTGTTGAACCAATACTCGTTGATCGCATTGACCTCGGTCGTGTACATATAGATACCGGCATCGCGAATCGCCGTATTGCCGGTCGCCTGACCCCACAGAATCATCGCAGCCCAAGCATTAATGGATTCGGAAGACGATTCCTGGTTGTTCCCGTCGGCAAACTCGGAGTTGCCCGATGCCCACGAATGGCCGGCGTAAGGGTCGAAGTTGCGCAAATACGGGAATCTTGTGTCAGTCCGTTCCCAGTTCGCGAAATCTTTGATCAATAGGTTGACCATGTCTCCGTATTGGCCGTTCGATGCCCAGCTTGGATTGTTGAGGGCAACCTCTGCAGCCGCTCGAACCCAGTAGCCGTAATGAAAATGATGATCATTCAGTTGATCGTTCGAGCCGTAGCTCGCCGGATAACCGATCAGCGTACCCCAGTTGCCATCGTAATAAAATAAGTTGTTCGTCTTGCTGCCAGCCGTCAGGTTGTTGCTTAGCGTCGACTCCAAGTAGGACTGGAAGTTGGATACTGCGGCGGTGTTGCCGACCTGCTGGGCGATCGGAAGCAGATTGGCGATGCGGCCAAGGTATTTGCCCAGCCAGTACGTGTCGGTTGAGCCGACCGTATGGTTAGGCTCGGTGCGAACGGTTTCAACATAGCTGTTCAACGTTGAAGCGTTATAGCTGCCCACGGCGGGAAGATAAGGGAGGATGCCCTGATACGTCATATTCGTCGTGAAAGAGCTGCCGGACAGCGTTTTCATCGTTCCCCTAACGCTGTCGTATGTATACGGCAGCAGCGACTGGCTCGTATTCTTCCATTGATGCGGATAGAGCGCCATGATCGTACCGGATTGTGTACCTTCCATGGCTTGCGTCGTGACCGCGTAGGTCGTCGAGACTTGGCTCGACGCAGCCTGATAGGAGTAGCTCGTCGTCGTATTCGTCACGAACGAATAAGCATATTGCTTATAGGCGGCCAAGGTTGCTGCCGTATTGTCGGGAAGCACGGCAACAGAGAAGTACGATTTGCCGTTCAAGGAGTTCGTCAGTGTAGACGAACCGATACCCGTCCACGTGGACCCGGTCGGGCCGAATAAGCCGTAATGATGGCCATTCACCGTTACGCCGAGTACGCTGCTTGACGCATTGCCGGACCATACGGTCGGAACAGCGCTGAAAGACAGTTTCGGCAGACCGCCCGAATAGGTGCTATAGATGAAAGGGAGGCCGTGGCCGGTCGTTACGCGCATCGTACCGCCGTTGTTCCATAGCATGGATACGGTCCAATCGCTATAAGCGTCGACCCGTGTATCCGGGAAGCTCGATTGCGCTGAATGACCGAGCGTAAAGTCGTTCGCATAGGCGCCGAATATGGCGTCTGCACTAGCCGATTGAACGGGATAGCCGATGCCGAGTCCGTCGGTTTTCGCTTGAACCGCCAGCGGGTGCGGAAACATGACGTCAGAATAAGCCTTCCACGCGAGCGAGCTCCACCAGTCGTTCGTCGGCATGGCTCCTGTTATATTTGATGTTTTATAGATGGCACCTTGCGGTCCCGTCTGCCCTGCCGGCAGTGTTGTTGTATAGCTTCCTGCCCCGACCGCCACGGTTGCCGCCGATGCCTGGCCTGCGAGTGAGCCGAGTATGACTGATGTGAGCATTGCGGTTAGAGTCATGAATTTCGTCCACTTCCGTTTTTTAAACAACATGATTCTCCTCCTCTGAACTGTTCAAATCTAGTCCTGCATGCAGACGTGACTTGCGGATCGTAGCTGCTCGACCGCTTGCGCCCGGTCTCAATCGCCTCCTTTCACAGCAAAGTTGGTGTTTATTCAATTGGAATGGTCATTGGCGAAAATCATGCCGTAGCAAAATAGTGGTGGAAGTCGGGTCTGAAGTACGCTGTCATGAAGAAAAAGTTTGAGTTGAGGATGCTCTAGTTGAAGGTGCATGGGATGTGGGGAAATCGAAGTAAAATGAAAGTTTTACGAAAATTTCGTAAGTCATCGAGGAATCGCTTTCTGATTATCTCCGAAAATTTCCTAAATGTAAAGCGCGAAATAACGATTTCTGTTCAAAACCAACGATAAAAAAACCAGATGGGCGAAAATTGACGAAAGTTTTCGTAAAATAACAACGTTTCGATTTCGCTTTCTGACGAAGTTTAAGCGAAAATTTTCGCTGTGAGTACGAGGTTTTATATGGTAAAATAAAGAAAGTTATGGATGACGGAAGAGAGTGGAGAACGGCATGAAGATTACGATTAAGACGATAGCTGAGCTAGCCGGTGTGTCGGTATCGACTGTCTCTAAAATTTTGAACAACTACGAGGATGTCGGGGCGGAAACGAAGGACCGGGTTCTCAAAATTATCGAAGAGCACGGCTACTCGACGACTTATTCGAATAAGGCAGCAGCGCCGCGCAAGTCGATGCTGATCGGCGTCGTATATGCCGGCAAAATAAATGCCGAATTCAATCATCTCTTCTTTGTGGATGTAATCAGTGCGTTCAAGAAGCGGATCGGGCTGCTGGGGTACGATCTGATTTTCTTCTCGAACGAGCGGCTGAGCGACGACGAGGGCGATTACTATTCCAGATGCCGCCAGCATCAGGTTGACGGCTGCATCATTATTTCGGGGGACGAGATCGAGCCGGGCATTGCGGAGCTGGATCAGAGCGATATTCCGTGCATCGGAATCGATCTGGAGCTTACCGGTACGCGGTCGGGCTACGCGATGTCGGATAACGGCAGCATTTCGAACAACGCGGTTGAACATTTTTATCTGCAGGGGTACAAAGAGTTCGGCTTCATCGGCTGCTCGGACACGAGCCGGATATCTCAACTGCGGGAGAATTCGTATCGGGAGGCACTGCAACGTTATGGTCTGCCGGTCACGGAATCGTGGTTTGTGAACGGCAGTGATTTTTTCGAGCAGTCGGGATATCTGGCCATGCTGCGAATGATCGAGTCGGGGACGGTCCCCCGCGCGGTATTCGCTGTCTCCGACTTGCTGGCGCTAGGCGCCGTACGGGCGCTGAAGGAGAAAGGGTACCGGGTGCCGGAGGATGTCGCCGTCATCGGTTGCGATGATATTGAGGCATGCAAATATGTGACTCCGCCGCTGACGACCGTTCGTCAGGACAAGGAGAAGATCGGCTTGCTCGCGGCGCTAATGCTCTATGACCTAATCAATGGACAATTGCAATCAAGCTCGGTCATGGTTGCGCCGCAGCTTGTCATTCGTCAGAGCTGCGGCGCTCTGTCGCGGATATAAGAGGAGGAGATTAGGCATGAAAGTGAAATTAGAAGGCATTACGATACTTGCCAATGACGTGGCTGCGCTGGCCGGCTTCTATCGGGACGTCATCGGATTCAAGGCTGCAGTCGAAGAGGAGCATTACGTTGAACTCGTGAACCAAGGTGTTCGGCTTGCGATATGCTCCAGACCTTTGATGGCGGAGAATACGAGTGATCATCATACTTTTATCGAGCAGCGCAGCGGACAAGCCTTCGAGCTCAACTTCGAATGCGATTCCCCGGCGATGGTCTATGAACTGTTCGAGCAATTCGTATCGAAAGGCGCCGTTGCGATTACCGAGCCGACGATCAAAGAATGGGGACATACGACCGGGTTTTTCGCCGATCCAGAAGGCAATATTCATTCTTTGTTTGCTGTTAACCCGACAGAGTAGAGCTTGCCCCAGAACATACACTGCCGCGTGGCTGAATGCCCCGGCGGTTTTTTTTATACCCAAAATAGAGCACCGGAGATCAGACTCCGGTGCTCTGTGTCGTGTCCTAATATTACTTCAGTGAAATTTCAAACTTCGTTCCGGCTTCGCCTGCGAACATGACCGTTCCGTTCTTAGGAAGAACGGTTGTATGGTCTGGACTGACGACGCCAGAATCGACAATCGTTCCATTCTCATCATATACGGAATAGGAGCCCTTGGAAGAAGGCTTGACTTTCATCGTCTTGCCGGCGGTCTTGTCCGAGATCGAGAACCACTTTGCATAACCGCTTGCCGGAATGGTCACCGAGGAATGCTTACCAGAATAGATCGGCTTAACGGCATCCTCGCTGATGAGCAAGCTGCCTCCATAACGAAGATACTCCACACCGTCCTGCTGGTAGAAGTCAAGCGGAGTGAAATCCCGGCTGCCTGTAGCCGGAATCTGATGGTCAGCGGCTGCCGTGTTCGGATCGATGATCTTCTGATCGATTACATAGCCTGGGGCTTCCTTGAACAATTGAACCTGCATAGAGCCGACAAGCAATAATGTGACGGAATCGAATTTCTCATTCACGACATAATATCGTTTGCCGTCTCGCTTCGTCCAAGCATCCAGCGTTTCCTTCGAGACCTCATTCGGTGCCAGCTTCTCGGCGGCATACTCCGACAAGGCCAATTGCCCGAGCCCCGGGAGGGACATGTATTGCCGGATCCACAGGTAAGTGCGGCCGTTGGTCTCCTGGACAACATTAATCTTCACAGACCCGTCTGCATTCAAGAATGAGCCGTCTGCCGAGTACGTATACTTATCAGCAGGATAATCCGGGAACTTAGGCGATAGAATGGACAAGTCTCCGGCCTTGGAGATATCCACTTTGAACAATTGGCCGGTTGCGCCGTAGATCCCTGCACCCTCCAGCAATTCCTTCGGCATTTCGGCTTTCACCGGTTTGCCATAGGACTTCTCGGGCTTTATTTTATCAATTTCACCTTTCTCCTTCAGAGCGCTCAGCAGAATTTGGTTCGCCAGCAGCTCATTCGTCGAGCTGGAGCCTCCCGAAGACAGAACGGCTGCCGCCATATTTTTCTCAGGAAGGACGACCAGCGACGCGTGATATAGAATCGTATCCCCGCCTTTGGTCAGCGCTTGTATGCCGTAGTCGCCGAACGGAAACAGGTCAACGCTGTCCCAGCCTAAGCCAAAGCCGACGGCATTGTCCGCATCCTCCGGCCAGAGGCCGTTCTTATATTCCGCCTGCGCCGTAGCCTTCACCGAATCGGCGGATAGAATATTTGGAACTTGTCCCGTGAAAATCTGAGAGAACCGGACAAGATCCTCCGCTGTGGAGTAGACGCCTCCCGTTCCGATCGCATTGACCGATTCATTCGGAAGCTGATTCTGGAATGGAGGGAAGTAGAGTGCCGCGAATTGCGATTGGTTAAGATGGTCCAGAGGCGTTCTTGTATTCGTCATGCCCAGCGGCTGGGTAAAATATTGATGGATATAGGACGTGAAGTCAGTGCCGCTGACTCTCTCAACCAAAATCTCCGAGAGTGAGAAACAGTCGTTGCAATAGACCGAATAGGCGCCTGGATCGGCTTTAAGTTCCTGGTCCGCTAACTGCTCGAGAAGGGCGTCATGCGCGAAAGTATCGTTATCGGAAAATAGGAATGCATTAGTCAGCGAGGATCCTTCGAAGCCGGCGGAATGGTTCAACAGCATCCGTGGCGTAATTTGCTTGTAGCGTTCGTCCTTCATTGTAAAATCCGGAATGTAGTCCACTACGGGGCGGTCGAGATCGATCTTGCCGGCGTCTACCAGCCTCATGATGGCCGCCGTCGTGAACATTTTGCTGGTCGACCCGATGCCGTACATCGTATTCGCGGTCAACGGCAGCTTCCCGGCTTTATCGTTCAATCCGGATTGTCCGGATACGACGATTGTGCCTTGATCGATCAGCGCGTACTGAACGCTTGTCGTACCGTATTGTCCCGTCAGAAGCGCGGCTTTCTCGGATGCAGCCTTCGCCGTCTCCTTATAATCGAGAGGTTCCTTGCTAGAAGCCGCGGCCATAATGCCCGCCGGCATGAGCATCGACAACATGACGACCGTAATCCCCAACATTCGCAACAATCTACTGGTTTTCATAATTCCTCCTTGAGAACATAGAATAGAGTATGAAGTTTAATATACCAGATATTATAATAGTTTCAAATATGAGGAATGTTTAAGGTTTGTTTAAAAATGAAAGTAAGAAGCAAAGGATCACCGATGGCGATTTCGACGCGAAGCCGCCTGGCAAGGGGCATACATATTCATTTGCGGTGAATAGTGGAGGCGAGGAGTTAGGGATGCTATGAAGCAATGTCGTGGCGCAGGGGATATTGTCTATTACCCGGATTAGGATACATTCTAACTGCGGGAACACAAAAAGGCCGCGACGGCTTGCCGATAGGCGGGCCGTCACCGTCAGGCAATAAGCTGCAGGCTCATTGGTGATAGCGGCTGAAAAACGAGATCAATGCCCTACAGAAATGATGAAAAGCATCGCCGGGCTACGCGCCCGCGATGCTTTTCGCTATCCTTAACTTTAATAGGTGACCGTGAGTCTTTTTGGTATAATCACCAGCGTGGTTTCAACGATGGGAATTGTTCCAGTGCCATACTTCCTTGCTTGAAGTACTTAGACGCTCGCGGAATCGAGCAGCTTCTGGGAGATGCCGGAGATGTGGTCGAACGCCGAGTTGAGCTCCTGCATGCTCGCTGAGAAACCATGCGAAATACCCGAGATTTCGGATATCGTCTTGTTCACCTCATTGATGTTGGCTTCCATTAAGCGGAACTGATTGGTAATTTCCATAACGGCATTCTTGCTGTAGTCCGCCATCTTGCGGATCTCGGTCGCAACGACGTTGAAGCCAAGACCGTGCTCGCCTGCCCTAGCTGCCTCGATAGCGGCATTCAGACCGAGAAGCTGGCTCCGTTCGGCTAGCTCTTTCACCATGGTAAGGACGGAGGAGGCTTTGGCGAGTCGTTCAACCAGAGTGTTGGATTCACCCGCCTGATCGGCAAGCTGCTCAGAGATGAGCGTTGCGGAGGATGTCATTTGCTGCGTCGCTGCGGCCATTTGCTCGATGACGCTGGACAGATCCGTCGCGCCTTGACGGAGCAAGTCGATCCGGGTATTAGGCGTGATGATGGAAAGAACGCCGACAACTTCCCCGTTCTCAACGATGGGGGTAGCTACGGAAATATAAGAGACACCGAAGTGGGAGGCATCCCTCTCTTCGATGATTCGTTTACCGGTCTTTAAGACCTGTACGGTAACGGTATTGGCGAGGGCGGATATGGGCATTCCCTTAGAGAATGAATTCGGAAGAAACGGAGCAGGTTCGAAATAGACGACCTGTTCCCGGTCAATGATCAAAACCCCAGGCTGTTCGGCATAGCATTGTTTGTAAACGTGGATCGAAGCAAGGATATGATCGATAACAGAGGACATACTCACGGTTCCTTTCGAATCTTATGTGTTTATTAATTTAATCGACCGATGCAGCCTTAAAGTGAAGAGACGACCATCTTGAACCGAAGAAGTTCTCACCAGATCGGCGGAAGAGGAGTGCCTTGCTGAAATAGCGATACCAATGCAGAATTGGTTTATACATAAAATGGTTGAACTGTAATCGGGTATGGATTATGATGGTCGGTATTTTGGTGACAGCAAGAAGCTCCGCTCAAGGGCGGGGCTTTATTTTTTAGGGGGGTGATGTCCATGGAAGACGGCTGGTGGTGGCGTCCATATACTGGCGCTATAACGAGTAATGGCTATAGTCGACTAGACCCAATACATGGAGGTATTCAATATGCTTACCCTAAACGAGCTGCAAGCTTATTTGCAAGAGAACAATAGCGACTTTGAACTGATTGCGCATGAAACGCCGATTCAATCTACACAGGATGCCGCAAAGTATTTTGATATCGAGAAGGCGGCTCCAACCCTTGTGATCCAGACGGAAAATGGCTTGCTTGCTCTTATTGTGAGTTCCAACAGAGGGCGGGTCGATCTGAAGACGTTGGCAGAGCAGCTAGGCTTCGCCAAAGTGAAGATGGCAGACAGAACGAAAGTACAGGAATTAACCGGATACCAAGCGGGGGCGATTCCGTTCATCGGTCATCAATTGCCCTGCGTAGTGGACGAGCGGCTGCTTGGTTATGACTATATATTCGGAGGGTCTGGTGACGAATGCACGACGCTGAAGATCGCTCCGTCGGATGTCGTTCGGCTGAATCGCGTGGTTCATTATATCGGCGAGTAGCCGAGTAGAAGGCAGGATCGAGGGCTGTAACGGGCAGGAGCATATGCCCCGTTGCGGCCCTTTTTTGATAATTTTGAACATAGTGGGCGTTATTCCATTTGCTATAATGAGAATCAAGAATACAGCGAATGCGGGGTGACGGGAATGAGTTACATGGAGTCCGTACAGAGGGCGA
This sequence comes from Paenibacillus kobensis NBRC 15729, assembly GCF_004000825.1. Classification (GTDB taxonomy): domain Bacteria; phylum Bacillota; class Bacilli; order Paenibacillales; family Paenibacillaceae; genus Paenibacillus_T; species Paenibacillus_T kobensis. The sequence continues at coordinate 84,271 of NZ_BILZ01000019.1, read as the reverse complement.
TCGACTATATTGAAGCGCATCTAGACGAGGAACTGGAGCTCTCCGCTCTCGCAGAGGAGTCGTATACGTCGGTGGCACAATTGTACCGGATGTTCTACGCCCTTACCGGGCATCCCGTCAAAGACTACATTCGCAAGCGGCGGATGAGCGTTGCGGCGCACCACTTAAGAAACTCGAAGCGTACGGTCGAGGATCTAGCGTGGGACAGCGGGTTCGAGTCGTATCATTCCTTCGCGAAAGTATTCAAGAAGATCGTCGGCGTAACGCCGGCGGCCTACCGCAAAGCCGATATTTATTTCAGCTTCGAGCCGATTCGGCTGCATGAGCATGTGAATTACATGGAGGACAGGGAACAGTCCGAACGGTTCCCTGATGTGAAAGTGATTCGGTTCATGCCCGAGAAGGCTAATATGTATATGCATGTCTCCGGGTCGGAGCAGGGGATCGAGGATGAGGCCATTCGTATCGTCACGGAGAGGCCTGCCGCCAACGGGGCTAATAATTCCGCCAAGGTGAGGGTTTTCGGCCACAATGTCGACCTTCCCGAGGAGAATGGCGTGTGCCGCTGCGGGTACAAGGTGCTTCTAGTGAATGAGCATGAACCGGCGGTGAACGATCCTTTTTTTACGGAAGAGGCATTCGACGGAGGTCTATATGCTTTAAGAAAAACAGCTGTGAAATCCCCGGATACCATTCAGCGCGGCTGGGATCAGCTTATGTCCGAGTGGCTGCCGAAGAGCACGTTCGACCTTGGCAAGCACCAGTATATTGAGGAGTTTATCCTGTACGACGGCAGAGTAACGAGAATGAATCTGTTCCTGCCTGTTCAGCGGAAGACGCATCATGAGCCAATCGAGGTCGTGCATCTAGCGGAATCGCAAGCATACTATTGCCGGGGATACGGGAACGGGGCTAAGCGGACGGCAGAGCAACGGTTAATCGACTGGTATGAAGACGGAACGGACACGGCACGAAGGGCAGAGCAAGGCCGATTCTACATGTCCTACTATTATGGAGCGGCGGATGCGGATGAATACTGGTGGGAAAATGGGTTGGTGCTGCATGCGACGGAGCCGCCATTAGAGGGACTGGACTCCAAGAGTCTCGGTGCTGGCAGTTACGCCTGCTGTACATCGAGGGCTTACGGGCAGCTTACCGGCGTTCTGGATAATGTGCACCGTTGGATTGCCGTGAACGGATGCTGGCATCTGAATGAGGAACGGCAGTGGTTCGCGGAATATGATGCAAGCCAGGGCATGAATGCCGAACAATACGCTGTGGTGAAAATCTATATCCCTATCCTGCCTATGGAGAGTGACAGGAATTGAACAACCCCGTGAAGAAGACGGAATCACCAGGAAGTTACCGGCCTTTTATGATACCGAAAGCATTAACGATAATAAGCGGAGGGAATGCGATGAGCAAACAGCAGCAAGGAGAAGCGGGTTCGGTGGCGGCCAGTCCGATTAAGAACAAGGTAGGGAGTATCTTCATTCCGGTGCGGGATATCGAACGTTCGCGCAGCTGGTATTGCCGGATACTCGGACTGAACGAGTCCGGCTGCGAGATTGTGGGCGGCCATCTCTGTTCGCTTCCGATGGAAGGCACGGGCCTCATTCTCGATACGATGCCGAAGTGGGGAGGCCAGGAGCCGGGAGGCGCGCCTGCGATCGAGACGCCGGCTTTCATGCTGATGACAGGTGATCTGCAGGGATCGCTGGACTATATGAAAGAGCTCGGCGCCGAGTTGGTGACGGAGATCGAGCATGACCACTGGTTCGTGGTGAAGGATCCGGACGGCAACAAGCTGATGATTTGCCGCGAATAGGCTCTTACGAGTGTAAAGCCTGCACATTGTGCAGGCTTTTTTGGTGCTGCCCGTACGGTTCCGCAGGGACTAAGCCCCGAGCTTAAGCAGCTCGGAGCTTTCGAGGAATGTCGCTGTGTTGAACAGGAACAGCACGTTGTGAATGTCATTCTCTTTCATATATTCGCTAATATTGCCGTTGTAATAGCGCATGTCAATAACGTGAAGCTCCCGCACGTGCGATGTCAGGAATGGAAGCATGCTGTGCGCATACGAATCCTTGATGACAAGCAGCTTGTCCGTCTGATTCGTGGAAAGCGGAAGCTCGGTCTTGATCGTCATGAGCGCGTGAACGCCTCCGAGGAAGTACGAGTACTTGTCCTTTTTGGATAGGAAGCTGTCGTTGTATAGCTCTTCATGCGTTGTACCATCGTCGGCGATGTACATAGTAGAATGCAAAGGCTTCTTAGGCAAGTAGACCTCGATCGAGTCTGGCTTCACTCCGCTGAATTGGCTTCGCGTGTGGTAGCTGCCGAGAAACGCGTCTGTCACCGTCTGAATGTTGAAATCGGATTCCGGCATCGGAGACCAGCCCATCTGCCGGGCATAGGCGGTGTAAGCCAAGTAAGCGCCATATGTCGTCCAGTGGTGATCGGTACGGTAATACACAGGCCGCTCGTTATGAGCCGCAGAGCCTAGAAAGTCGAACCCGTCAAGAAACGCCAGGCTCCCCTGCAATTGATCCTTAACGAACGCATTTACCTTACTCTGCGGATAGGCAGACGCTAGCCAAGGCAAGCGCTCCGGATAGATGCCGATCGACGTCGGCGCAAGCATGAACGTCATGTTTGCCTCGGCATGCATCTGCGCGAATTGCCGGACAGCCTCTGCATATGCCGCTGCCTTCGCATAGTCGGGCTGCTCGAACTTCTCGAACAAGTGGCCGTCCTTGCCTTTGTAAATACCGTTGTTCTCCCGCTGAAGCCGAAGCTGCTCCAGCTCCGACTTCAGCCGCACCCACCCCGCCCGCATTGGAAAGTGATCCGTTACGAACGCTTCGGACTCCTGTGAAAATTGCTTATTCCAAATATGGCTCCAGCTCAGCTCGGGCAAGCCTTGTAAAACACGGTTCTCCGCTTCGGAGAAGGTCGTCTTCGGCAGCGCGAGGAACAACACGGCCATGATGAGCAGGGAGGTGACGAAGCCGCCTGCGAGCAAGCGGTCCGATAGAGGGCTATTCTTCATGGATTTCAGCTGTCAGCACCTCCCCGGGATTAGAACCTAAAGTACAGAAACGGATTGAACGTGGCATCGACCAGATAAGCGACCGACAGCACGAAAAGAACAAAACAGCAGGCGAGTTGCGCCGCGCCGCGCTTCGGCAGCTTTATCAGAGACGTCGAGGCTGCGGCAAGCGCCGCAAGCAGGGCGGCGTTCGTGTAGAGCAAATACCCGGTATTCGAATCCCATATCGGGCCGCCGCTTGCGCCGAACATGGCGAGGAGGTAGCCCCCCAGATCGGTCAGCTGGTCGAAAGCGAACAGCACCCAGCCGATCAGTATAAGAAGCAGCGCATAGAAATGCCGAACCCAGCGCGGGCAGCGCTTAAGAAGCCGAAGCAGCCATAGTTTCTCGAGGATGAGTACGATCCCGAAGTATAGTCCCCACAGCATGAAGTTCCAGTTGGCGCCATGCCAGAAGCCCGTCAGCAGCCAGACGACAACAATATTACGAAGCTGAAGCCCCGTGCCTCTTCGATTGCCCCCTAGCGGGATATAGACGTAATCGCGGAACCAATTGCCGAGCGAGATATGCCATCTCCGCCAGAAGTCCGTGATGCTCTGCGCAGTATACGGCTTATCGAAGTTTTCGTTGAATCGGAAGCCGAACATGTGCCCCAGTCCGATCGCCATGTCCGAATACCCGCTGAAGTCGAAGTAGATCTGGAATGCGAATGCGATAATGCCGATCCACGCAGTCGCGGCGGGCATTCCGTCCGTACCCTGGCCGGACACCGAATTCCACAGCAATCCGATATTGTTCGCGAGCAGCACTTTCTTGGCGAGACCGACAGTGAACCGGCGAACACCTTCCGCGAACAGCTCTACGGTAATCGTACGCTGTTTGAGCTGCTCGGCGACGACGGAGTATTGAACGATCGGCCCGGCAACCAACTGCGGGAACAAAGCGACGAACGTCCCGAAGTCAATCCAGTTGCGCTGTGCCTGCACCTTTCCTCGATATACATCGATGATGTAGGACATCGATTGAAACGTATAGAACGAGATCCCGATCGGCAGCGCCAAGTCGGTTAACGGAATGCTTGTACCGAGCGCTGAGTTGACGTTCGAGATCAGGAAGTCCGCGTATTTGAAATAAGAGAGCAGGGCAAGGTTGACGGCGACGGAAGCGGCAACGATCCCCTTGCGCTGCTTCGGAGACAGCTTCGGCCTGCTGAGAAGCAGGCCGAAGCTGTAATCCGTCACGGTGGACAGCAGCATGATGACAATATAGACCGGCTCACCCCATGCGTAGAAGACGAGACTGGCCAGGAAGAGGATCAGGTTCTTAAGCCGCCGAGGAGAAGCAAAGTACAGCAAGAGAACGGCAGGCAGAAACAAGAACAAGAAGAGCAGGCTGCTGAACACCATAGGCGGTTACTCCGCTTTGAAGTAGGTGTCGAACTGCTTCGTCAGCTTATCGGCCGTATCGGCTTCCGAGATGGCGAACAGTACGTAGTTGCCCTTGGTTACGAGTTTATAATTTTTCGCATTCTCGTATTGATCAGGCAGGTACGTCTCGAACGTCTTCTGAACGTCGGCGGCACGCTGTTTAATCGCGCTCTCGACAGTCTTCACGTCCTTCGCGTCCTTGACCTTCACAACGGCGAGCTCGTTCGTCTTCACGTTCATAAGAGGGATCTTGATGGAGAACTCTTCGAGCAACGATGGATCGAAGTGATAGAGAGTCTTCACGTCGGATTCTGTCAGATCGACAAGCATCGGCTGTTCGGCCTGCTTGAGCAAGTCCTCCGACATTTGGGCGACAGTCAGTTGGCTCTCGACAGCGGGTGCATCCTTGCCTGCATCCGCATTGACGCCAGCTTCAGCGGAAGTGCCCGGGCTCGACGTATCGGTAGTGCTGGAATTGGAATTGGAATTGGACGAGCATGCGGACAGCATCAACCCGAGAAGGGCGACGCTAAGGATGGTGAGGCAGCGTTTTTTCATGATGTCGTATCTCCTTTGAATGTGTAGTCTAGAGTTGTGCGGTTGCAGCTGCTGTGTATAGAAACGCAGGGATGGACAAGAATGTTGCACCCAATATGTGTAAGGCCCAGTCGAGAACATGGCTGATCGGCTCATAAATTCCCCTTATTCTGGAAATATTACATCCAGCTATAATAAGCCGAATAGGGGGTGGCCGTCCTATGAAGTTCGTTCAGATAGCGGTTGAGCTTCTTGTTGGATTTGTCCTGCTGTTCGTTATCGTCAAGGTTGTCGGCAGAAAAATTATTACGCAGGTTACGCCTTTTACTTTTATTACGGCGGTCGTTATTGGAGAAATACTCGGCAATGCACTTTATGACCGGCATGTCGGCGTTCTCGATATCGTCTTTGCGATGAGCTTCTGGGGGTTATTGCTGCTTATCGTCGAATACTTGGCGCAGAAGCTGCTATGGTTTCGAGGGATCGTTGAAGGCAAGCCAGCCGCCCTTATTCGAGATGGCGTGGTCGACCGGCAAGAGTTGAAGAAGAACCGGATGAATCTGAATCAGCTCCAGAGTCTGCTGAGGCAGAGCGAGACTTTCTCCATTCGCGAGGTTGCCTATTGCTACTTGGAGTTTAACGGTTCAATCAGTATCCTGAAGAAGGCGCAATATCAGAAGACGACGCAGGAGGATTTGAAGCTTCCCGGCAAGCCCGTCCATGTGCCCGTTACGCTTATTCGCGACGGCAAAGTATTGTGGGATGAAGTGAAAGACTTAGGCTACGACGAGTCATGGCTTCTGAAACAGCTTCGGCCGCATAACGTGACGGATTACACTAGAGTATTTATTGCCGAGTGGTTAGAAGGGGACGGAATCTTCGTTCAAACGAGGTAGCGGAGCGGCAGCCGGCTGGGGTCCATTGCGACTCAAGCCGGCTAGGCTGCTGCGGTGCGAAGCAGGTGATCTTTGTCTTTGCAGGATCTTAAGCGGAGCGCAGAAGGCGCAGTTGGTTCTCGCGGAACCCTTTCACAATTAACCAGACGGCCAAGGTCATTTCGTTCGCTGCGACAGGCAGCGCCAGAATTGCGCCCCAGGTGGACATTTGATCGAACACGCCGAACATTTCGAATAGGGAGGCTGCGAATACAAGAACGGATCCGGTCATGCCTAAGATAGGAATGAACCGCGGGATGAGCCTCGTCCGGTAGAAAATGTAGCTGTACAGCATCGTATTAATGCCCAGCATGAAGTTAGGGCCGAGCATGAACGTCCATTTATGAATGGCTTTTAATACCGTTCCTGAAGCTTCATATGCGGCGGCATCTGTGGCTCCATCAGCAACAAACTGCTGGCTTAACGTCAACAGCGCCAGCACGCTTAGAATGCCGACGGTAATAATGACAGCCTCCAGAAACCGGAAGCACACGTGTCCCAGAGCGAGACTTTCGTTATACCGTCTTAATACCGGGAACATCGTTATCGAAGTGCCGACCGCAGACACGACGAGTATGAGCTCCATCAACGCCCCAAGTATGATCTGATTAGCGTGCTCGGAGCCTTGCGTCAAATAATCGGCACCATTCAGAATCGGATCGTATAAAGCAAGACCGACGATCGATGCGACCGCGGCGAGTATAAAGAAGATACCAACTACCTTTGCAGCCATTCGAGTTGAACTCATGGTTTGCCTCCCTTTTCTCCCACATATCATTTAATGAACTACTGGTCCATATCTTCCCCGTAAAAGAATACCTCTTCAAGCGGTAACCCAAAAGCGCGGGCAATACGAAAAGCGAGCTCCAGAGACGGAGAGTAATTGCCCTTCTCCAGCGCCACAATCGTCTGTCTTGTCACGCCCACCTTGTCTGCCAACTGCTGCTGTGTCATTTCGTTGTCATTGAACCTTAATTTGCGGATATGGTTGCCGACAAGATCTTTGCCCATCTTAAACTCCTTGGCGATAGTGATATAGTCTCGTAATGGAACCGGTGACGTCGGACAGGAAGCCAGCCGCGATCAGAATGATGAACATCGCTTGCGACGGCTGGTCGAAGGCCTGCGATCCCATGGCGAGCAGGAATCCAAGGATGAACACGCCGAACGAATTCCGGAACGCTTTCAAGTCGATGAGTTTATCCAATTCATCGGAGAATCCCGGCACCTTCTCTCCGGTCGAGACCTGGAAGTAAATTCTGAAAAAACTGCTGATGACGATATGCGCGCCAATGGAACCCAGAGTCAAACTGAGGACGAACGTGCCCCAATAATGAAAGGTCTCGGCTTGTGTCAACCCTTCCTCGGGATACTGCTGGTATTTGTACGCACAAAAAGCAGCAAAAATGAGCACGGTGCTAAGGATCGACAAGATGCTCTTCCGCTCTTGATAGGTCATTCCTACCTTACCTCCTGTTGGATACTTTATACAAAAAGTCAAGTTTTATGTACTTAATGTAATCTACAGCATACACAATGTCAAGTTTATTTTACATTGTCGATGCGCGGATTTTTAAGATGAACACAAAGAAGCCGGTAAATCGCTCTAATGAGCGGTTACCGGCCTTGTTGAAGTATGATTCCATAATCGCTGGCTTAGAAACGAATGCCAATCTTGCCGAAGTAAGAGCCCTTCGCGAGATGGGTGAGCGCCTTGATTGAATCCGAGAATGGATACTCCGCATCAACAACCGGACGAAGGCGGTGATGTTCAATCGCGGAGATCATGTTCTCGAACATGGACCGGCTGCCGACATTAATCGCTTGCAACCTTGCGCTTTTAAGGAGGGCAGGAACGAGCGCCAGCCCCTCGACGCTGACTCCGGACAATAAACCGACGACGCTGATTTGTCCGCCTACCTTAAGCGCAGAGATCGAATGGTTCAGCGTTGCGGCGCCCCCGAGATCGACAATGTGGTCGGCGCCTTTCCCTTGCGTACGGGCTAATACGGCTTGGTCCCATTCCGGATTGTCCTTGTAATTGATCCCGTAATCAGCACCGAGTTCATACGCGCGGGCAAGCTTGCTGTCGCTGCTGGAGGTGACGATGACTTGGGCGCCTTGCAGCTTAGCGAACTGAAGGGCGAACAAGGAGACGCCGCCTGTGCCTTGGACGACGACCGTGTCTCCAGCTTTCACTCGGCCTTCTTCCACAATGGCATGCCAAGCCGTTACTCCGGCGCAAGGAAGCGCCGCCGCTTCAGTATCGGTCAAGAAAGAGGGAACGCGAACCAACCCGTCCTCCGGCAATACAACGTACTCCGCAAGCAGTCCATGAAGCGGGTATCCTAGCGTAGATGCCCAGTGCTCCTTCGTCGGCTCGCCCGACTTCCAGCCTTGAGTAAATGTTGGGCTTACCCGTTCGCCTATCTTGAATTTGCCGGCCCCTTCGCCTAAGGCGACGATCTCGCCCACCCCGTCGGATACAGGGATGAGCGGCTCTTTCAGATTAGGGTCGTAGTACCCGTTAATGATCGTAATATCACGGGCATTCAGCGACACGGCTTTCATTCGGAGCAGTACTTCACCTCGGGCCGGAACCGGGATGGGGCGGTCGACTTCCTTAACATTTTCGATTCCGAAACCGTCTTGCAGCGCATATGCTTTCATGGTACATCTCTCCTTGTTTATGGGTATAGACACACAATAATCCAAGGGCTAAGATGTAGCTAGACGGCACTTTAAAGTCGGTTACGAACCTTGAAGTGCGTAAGGAGGCGGCAGATGTGAGAACGCCGGATATATCTATAGAGGAATGCACTTACAGCCATGTATTGGAGATCGTATCGAACAAGTGGACGGCTTTGGTCATCTACTCCTTAGAGAATGGCACCGTCCGGTATGGAGAAATGATGGGTCGCATCAAGGGCATATCGCAGAAAATGCTGACGCAAACGCTGAGACAGCTGGAGCGGGACGGCTTGGTTGGCCGGAAAGTAACGCCAGTGGTGCCGCCAATCGTGGAATATACGCTGACCCCCCTCGGGGAAACGCTCATTCCTTGTATGAGAATGCTTAATGTTTGGGCCACGGATCATTTTCCTCACGTGAAGAAGGCTAGAGAAGAGTATGATATTGGCGAGACTAGCGGGACTATTGCTTGATCATTGGCAGTGGAACCAGAATATAATTGCTCCGTTCGCGGAAGCGCTGGCCGAACGGTTCTTAGGCGCCGTGACCGTGCAATAGAGGTTGAAGCTGCTTCAACCTGCACTATTATATAGATAAAACCTATAATATAAATAACTATTATATATTTAAACAATATACCGTTCTTCTCTATAATGATTAAAAATGGCAGCAAGAGAGAAGGCGGTTTTCATGAGACAGTATGTTGAAATTTTCGGTTCGGTAACAATTCCTATTCTGCTCGCATGCTTTTTAGGATATCTCTATCAGAAATACAAATCCCCTGATTCCAAAGTATTGGCGGATGTCAGCTTGTTCGTGCTCGCCCCTTGCCTCATCATAGGCGCGCTTTCGGACAGCAGCTTGAGCGGTTCATCATTCGGGCATATCGCATTATTCACACTCGTGCAGACTGCTTTATGTTGGGCGGCTGCCTACGGCACGGGCAAGCTGTTCCGCTTTGACGGCCCCTCGCTAAGGGCGATGGAAATGACGACGATTTTCGCCAACTCCAACAACTATGGCTTGCCGCTGCTGCTGCTGGCATACGGTGCGGCGGGTTTTGCGATTGGCGTGACGAACGTTGTGCTGCATATTGTGCTCGTTAACTCCCTCGGGTTGTTCATTGCATCCAGAAGCTCATTCAGCCCGGCGCAAGCGGTTGGGAAAATGGTGCGAAGCCCGCTTATTTATGCCGCTGCGGCGGGCTTAATCCTGTATTTCTTCCGCATTCCGCTGCCTGCGAGCTTGAAGGACGGGTTTCAGTTAATAGGCGGCGCATACGCGGCAATCGTCCTGTTGATGTTAGGGATGCAATTGCGCAAATCGAGCTGGCGCAGCAGCATGAGACGGGAATTATGGATTGCTGTCCTGCTGCGAATCTTCGGCGTGCCTTTCTTGTCCTGGGTGACGATCTCTCTATTAGGGATACACGGTCTGGAAGCATCCGTTCTCTTCGTTCAGTCTTCGATGCCTTCGGCTATCAACTCGCTCGTCATGATGGAGAAGTACGGCGGCGACAAGGAGTTGGTCGCCATGAACGTGGCGTTAACGACCATCGCGAGCTTTCTCTATCTGCCGCTCCTCATTGCCTGGTCCCATGGCATGTAGCCCGTCCTCATCCGTCCATGCCGATATCCGGTTCTGGCGAAGCCGCGCGAAGTCGAATAATACGGTTCTTATTGACATGTAGTCACTCTCCGCGTTATAGGGTTTATAAGACATGCTTTTTATTACCGGCAGCTGCTAATGATGAAACAGAAACTGATGTCACTGTCTTTCGTACTTACTGTTAATTACTGACTTTGTGCAGACTCGATGACTTCCTCAACCTTGAAGATGGAGGATGCAACGATGGCCATTAAAGAGCAGACGATTATTCAAGCGACGGGGAATAAGATCGTAACGTCAGACCGTAAGATCTCTATTGTCGGGAAAATGGATGAACCGCTCATTCTCATTCTCGACAATGTTCTGAGCAGCGAAGAATGCGATACGTTAATTGCGTTAGCGAAGGACAGAATGCAGCGGTCTAAGATTGGCCAGTCACATGCCGTAAGCGAGATTCGAACGAGCAGCAGCATGTTCTTCGAGGAAGGCGAGAACGGGCTGGTCCGGACCATCGAGGCGAGGGCGGCGGAACTGATGAACGTGCCGCTGGAGCATGCGGAGCCGCTGCAAATTCTTCATTACCAGCCCGGCGAACAGTATCAGCCTCACTATGATTATTTTACGGCGGATAACGCGGGTGATAACCGAATTAGCACGCTTGTGATGTATTTGAACGACGTGGAAGAAGGCGGCGATACCTGCTTCCCTTCCCTTGGGTTGACCGTAACACCGCGCAAAGGCAGTGCCGTCTATTTCGAATATTTCTACAACGACCACCGTCTGAACGAACTGACGCTGCATGCAGGCAGTCCCGTTGCTGCCGGGGAGAAGTGGGTTGCGACCCAATGGATCAGAAGGCAGAAGCACCGTTATTAGTAGGACACCGCATAATAGTATTATCCCCTCGCCATTAGGTGCAGGGGATTTTGGCATAAAATCGAATGCGAACCATGGAGGCGAACGACCCCCATTCTAGGATAAGGGATGCATATAGGTAAGGCGCCAACAGATGAATCCAGCCTATTTTGATATGGGAAAATACTACAGCTAAACTTTATACATATTTACAATTATGGGCGAGGTTTAATCGAACGATAGATAAATCATGCGACTCGGGTCCCGTTCCGTTCATACCGGTTGCAAGAAGCAACCTGAACGGCGGCAAGCATTCATAGAAAATTCCCCCAGTGACTTTGGAATCTGGCTGTCTTTTCGACAGTCCGGTATGCTCGGAAAGCACTGCTATTTTCCAATACGTGAGGGGAATCAACATGATGATGACAGAGCAACCGCTCGGGGGCGGGCTGAAGGCGGGCCTTCGCCCGTTTAAGCCGGCCGTAATGTTTGGGTTCATTGTATTCGGCTTAGCCTGCTTGTTCGCTTTCTCGGGCGAAGCGTCGGCCCATGGCTACATCGACTCGCCAGCCAGCCGGACCGTGCTGTGCCAGCAAGGAATCAATAAAGATTGCGGAGCGATTCAATACGAACCGCAAAGCGTGGAAGGCAAAGGCGGTTTCCCGGCAACCGGACCGGCTGACGGACAGATCGCCGGCGCAGGCAAATATCCGGAACTGGATGTGCAGAAGTCTGACCGGTGGAAGAAGGTTGACATGAAGGGCGGCGAGAACAGCTTTACTTGGAAGTTCACGGCTAACCACGCAACGGAGAGCTGGAAGTATTATATGACGAAGATCGGTTGGGATCCGAATAAGCCGCTTAGCCGCGATCAGTTGGAGTCCAAGCCGTTCTGTACGGTGGACGGCGGCAACAAGCAGCCTGCAATGACGGTGACGCACAAGTGCAGCGTGCCGACGGACCGGACGGGTTACTATATTATTCTAAGCGTGTGGGAAATCGGCGACACCGACAATGCGTTCTATCAGGTTCTTGATGTGAATCTGACGCAAGGCGGCGGTACGACGACTCCACCGACGGAACCGGATCGGATCGTACTGCCGCCGTCTATTCCGGCAGGCGTCCTGTGCTCCGGCCATACGGAGAGCAGCATTACGCTGGCTTGGACGGCTTCAACCGCTTCGGCCGGCATTAAGAGCTATGAAGTGAGCCGGGACGGCAAAGTAATCGGCACGACGTCGCAAGCTTCGTATACGGATAGCGGCTTGCCGGCTGACACGGCCTATCTCTATACCGTGGCGGCAGTCGATAATGCGGGCAACCGCTCGGCATCGAGCATACCGTTATCGGCAAGCACACTGCCTAAAGCGGTGACTCCGCCGCCGTCGGGAACGGCTGCCGTTTGGGATGGCAGCAAGATCTACCTGGCTGGAGATAAGATAACTTATAACGGGATCGAATATACGGCAGGCTGGTGGACGAAGGGCGAACAGCCTGACGTATCGGACGTCTGGAAGGCGGCTTCCACCGGCACAGCTCAGACTTGGAACTCCATTAAGGCCTACAACGGTGGGGACAAAGTCGTCTATAACGGCCATACGTATCAAGCAAAATGGTGGACCCAGGGTGAAACGCCGGGTAAAGCCAGTGTATGGACGCTGCTTAACTAGAACGATGCCCGGAATACACGCAAGTTACGAAGAACTGCCTTTCTTAGGCGGTTCTTTGTCCATTTTATTACAGGCGAAGAGAGGTGGTATAATAGATTTGCTGCTGTGAGAGTGGATCCAGAGCTGATCATCGGGATACAGGGAATCAACGCGAGGTGTGATGGAATGAAGATTAAGAAGCTGAACGTGAGCGGAGAAGGGTTGAACCGGTTCTTCGGACCGCTGGAAGCAAAGATTATGGACTTGCTGTGGTCCTCCGAAGGCATGACCGTCAAGGAAGTGCAGACGATTCTGAATCAAGATAACCCGATCTCCGTGAATGCGGTGACGACCGTTATGAACCGGCTGTTCGACAAGGGCCACCTGACGAAAGCGCTCTTCGGCTCCGGCAGAACGCAAGCGGCACGGTTCAGCACCGTGCAGACGAAGGAGCAGTTTCTCTCGGAGCAGACGAAGGCCGTATCGCAGGGGTTGATCCAGGAATACGGGAGCTTGGTCGTAAGCCACATGATTGATGCGCTTGAAGAAGTGGACCATGAGCTGATTGCCAAGCTGGAAAGCAAATTGACCGAACTGAAGAAGAAGAGGGGTCAGCCATGAACGCCTCCGCCAAGCTGAGGTGGGTGTATGTGCTGATGGCCGGCTTCATTGTGTTGTTCGGCGTACAAGCATGGATGTTCGTAGCAAGCTCCGTCAGCAGTGACGGGGGGCAGTGCGTCATCGTGACCGGTATCGAGGCAGGGCTCATCTTCGGGTTTACGCTTGCAAGAGTGTTGTGGCGACTCGGCTCGCAAGCCTATTGGACGAAGAAATGGCGGAACCATTTTCGCTCTCGCGAGCATGTGAAATTAACGAAACGTCTCGCTTACAAGTACCGGGACCTTGGAGTCGGTATTAGGGTTGTACGGGACGATGCTTTCGTCGCGATGGCGCTTGGAATACGCAGACCAACGATTATCATCTCCGACACGGTGCTGAATATGTTCAGCGAAGACGAGGTCGAAGCCATCGTGTTGCATGAATGGCATCATTGCCGCAACCGTGATAATGCGAAGTTATTTATAATGAGGCTGGCGACAGAAGGGTTTTCTTATATGCCGATTATGCGGTCGCTGCTGCGTTACTATCAGACGTGGATGGAGCTGCTCGCCGACCGGTTCGCGATTCGCCGTATGGGAACGGAGCTGCCGCTGGCAAGCGTGCTGCTTAAGCTGGCGAAGCTGGGGAACCAACGGCAGCATGCGGCAGCGATACATTTCGCCGCGGCGACGCTGGATTACCGGATCGCACAAGTTCTCGAGCCGGAACAAGAAATTACGGTCAAGGTGCCTTTAGTCAGACCGTTGTTTTTTACGTTGTCGCTTCTGTTGCTATTGATGATCGGCGGGGATGCCTAAAAAGGGAGTGTACAGGATGAGAAAGAGCTCTTCAAGAGACGGAGCATGGCCGATTCTATAGCCCGGATGCGAATGAGGACCATAGAGCAACAGTTTAACCGCTCTTTATTCAAGTTGCTTTGGTTTCTTCCAGAGGAAGGTGCGCTTTCTCTCATCCAGCAACAATTATTGTTGATTTTGTCACGTCAATATTATGGGTATTTAATTTTGGTTATGGGGGAAAGAAATTGAGGAGAATTTTGTTGTCTCTAATGTTTCTGTTGACGATAATAGGTGTTATTTTCGGGTATTCATTCTTAAATTCAGACAATTCTAACACAGCAAAATTTATAAGTGAACTCAAAGGTCATGACCTAAAAGTAAAAGATATTACAAAGGAAGTAAGAAAAGAAATGCCACAACTAGATTTAAAAACCGCCGTTTTAATGGTTGAAGAAAATGAGCGAGTTTATATCGAAAACCCTGTATCAGCAGAAGAATCCATAAAAGAATTGATTCCTGTGCTTACAAATCCCTCAGTCGATTTCACTGGAATTCCGCACTTATATCAACAAGACGAACTTGTTATCAGTTATTTTGGACAAAATAAAAAATTGTTGAGCGCATTGGAAGAAATATTAGGCAAATCTCTTGTGGAATAAACGTAGTTCTTCAAAAAAGGATTCAAAAATTCAATAGAGCAATAATATTTTCAAAAACAGCGTTTATATAAAATAGTTGCAATAGCATCCTATTTGGCATACACTGTAATCACCAATTAGTTGCAATAGCATTCTATATAGAAGGTGATATGGTGCAGAATCTTGAGGAACATGGCGGAGCGGCGGCTTCGGAATCGCACGGCCAGTATATTTCGGCCATCTACCGGCACATGCAGGTCATGATATCCGCCGAGCTGGCGCCTTACCGGATCGGCAGCGGCCAGTACATTTTTCTTATGGCCATAGCAGGCAGAGAGGCAATCACGCAGAAGGGGCTGAGCGAGAAGCTGCTCATCGATAAAACGACGACTGCCAAAGCGATCGCCAAGCTGGAAGCAGAAGGGTATGTGAGAAGAGAAGCCGACCCTTCCGACAACCGGTACCAACTGCTCTATCTGACCGAAGAGGGCAGACAGGTGGTGCCGATGGTGCAGGAAGCGCTGAACCGTGTGAAGTCCCGGACTCGGAAGGGCATGACAGACGAGGAATATGGACTTATGCTGAAGCTGCTGAAGAAGGTGCTTCGCAATCTAAGCGACCGGGAACAGAATTAAGCGATTATTTACTCACGAGGGGGATGTAACGATGATTACGGCACTTCCGTTTATCGTAGTAGACAACTGCAAGGATGAGATCGGCTTCTATCAGAGCGTACTCGGCGGGGAAATCATCATCTTGCGCCAGCAAGGGGAGACGGTGATGAACGCGGACTTGAAGCTGGAAGGAGCGACGTTGAAATTCGCAGATGTTCAAGCTGCGAAGCCGCTCCTTCAGGGCGACTACGTCAGAGTGTTCTTAAAGCTTGAGACGGAGGAGCAATTCCGGAGCGTCTACGGGCAGTTCGCAGACGAGGGCCAAGTGGTTACGGAAGTTTATGAAGCTCCATTCAATGGGCTGCTGGCTGTTGTGAAAGACCGGAACGGCGTATGTTGGGTCATGTCTTATTACCGGGCTTGATTGACGGTTCGGCCTGGGAAATAGCGATGCCCCGGTATGCGACAAGCGCATGCCGGGGCATCTTCGAGCCTTAAGATTGATGAACAAGAGGGAAGCGGACCACGGCTTCGGTTCCTTGTCCCTTCTCGCTGCGGAATTCCAGCGTTCCTTGCATCACTTCGATGATCCGGAAGGTCACCATTAGACCGAGTCCGGTTCCTGTCTCCTTCGTCGAGTAATAAGGTTCTCCGAGTCTGGCGATTTGTTCCCCGCTCATCCCTTCTCCGTTATCCGTGATCCGAATGACGGCCATGCCGTTCTCCTCACATGCACATATGCTGACCAGCCCGTCTTCTTTCTTGTGAATCGATTCGATGCTGTTCTTCACCACATTCATGAAGGCTTGCTTAAATTTCGAAGGGTTGCCGAGAACGTAGAGCCCGCCTGATGACTGAACTTGCAACACTGTGCCATGCATGGCGGCCAGCGGACTCATAATGGTCTCGATGACAGCCATCTCTTGTTGGATATCGAGCTCCGTGATGCTCGTATCCAGCTCTGGTTTAGCGAAAGTGAGGAAGTCGGTAATAATCATGGATGCCCGGTCCAATTCATCGATTGCGATGGAGAAGTGCGACTGGGACCTTTCGTCCGACTTGCCGGAGATGAACTGCAGGAATCCTCTTGTTACCTGCAGCGGGTTCCGCACCTCGTGGGCAATCGAAGCGGCGATCTCGCTAATAAACTTCAGCTTCTCCGTGCGCTGCAGCTGGCGGTTGAACTGCTCTAATTCTTGCGCGTACGCGATGATCCGCCGGTGATCCGCCGAAATTCGCCGGGCGAGCGCGATGACGAACGCGACGAGGAGCAATACGATGCCGAATTTCCACAAGTACGGAAGCGGTTGAGATTCGTCGGTATAGATGATGCAGATGTCGGCCGCAAACATGATCGTGAAGCCGAGAAACCCCAGTGCCAGAATCAAGCTGTTCTTGTTGCCACGGATAGACTGGGCGACCGAATGCCCCAATACAAGAGCCAAGTGCACCAGCAACAAAGGAGCAAGAAGCGTGAATGTAAACAGCTTGTAGTACACGAAGAAGGATGCCCCGGCCAGATTGTATGTCAACAGGATAAAGAAGCAGAATACGCAATAAACGATAAACCAATGCCCGAATTTCCGGTATACGGTTAATTTGCCCTCGAATATGGTGGCCGCGTATGAGTGAAGCGCAGGAAATACAACTAGCATGGACAGGTCAAAAAGAAATTGCAGAAGCTTGCCGTACGCCTTGAAGTACATGAACGGGAATGTGGAGAACGTAACGATCATAATGCTCGCCGCAAGCGCCAGCAGACTAAGCGATATCCAAGCTTTGCGCTGTTGGATGTTCAAATAGCCGGAGATTAACAGCATGATGAGCGCCATGAAAGCAATCGAGCAGCCAAGCAGAAGACTGGGCAGCTCTTGGATGATGTTGGCGCGCGACAGCTCATCGAAATTGCCGATTCGTACGGAGCTGTTCAGCCCTGCGCGGTCCAAAGACGTAATTCGAATATACAGATCGGTTGGTTCGGATCGAAGCGTCAGCGGCAATAGCAGCATATAGCGGTCAAAGCTGAAATCGCGGTCCGACCGGTAAAGGAGATCGCCTTCATGATAGACCGAGATACCGGTTCCGTATAGACGGTTAATGAGCATACCAGGCGATTGCAAGCCTAGTATAGGCGGAATGGCGACATGGATCCATACCCCGTTGTAACCGTCCGGAATGCGGTTGGATGGCTTGCGAAGATTCGCTTTCAGCCAAGGTTCGGATAGGGACGGCGTTTCGAAGCGTTCCGGCTGCGTTTTATCATTAAACCATTGGATCTCCCACTCTTGGATGGCTATTTCAGCTGGCGCTGCTTTCTCTGCAACAGTGATGTGCGGAAAAGCCAGTAGAAACATAACGACTGCACATAGAAAAAGAATGGGCGACCTGATATGAGACAAGCTCATGAAGTCACCTCAGGGAGCAAACTCGTTTTGGATCCCTAATGATTCGACGCCGCCCCCCTTATTCCTGTGCTTGAAGAGAAGGATTTAATATAAAATTAGGTTGGCTTATGCACAAGAGGGTACCGGACTAACGCTTCGGTGCCTTGTCCTTGCTCGCTTCGGAACTCCAGTGTCCCCTTCATCATTTCGATAATCCGGAAGGTGACCATCAGACCGAGTCCGGTTCCTGCTGCTTTGGTCGAGTAGTAGGGCTCGCCTAGCCGGGCGATCTGTTCTTTGCTCATCCCTTCCCCGTTGTCGCGGATTCGAATGACAGCCATGCCGTTCTCCTCGTATGCGCTTATCGTCACCATTCCGTCTTCCTTCGTATGAATCGCCTCGATGCTGTTCTTAATCATGTTCATGAAAGCTTGTTTGAATTTCGAAGTGTTGCCGAGTACATAAAGCTTATCCGCAGCATGCAGCTGCAGCACCGTTCCATTCATGACGGCCAACGGGTTCATAATGGTCTTGATGGCGGCCATTTCCTGCTGAATATCCAGTTCCGCGATACTCGAATCCAATTCGGGCTTGGCAAAGGTAAGGAAGTCCGTGATGATCACGGATGCCCGGTCCAATTCTTCGATTGCGATGGAGAAATGGGATTTCGAAGCCTCATCCGATTTGCCCGAGATGAACTGGAGAAAGCCTCTCGTCACTTGCAGCGGATTCCGCACCTCATGGACGATCGAAGCGGCAATTTCGCTAATAAATTTCAGCTTCTCCGTGCGCTGCAGTTGACGGTTGAACTGCTCCAATTCCTGCGAGTATGTTACCAACTGCTTATGGTCCGCGGAAATTCGCCGGGCTAGTACAATGACGAGCGAGATCACGAGCAGGACGACGCCAATCTGCCATAAGAAGGGCATGGGTTGGGATTCGTCCGTATAGAACCTGTACAGATCTGCTGCGAACATGACGGTAAAAGCAAGAAATCCCGAGGCGAGAATGATGCTGTTCTTATGGCCCCGAACAGATTGGATAACCGAATGACTGAAGACCAAGCCCAGATGAATGAGCAGCAAGGGAAGCAGCAGCGTTAGCGTAAACAGCTTGTAATAGACAAAGAGCGGGTCTCCGGCCAGATTGTATGCGACAAGAACAAGGAGGCCGAACAGGCAATAAGCCGTGAACCATCGGCCGAACGTCCGGTAGAAGGTCAGCTTCCCCTCGAAAATAGTCGCTGCGTACATATGAAAGGCAGGAAATACCGTAAGCATAGACAGATCATATAGAAACAGCAGTAATCTGCCATAAGCTGTGGAGTAAACATACGGCAGCGTATAGTTGGTTAAGATCAGGAAGCTTGCAGATAGTGCGAACAGGCCGAGCAGTACCCACGGCTTGCGCTGCCGAACATTCAGATAGCCGGAAATAAGCAGCATGATCAGAGCCATGAAGGCGATCGAGCAGCCGAGCACAAGGTTAGGTATGGCCTGCGCAACCCTCGAGTGCGACAAATGCTCGTAGCCCCCAATGCGAACGGAGCTGTTCAGTCCAGCGCGTTCCATGGAATTGATACGAATATATAGATCCGAAGCCGTGGACTTCGGTTGGAGTTCCAAGAGCAGGGTACCCCGTTCAAAGCTGAACTCCCGGGTTGACCGGTACAACAGATTGCCATCGTTGTAAACGGTGATGTCGGCTCCATATAGACGGCCGATAAGCAAACCAGGTAACGGCCAGCCTGCGGTGGGCGGGACGGCAATGTGGATCCACGCTCCGGTATAGCCTTTCGGAATCTGGTTGGCGGGCGCATGAGTATTGGCCTCCAGCCAAGGCTCGGTGATGGAGGGCGAAGTAAGACGCTCCGGCTGCATTTGTTCATTAAACCATTGAATTTCCCATTCTTGAATTACGGTTTCGGGTGGTTGTATATCTTCTGCAGAGCCGGTTGCCGGACAGGCAGCAAGAAGAATAACAATTGCGCATAAGAGCAGAACGGGCGTCTTGATGCAAGACAAGCTCATGGAGTCACCTCAGAGTACGTACACATTTTTGTATGAATAAAATTCGACACTATTTATAAGATTCCTGTATGCGTACAAGCGGTAATAAGTTTCTATTATTCCGCAACAATTTACCAGTGGTTCCGTCTGTTCCTATAACGATATGAACAAAGGGGAGAATGGAAGAATGGCGAACAATCGGGTTGCTTCGAACCGAGTTTTTGCTCTGCTGCTTGCAGCTATGCTAACCGTTATTTTGGCAGCATGCAGCCAGGAGGATAAGCCTGCACCGGTGCCCGGAACCGCTATTGTATCGCCGGAACCAGAGCCGGAGCCGGAGCAGACACTAGATGATCCGCAGGAACAGGTCTTTCCCCCAGAGGAAGAAGCAGTATCATCGCCGGGAGAAACGACTGACGATGCGGCGCTGTCTCTTGAGCATATTTCCGCACAGGATGCCGGTAAATTTGTTGAGGCGCTGAAGAAGGAAGATGCCGAGAGGCTGTCTGTGCTGACAGCACATGCGGAGAATGAGAATACGCCGGAGACGATGCGTGTCGTCCTTGCGGGATTTCGGTTGCATTTTGACCAGTTGACCGAACTGTCGCTTTCCTTTGATTCGAACCAACAGGACGAACAATATTATATCGAGCATTACCGAATTACAGGCATGCAGGACGGGAAGGAACGCTTCGTTCCATTGCAGGTGAAGTATAATAAAGAACAGGGAATGGAAGCGATTCGGGACGATGCCCGCCGCGAGCCGCTATTCGACTCTCCTATGCTGAATCAATACCCGTACATGGCCGATGATGTGAAGCGGTATTTGCGGGCAATAACGGAAGAAGATAAGGAGAGTTTGATGCTGCATCTGGGTCTGCACGATGAGACAGAAGAGAATAAGGCGGCGGTTGACCGTTTGCTTGGGAAGTATCAGGAAGAGTTGGACTTGAACACGGCGAATGTGGTCCCTGTCGGATATGACGAGGACGAAGGGTTGTTCATATTTGACCTGCAGGATGACCGGGGACATTCCCACCGCGTTCAGGCGGGAGGCGGCACGTGGTTCATGCAAGACGAATGGACTCGGGCAGAGTAACGTGAGGATAAAGGATTGGGAGGGGCAGGCATGGTGGTTACACCCAAAAGTTTAAGAACTTGCAGTGAAGGACACCAGTATTACAAAAGCAGCGATTGTCCGACCTGCCCGGTCTGCGAGCAGGAGCGGAAGCCTGATAACGGATTCCTGGCTCTGCTCTCCGCGCCGGCACGGCGGGCTTTGGAGCAGCACGGCATTACTTCCTTGCAGCTGCTGTCTGAATATAGCGAACGGGAAATATTACAATTCCACGGGATGGGACCGGCCTCGATGCCGAAGCTGCGCAGCGCGCTGCAGGAGCAGGGGTTATCATTCAAGTCGTAGGCTACTGTCCGAGGCTTATTCACCTCAATTTGGATGATGTGGAATTGCAACCTAAGCGGTGCTTGCTCTCGTCTGTCCTGTTGAACACGATCAATCAATGGGAGTGAGCATCATGAATTTCAAGACCGTGATAACGGTTGCGATAAGCGCATTAGTGATAACAGCTTGTTCGAATACGAATACGAATACGAATATGGATGGGAATCCCCCGGTTTCGATCCCAAAAATTGTGAATGAACAGCAAGCGGCGCCAGCGGTGCAACCGGCAGAGGATGCCGGCTTTATCGGGTACGTTGTCCGTACCGACGGGAACCGCATGCTCGTTGTGTCTCCTGAACCGCGGGACTTCAGCGCGAATGGCGGCATGAACCATTTCTATGAAGCGATCTGGTTCGGGAACATGCCGGCCGACATTAAACTGGGGATGAAAGTGAAAGTGTGGTCGGATGGCATGATTAATGAATCGTATCCAGCACAAGGGAGAGCGGAACGGGCCGAAGTCATCGCCTCGGTGAAGCCGGAAGGAGCGGCATTGCCAGAGTCCGAGGCGATCCAGAAGGCGATCTCTTCCTATGCAGGTGAGGGCAGCTTTCCGGTTGTAACAGGAGCAAAGTATGATCCTAGCGACGCTGTCTGGACCGTATCCGTGGCGGTCACAGGCAGTGATGCGACAGCTTCCATCCGAGTATTCGACCGTGAGCACAATCCCGATATGGGGGGGCTATATAGTCTCGCCCTCGATGCATTTATGCCTATTGATGAGGGATTGAATTCTGGTATGGAGTACATTGCCGTAGATATGAGCAACTTTGAGCATATCGACGATACGGACAAGCAGCAGATTCTGAATACCTTGAGCAAGTATGAGGTTCCTGTGAGGGAAGCCACCTATGAGCAGCTGCGGGCAGAGGAGCAGAGCAGTTTGATGAAGTGGTTTGCACTGAAAGGCATCTTGTTGCGGGTCGACAAGGTGGAGCTGTCCGAGAAACAAATGGTGCTTGAAGGCTCCAAGTTCAAATCGGGTAAAGGCGCCATGGGAACGAAGGTCATCGTGGAGTTCGTCAACGGCAAGTGGCAAGTCGCACAAGCGAACGGAACGTGGATTAGCTAAGCCCAGTCTCCGCTGAGCATCGAAGTAGCTCTGGATGAATATTCCGATTGTTGGCTAGGCTGATACAGGGGTGATCATGCCATGAAATTTGAGCTGGGCCGATGCTTGCTGCAAGAACAGCTAACGGCACATGGAATGTCCGTCGAGGAGCTGGCCCGGGCCTTACGGTACAAACCGGAGCGAATCGCAGATTATATCGGGAGTATAAGGATTATGCCTTTAAAGGTCGCGATTTCGATTGCGGACACGATCGGATGCCAAGCCCAAGACCTATATGAATTAATCGCGGAACAATCGGGTTCTGAAGGTACGGACAGGGCGGAGTAAGGCTGTGCAGGCTTTCCCAACTTGAAGCGGCATGTTACAGTTACGAGAGATGTGATGAATCCGATACACTTCCGATGCAAAGGATGGGATAAAGCATGTGCCGCAATATTAAAACGTTATTCAATTTCGACCCTCCGGCCACTGACTATGAAATTACGGCAGCAGCCGTGCAATTCGTCCGCAAGCTGTCCGGTTTCAACTCGCCATCCAAAGCGAACGAAGAAGCGTTCCAACGGGCAGTAGAGGAAGTCGCCGCCGCAGCCGGCAAGCTGCTCGATTCCCTTGTGACGAATGCCGAGCCCCGCAACCGGGAAGTCGAGATCGAGCGCGCCCGTGAGAGAGCGAAGAAGCGGTTCGGAGTCAGCTAGCAGGTATATATCGAGTAGTCTGCCTAACCGGCAGGAGGGTCTTATACCATTGAAAGGGGCTGCCATACGGCAGCCCCTTTCGGTCACTATACGAGTGCTTTGGCCGCGATCTGCGACCACGACTCTAACCGGGAATAGACATCCTCTTGCAGCAGTCCTTGAGCGGAAATCCACTCGCCCTGAAGCTGGTCGGTCTCGCGAACCTCGACTGTGCCGCCGGCTTCGATATCGAGTATGACCAGCAGACCGATATGTACTTTGCCGACTTCATTGCCGTCATCGTTGATGAAGCCAACGGTTGTAAATTCGCGGGATTGGGAGTGAATGATCAATTCCTCTTCCAGCTCGCGCTCCAGATTGATCCGCAGCACTTCACGGAACGATTCGGCCCGGTCGTTATCGTTCATATGGCCGCCGGCGCCGATGGAGAGCTTATCGTGAAGACGCGCCTCTCCGCCGCCGCTCAGACGCCGGTACATATAGATTTCGCTGCCGCGGCGAATGACGCAGTACGGAATCGGCTGCTTATACGTCTCATTCTCTTCCGCATCTCCGCGTCGCAACGTGGTGTAGTTCTCCGCAATGATACGGTTAATGGTCTCTACAGCCGCAGTGTCCCGCTGTACGCCTTGAAAAGCAAGCTCCTCGTCCTGAAACAGCTGCTCTCTTGGCACTACGATAATGATTTCATCCATTTTGCCCATTCTCATTCTCCTTGCTTATGCGCTTCGCCCGTATAATGACGATTCGTGGCCGGTTTGTTTTTCATTCCCCATTATTATACAGCATTCTGCCTCATAATCGAATGAACCGCTGCTGCGCGGGTGATCCAAAAGTAATCTATCATGTATAATCAATTTGTTTTACAATAAATTAACAATAGAAGCAGCTTTTATCTGCTACACTAGCGACACGACCGCCTCCTGTACGGCTGGACCCTAGGCAGGCGGATATGAGGTGACAAGGATGAAAGAAATTACGTTCAAGGCATTCGCAATTACCAACGAAATCGATTTGAACAAAATTGCTATCCACTGCGGTATTCCGAAAAAATTTACATGGGAAGAGCCTTTGACGCTCAAAGGTGACATTCTGCAGTCGATCCTGCACAAGACGATGGATAAGTCGCAGCAGGTGCTCGTCTTCTCTTTCGGGAGCGTCGTATTCGTGAATCATTCGAGTGCGGATGAGATTCACCAGTTTTTCCGTTTTATCCAGACGTTCGAACCGGATATCGATATTCAGAGCGCGTATCATTATACCGATGATTACCGTCTTCAGAACGATAAGAAGGGGAGTCTTGAGCTAACCGACGAGTACGTCGTGGTGTCTGAGGTCGAGCCGTTCCACCCGGAGCTCATTTCGACTGTTCTGGCCAAGTCGGTGGCGCTGGAGAAGATCGAGGAGCAGCTTGGCAAAATCCATGATAAACTCGAGCATATGATCGACCGGCTGGAGAAAGGCAATTTGTCCATCGGCAACAAGGAGCTGGCCCGGACAACAGCGATCATTATGCGCCACGAATACAATACGATTTCATACATCATGATTCTCGATAAGCCCGACATAACATGGTCGAGCAGCAATGCGGGCGAATTTTACGACCGGATGCTCGAATTCTTCGAGTTGAGCGACCGGTTCACCATATTAAAGAGCAAGACGGAAGTGCTGTACCGCATTATGGAGGGCTTCTCCACGATCAGCCACTCGATTCGGGGGTTGTTCGTCGAATGGGTCATCGTCATTCTGATCGTCGTCGAGGTCATACTGACGGTGCTTCAGATTATCGGTTGGCTCCCGTGATACGGAAGACAACTGTCAGCGCCCGGTAACCAAGGGAGCCGCATCGGATCGAATCCGATGCGGCTTTTTTGGCATGCGATAAAGATAAAGCCGCATCATTCCGGTGCGGGCAGTAAATTAATGCGCGGATAACGAAACCATGCACCGCCCTTTACAGTTCCCTCTTACAATTAGTGGATTGCCCGATCTAAGGGGAAGGAACGAAGGAGTCGGGACGATGCTGCACAGATGGCGGCCGGCTGTTCTTAAGACGCTGCTAGCGGCAATTCGTTTATTTCGTTGCGCGCAGCTTGCCTTTCAAGGCTGCGGAGTTGCTCGACTATTTGGTGCGTGCGGATTATCGGTTCTACCTGTCGATGGCGTTGTTCGCCGTGTTCCTGATGCTGCAAGCAAGCATATGGGTACTCATCGTCAATGCGGTGGGAATGGGCAACGGCAAGGTGTTTGGGCGTATGCGCACCGGCTTAAGCGGGAGGCTCGGGCTGCTGCAGGGCTTGCGGATTTTTATCGATTCGCAATTCGCCAAGTACATCCCCGGCGGCTTCTGGAACTATGCGGGCCGCATCGTGCTGGCGATGAGAGAAGGCGTGCCGCTTGCCGCGCTGCTGTCTTCGATCGTCTACGAGAACGTGCTGCTAGTCGCCGCCGCGCTTTCTTTCGCGCTCGTGTTGGCCGTTAACCTGAACGTAGAGCCCATGCTTCTTCTTCTCTTCACGGCTTTTGTCGTCGTTATGGCTTATGTGTACTATGACCGGATTACGAGAGGGGTCGGCCGGATATTCGAAGGGGTATCCCGTTGGAAGCCGGTGAGGCGGCTGCTCGGCTGAAGAGCGGAGTCCGCAGCAGCAGCAGATCCGTTAACTTTCCTAGCGGCTGCTTGCTCTGGAATAATTCCGCATACGCAAGCAACCGTTCTTATCCCGTTCCGCTCCTGTGCTGTACTCCATCAGCCACTACTCCAGCCGCTTGAGCGCGGCCTTTATCCGGTCGTCCGTCGTGTCGCCCTTCTGGTGTCCTCCGGTGAATACGATGAATACGTTGTTGACCTCGTGCGTATGGTGAGCTTCGAAGTCGAGCGGCCGGTCATAAAAATGCTCGTAGCCTTGAATCCGCTTATCATTCGTCTCGAACAGATAGATATAGACGATGCCGTCCGCCAGACGATAGAAGCGGGGCTTCACGCCATCAATTCCTTGTTGAAAAATACTATCCGGATTAACCGGTGCGTCATCCTCCAACAGCAGCCCTTCCGCTTGCAGCGCATCGGTCACCTGCTGCAAGGTCAGCGGTTCCTTCGCGCTCGTACCGGCGCCGCAGCCCGTCAATAAAGCCAGCATGAATACAATAGCAATGATCATTCGCATGGAAATCCCTCCTCAATTCAGACGGGGTTATTTTACCAAAGGTTACGGTGCTTAATCCAATCCGAACAGCAAGGATGGTTCATTGATAAGGAAAAACCTGTGATACAATCGGCCTCATAGGAGGGGCAGAGAATGTATACGGGATCAAGAGTGATGCGTTCGGTGTTGAACGCGGAGTATTTGAAATTTTATTTCGGCTGTGTCTATGAGATTGGAGAATGGGAAGAATGCGTGTTCTGGCTGAGAGGGCTGAACGATACTTATCGGGTCCGTACGTCGGAAGGAATGTTTATTCTTCGTGTTTATAGAGTCGGAATCGGCGAGAACGGTGTCGTTTATGAAACGGCATTGCTGAACCAGCTGAAAGAGGAACTGCGCGGCGTTGCAACGAAAGTGGCGGAGCCTGTTCCAACGGTGAGAGGCACATACTTCACGACAGTAGACGCTCCGGAAGGGCGGCGGATGGCTGTGATGTTCCGTTACATAGAAGGCGAGGAGAGCGGGCTGCAGGACGAGCCGTCCTGCTATGCGTTCGGCCAGTCGGCCGCCGAACTCCATGCCGCGATGGACCGGATCAGCGTGGTTAGGCCCCGTTATAAGCTCGACACGGACTTTTTGATTAATGAGCCGCTTGAGTGCATTGTAGAATACATCGGCAGGAATCATGAGCAGGCATCCTTCCTGACGGCATTCGCGAATGGCCTGAAAGCGCGTATCGAAGCAGCATGCGGGCAAGGGTTGGATTATGGCATTTGCCACGGCGATATGCATGGGAACAATAACGCGATTGTCGAGAACGGCCGGTTCGTTCATTTCGACTTTGAGTGGGCGGCTGCAGGCTGGCGGGCTTACGACTTGGCGCAGGTGAAAGGCCGCAAGCGCCAGCAGCCGGACAATCG
Organism: Paenibacillus kobensis NBRC 15729; assembly: GCF_004000825.1. Taxonomy (GTDB): domain Bacteria; phylum Bacillota; class Bacilli; order Paenibacillales; family Paenibacillaceae; genus Paenibacillus_T; species Paenibacillus_T kobensis. Next base: position 57,177 of record NZ_BILZ01000019.1, on the reverse strand, counting down.
GGAGAAGCTGTGGGCAGCGCTGCTGGAAGGGTACCGGTCCGTACGTCCGTTCTCGGAGCGGGATGAACAGGCGATCGACTTGTTCTTTATGGCGCGACGGCTGTGGGTCATGAGCTTGGATGTCGCTTTCATCCCAGGAGACATGGGCGCGATCGATTATGGCGAGGACTGGCTGAACGGCTTTGTCGAAGAGTTTAAGGCAGCGGCATTATTATAGTCAGGATATAAGATTGAGAAGACAAGCCCCCTTATGATACAATTTGTATCATAAGGGGGCTTGTCTATGCTCGTTCGATTGAGGTTGAAGCTATTCATGGACAGCGTGCGATTAGGCACTATTATGCTTATGGGGCTGACGTTGTTATCGCTCTTCGATGCCATAGCAACCGATGCGGGCATTCGGATGCAAGCGGTAAGCGAGGCGAACCCGTTTGCTGCTGCGCTGTATGAGATGCATCCCGTTGTCTTCTATGGATATAAAACGGTTATGCCCCTTATGCTCCTCGTCCTGAACCGGTATATTCGCCGGCCCTCCTATATTACGAAATTAATTATGATCGTTACGCTCGTCTATGCACTGCTTGCCGTTTATCATATGGCTTGGCTGTACAAGTTTTTATAGTGGCAGCCTGCGTGTTGGTTTGAGCGTCGTTCCCCCTTGCAGGCGTACATAGAGCGCAGGAAATCGCAGGAAAGGGTATAATAAGCTCAAACTCTACACGGAAGCAGGAGATCCGATGACTGAACCAACTGCAAACCGAACGCCCGGCTGGCGTTTTGACAATAGCTACGCTCGGCTGCCGGAAACTTTCTATGCGAGACAAGAGCCGGTGCCTGCTGATGCGCCGCAGCCCGTTATTGTGAATGAAGCCTTGGCTGAATCGCTTGGTCTGGATGCCAAGGCGCTGAAGAGCGGGGAGGGAACGGCAGTCTTCGCCGGCAACCGGATTCCTGAAGGCGCGGCGCCGCTTGCGCAAGCTTATGCGGGCCATCAATTCGGCCATTTCAATATGCTGGGCGATGGACGCGCTATGTTGCTTGGCGAGCATATGACACCTCATGGCGAACGGGTCGATATTCAGTTGAAAGGCTCGGGCAGAACGCCGTACTCCCGCGGAGGCGACGGCCGTGCGGCGCTCGGACCTATGCTGCGCGAATATATCATTAGCGAAGCGATGCATGCGCTGGGCATCCCGACGACGCGCAGCTTGGCGGTCGTAACGACTGGCGAGCCGGTCTATCGGGAGACGGAACTGCCAGGCGCTGTGCTGACACGCGTAGCGGCCAGCCATATTCGCGTCGGCACGTTCCAATACGCCGCCCAGTGGCGGACGACGGAAGAACTCCGAGATTTGGCGGATTATACGCTGGAAAGGCATTATCCTGAGGCTGAGGCAGGAGCCGAAGCCGGAGAGAACCGTTATTTAACGCTGCTGATGGAAGTGATTAAGCGTCAAGCCGCGCTCATTGCGCAATGGCAGCTTGTCGGGTTCATTCATGGCGTCATGAATACCGATAACATGGCGATTAGCGGCGAAACGATCGACTACGGTCCATGCGCGTTCATGGATGCGTTCGATCCTGCGACCGTATTCAGCTCGATCGATACGCAGGGCCGTTATGCGTATGGCAACCAGCCGCAGATCGGCGCATGGAATCTGGCCAGATTCGCAGAGACGCTGCTGCCGCTGCTGCATGACGATATGGAGCAGGCGATCGAGCTGGCGCAGGATGCGATCTCGGGCTTCGCCGAGCAATATTACGCCCATTGGCTGGCTGGAATGAAAGCGAAGCTGGGGCTGTTCCAGCATGAAGAGGATGAAGCCGACGAAGAACTGGTCAAAGAGCTTCTGGGACTCATGCAGCGTCACCGTGCAGATTATACGAACACGTTCCGTGCTCTCACGCTCGGTGAACATGAGGCGGTACGGTCTGCGCTCGGAGAGTCGGAGGAGTATGCGCAGTGGCATGCGCGCTGGCAGGCCCGGCTCGGCAGGCAGCCGGAGTCGGTTGATGCCGCACGCGATCTGATGCGCCGCAGCAATCCGGCCGTCATTCCCCGCAATCATCGGGTGGAAGAGGCGCTGGATGCGGCGGTGGAACAGGGCGACTACAGCGTGATGGAGCGACTGTTGGCAGCTTTGTCGAAGCCATATGCATATTCGCCGGAACAGGATGTGTACTGTGAGCTTCCTTCATCCACGGGACTTCCCTATCGGACCTTCTGCGGAACATAAATTAAATCAGCCTTCTTATCGTAAAAAAGGGCCGTCCCAGCCGTCATTTCTTTTAATGACAGCAGGGGCGGCCCTTCTGCTACAGACAGACTTCCAACGATGAGCACAGCGTGTAAGAATCTATACTCGCGAGGCTCTATTTGTTTGAATCAAGCTGGCCAAAGCAACGGCGGGAGATCAGAGACCACAGACTGGCCGGCTGCGCTTCTGGTCTTAATGCCGGATTCTGCTAAACAGAATCCAATAATAAAACGGCACAATGGGACATAGTTCATAGGCCGCAGGCAATGGTATGATGGGGGCGCTGAGCAGGATTCACCGGGGAAGTTCGAGAGGAGCAATGACACAGATGACTCGGCTTATAATATTAGCATGTGTTGCCTTCGTTGTAGTCGGATTAGGGCAATTGGTCGTCGGTGCGGTAATGGAGCCGATGGTGCAAGCATATGGGATTCAATATGGAGATGGCGGACAGCTCGTCATGCACCAGTTCCTTGGCGGGATGTTGGGTGTCATGCTCGCGCCATGGTTGATTGGAAAGATCGGCAAGAAGAAGCTGCTGCTATCGGCGCTTGCGATTATGACGTTGGCAGAAGCAGTCTATGTGAGCCAGCCGTCTTGGGCGGTCATGCTGACGGCTGCGCCGTTCGCGGGGCTAGGCTTCGGTACGACGGAGGCGGTCGTCGCCTCGTTCATCATTAGCGCGGCTGGCCGCAATGCCAACGTGGCGATGAGCCGGGTAGAGGTATCGTTCGGCGTAGGCGCGCTGTTGATGCCGCTCGTCGGTGCCGCTTTTATTAATGCGGGTTATTGGGTGACGGCGTTCGGAGTCGTGAGCGTACTCTCGGCAATGACGCTGCTGTTGTGGATTATATGGTGGCCGTCCATTCTGGACCGCCCTGTGAGCCAAGGGGAAGCAGAGTCCGATGCCCAGAAGCGGAATAGGATGAGCCGTTCCCGTATGGCGATGGTATGGCTGGGATGCGGCTGCTTCTTCGCGGTGTATGTCGGGTTCGAGATCAGCTTCGTGAACTATTTCCCGTCGCTGCTCGTGCAGAATAACGGAATGGCCGATTCTGCGGCATCGCTATCGCTCGGCGTGTACTGGGGAGCGATGGTGCTTGGGCGGCTAGTATCGGGCCATGTGGCTGACCGCTGGGGCAGCGGAACGTATATGATGTTTACGTGTATATCCTCGGCTGTTATTTTCGTCATTATGGGCGGAGTAGACAGTGCGAACGGTTTGTTTGTTCTGACTTTCTTCGCGGGACTTGTCATGTCTGGGATGTATTCGATTGCGCTCGTATTCGTGAACCGGGCGGTGCCCGGACTGTCGGAGAAGACGACGAGTCTGATGATGGTGTTCGGCGGCATCGGCGGCGCGCTCATGCCGAAGCTGACGGGCTGGTTCCTGGATGAGCACGGAGCGGATGCGACGCGGTGGTTATTCGCCGTTATTGCGGCCGTGATGCTGGCCGTGATCATATGGGCGCTGCTCGTCGCAATGCCGGGCCGCCGCAAGCAGCGGGCACAGGCGCAGGCGCAGAATTCCGTCTAATTAGGTATAAAGCCTCTTATCACTAGAGCGAAGGCACTGTGACATATGTCACAGTGCCTTCTTCGTCTTGGCGTCATAATGGAACAAGAAGGACTTGTTCATTATGGACCCGCATTGGAGGAGGCAGACGAATGAGGTTTTCAACGAGCTTGGTTACGAAGATTGTGGTAGGGATTTCGGTAGTGGCTGCAACCACGTACGGTACGAGTGCGTTTTGTATTTTTGTGCTGAAAAATTATTTGGCTCCGAATATGGATTCATGGATATTCTCAAGCTTTACGTTCGGTCTCGGCGTATTCTGGACGGGGCTGTTAGGCTGGCTGACCGCGCGTTGGCTGGTGAAGCCGTTGAATGATCTGCACCGGGCGGCCGGGGCCGCGGCGGAAGGCGATCTGCAAGCTGTTGTCGCTATTCCGCGCACCCGGGACGAATTGATGCTGCTGGCTTCGTCGTTCAACCGGATGATTGCTAGTCTAAGAGGCATCGTAGCCGATATTGACCGGCATTCTACAGCTACCGGTTCCGAAGTGGAGCAACTGCGGCTTGCGATGGAGCAGGCGGCGGCACTGTTGACGGGCGTATCGGAACGGGTAGAGGAAATATCGCGCAACACGGATACGCAGGCTCAGCTATCGCGGCTGATGTATGACTCCATTGAAGAAATTGCGGATTTGTCCGCAGATGCCGCGGCTTGTACGGGAGATGCCCAGCAGGAGGCGAAGCAAATGACGTCGGCGATGGACCGCAGCAGCGATGCCATCGATTCCTTGTCGGGGGCGATGAAGCGTCTGGCAGCAGAGGGGCATGAAACGACCGGCTTGGTCAAAAAGCTGAATCAACACGCCGAGCAGATCGGCGAAATTATTCATGTGGTCGAAGAGATTTCGGCCCGTACGCATTTGCTCGCGTTGAATGCCTCGATCGAGGCGGCTCACGCCGGGGAGCATGGACAAGGCTTTCAGATCGTTGCTGTCGAAATAAGGAAGCTGGCCAACCATACGACGACCGAGGTCAAGCATATCGGCGGTCTGGTCGAGGCGATTCAGTCCGATCTGAACGTCGCGGTCAGCCGAATGGAGCTGCAGGCGCAGCATACCTACGAGGAATCGTCCAAAACGAACGAAACCATCGGACATTTGCAGCAAATATCGCAATCCGTCCATCGCACGGTGGATGCGATCAACCGGATCGCAGAGCTGATGGATGCCCAATCGGAGAGAATGAATGCGATGCGCACCGATGCAGAGCGGGTAGCCGATGCGGCTGGACATAATGCCGACAGCCTAAGTGCGATCGCATCGTCGGTGCAGGAGCAGAATGCGATGGTGCAGGAGGCGGCGGCCGCTTCGAACCAATTGCGGTCGATGACGGACGCGCTGCAAGGCGGCATCGGCAAATTCCGGTTTTAATTTCGTTTTTTTGTTCAAATTCATGCTGCGGCCGGCATCATACGTATTTGTTGGAACCTATTACGCTGCAAGAAGGGGAGCAAGGGATGAAGAAGACAATACGGCTCATGACCGAAATCAGCTACAATATGAGGGAGCTGCAAGCCGCGAAAGCGTCGTTCGAACAGGCCAATCCCGGCGTGCACATCGAGATCGAGCAGGCGAACGATTATTTTGAGATCATGCGCGCCTTGCAGTCTGATCAAGCGCCGGATCTCATCGAGACAGGCGGCCTTCAGGCAGGCAATCCGGACGGCGTATTCATCGATTTGAACCCGTATGTGAACGAATCGGCAGGGCTAAGGGACGATCTGTATGCCGGTCTGTTGCGGGTTGCAGGACATGGGGGTGTGCTGACTAGCCTGCCGACCGAGGTAAGCCCTCCGTTAATGATGTATGACAAAGAGAAGTTCGACCGGGCAGGGCTCGCTTATCCGACGGATGAATGGACATGGGAGGACATGATGGCGCTGGCCGAACGGCTGACGATTCGAGATGAGCAAGGAATCGCTTCCCAGTTCGGGTTGGGTCTTGGCATCGACATCGAGTGGTTCGAGTCTTTCGTTATGCGGGGCGGAGGCCGTTATATTTCGCCGGACGGCTCAACATCAAGGGGGTATATCGACAGCGCCCTTACGATTGAGGCGTTCGAGTTGATCGTCGATGTATTCCGCAAGCATCGCGTCGCACGGTTGCCGGACGAGCCTTGCACAGCTGGTTCATGGCGCGAAGAGAACGCGATGATGTTCTCTTTTATATGGAACGCTAATGACTTATTGAGGGATCAGCCGGAGGAGAGGTACGGCGTGGTCGGGCTGCCGAATATACCGGGCGGGCAGCAGGCGAATATGGTTTATATGGGCGGCGCTGGGATTACGTCAGCCTCGGCAGAGCCGGACTTGGCATGGCGTTTCCTTCGTCACTACATTCTGGAGTGCCATTCGTGGACGCCTCCGGTTAGCCGCTCGCAGGCAGAGCAGCGCGGCCTGATGAGCCATCCGATATATTCCCGGTATATGCAGGAGCTCGATCATGTGCAAATAAGCGGATTTTTCATGAATAAGAAGTGGAACGCTTCGCGCCAATTGATCAACGAGGATATTCGCCGCATGATCGTGGAGGGTGCCGATGTCGCCCGCACGCTGCAATCGTGGACGAGATACGCGTAGGATGTAATTGGCAGATGCAGCTTCGCAACATAATCCGGCAGCGCCCCGTCTAATTAGGCAGAAAGGAAAACGGAGGTGCAAAGATGTTGTTTGTGGCTGTATGTACATTTATTGTAATGGGATCGGTTTATGCGCTCAGAAGAGCCGGAGTCACCCATCCGTACTCGAAAGGTGTTGTTCTAGCCATCTTTCTGTCTACTGCCGCCCTCGTCTGCTTGGCCCAAAATTATACGCAGAACTTGATCTCCGTATCGAATGATGGAGTTGGCATCACGAACTGGGTTGCGAACTGGATCATCGGAGAAGACGGCAGGTCGATCGACAAGTTCCGCGGTGTCTTCGAGAAGTCCATCTTCTTCACCCTCGTTGTGATTCTGTTATATCCGCTCGTTCTTGCCGCCGAGTTGCGGTTCGCGAAGAAAGCACAGCCGCCGTTTCAGCCGGTTGAATAAAATAGATGATCGTTAGAAGCTGCCGGTACGTTGCGGGCAGCTTCTATTTTTTGTCTATCCGGGTGCAGGGGAATATAGTACGATACATTCATATCATCGATAGGCAGATGCTTGACTAGTAGTCTATGGTTATTCAGCGGGGAGGCGGGTGTCAGGATGAACGCGGATGCAAAGCTTGATCAACTCGTTCGGCATTATGTCGACGAAGACATTCCTTACTCGATTGAACCGGTTCCTTTTGGACTGACGAATGTAACCCGGATCGTCCGCATCCAAGAGAGCCGATACATTATACGGATTTATAATGAATATACGAAAGACGTGCCAGGCATCGAACTCGAATCGCAAGTGACGTCATATCTGAATCGTTGCGGGCTTTCTTTTCAAGTACCGGAACTGATACATACCCGAACAGGAGAGAACTATGTACAGTTTCCCGACGGAACATTAGGCGCGATGGTTTCTTTCCTGAACGGAAGTGCTCCGCAGCTTGCAGATGCGAGCCAGGTTCGCGGGTTCGGGCGCGTCGTTGGCGAGATTGCTGCGACACTTGGCCGATTCGATGCAGGAGAGCTGTCTTATTATGGCTGTTCTTTTACTCAGGTATATGGGCTTCATTCACTGGCCGGCAAGGATGCCGTTCAGGCTTTCATGCAGAAACCGCCGTTCCCCGTAGCGGAGGATGCGATCGCATTTTATTATGAAATGTTGAAAAATATTGAGCGGTCGTCGGAACGGATAACGTCCCTGCCGAAGCAGTTGGTGCATCATGATCTGCTCGTGTTCAATCTGCTCGCCGAAGATCATGGAATTAGCGGTGTGCTCGACTTCGACTTTATTTCGCTTGATGCCGGCATTATGGAGCTGGCGATAGCTTTGAATCATGTGCTGCAAATGTCCGATGGTTCGCTGGATATGGCCGAGGCTTTCCTGCAAGGGTATGCTGAGCACCGGAGCGCCACAGCAAGCGAAATCGATTGTTTGCAGTTGATGACGCAAATTTATCATGTGGCCGTGCTGCACATTTACATCGGACAGCATTACACAGGCAGCAAGGTTGAGCCTCAGTTCAGCTATATCATGCAGCAATTCCGAAGCCGGAACGATTGGTTGGAGCGGCATGACACGGCTTTGCGCAGCTTGCTGGAAGTACACCTACTATAGATCAAACTTACTTTAAACCGAACAACAAGGAGGATGTCGCCATGACGACGATTTTAGCGCTTCAGCCTTTCAACGAGGAACAGCGGGAGGCCATTCGAAGCGCCGCTGCGGATTGCAAAGTCATCTTCGGCCGGATGGCTGATCTGCAGGATGACGATTACCGCGAGGCGGATATTATTTTCGGCTGGGACGCTAAGGTGAAAGAGATCGCGCTGCAAAAGGGGACCAAGCTTCGTTGGCTGCAAACGTGGTCGTCAGGCATCGATACGCTTCCGCTTTCTCTGCTCGAAGAGCGGGGTGTCTTGTTGACCGACGCCAGCGGCGTACACGCAAGATCGGTATCCGAGACAGCTGTTGCGATGATGCTGGGGTTGTCGCGCGGCATCGCAACCGCCGTACGCAATCAGCAGACGGCAACGTGGGATAGTCCGGCCTCCTTGTCGGAAGTGAATGGAGGTACCGTCACCATTGTCGGAGCAGGCGAAATTGGCCGGGAAGTTGCCCGCATTGCACGGGCGTTCGATATGCGCGTCATCGCCGTCCGCCGTGCTGTTGTGCCCATGCCGGAGGCCGATGTTGTCTACGACACGTCCCGCCTGGATGATGCGCTGCGGGAAGCGGACTACGTCGTGAATATACTGCCGCTGACGATTGAGACGCAGCATCTGTTCAACGCGGAACGATTCGCCGTCATGAAGAACAGCGCCTGCTTCATCAACGTGGGGCGCGGTGCGACAGTACGGACGGAAGATTTGGTCGATGCACTGACGAGCGGCGTTATTGCGGGCGCTGGACTCGACGTGTTCGAGCAGGAACCGCTGCCGGCGGAGCATCCGCTCTGGTCGCTGCCGAACGTCATTCTAACCCCGCATAATGCCGGCGGCATGACCGTCCGTAATACGGAGCGGGTCGTCCGGCTGTTCGCCTCGAACCTCGCGATCTATCTAGCGGGCGGGACGGACAAGCTTCGCAACGTAGTCGATTACGGGAAGAGCTATTAAGCTGACCGTCGAATAGCTCGAACCATTCCAACTGAAGGAGTGAACGAGTTGAGTACTGTATTTGAGGTCTACCCTGGAACATCGGTCATCCCGAGCATGACGGAGCTGCTTCAGCTGGCTAACCGGAAGCTGCATCATTTTCTAGAGCCCCACGGGCTGCAAGTAATGCCAATGATCCATGTCCGGTTGGGCGAGCGGTTCGTGTCGCCAGACGACACGAGCGCGGAAACCGTTGCCTGGAGCGACGAGTATGCTTGGTTCTATGCAGAGCCGAGCGAAAAAGGCGGCGGGACCGATGCTTATTACGAGCAAGTCGATGAAACGACATTAGAGATATGGGACTCTTACAGCGAATACGGGGATACATATGTCGATGTGCGGCGTTCGCTGGTTAATGGCCACTACTGGACGTTCCGAAGATCGGCGGGGCAGCCTGCGATCATCAATTTGGCATACGGCTTGCTTGCCTCTGCTCTTGCCGAGTTGACGGAAGGGTATCTGTACTCGGACGATGGCGCCTGGTATGGTGCACCGATCAGACCGGTAGATTTTGATCCGCTATATTTTTATCCAGATAAGGCTTACTCAATGGGAAAAGCATCATGGTTTGAGGGTTGTTTGATTAGCATTTTGGAGGAATACGGGGGTACAGTGTATGAGCCTCGGTATGATCAACTTGAGTATAATGAGCTGACACCTGCAGAATGTCTTGTGTTTCATCCTTCCGGCCGGCTGCTTAGGGAAGGTCCGGCAACCGATGACCGTGTTTTTATCATGTTAAGTCCTTACGGCAGTGTGCCCTATCTATATATGGACCGTACGTTGTTGAAGGCATCCGAAGAGACGTTAACCCTCGAGATGAAGCTACTGCGGGTTAGATCAAGCTCAGATATTATCACGAGTCCCGTAGACAAGGTTCTCGATATGTTGCGGGAGATTGATTACGACCGCCCCGACCTTACCTTTTGGACCAACCCGTTGTGCATTAAAGATGGGGAAGACCTCAAGCCGAAGCTGATGGGTTGAGTTGAGTAGATGATCGTTTTAAATCGATTTTTCTTCAAAAAGAATGCGAACCACTAAATAAAAATAAAAGTGCCGAGAAGTCAATTAGACTTTCTCGACAGTCTAATAAGGGTCCTCTCAGGACCCTTATTTGCGTCTCTCAGCGGGATTGCAGCAATTAAGAGACGTCTAAGGTCGCTTATTCGCCCATTTGGTGGTGCAGGAGCGGCGTTGGGTGGATTTAAGTGTCTTTGGCGGACTCTTAATTAGTTAGAGGTGCGAATGCAAATAAAATAAGGGTCTTCTCAGGATCCTTACGCCTTATAGGGCGTCCTGTTTCGTGTTTCCTTCAACCGCTTTTTTAAGCCTTCTTTTGTTCAGCCTGTAGTATATGACGACCACCAAGACGACAACGGCAGTCAGCAGGACATAGAAATGATTATGGTCGGCTGCCGACAGCATACCGAAGGAAACGGAAGAAAGGGCCAGACCATAGATCAAGTTGCCGATCGTTGTCGCGATTATGAATTGCGTCGTTCGGATCGAGCTTAACCCTGACGTGATGTTGATCAAGTTAGTAGGCATAAGCGGAAGGATGCGTCCGAATAGAACGAAAGCAAAGCCGTTCTTCTCGATTCTCTCTTTGAACTGCTGTATTTTCGCCGAATTGGCGAATACATCATGGAATAAATAACGGATCGACAGGAAGACCAGTGTGCTGCCGATGACGCTGCAACAGCAGCCGTAAAGATAACCTTTCCAGAAACCAAATAACGTAATATTCGCCGTAATGACGAGGATAAGCGGAATGAACGTGAAAATGTTCTGCAGCGTCATAATGACGAGCATGATAAGCATGAGCAAAATAATGTCATCGTGAGCGATATCCCGGATAGTCTCCGGTGTTAAGTCCGCAACGGTTAAGCCGCTGCTGTGCAATAATAGAAACACACAAAGCAGAAAGGCGATATAGCCGGCCGCGCGAATGATTAGTTTGCGTTTATTCATGATGCACACTAACTCCTCCACAATGCTTAAGTTACTAAACTAACTATATTATATAGAAAATTGACGACAATTCTAGACCATCATGATCTCACGCCAATCATTTCCTTAGAGAGACCTCAGACTGTGCAGACATTGCTAATGCTAGGCAACCCTAAATCGAGCGGACTTGGTGCATACCAGGTCCGTTTTTGTTAGCAAAATGTTAGTTGTTTACAATTACTAAAGTTCAATTTACAATACAGTTGTTAGCTTGTTCATAACCCCAAAATTGTTGCTCCCTTTTCAGTTGATAAGCTAGCATCTCCCTAGAGTGAACAGGAAAACCAAAGGAGGTGAAAAGACGAACGTTAATTTGTAAGTGCTTACAACGATGGGGTGGATAAAGAGATCGGATTGTAATATTAGCCTAACAAACCTAACTTTGCGGAGGTGTACTGATGTATTTATCCAAACGTATGAACCGAATATTGGCGGTTATGCTGTCGCTTCTTCTATGCCTGAGCTTTGCGGCGCTGCCGGGCAGGGGGGACGGCGGAACTGCGCACGCGGCGGGAACCGGCTTCTATGTGAACGGTACGACCTTGTATGAGGCGAGCGGCAAGCCGTTCGTTATGAGAGGGGTCAACCATGCGCATACGTGGTACAAGAACGATCTGGCGTCGGCGATCCCGGCGATAGCGGCAACGGGCGCCAACACGGTAAGAATCGTTCTGTCGGACGGCGGGCAATGGACGAAGGACGATCAAGCCTCTGTTCAAAATATTCTGGCCCTGTGCGAGCAATACAAGCTCGTCGCGGTACTGGAGGTGCATGACGCCACGGGCTCGGACTCGACGTCCACGCTGCAAGCGGCCGTCGATTACTGGATCAGCATTAAGAACGCTCTCATCGGCAAGGAAGACCAGGTCATCATCAACATTGCGAACGAATGGTACGGCACATGGGACGGACCGGCATGGGCGAGCGGCTACCAAACGATGATTCCGAAGCTTCGCGCGGCAGGCCTCAACCATACGCTGATCGTAGACGCTGCGGGATGGGGTCAATACCCAGCGTCCATTCATAACTATGGAGCGGACGTTCTGGCATCGGACCCGCAGAAGAACGTCGTATTCTCTATTCATATGTACGAGTATGCCGGAGGCAATGCGGCGACGATTCAGTCGAATATCGACGGCGTGCTGAATAAAGGGCTGGCGTGCCTGATCGGAGAATTCGGACCGAAGCATACGAACGGAGACGTGGATGAAGCGGCGATTATGAATTATACGCAGCAGAAGGGTGTCGGCTGGCTGGCGTGGTCCTGGTACGGCAACAATTCGGATTTGAACTATCTGGATCTTGCGAGCGGTCCAGCGGGAAGTCTGACTTCGTGGGGAAGCACGGTCGTGAACGGGACGAATGGCATTAAGACGACCAGCGTGCCTGCTTCCGTATTCGGAGGAGGCGGCACCACGAACCCGCAACCGCCGGCTGCGCCAGCCGGATTGACGGCAACGGCAGGCAATGCACAGGCGGCGCTGAGTTGGTCGGCATCGAGCGGCGCGACGAGCTATACGGTGAAACGCGCGACGACGAGCGGCGGCCCTTACACGAATGTGGCCACAGGCATTACCTCGACGAGTTACACGAATACGGGGCTGACGAACGGTACGACGTATTATTATGTGGTTAGCGCGACGAACGCCGCCGGAACAAGCGCGAACTCATCGCAAGCAAGCGCATCGCCTAGCGCAGGCAGCACGGGCGGCGGAACGGGTACGGGCAATCTCGCCGTCCAATACCGGGCGATGAATACGAACGCGACTGATAATACGATTTCCCCTCATTTCAATATTAAAAATAACGGCACTTCCGCCGTCAGCCTCAGCACGCTGAAAATCCGCTACTACTTCACGAAGGATGGCGCGCAAGCGCTGAATGCGTTCATTGATTGGGCGCAGGTCGGCAACTCGAATATTACGACCGTCTTCGGAAGCACGACGGGCAGCGGCGCGGACACGTACTTGGAAATTTCGTTCACGGCGGGAGCCGGATCGATCGCAGCGGGCGGACAGTCGGGCGACATTCAAGCGCGCATCGCGAAAGCGGATTGGTCGAACTTCAACGAGACGGGCGATTACTCGTTCGATCCGACGAAGACGGCGTATGCGAACTGGAGCAAAGTGACGTTGTACCAGAACGGTACGCTCATCTGGGGAACGCAGCCGTAACGAGTAGAAGGGCTGGAACACCGCCGTATGCGGGTTCCGGTCCTTTTTTCCGCCTTGTAAGTATCTATGTGGGAGGAGGTGAATAAAGGGTTCTGATAGAGTTAATCTTACATGAGGAAAAAGAAGACAACTGGGGGTAGCGCATGGATAACGATCTGTCGGTCCTTCATGAAATTCCGGAGCCGGAGGAGTATGTTTCACTAAGGGCGGCAGCGGGCTTGAGTCCGAAGCCGGTCTCCGTCGCGCGTGATGCGCTTCGCCGATCCATCTTCGCGGTTGTATTGAGGCGTTCGGATCAGCAGTTGATCGGAATGGGGAGGCTGATCGGCGACGGCGGATGCTTCTTCCAGATTGTCGACATCGCGGTCGATCCTTCTTGTCAGGGGAAAGGATACGGCAAGTTGATCATGAGCGAGATTACGAACTATTTGGACGGGAATATGCCGCAAGGAGCGTTCGTCAGCCTTATTGCCGACGTTCCGGCCGACCAGCTGTACCAGCAATATGGGTTCGAATATACGCATCCGAAGTCAGTTGGTATGTACCGCAAGTTCTGATGAAGCGGCATCGCATCAAGAATTATTCCGCTGCGGTATAGTTCCTAAGGGGCTGGAACACACTACTGGGGTATATTTCCATGATTCCTGCAATGTACGTAGAAATGGAGGAAGCAGCACATGGCTGAAAAATCGATTTTCGCCTATTTCCATACGCCGAACGAGGCTGAACGGGCGGTCGAGCGGTTGAAGTCGCTTCGGCTGATCGATTATGGCATCGAGCGGATCGACGGCCAAGCCGGTCCCGGCTACGAGAGCTTGGACAAGCTTGGTTCTACGGTGACGGCCGATTTCGTCGGGCTCGGACGGCTGACGCTCGGCGGCGACTTCGACGATCCCGATGCGGGCATATTGAACGCTGCCAGCGTCAGTGCGAGCGGCTACAGCTCGGGAGGACCGGACAACCGGGTAACCGGCCGGGACATTATGCTGGTGGCCATCGTGGCGGAGGAAGATTACGAGCGAGGCGAGCAGATCGTCCGGGAGGAAGGTGCGTTGTAGAAGGAAGAAGGCCGTTGGCTGCCTGGTTGGCGGCTAACGGCCTCTTTTATGTAGAAACTCGACTCTATATGGGTTCGCGAAAGGAGACTATAACTAGTAGTTGAACAATTAAAGCAACATGAAGAATTTCTTCTGTACTTCCCTAAGTGAAGTAATGCAATTTATGCAATGAAACGGGCGTGTAGGGAGAGCTGTGGTGCCGTGATTGTATTTGGTACAACGGAAAAACACTGATAGGGACTCGATGAGCAGCTTTTCGGGTAAATGAGGCATTAGCGATTGTATGAAGTACAATGAAGTGCGCCGGACTGTGAAAATGTTCCCCGCTCATTGTACATAATGCAACGAAGGAGAATGGCAGCTGGATAAGCGGAACGTATTTTTCTAGACCCTTAAGGCATCGAACAACGGCTGCGTGTGTTGAACATGCAGCGGAAGCAGAAACAGAAGCAGAAGCAGAAGTGATGAAAACTGGGATTGATACGCGGTTTTTCCCAGTATTTATAGGCGTTGCGGACTATTTATTGACCAATTAGTCAATTGTGAGGAAATAGGTTTGACAGGTCATTTGTTTTTCACTAAATTGTCATTAGCACTCCATTAAATCGAGGGAGGATTACCTTTGAAACGAGGCAACAATAAGGCATTAATTATGACGGGATTGATCATCGGCATCGTCTTCGCGCAGCTTGACGAGACGATCGTCTCGACATCGATGCCGACCATTATCCGCGAGCTGAACGGCTTGTCGCTGTACGGCTGGGTACCGGGCTTGTACATGCTGACGATGACGTCATTCATGCCGATCCTGGGCAAGCTTGCCGATCTGTATGGACGCAAGAAGATTTATATTTTGAGCATGAGCTTGTTTATTATTGGCTCGATCATTTGCGGCTTCGCAACCTCCATGCCGATTCTGCTCGCAGGGCGCGGGATACAGGGGATCGGGGCCGGGGGCTTAATGCCGCTGGCGATGGTCATATTCGGCGATACGTTCACGGTCGAACAACGCGCCAAGATGCAGGGAGTATTCGGCGCGATTATGTTCGTTCCGCAGCTGCTCGGTCCGCTGGTCGGCGGTTATTTGACCGAGCATATTTCGTGGCATTGGATTTTCTGGGTGAACATCCCGGTCGGCGTTATAGCGGCAGTCGTCCTGTCAGCAGGATTGCAAGAGTCGAAGGGCAACCAGAATGCGAGCATCGACTGGGCGGGTGCTATCCTGCTCGTTGGCGCGATCGTGTCGTTGCTGCTCACGCCCGTATTGCATGAGACGGAGGGGTATGCTTGGAGCTCTCCGACGCTTATCAGCCTGTGGGTTCTAGGCGCGCTGCTGCTGACGGTGTTCGTCTTCGTCGAACGCAAGGCGAAGGAACCGATTCTGCCGATGCACCTGTTCCGCAATCGTACGTTCGTCGTTCTGTCGCTTATCGTGTTCACGCTCGTTATCGGCGTCATGGGCGCATTCGCTTCGTTCCCGTTCTTCTCGCAGAACGTGCTCGGATTGTCGCCGATCGCATCGGGTTACCTGACGCTGCCGCTTATGGTCGGCGCCGTTATCGTCAGCGTCTTCACTGGCCGTATGATGACGAAGGTGCCTTACCGGAACGTGTTCATCGTCGGGATGATCATGCCGGCA
Source organism: Paenibacillus kobensis NBRC 15729 (assembly GCF_004000825.1). Lineage (GTDB taxonomy): Bacteria > Bacillota > Bacilli > Paenibacillales > Paenibacillaceae > Paenibacillus_T > Paenibacillus_T kobensis. The sequence goes on along the minus strand of NZ_BILZ01000019.1, from coordinate 41,225 downwards.
TTGGCTTTCTTCCTGATGACGGGCATCGATATGAATACGCCAATCTTCGAGATCTGTATCTATTTCTTCGTTCTCGGTCTGGGCTTTGGCGTACTGTTCAACAATAACCTGATCGTTCAGGAATCGGTTGGGGATGCCGACAAAGGCGTCTCGCTGACTTCGATCGCGCTGTTCCAATCGTTCGGCTTAACGATTGGCGTCAGCATCTTCGGCAGCCTGCTGGCGTCCAACATTAAGTCCGGACTCGGCAAGCTCGTCTCTGGCGAATTGCCTGCGGGCAGCGAAGAAGCGATCGGACAAGCGGCGCAAGGCGGCATTCCGAAGGACTTGGATCCTGGTCTGGCTGACCAGATCAAAGCGGTCTTCTCCGACGCCTTCCAGCACTTGTATTGGGTGTCCTTCGTATTCGCGCTTCTGGTCATCGTGATCTGCTTCTTCTTGAAGAAAGAAGTGCTGACCACGATCAAGCCTGCAGAGCCCTCAGAGCCTGAGAAGGCGATTCAAGGGGTATAGAATCTCAATCCGAACAGAGCACGGCGAGTTTGGCGCCGCTGCTCTGTTTTTTTATGCAGAATCCCAATTTAGCCAGCGGGAGCTTGAAAAAAATGTTTATTTATCATACAATCGAAAATGAGATTCATTATCATTAACAAAAACCACCAGTAAACAGGGTGATTCCATATGGACAGTCGCGCATTAGAGATCGCATTTTCTCCTGAAGAACAGGACCTTCTCGTTAATCAATACCGGTTGACGTTCGAGCCGCTGGCTGACCGGACGCTGTCGATTTCGTCGGCCGAGCTGCTGGATGCGGACCGGTGCCGTGAATATTTGGGCCGGATGGCTGAGCTGTACGAGACATCGTCGGATATAGCCGCCGCATCGATGTTCGCGAAGCGGTACAGCTATCTTACGATTGCTTCAAGCTTGTATGCGATGACGATGCTGAACAAGGGGATGGACTATTCGGTCACGAACAGCCATGTCGAATCCTACAGGCAAGGCCAGGCTTGGCTTCCGAAGATACGCTTAACGGACTCGCGGATCACCCAGCCCGAGCACGGCGAGCGGAGCACATGGCGCAACCAGGTGATTCGGACGATTTTCGCAGGCAATCTAGCCCCTGTATGGCAGTCGATCTCGGCATCGGCTAAAGTGTCGAGGGCGGTGCTGTGGGAGAATACGGCCATCTATGTTTATCACTTATATGAGAACGTCTTCGGTGAAGGCGCCACCTGCGAGCAGCAGGCCCGGCTGGAGCAGGACTACCGTTATTTGTTGACGGAAGCGCCGGCTGCATTGTTCGGGGAGAATAACAACCCGATGACCCGGTTCAACAGTCCCAAGCAGGTGACAGCAGCCTCCGACAATCCGATCCGGATTCGCAAGACATGCTGCTATTATTATCTCGCGGCCGATGATCCGGAAGATTATTGCCCGACTTGTCCCAAGCTGAAGCATGAAGTAGCTGCCGCTGAGTAGAAACCGAGCATTTTATAGGCAAATGACGCTATCAAGCACTTCGTTTCCGTATGAAACAAGTGCTTATTTGCGCATGCCATTAAACAAAATTTTAAAGAAAAACATATTATTGACAACCGATGAAGGCGTCTCTTATGATTAGTTTAATTATTGATATTGAATATCATTATCAATATAATCAACGACGACTGCATGCCTGAAAATTGGTTAGGGGGAGGACCGGCGAAAGGCATTGCCGCGTTAAATACAACATTTGTTAAACAAAGGAGGATTCGTTCTGAAGCAGCACATCGTGCGAAATGTGCATAATCGGCTCATTATCGATAAAGCAAGTCAGCTTGGCATGGAATGCGGGCTGTTAATTCCGGGTTGCGAGGACTTTCTGGAACTGACGTATAAGGGCAAGACGATCATTATTAACAAGACAAGATCGCATCGGATGACCTTAATGGCGGGACTGCTCGCGAAGGACAAGCAGGCATCCAATCTGCTGCTGAGAAGAAGCGGACTGCCTGTGCCGGACGATATCGTCGTATCGGAACTGAGCGGTGAGGCGTTCTCGTTCCTGCATACGCACCGGCAGGTGACGGTGAAGCCGCTCGACTCGAGCCGCAGCGCCGGTGTAACGGTAGGCGTCTCGTCGGAGACGGAGCTTACTCAGGCGTTCCGGACCGCGGGCGAGCATAGCGACAGAGTCATGATACAGCGGAATGTGGAGGGGCTCGATTATCGGGTGCTCGTGATCGCGGGACAGGCAATCGGCGCATTAGAGTACCAGCCCGCGTATCTGACAGGCGACGGCCGGTCGACAGTCGAGCAGCTTATTCGCCGGTTGAATGAGGAACAGCGAAGACGCAATCCGATTACGGATTTTGATTCATTCAAGCCCGTTCGGACCGAGTCGGACGAGCTGTTGGCTTGTCTTAAGCAGCAGGGCAAGGCGTTAGAGGATGTACTGGACCGGGGAGAACAGGTTCAGCTGTTCGCAACGGCCAATGCTTTAGCGGGGGAAATCAGTGAAGTGGTGACGGACAAGACCGCACATATTCACCCTCTCAGCTTGCAAATGGCGGTTGAGGCGGCGGCGGCGTTGCAGATCGATGTCGCAGGCATCGACATTCGCTGCCGGAATATTAGCGAGCCGCTTGGCGGCGATAACGGGGGCATTCTGGAAGTGAACGCTCTGCCGGATATGATCGACCCCCATCTTTATTTGCAGAATGCGTCCGCGGATGCAATTGCTGCCTACTTGCATTATCTATTCGAAGATTAAGCGTTTATTCGCCAGCGATAACCGAATAAGGAGTGTTCGATCATGATGTCCGTAACGACGGCCCAGAACAAATATTTGAAGCTGCAAGGCGAGAAAGAGTCGAATGCGCAGTCTTACCCGCGGCATTTTCCGCTCGTGATTCAGAAGGCGAAAGGGATTTTTATTACGGATACAGAGGGCCAATCGTATTACGACTGCTTGGCTGGCGCGGGGACGCTGGCGCTGGGGCATAACCACGACGTCGTGGTCGAAGCAATAGGAGACGTGCTTGCGAAGCAAATACCGCTTCACACGCTTGACCTGGCGACACCGCTGAAGCTGGAGTTTATGCAGGAAATTTTCTCGATGCTGCCTGAGCCGCTCCGGAATACGACGAAGATTCAATTCTGCGGTCCGACCGGCGCGGACGGGGTAGAGGCTGCGATCAAGCTGGTCAAAAATGCGACGAAAGGCAAGTCGATATTGGCTTTCCAAGGCGGCTATCACGGTTCGACACAAGCGACGATGGCGATGAGCGGCAACCTGAGCAAGAAGCAGCATCTGCAAAGCTTGCTGCCGGACGTTCATTTTCTGCCGTTCCCGTATGAATACCGCTGTCCGTTCGGTGTCGGCGGCGGCATGACGGCGAAGCTGAGCGCACAGTATATCGAGAACTTGCTCGACGATTGCGAGAGCGGGATCGCTGCACCGTGCGGGCTTATTGTCGAGACCGTACAAGGAGAAGGAGGCGCCGTGCCAGCCGCGATCGAATGGCTGCAAGAAATTCGCCGCATAACGGCGGAACGGGGCATTCCGCTTATTATCGATGAGGTGCAGGCAGGAATTGGCCGGACGGGCATGATGTTCTCCTTCGAACACGCCGGCATTATCCCGGATGTAATCGTCTGCTCGAAGGCGATCGGCGGCAGCTTGCCGATGTCGGTCGTGATTTACAAGGAAGAGCTCGACCAATGGAAGCCGGGCGCGCACACGGGGACATTCCGCGGCAATCAGTTAGGAATGGCGACCGGACTGGCAACCTTGAAATATATCAAGCAGCATAACGTGCTGGACAATGTGAAGCTGCGCAGCGGGCAGTTCTTCGAGCGGCTTGGCCGGTTGAAAGAGAAGTTCGCGGAGGTAGGCGATGTGCGGGGCAGAGGGCTGATGATCGGCGTCGAGATGGTCAATCCGAACGGACGCAAGGACAAGCTGGGCCATTATGAGGCGAGCGGCGAACTGGCGGCATTCGTTCAGGAACGGTGCTTCAAGAACGGATTAATTATCGAGGTCGGAGGCAGGCGCTCGGCAGTAATGCGGTTTCTGCCGCCGCTTACGATCACGGAGCAGGAAACGGGAGAAGTATGCCGCATCTTCGAGCAGTCGGTAGCCGAAGCGGTCGAAATGATGCGAGGCAAATGAGGAACGGTGTGGAAGGGAAACAACACAGCGTGCTGCTTGCCATTCTCGTTGGCGCGTTCTCCCTTGTCCTGACGAACAGCGGACTCAATCTGCTGCTGCCGAGCTTCGTTGAGTTGTACGGCATTTCGACTTCGCTTGGCGGATGGATTATCAGTCTCTATATATTGGCGATGACGGTTACGATGCCGCTCACCTCGATCGTAGTCGACCGGCTCGGCCGGAAACGGACATACATGATTGGGCTTGCGCTATATGGACTGTTCTCGGTCGTTGGCGGCATCGGCTGGCAGTCCATCGAGGTCATTCTGCTCGTACGTTTAATGCACGGCATTGCCGCGGGCTTAATGATCCCGTTGTCGCTCGTGCTGCTGTTCGATTATTACGGGCAGGAGGTGCGGGGACGGGTCGTCGGCATCTGGGGAATGCTCCTTACGATTGCGCCGGCGATAGGGCCCACGTTAAGCGGATTCGTGATTCAATACGGCGAGCTTCAGCATCTGTTCTGGATTAATGTTCCGTTCGCGCTTCTCTCGCTGTTATTGTGCGGCAAGCACATTAAAGCGTATGAGCCCGCGAACCGCAAGACCATTGACGGGCAGGGCATCACGCTCATGCTCGTCAGCGTGGCTGCACTCAGTCTTGGCATTCAGCTGATTGCGAATCCGGCTGTTCCGGGTTGGCTGCCTGGGATTCTTCTGCCTGCCGGGGCGGCGGCTTTGATCCGGTTCATTCAGAAGGAGAACAAGAAGAAGGAGCCGCTTATCCGCTATGGGCTGCTGAGACGGAATCCGGTGTTCTCGATGTCGCTCGTCATCTCGACCGTACAGGATGCGGTGATGTTCGGCGTTATTTTCGTGCTGCCGCTCCTCTTCCAAGAGGTGCTTCACTTATCGCCTTCCGTGTCGGGCGCAATGTTTATTCCGACTGCTATTTTCACGAGCCTGTTCGTCTGGATCGGCGGCAGTCTCGTCGACGCGGGCCGCTCTTTGAAATTTATCGCATACGGCATTATCTGTATTGTCGTGTCGGTCGCGGCTTTCGCTTTCGTGCCGCAAGGCGTGTCTCTTTTCCTTATTATCGTGCTGATGGCGCTTCGCGGTATCGGCAACGGCTTGTCCGATATGACGATTACAGCGATTGGGCTGGGGGCGCTGCCGGAAGAAGATTTGCACGAGGGCTCGGCGTTGTCCAATACGATTCAGCGTCTGGCTTCTTCCTTCGCGGTCATGCTGCTGGCGACGTACTACGACGTCCGGTGGCAAATGATCGCGAATACGGGAGAGGCGGCCAAACATGCCAAGTGGCTTGCGCTACGAGAGGAGATGATCGCTCTGGGGGCCATGATGCTGCTGACCTTGCCGCTCGTTGCATTCATTAATAGAAAGAGGATGAACCATGTTGTTGGAAACCGGCAATATTCAGCAGATTCATAATCTGGAACAAGCCAATCGCCATGCCTGCAAGCTATTAATGAACAGTTATATCCGGGAATTCGGCGGCGATTGTGCGGGCAGCTTGTCCCTTCAAGCTGACGATAAGACCTATTCCGTAAGCTTCCCGGTCAGCGGGGTCATCGTATCTGGACGGCTCGCGTTCTACTCGGCGATCGGCGAGCATGAGTACGAGAGCTTTCAAGTCGGCGGCGACTGCGGCTGCGGCGGGAAGCTGGATTACGCCGATTTGGCGCGGTGGATTGTGAAGGAGCTGCGGCAAGCGTATCCGGATATTTCGGATGAAAGAGCGGATGACTTCTGCCGGAGAATCGAGAACAGCTGCCGGAATGTGGCGCTGTATATCGGGGAGTCCGATCGGGGCGCGGTCATGGCCGGCTATTTGTCCTCCGAGCAGTCTCTGCTGTACGGGCACCCGATGCATCCTTTTCCGAAGAATACGATCGGCTTCTCCGACCAAGAGGTGCGGATGTACGGACCGGAGCTTCGGGCTTCCTTCCGGCTCTGTTATTGGGCTGTAAGGAAGGATGTATTCGTGCAGGAGCGTGCAGTCCGGTCGAGCCGGTTAAAGCTGCATGAAAGCGTTCTGGCGCACGCAGAGCGGATGCTTGGGCAGGAACGGAACAAATACGAGCTGCTGCCGATGCATCCGTGGCAATACGGTCATGTTCAGATGTCCGCGGCTGTTCAAGCTTATATGGAGGAGCGCAAGCTCGTTCCGCTTGGGGCGTGCGGCCCGCTCGCCTATCCAACCTCGTCAGTGCGCACGGTTTATATCCCGGTGATGCAATGCAATTTGAAGCTGCCTCTAGATATTCAAATTACAAACCTGAAGCGGAATAACAGCGAGGAGCAAATGCGGAGGACGCTGGATGCGGCGAATTACCTCTTGCAGCATGGCGCATTTGCGGGGGAGATCAACGCTCGCATCGCCTACGAGGAAGGGATATGCTCCTGCCGGTTCGGCAGCGATGAGTGGACCAAGCTGTTCACGGTCGCCTATCGTCCGGTGGAGTTCGACGCCCAGTCCACTTATGTGTTGTCGAGCTTAGTGGAAGCACCCGCCGCCGGCGAGCGGTCGCGGTTATTTGCGCTGACCGGCAACTGCGAGATGGACCTCTGGTTCCAGCGTTATCTGGACATATCACTGCTGCCGGTCGTTAGGATTGCGGAGGAGAAGGGCATTCATTTTGAAGCTCATTTGCAAAATTGTCTGCTCACCCTTCAAGACGGCATGCCGCATGTGTTCATCATTCGGGATTTGGAGGGCGTCAGCGTGAACCGGGACAAGGCTGAGCCGGATGCGGCGGGGTCGCTGTTTTACCGCAAGGAAGAGGCTTGGGCGCGGACGGATTATTATTTTATGGTCAACCATCTCGGTTCGTTGATTCATGCACTCGCAAGGGATAACGGTAAAGCGGAGGAGCATTATTGGTCGATCGTGCGGGGGACGCTCGAACGGGAGCTGCACAGCAGCGGCGGCCAAGGCAATGAGTACGTCGAACATCTGTTAACGGCGGATGCGTTCTATGCGAAACGGAATTTAGTCAGCTGCCTGGCGGGCAATAGCGAGACGCCGTCTTATGCCGCTGTCGGAAATGTCATGAAGACTATGGGGAGTGAAAGGATCGGATGATGCGTATAGACATCGCGGAGACGGTGAGAACGATCGAGGGTCAGCGGCTGGAGGAAGTCAAAGAACGAATTATGCGCCAGACGGTGGAGGCGTTATGGTTCGAAGGCATTCTTGAAGTGGAGGCCGGTGAGCGCAGCGGGCAATGGCAGTTCACGGGCCGGACGGAAGAAGGAGAACCGGTTGCGTATGCGTGCGAGGCCGAAGTGAAATGGTCCTTCGGGCGCGTGAAGCTCGTCCGGGGCTCGATCGCCAGAGAAGGAGTGCCGTTCACCGACCTGCATACGTTTCTGGAGGAGGTTATTCAGAACCGGTTGGACGGGGCGCATAAGGCGCAGTTCATGCATGAATTACTCGAGACGATGGTGAAGGACTTTCAATGCCGGGTGCAGCTCGAGGACCGGATTCCGGAGCAGGATAAACATTATGAGGCGCTCGAAAGCCATATGACGGACGGTCACCCGTACCATCCGAGCTATAAGTCGAGAATCGGCTTCTCAGCGGCGGACAATTCGGTGTACGGGCCGGAGTTTAATCAGCAGGTTCCTTTATACTGGGTCGCGGTCAATGAGAAGCTGGTCGATTGCTCCGTGTCGGAGAAAGCAGCTGTTACGCTCGACGGGCTGTACAGGCAGCATTTGACGGAGGAGGACCTTCGCTGCTTCATCGAAACCGTGAAGGAGAAGGGGAGAGAGGACGTGTCCTACGTCTACGTTCCCGTTCATTCGTGGCAGATGGAGCACATCATTCCGTCCGCCTTCGCTCAGCAGTTGGCCGATAAGGACATTGTGCCGCTCGGCGCGTCAGAAGGCGCTTATCGCGCCCAGCAGTCGATCCGCTCGCTGTCGCACCGCTTCAATATGGAGGCGCCGTATATCAAGCTGGCGCTCAGCATTACGAATACGTCGACAAGCCGTATTCTTGCGAACCATACGACTCATAATGCAGCGAGAATCAGCGACTGGCTGCATCATATCGTACAGAACGATGCGCTGCTTCAGCGGGAGAGGTTCAACTTGCTTCGCGAAGTGGGAGGGATATCGTTCCGGTATGACGAGCTGCCGCAGGTTCAATATCGGGCAGCTTATGGCACGCTGGGAGCTATTTTCCGCGAAAATATTTCGGTCTGCCTCGCTCCGGGAGAGGAAGCATGGCCGCTCAATGCGCTGCTGCTGACGCAGCCGAATGGAGAGCCGTTCATTCAGGCGGCGATAGACCGGCATGGAATTGAACGTTGGGGCAGCCAGTTGATCCGGACCATGACGCTGCCGATTATTCATTTGCTGTACGCGCATGGGATCGCATTGGAGTCGCACGCGCAGAACATTATTCTGGTGCTGGAGGACGGGCTGCCGAAGCGGATTATCGTCAAAGATCTGCACGACGGCGTACGCTACGTGCCGGACAAGCTGCTGCATCCGGAATGGGCGCCGCAGCTTGCGCCGGAGCCGGAGACGCACCGGAAATTTAACCGGTATTCGTTCATCCATGCCGAATCCGTCAAGGATGTTCGCGATTATACGTACGATGCGTTCTTCTTTATTTGCATGACGGATATTTGCTTTGCTTTCGAGCGGTTCGGATTGAGCGAGCGGAGCTTCTGGCGTTATTGCGCGGAGACGATTGCGGATTACCAGCAGGAGCATCCGGAGTATGCGCAGCGTTTCGAGATGTTCGATTTGTTCGCAGCGGACGGCTTGATCGAGGAAATGACGAAACGGCGCATTTACGGCGACCGAGAGCTGTACTTCCGTGCGGCCATTCGCAATCCGCTGCTGGAAGCAAGAGAGAGCTTGGCGCCATGAGACCGAATAAGCTGAAGGAGAAGATCGGGCGGGGCGAGCCGGTATTCGGCTTGTTCGTCTCGATTCCGCACCCGGTCGTCGTGGAGATGATCGGTTATGCGGAGTACGATTTCGTCATTATCGACTGTGAGCATACGACCACGAATATGGAGTCGGTCGAGCACATGGTCCGCGCGGCGGAGCTGTTGGATATGACGCCGCTCGTGCGCATCTCCCGTGTCGACCGGAATGAGATTCTGAAGGTGCTCGATTGCGGGGCGCAGGGCATCGTCATTCCTCATGTCGAGCATAAGGAGCAGATTGAAGAGGCTGTCCGGCATGCTTACTATCATCCGATCGGGATGAGAAGCTTGAACAGCGGACGCCCGGGTGCTTTCGCCAAATATTCGCTGACCGGTTATATCGCTAAGGCGAACGAAGTCATCATGCTTGTGCCGATGATCGAAAGCGCAGAAGGCGTGAACAACTGCGAGTCGATCTTATCGGTTCCTCAGGTGAGCTTCGTGCTGGAAGGGGCGGCCGATCTGTCGCAATCGCTTGGAGTGCCGTGGGATACGGACCATCCGGAAGTACGGCGGCAACTGGAGCAGGTGCATGAGACGGCGCAGCGGTGCCAGGTTCCGTATGCGGTCGTGTCCCGCAGCACCGAGCATCATCAGAGGTGGGCGGAGCACGGTGCAGGTATATTCGTATTGGGCGACGACCGCAACACGGCATTCCGGGCTTATCAGAGCAAGCTTAACGATTATCGACGCGTAATGGAGCGGGGACAATGAATGAAATAAACGAAACGAAAGAAATGAATGAAAATGAAATTGGCCGTACGATCCAGCAGTGGATCGCGCAGCGGCACCGGGAGAGCAGCGACCCGGTATGCGCTTATATATACGATTTGCACGGAATCCGGCAGAATGTGCGAAGGATGCTCGGCACCATGCCGCAAGGAACGCATCTGTTCTATGCGATTAAAGCGAACCCCGACCGGCGGATTATCGAGGCGCTGCTGCCGCTGGTGAAGGGCTTCGAGGTCGCTTCCTTCGGTGAGCTCGCGAAGGTCAGAGAAGTATCTGCGGACGTTCCGGTTCTGTTCGGCGGACCGGGCAAGAAGGAATCGGAGCTGGCGGGGGCCATTCGGCTGAACGTCTCGTATATTCATGTCGAGAGCTTATTGGAGCTGCGCAAAATCGCGATGCTCGCGAAGCAGCTGGACAAGATGGTGTCCGTTCTGCTCCGCATCAATCTGCGAACAAGCACGCTGCCGAAGACGCATATTACGATGGGCGGCCGTCCGAGCCCGTTCGGCTTGGACGAGGAACTGATCGAAGAAGCGGTTTCGATTATTCGCGAGGAGGGAGAAAGTCGCGTCGATCTGTGCGGATTTCATTTTCACTCCTTATCGAACAATACGCAGGCTGAGCTGCATGCGGAGATGGTGCAGCTGTACCTTCGGAAGGCGGAGCAGTGGCAGCAGGCCTACGGGCTGAACGTGCGGATCGTGAATGCGGGCGGCGGCTTCGGCGTTACGTATGACGGCAGTCACGGCTTTGACTGGGAAAGGTTCACCTCGCTGTTGAGTCAGAGCGAAGCGGTACAGATGCTGGGCGACAAGCAGCTATGGTTCGAGCCGGGCCGCTACGTGGTGGCGGATTATGGCTATTATGCGGCCGAGGTTGTCGATATCAAACAGTCGCATCAGGAATGGTTCGCCGTTATTCGAGGCGGCACGCATCATAACCGGCTGCCGGCATCATGGGGTCATGACCATCCGTTCTATGTCGTGCATACGGAGCGTTGGCCTTACCCGTTCGCAAGGCCGGAGCTTCACGAGGCTTACGTAACGATCGCGGGCGAGCTGTGCACGCCTAAGGACCGGATGCATGCCAATGCCTCGGTAGACCGGCTTCGCGCAGGGGACGTGGTCGTGTTCGTAAAGTCGGGCGCGTATTGCTGGACGATATCGCATCACGATTTTCTCGGCCATCCTCATCCTCAATTTTATTACGTAACGGAAGGAGAACATGATGAACCAACTTATGACGCCGTCCATGTACAGCACAGCTGAACAGCAAATTATGAAAGACCTGATTGACGCTCTGATCGTGGAGCAATTGCTGCAGGTGGATGAGAGCACGACGGGCAAGCTGAGCACGGCACCGGTCCAAGTTCAAGATCTGTATCCGGAGGCGGACTTAACAGGTGAGGTTTACGTTGGAGCGGTATGCTTGCTCGTGGAACCAAGCCATCGGCAAGGGAAGCAGTGGGTCGCGGGAACGCGCGTGTACCGGCAAGTCGGCAACGGCTGGACGGCGGTCAGTTCCCCGGCAGAGGTTGGCCGTATCGTGCTTCGCCATGCCTTGACGGAGGAAGATTATGCGCATCCGGGCGTAGCCGAGTTTATCGATGGGCTGGATGTCGCCGTGCAGCAGTTCGGCTTAAGCTTTGAGCGGACCGGAGGCGCAACGCCGCGCTCCGCTTACGAATGGCATGTGCAGGGCGAGCGGGCAGCGTCGCTCCGCGATCGGCCGTTCCATCCGCTGTCGAAGGCGAAGATCGGCTTCACGCTGCGCGATTACGGGCGGTACATGGCAGAGTTCGGGCAGACGGTCATCCTGCGCTGGGTTGCCATCCGCAACGATTCCGTATCGGCGGGATGTCCAGACGGCGGAAGAATGACGGCGATTGACGTGCTGAATGCGGAGCAGCGGGCAATTGTAGAGCAGGAAATGATGCGGCGCGACATTTCGCTCAACCGCTATACGGTTATTCCTGTTCACCCGTGGCAGCTGGAGCATGTCATTCTGCCGGATTTCAAAACCGAGCTGACGGATGGAACGATTGTTATTCTGGACGCACAGGCGGGGGACTATTATGCGACGTCCTCGCTGCGCTCGATGGCTTCGGCGGAGCCGTCGACGCTCATGCTCAAGCTGCCGGTCAGCGTGAAATCGCTCGGAGCGGCCCGATATTTGCCTGTCGTGAAGCTGTTGAACGGACTGGCCGGGGAGTCGATGTTCCGGCAAGCGGTATCGTGCGACGAGACGTTGGCAGGCCGTGTGTACTTGTGCGAAGAGAAGCATTGGTGGGGCTATATGCCGTCTACGATGGGACTGTTCGACGATCATCCCCGTCACCTTGCTGCTCAGGTTCGAATTTATCCGCCAGAGCTGCTGGATGAACGGTATCGGATCGTGCCGATGGCTTCGCTCGGCGTCTTGACGGCGGGCGGGCATTTTCTGACGGACATCAGGGGCGGTAAGGTGTCGCAAGAGGAAGCGGTTCAGTTCTATACGGAGCTGGCCGAGACGTTCTACGATATTGTGATGAGACTGTTCAAGGTTGGCATCGTACCGGAAATCCATGGTCAGAACTGCTGTCTGGTCATAAAAGATCGCCGCGTCTTCGGTCTGCTGTTCCGCGACCATGACTCCGTTCGTCTGCACCAACCGTATCTCGACAAGCATGGCATCCAGGATCCGGGTTACCATATTCGGCCAGGCTACTCCAATAGCCTGTACAACGAAACGATTGAGAAGCTGATTTTCTATGTTCAATCGCTTGGCACGCAGGTTAATCTGGCTTCCATCATGGAAGCAATGGCAGAGGCTTACGGAATCGGACTGGGGCTGCTGTGGGAGATCACGGAGTCGAAGCTGGAGGCGGCAGTGCAACGCATTGACATTCCTGAAGCAGACCGCAGCGTGCTGCTCCGCGTACTGTTCGAGAGCGAGACTTGGCCAACGAAGTTGATCGTCCGTCCGCTGCTGGAGGCGGACGGTGTGCCGGGGGCGATGCCATCCGGGAAGGGAACGGGGCTGAATCCGTTCCGCAATCGGCGTCTGCTCGGTTAAATACAAACAACAAGGCCGGCACCTCCTGCCATGCAGGGCAGGGGCGCCGGCCTTGTGCTTCTATATGGACAGTTGAGCGAGATAGGCACGGTTGGCCTTCACCCGGTCATCGTTAGGCAAGTAGGATGATGCGATCTCGTTGTGCATATGTGCCAGTTCATACTGTCCGAGCTTGACGTAACTTTATTATTCACAATAAACGATAACGATAATTTGAGGGTTTCTACAGTTTTTCATTCATTAATATCAAAGTTTTAACTCAAGTAATAGTAAAACGTTATATAATTCGTTGCATTTACGGAATATTCATATCAAGTTTATTTCTGCTTAACGAGACTTCCCTATACTTGGGGACAAGCAATTACTAGGGAGGATTCTCGATATGTATAGAAAAGTTTCGGCCGCGGTTTTGTCCGCATCCATTCTGCTAGGAGCCGTTGCACCGATGACGGGCTTTGCAGCTTCTGCAGCGCAAACGGCTGTACAAGTGAAGAAGACAGGACAATTCACGGCGGCAAGCGTGGAGCGCAATGCCAAAGGGCAAATGGTCATCCGTTGGAAAGCGAACGCGGATCTTGGCGCAGCCAAAGTTTACTGGAGCACTTCGCCTGACAATATAGAGAAGAACGGTAAGCTGCTGGCTGCAACCTATACAAGCTTCAATGGCTATATAACGGCTGATCCGAAGCCGAATTCCCGTGTCTATTTCCTGATCAAAGGCGGTAATGGTGCAACGATAACGACAGCGGAACGCAAAGTTAATCTGCAAGGTGCATTCAACTTCCGTGATTTGGGAGGCTTTAAAACGACGGACGGCAAGTCCGTGAAGTGGGGCAAGCTGTTCCGCGGAGAGGAGCTTGGCCATCTGACGGCGAGCGACCAGAAGTATATTCAAGCGATGGGGATCCGTACGAACGTGGATTACCGCACGGATGCGGAAGTTAACGCGCTGCCCGATCTGGTGATTAAAGGCATCAACAATGTCCGTACCGATGAAGGAAACGCAGGATCGACGGCGGACCTGAAGACGATGATCGCTTCGGGCGTGCTGAAGGACGAGCAGTCTGCCGTTGCTATGATGGCGGGCTTCAACAAGCAAATGGTCGACCAGCCGAAATTCTATGTACAGCTGATGGAGCTGCTGAACGATCCGAACAACATCGGACTTGTGCAGCACTGCACAGCCGGCAAGGACCGTACCGGCCTTGGATCAGCAATCATTCTTCTTACGCTGGGCGTCGACGAGAAGACGGTAATGGAAGATTATTTGGCGTCGAACGTATACCGTGCCGAAGCGAATAAGAAAACGATCGAAGGCCTGAAGACGCAAATCAAGGATGAGAACACCATTGCGGCATTTACTGCGCTTATGGGCGTACAGAAGGAGTTTCTGCAAGCGGCGTTCGACGAAATGAAGGCCAAATACGGCTCGATCGATGCTTTCTTGGAGAAAGGTCTTGGCATTACGAAGCAAGAACGCGCGAAGCTGAAAGCGATGTATACGGAATAATAGATAAATAACGATTAGAGTATCAACGAATAGGGCTGTCCGATAAGTCGTCTTCTGACTTTAGGGACGGCCTTATTTTTTATGCCGCAAAGTGTAGGTGTTTCCTGGTCTACATTGCATATCGTGCAATGAAAAACACTAAGGAATGCGCGGAGGAGAGTCCCATTGTATTCCATGCAACGAAAAATCAGTATAACCGCCCAATGGCCTCTATTCAGCGGGATACACGTTTTTTCATTGTACGTTCTGCAATGGCATCGTGCTTTTCGTAAGAAACAGTTCGATTCCATTGCACAAATTGCAATGAGTGTAGTTAAACACTTCATAGAAGAGTGCCGCGTACAAACAGCCGGCTCCTGCTGACTATATTCGGGTAAGGGACGTTCTCGGTAAGTTTCGTTTTGTTCGACATTCAGCTGCCGCGCACATCATTACGCTGCTATCCGGCTGGGTCTGGCGCGATTCTGCAGAGTGTGACGACGTGCAGTGACCTCGCAGATCCCGGAGTTGTCGGTATTATTGCGGGAGCAGGCGTTGCAATCGCTGTAGTTTTCTTGTACGCCCCGATTGAGCCAGGTTCGTTTGTCTTAAAAGATGGATAATTTATACTAAAAAGTTTAATATAGTTGAGAGAGTTTACCTTGAAGGAGGGGGCTTGATATGAATAAGAGGTTATTCGCTATCGTTCTGGTCACACTAATGGCTACGACCCTTGGAATGTTTTTTTGTATAAATAATAACAACGATGTCGATGTTAAGGGCGAAGCGGCGAATGCAAAGATTGCAGGGACAGAAAGTAATGTGAGGGTTGTAGGGACAGTAAGTATGGAAGACCTAAAAAATACATTGGATCAGAGTGAAGTGAGTTTCGTTGATGGACTCTATGTTGACGGGGCTACGAACATTATGGATCTGAAGAAGAATGCCGAATTAATTATCCTAGGAACGGCTATTTCACAAGAATTACCGTCAAAAATTGCTGTTGCAACGAAGGTTAAAGTAACCAAAACATTAAAAGGTAAGCAGCAAGACGAAATCATTATCTATCAATTTAATGGCGAAGAAGTGCTTATACCTGGTGAAGAATACTATCTATTTCTAGGTAAGCAAACGGACGGCCAAGAAAATTCATTCTTTATTAAAGGAGGATTTCAAGGGTTGTTCGATAAGAGTGACCGAATTCAATCCAGAGACGGTGTGATTAACGAGAGTATGAAAGAACTATATAAAGAAAAAGCGGCAGGCGAGAGCGATACTGAGTTTTTTGAGAGATGGATTGCAGAATAGACTCACGCCCCGTAACGATTGCTTATGCAGACAAGTTGGCCAGGGTACATCCTTGGGCAGCTTGTTTAGTTTCATCAGGGACAACCATCACCCGATACTCAGAAGCGCGCCGATGGCTCCGCAGAACTCGCCTTGTTTTAAGAAAATAGGAGTTGCTCCCCTAAGATTGGTGTAATCATAAACAACATCTTGCAGCGGTTTATTTTTATTAAAAGTCGAACCAATATAAACGATGGATAGATCTTTATACTGCCCCGCAGCTAGTACGCTCGTAGTTGCTACGGTTTCTCCGACAATTCCAACGACAGAAGATAATAGATCCTCCACGGAATGAACCTCACGCACGTCCTCTGCAAATAATTTGCCAAAGTTGCTCGCAGTTAAATCCCCCGCAATTGGCGGAATCGAGCCTCTATAAATGTCGCTGACTTTCATGTCGATCCGACTTCGGGTTCCGCTCGACGCCTTCGTTACTATTTCATCAAAATCGGTTATTCCTGTAAGCAGCTTGGATAAACCCATTAACGTTCCTCCGCCAACGCCGGTGCCGCCTAGGCGCTCATGCTTGCCTTGGAGCACGGCATGAATGGAAGTGCCTGTTCCAACATTAGTTAGGATATAAGAATCTAACGACAGTCCCTCTTTGTGCAGAAGGTGCATGGATCCCTTTATAGTTGCCGCGAATTCTACAATATCCGTAACATTCTCTGTAATCCGTGATTTTAACTGGAAGGCCCGACCGCCGGTAATACATATTTCAGGTGAATCGAAACGATGCAGCCAAGCGATAAGTTGATCGAATTCCGCAAGGGAATACTTCTTCAGAGTAAGCGTCTCATTCTCCAAGCAGGCTGTTTTGATAAGAGATCCGCCTAAATCAATTCCTATTTTCATTTGTTTAATCTCCACAAGACCATCCTTGGGGGATGGCCTGATTTTTTGAGAGCTGTATCTTTATATTTATGTACCGTATGTATTGATTTCTATCTTCCGTCCGTCAGGATCATAAAAGGCGATTTCCTGGCCGCAGCCGCCGCGGTTCTTTATTCCTTCCGTGCCGAGTCTCACGCCGCGTTCCTGCATACGTGCATAAATGTTCTCAATTTCTGAATCATGGACCCTAAAGAGAAGTACGGCATGATTGTAGCCTTCGTTGTTATTGAAATCCATGACTAGCCTGTCTTCGGATTTGATAAAAAACAGCTCCAACCCTGTTGCAGTTAGAAGCACAACGGATCCCGCGCCCGGCTCAAGCGGAGAATGGGAGGCTTTTGGATCGAATCCGAAAATATCAACATACCATGCTGCAGTTAGATAAGGGTCTGCAGCTGGAAGATATAACGTCATGATGTCCATGATAGCAGGTGTTTTTTTCTCAACAAAATGGTTCATCTACATCGTACCCCCTCGATTAGGTTCTCTGTTACTTACATGCTGCTCACGTTCAAACGGTTGCCGTCCGGATCATAGAAGTGGAAACTGATGAGTCCGCGAGTAACGAAACCGCCTACCTCGGATGCTTCGATGCCGCTGTCGATGAGATGCGTGCGGTATTGGAACAAAGCTTCGCGGTCGGGGATCCAGCATACGGGCCATACCTGCCCGGACACTTTGCCCGTATAAGCGCCCTCCGGCAACTGTTCCAGCACCCACAGCGACTTCTGGTCCCGCTGATGATTGAGCCCAAGACTCATAATGACGAATCCGTATTCGCTGAAGTCGTTCTCGACCTCCATTCCCATATAGCGGCGGTACCACTCGGCGGATTGCGCCAGCTCACGTACCCCGATTCGAATCCATGAAGGGACGAATCCGTCCTCTTGGACACTTTGGTCTTCCTGCGCAGTGAACCGGATGCCCTCGTTCGTTGCCCAGAAATCAAAGTATTCCGTATTGCCGGGTCCTCGATAGAGATCGGAGAGACGAACGCCATCGGACTGAAAGCGGCGGTGGACAGCCTTAATATCGCGGGTTCGCCAGCATAAGCGGACATTCGATTCGACCGTACCGCGCTCCGCATAATGGTGGGGCAGTCTCTCGGATGTCAGGCTGGAGATCAGCCAAGTACCCCAATTAAGCCGCGTCATTCGGCCCTGCGTACATCTCGGATCGGGCTTCCAATTCTCCGTCTGCCCAATCTCCCAAGCCATATGCCGGCGGTACCACTCGATTGCCGCATCGTGGTTATCCCACAGCACATCGACGGTCGTTCCGTCAAAATATAAAGCAGGTACAGGGTTGCTGATCATTGTGTTCGGCAATCTCCTTCGTCGTCAAAGTTCGTTCTATGCAGAAGGCAAGTTCTTGATCTTCATTATAAAGAGGGATAACCGCCGCCGTTTTACAAATCTTGCGCTTATTAACGACAGCCCGTTATTTGCTGCGAAGCGGCAAGCACCATTGGCCGCGGTAATGCCGGTTCGGATCGTGGAGCGGGTTGTTGAAATGCTTCTCGATGAAGGGGCGGTCATCCAATTGATAGCCGCTTTGCGGAAGCCAATGCTGCGTCAGCAGCCCGCTGAGCAGCCACAGCAGCGGGATCGTGCCGGATATGTCGAGGACGGCGTATTTGCCTCCCGGAAACATTTTAATTTCAAGTTCTTCACGGGATTCTGTTTGTGGAAGAACAGTAACGCAGGCGTCATACCGGCACCGTTCAGGCGGCGTAATGTAAGGATCGTCATAGGAAACGCCGAAGACCTCGGGATTGTGCGGCAGCATCCCGTACTTGCCGGCGAGATCGTAAGCTTGGTCGAATGCATCAGAAGCTTTCTGCTCAAGCCCCAAATCAGATAATCCCCGGTGCCGTACGACAGCGGCCTTCACTGGCGGCATATGCGTAACACGTGCGGTATGGACATATTGGAGCGCCCATGTAATCGTTTCATTGATGGCGGTCTCGCTTGCCTGCTGCCGCTCTCGCATCCGGTGCCGGTAATACTCTTCGGCATGCGTCACTTCGCGCGGCTGAAAGTGATGGAAGCAGCTCCGATATTCGCTGGGAGACATGCGGTGGTAGAGCTTGAATGTTCGAGAAAATCCGGCAATGGAGGAGAAACCGCAATCGAGACCGATGTCGGTCAGCGATAAGTTCGGTCTGCTTACGAGCAGCCGGCACGCTTTCTCGATCCGCACCCGGTTGACATATTGATGAAGAGTCTCGCTCACAATCAGCTTGAACAAGCGATGGAAGTGATAGGGAGAAAATCCGGCGATCGCAGACAAACGTTCCAACGAAAGCGAATCGTCGAGATTGCGGTGAATATGATCAAGAACAAGATTGACTTGCTTGAGATAAACCGTCGATTCGTTCATCGCAGCATCCTCCGGTAAGGGACAGTGATATTCATGTGAGTGCATAACTGAACGGGCCTAGGGATTATTTTACACGGATGTATGGAAGCAGGACAACAGGCGAGAGATTGGGAGGCTTATATACATGCTCATGAACTGCGTTGGGGGCCGGGAGGGTGGTTCCCGCGTTGTACTGGGGTATACGGACAACCGCTGTGCTTGCTGTTCCGGTTTCCGGACAAACGCGGTATAGTTATAGTAATGTCTAGCAGAATATAACAACGAGGGGTGCCTCTGCATGCCGATGCCGAATTCGAATCTGGCGGGCGATGCCGCAACGATGTCGACGGACCGTTCGGAGCGATTCGAAACCGCTGTTAACAAAATTCATTATAAACTGAAGCAGTTCGCGGGCAAGGAAGGCGCATTCGTCGAGCTATTGCGCGAGCTGAGGCCGAGATATGCGGTCATTCGCAACTATTACGAGGATCTGAAGGCGTTCGCACGGCTGCGGAATGCGATTGTGCACGAGAAGTGGGCGCCGGGCCGTTATATTGCGGAGCCGCATGCGGATGTGGTCGAGCGAATCGAGCTGATTTGCAATAAAATGTACCATCCGCCAGGCGTGATGGATATTGCGACGCGTAAAGTCGTCGTGTTCGACGCAGCCGATCCGCTGGAGAACGTGATGGAGGAAATTAGCGTCAGCCGCTACTCGCAATTTCCAGTGTACCGAAGCGGCAAGTTCGCGTGCCTGCTGACGGCCGACGGCATCATTCAATGGATCTATGCGCAGAGCCGCAAGCCTGATTGGTCCATCTCGGAGGCGAGAGTTGAGCATATTATCGAATTTGAGACGGGGCGAAACTACTTGTTCGTGAGCCGGCAGATGAACGTGTTCGAGATCGAGGATTTGTTCGAGGAGCATTTGGCAAGAGGGAGCAAAATTGAAGCAGTAATAGTTACGGAGAACGGGGATGCGGCAGACAAGCCGATCGGCGTCGTGACCCCGTGGGATCTGATCAAAATTAATCCGCCGGATTCATTTTTATTCTAACGATTTGCATGTACATAAGCCGGATGGTACCCTGCGGGGCGCCTCCGGTCTATAACCATACTTGAAGCTTTTAAGCCGCGCTATATTAGCAGAACAAAGAGCCATCCGCTCTCACGGATGGCTCTTTGCGTCGGGGTTAGATAAGTTCCAGCGATTTCAGCATGCGATAGAGCAGTTCGGCGGTCTATGCGGGCAGGCATGCAACATGACGTGAAACCCTTTCGTATCAGTTGCCTGGGCCAGGCCAATGGGCCGGACGGACGAGCAAAGGGGGAATCTTCGTATGCGCATCGCCTTTGGCAGCATTAATCTGAAATTGGGTCAGAAACAGGCTGCCGGTTAGATCCGCTCCGCTCAGATCAGTGTCGCGCAGGTCGGCACCGATCAGATCCGCACCTCTTAAATCGGCGCCTGACAGATTAGCTGCGATTAAGTATGCTCCGCGCAAGTTCGCATAACGCAGATCAGCGCCCCGTAATTTCGCACCGATCAGATCGGCGCCGCGTCCGACTGATTTGGGATGCTTGACCTTGCCATTCAATGACTTCATACCTTCGCTGCGCATCATTTCGCTCGTCTGGAGCAGCAGCACGTTGACTTTTGCCCGGTATGCTGGCATCTCTAGTTCCATCAGCGCTTCCGGGGTAAGCTGTGTAAGCTGCATCGTCTCCTCAAGCGCCTCTTGCAGCTGTTCATGGATGAGCCGCGCTTCCGGAACGTTCAGTGCTTCCGTTAGATACCAGAGCAGCTCGTGAAGCTGCTGCATGACCGGGAAAACACCGAACATGGCTTGTGCCGTCTCAGGCGCTTGCCGCCAGTCGCGGCCGCCGAACGTATGACGGGATAGATGTTGTCCTGCACCGAAGCAGTCATACACTGTACAGCCGCGGAAACCTTGCTGCCGAAGCGAACGGTGAATGCCGCAGCGAAAATCGGCTTGCAGATTAGGGCAGGGCTGTCCGGCGTTCTTGTTCATGGCGAAATCGGACGAGGAGGCAAAGGGGAGTGCGGCACAACATAAGCCGAAGCAGCTCTCGCAATCGGCTCGCAGGCGGGACCGGTTGTCAGAATGAAAGACCTCCGCAAATTTCGGATCTGCCGTCATAAGAATAGAATCTCCTTGTGAACCGTTATGATAAAAGTATTATAGCAGAATCAGAAGCGTCAGGCCCGTGCGGGCGACGCATAATAAAACGCCCTTCCTGCAAGGTTCGCACCGGCAAGGAAAGGCGTTTGCTTGTTACATAGAAGGCTTTGTTAAATCATAGTTGAATGGCTCCAGCGGAGGAGGAGTTTGATTCCTTCCTTTGCCGAGCAGATCATCGTAGAAATGTACTGTAGTGATAGCCTCATAAGGGATCAGCCAGATATAACCGATGCCCAATGTCAGCATGCCAAGAATCCTCCAGCCGAGGAAGGTGAGCTGAAGCACGAACAAACGGAACTTGTTTCCGGCCATGAGCTGCTTGCTGCGGCGAATCGCTTCCATAGCGCCGATCTCGGGGTTGTCGCGCAGGATCATGAAAGACATAGAATAGCGATAACCGGCAATGATCCCCGGAATGTAAAACAGCAGCGTCCATAGAAGGGTGAACATCAGCACCAACAGATACAAGCGCATTGCTCTCCAGAAATCGCCGAACCCGCTAAACACTTCGGACACATATATAATTTCTCCACGTGCGATGCCCATATAGAAGCTGGAGAGGCCGAGCACGATCGCACCCGTGATTAGCGGCGATGCGATAGCGACGATGAGGCCAATAAACGGAATGAAGTAGACGGCCAGAATAACAGCAAAGAGCAGCAGCGTACCGCCAATTGCTTTGCCCCAATTGCCATTAAGGCTTAGCCTTGCACTTCTGCGTAATTCGGAGTAAGTTGCTTGATACATGAATGTTAATCCTCCCAGTAGTATTTAATTCAGGTGAAATGCTGTGTGCATCGGAAATATTCTCCAAATATACTGAAATTCCTTTTTAATCCTACATAAAAATTCAATAAATGTTCAAAAAAATGGTGTTTCATATCAAAATGGGTCGAAACCAATAACAAAGGCTAGCCTTCACCGTCAAAAAATGACAGTGGGCTAGCCTTTGTTGCGGTACTGAACGATTTTGGCGGATCTAAGGTCCCAGTTAGGTTATGAAGGTGTAGCTTACGGGAACAGGTGTCATGCGAACCGCGTCCACGATTTTATGGTCTGTGCGACATCGGCGCCCTCTAAGATCATCCGGTTGATGTCTTCATTGATGAGCTGACGGGAAGCGTTCCACTTCTCATTGATGTAGAAGCCGCTGATCTGCACATGATCGAGCTCTTGAATGTACCGCGACCATAGCGGATGCTCCGTCATGCCACTCTGCTCGGCGAGAGAACGTGTTATCGGCAGTGTGCGAGTGGAGCGGGAGCGGAACGAGTCCGGGCGCTGCAGGACGTAATGGTGCAGAAACTCCCATGCCAAATGCGGATTAGGCGATTTGGATGTAACGCCCGCGGCGCCCATATAAATCATGTTCCCCTGCTGGCCGCCCGGCATGTTCGGCAATCCGACGACCCCGAATCGGCCGCTTAGTCCGTGCTCAATACAGCCGCCTATAAACCAGGTAAAGCCGAAAATGATCGCAAAGCCCTCGTGCAGATCGCCGGCCTCGGATGGCTCATCCGGTTTGCGGATCACTTGATGAACACGGTAAGCGTCAATCAATTTCTTGAAAGCCTCGATAGCCGCTTGCTGATCCACATGGCCTCTTGCTGTACCGTCGAGCGAGATGAGCCGGCCTCCATTACGCATAATGAACGGCTCGAAAAACTCGATATCGACGCCATTGCCGTAACCGAACTGGCGGGCAACGCCTTGTTCGTTGCGTATCGTCAGCTTCTCGGCGAGTGCCATCATATCGTCCCAAGTCCAATCCTCTGTCGGATAGGGAAGACCGGCCTGGTCGAACTTCTCCTTATCGTATATCATCAGCGGCACCGAGACGTCCACCGGCAGACCCGGAAGGTTGCCGTCCTTGCAGGCTACGCGCATAATGCCCGGAATCAAATCTTCTTGCAGACCGGGCACTTCTTTTACATAAGGCAGCAGATCAACGAACATGCCGGGACGGTTGAACAGCGACCAGCCGCCCGATTCGATAATGTCCGGCGCTTCATCCGAGTTGAACGCCCGCAGAGATTCGTAGTGGTCAGCTGCCTGCTCTACAATGATTCGCACATGGGGATGATCGCGCTCGAACGACGCGATTGCGCTGCTGACATTATGCAATTGTTGAAACTCGGTCAAAAATCGAATCTCTGTTATTGCGCTCATAGGATTATTGCTCCTTCTCAAAGTGGTGAATGGCTTTCTCCAAATATTCGATCGCTGCCGCTTCGAACGTCTGCGCCTGCTCCAGTATCTGCGCATACGCTTCGCACTGCTCTGCTGACAATACCGCAGCGGCTCGGACGAACGGTACGGCGGCGCTTAATTCGGCGAGCGCTTCGGCTGCTTGCTCATAAGCCTCCGAGGCCAGCAGAGTGAGACGCATCGCCTCACCCTCGAACGGCACCGTGCGCAAGTATTGGGCTGCATGCCCCCTCGTGTTGGCATAGACCGCAGCAAGCTGGCCCAAGCCGTATCGGTTCGGCGGTTTATCCGGGCCGCCTCGCAGATGCTCCATCCATCGGTCGTATGCTGCCAGGCCGGTCGTATACGATAGATACGTCGTCATCGGACGATAACCCCATCGGTTCTTCGAATACGCGATTGCGAATCGAATGGCTTGAACCGCTTCATCGCTCCGGCGCTTGCGCATATGAACCGTGCCCGTTAAGCGCGGGGCGGCCGAAGCGGAAGAGGGCCCCTTGCCGTCGATGGCAACGAGAAACCGGACCGGATTGTTCGCGATGTCTTCGTACGTCAGAATCTTGCCGCTGGGCTTCAGTACATCGGTTAAGTGAACGGCCTTCTCTTCATCGTCATAGCCGTAAATGAGCGACCATTCGTGAACGTAAGGCCGCGAGGCGCTCGTATCGAAATAAAGCACCGGCTTGCCGAGATCAATATACTTGCGGATGAATGGAATGACGGCTTCTTCGATCGGCAGAACGACCGGGAACCGTTCGACGGCGCCAAGCAGCGGGACGGGGGTGTCCGACAATTGGCCGCACAGCATAGTCGAATCATAGCCGAGCTGCTGAAGCAATTGCTGCACGGAAGTTCGCCAATCGAACATGTAGACGCCGTCCGCGAACGTCGTTTTGTCCGATATTTGCATACGGAACGCGAAGCCGGACAGCCCCATCAACTCAGCTGTTTCACGCGGGTCGCCTATTGCGGCCAGCATATGGCCGATCCGGTCGATTAAGCTTATAGACGCCGAAGCGTGAAGCGGCCAGCCGGGCAACTCAAGCTGCTTCCTCTTGACCATAGCGATTCCTCCCTTCTCGGGCAGCAGACCAAGGGAGGCGCGAACCTGCTCATTGCGCAGTTTCTGGCGGGACCGGTGGATATACGTGTAGATGGAGCCTGTCGTCATCTGATACATGGATGCGATCTCATCAGGACTAAGCTGCCGGAAGAAATAAGCCTCGAATATGCCGCGTTCCTTCTTCGACAGGCAGTGCAGCAGCGCATGAATCGTCTCGTACATCTCCTTGCGCATGAGATGCTCTGCCGGATCGTCATCGCCGCTTGCCGCCTTCGAGGCCGACCGGGTCAGATGGAACAAAACGCTGTCCAAGTCGCTCCATTCGACATGGCTGCTATCCGACTCCGCAGGCCGGAATGCGGCGAACGGCCTTTCCTTCCTATATGGGCCCCCGCGCCGCATACGCATATTGGCCTGGTTCTGTACAATCCGGTGCAGCCACGACAGAAAACGGCTTGAATCCTGCAGCGTACCGATATGCAGAAAAGCGCGAATGAGCGCATCCTGCACAATGTCGTCAGCCATATGAGGATCTCCGGTTATCTGCTGCGCCCAGCCTTTGACACGATGCCGGTGCTGCTCGATCAGCTCGCCGAACGCTTCCGTATCGCCCTGCCGCGCCCGCTCGGCGAGCATTCGGCCGTGCTGTTCGTCAACGGATTCCCGCCGCCCGGTCTGCATTGCATCGCCATCTAATTCGTGAATTCCCATGTCCGCCTCCCGCGCCTTACATCGATCTCGCCCTACAGGAACACTGATGCCAATCGCCGAAACATTTTGAACAAGAAAGAAGAAACAAGATTAAAAAAAGATTGGAAAGTTTCATTTGAAAGAAAGGAAATATTAAACAAAATTATACGAATCAATTAAAACATTTGTCATGTGGAATTTTGGGAGAGTTCGAAACCTTTCGCTAGATTCCGGCGTCTGCATATAGGAACAGAGCCATTATTACATTTACCGATAAAATGTGCAGATAGGAGAGGATGGCCATTTCGTACGCCATAGCATTCGCAATATCCTTCTTGATCGTGTACGTCTTAATCCCGCCGCTCGGGAAGCTTGCGTTCCGTCTTGATTTTGTGGACAAGCCCCGCGCTGATGTCGAGCGCAAGATTCATCGGCAGCCGATTCCGCTTACAGCCAGCTACGCGATTTTCATCGGATTCATAGCGACTTATTTCATTTATGTGCATGGATTCACCTTGCAGACCGGCGCGATTATCGCGGGTTCGCTGCTGTTGTTAACGATCGGGACGGTCGACGATTGGTACAAAACGAAAGGAAAGGACTTTCCTTCGCTGCCGAAGTTTATTATCCAAATGTCGGCTGCCGTGCTGGTGTACGCCTCCGGCATCCGGTTTCACGGGTTTGACAATCCGCTGACCGGCCAATTCATGAATTTCCCGGAATGGCTGCAATTTCCGCTGACGGTGCTGTGGATATTCGGCGTAACGACGGTCATTAATTTCTCCGACGGCATGGACGGCTTAGCGGGCGGCTTGTCCGCGATATCGGCCGGGACGCTGTTCGTCGTGGCGCTGGCGATGGGCCAGAGCGAGTCGGCCATGATGGCGATTATTCTCGTCGGCGTGACGGTGGCATACTTGCGGTATAATAAGCCGCCGGCCAAAGTGTTCATGGGTGATGCCGGAGCGACATTCCTTGGCTTCATTCTGGCCGTTATCGCGCTTGATGGCGCGTTCAAGCAGGCGACGGTGCTGTCGATTTTTATTCCGATTCTGGCGCTCGGCGTTCCGATCTTCGACAATCTGTTCGTCGTGGCAAGGCGCCTCATTCAAGGCAAGCCGATCTATCAGGCAGATGCGAGCCAGGCGCACTACCGGTTGCTGCGCACGGGTCTGAACCCGAAGCAGGTTGTACTCTTTCTGTATTTGGTCAGCAGCTGCTTCAGCTTGTTCTCCATTATCCTTCTGCTGCTTCAGCAGCAGTGAAGGACTTTAACTCGAATAGGGCTGTCCCCTAAGTCATGTGATGACTTAAGGGACAGCCCTTTCTGTTTCTTGGGACTACAGCTCACATGGGTTGCACGCGTTAAGCGAGTCAGGCTTTGCCGGAGCGGCACGCTTCATCAGGAGCCGAAACCTCGGACTGGTGCGGCTTGTTCTTATAACTTATTCCCCACTCTTTCATCAACTGAATAATCGGGACGAGTGTTCTTCCGAACTCGGTCAACGAATATTCGACCTTCGGGGGCACCTGCTGATACACCTCGCGGTGAACGACGCCGTCTTCCTCCAGCTCCCGCAACTGAAGGGTAAGCATACGCTGTGTGATTGCGGGGCAGATTCGTCTAAGCTCATTAAACCTCTTAGGACCTTCGGTAAGATGATAGATCAGTTGGCCCTTCCACTTACCGCCGATGACGTCGAGCGTATGACCGACGGGGCAGGCTTCGCCGCGGGCGGAATCGTCGAAGTTATTTTTACGGTATCGCATGAGGCGGTATTCAACTCCTCTCCTCTACAGAGACGGTATTCTTATTGATACTACATTACATTATTGTGCGTACTTACCATTTTATTGCACAGGGGTTAAACTGACAATGGCAGTAATTTTAGATCCTCATATCAAAGGAGTTGGAGAACGATGACAGTTGCAGAGACGATGAAGGCGGTAGGCTTATATAAATATTTGAGCATAGACAATCCCGACAGCTTGTTGGACGTCACGATCGAGAAACCGGCAGCGGAAGGCCGCGATCTGCTCGTTCGCGTGAAGGCGATATCGGTCAATCCGGTCGATACGAAGGTACGGTCGCCGAAGGAGCACGAAGAGAGCGCGCCGCGTGTTCTCGGTTGGGACGTGGCGGGAGTAGTCGAGCAGACAGGTTCGGATTGCACGTTGTTTCAGCCGGGTGACGAAGTGTACTATGCAGGCAGCATCATCCGGCCGGGCGGCAACAGCGAGTTCCACCTTGTCGATGAACGCATCGTGGGCAAGAAACCTGCCTCGCTCGATTACGCGCAAGCGGCGGCGCTGCCGCTCACGGCGATCACCGCTTGGGAAGCGCTGTTCGACCGGTTGGGCGTATCTCGGGATGCTGCTGCTAATGCCGGAAGATCGATTCTAATTATCGGAGCGGCAGGCGGCGTAGGCTCAATCGCGGTCCAACTGGCTGACCATGTTGGATTGACCGTCGTCGGTACGGCGACCCGCCCGGAATCGCAGGAATGGGTCCGCCAGTTAGGTGCCCGCCATACGATTAGCCATGCCGAAGCATTCCAGCCGCAGCTCGCGGCGATTGGTCTGCCGCATGTCGATTATATTTTATGCTTGAACAGCGCGGAACAGCATTGGGCGAACATGAGCGAGGCGATCAAGCCGCAGGGCAAAGTAGGCTTGATTACGAATATCAAGGAACCTCTTCATTTGTCATTGTTCATGAATAAGAGCGTTACGATCGCATGGGAGCTCATGTACACACGGTCGACGCATCAGACCGACGACATGATCGAGCAGCATAAGCTGCTGAACGAGCTGGCAGAACTCGTCGACAGCGGCACCATCCGGACGACGCTGACCGAGAAGCTGTCGCCGATCAACGCAGCTAATTTGCGGAGAGCACATGCGATAATAGAGACCGGCCGGACACTCGGCAAGGTTGTGCTGGAGAATTGGGAATCATGATGATTCTATTATAAAGAAGACAGCCCCTTCGGTTGCGAACCGAAGGGGCTGTCTCGTTAAGGCGTGGTCTGCGGACGCTAGCTCGTAAAGCTCTTGGCAATCTTGTTCAAATACGAGCGACGGGCGGCAAAGAAGTAGAGGCTTTGCATGACGATATAGATGCCGACGACGACAAGCGAGTATTGCATGGCGCTCACGACGAGCAGATTGCCAAGCGACTTCATGGCGAACATCGTATGCACGATGCCGACGAGGCAAGGGACGAAGAATATAATCGCGATTTGCGTCGTCACCGTGCGGCGGATTTCGGCTGCCGTCATCCCGATTCGGTTGAGCGCCCGGAATTGGTCGCGGTCTTCTTCCAGCTCGGTGAACAGCTTGAAGTAGATCATGCTGCCAGAGGCGATGAAGAACAGGACGCTGATAAACAAACCGATGAATAAGGTGAGCGCCATCGATTGCTTCGTTTCCTCGTATCGCGCAACGCGGTTATCGAACTGGCCCTTCATGTCCTCTGGAACGAGCGCTTCAATCTTCGCCGCCGTGTCGCCTTGGGACGTCCAGTTCTTCAGCTCGAAGCCGTAGACAACGGTTTTCTTGTCGTCAGGCACGCCCTGCAACAGCTGGGTGTATTGCGCCGCGTCGACGACGAGCAGCTCGGTCGCCGCGCCTCTCGGGTAAGCGATCGATCCTCCGCTTACTTGGCGGTCTACCGTTAACGGCAATTCAGTCGCCCCGTCATTGATCTTCACTGGAAGCGGCTTGCCGGTCTCGACGAGCGAACCGCTCACTCCGGTATACGGAATGACATATACCGCATGTCCCGGATCGACGCTCAGAAGGGGACGATCGCGGTGCATTTTATGTCCGTATTCGTTATAGGACTCTTCCGATATGATCAACGCGGTAGAAGTCTCTAAGCTTCGTCCGATGGCCGGCAGTTGCGCCGATGCGCCGACGAGCTGCACTTCGTAACTGATCCCGACGCGGTCCTCCTTGAGGATTGTGCGCACCTTCTCCGGGTCGAGAACATCATGCGTATTCAGCCCTTTCTCATAGAAGCTTATCGTCTGCGGTACCGAGTCCATCAACTGTTCCTTCGAGCCGAGGAAGAAGACGTAGAACGTCCCGGAGGCGGTCAGGATGACAGCGCTCATGACCGATACGGTGAATAGAATACGAGCGTTGTCCTTCATTTTGAACACGAGCTGAGAGATGGTCATGAGATTCGTCTGTTTGTAGTAGACCGATTTTCTCCGCTGCAGCCAGCGGAATATGATCACGCTGGCCTGCGTGAACAAGAAGAACGTACCGGCGACAACCAAGGCGACGACAGGCAGCATGTAGACGATGGCATTACTCATATTCATCGTATACGCCAGATAGTAGCCTGCTCCCAGGCAGCACACCGACAGCAGCACGAGCCACTTGGATGCCAGAGGAGGCGATTTCGGCTTCTTGGAAGCTTTCAATAGATCAATGATCTGGCTTCTTCCCACCTGGAACAGAGTGATGAGTGTAATGAATAGGAATAGAACAAAGAATCCGGCTGCTGTCAGCAGCAGCGCCTTGCCTGCGATGAAGAACCGGATCGGGTGCTCCATCTCGAGAATGGTGGACAGCGCCATGAAGAACAGCTTGAGGAACAAGGTGCCGAAGGCGATGCCGGTTCCGATCGCGAGCAGCGATGTCGCAATATTTTCGTACAGGACCATCCGGCGCATCTGCCCCCTCGTCATGCCGAATAACGACAGCAGGCCGAATTCCTTCTTCCGCGATTTCAGAAACGCCGACATCGAGTAGAGAATGAAGAAGAACGAGAAAATAGCGATAATATATTCGCAGAACAACATGCCGGTCCTTACGCCTTTGGCTGCATGAATGTGGCCGTGTACGACGTCGGGATGGAAGATGAAGGCCGCGTAGATGAAGAAAATCATAACCGAGAATACGCTGCTTAAGAAATAGGCGACGTATTGATGCCAGTTGCCCCGGACATTCTTAATTGCGAACTGCCGAAAGTTCATCGAAATTCCCTCCCAACACGCTCAGCGAATCGAGAATTTGCTGGAAGAATGCCTGCCGGTTCGTGCCGCGCCGGATTTCCGAGAAGAACGATCCGTCTTTAATGAACACAATTCGTTTGCAATAGCTCGCGGCAAAAGGGTCGTGCGTCACCATCATAATCGTCGCGCCCATCTGCTCGTTCAAATCCTTCAGCGAGTCCATGACGTCCTTCGCCGATTTCGAATCGAGGTTGCCGGTCAGTTCGTCCGCCAGCAGAATGGCCGGCTGGTGGATCATCGCACGCGCGATGGCTGCCCGCTGCTTCTGGCCGCCGGACACCTCGTACGTCCGCTTGTCGAGAATCGCGCTGATGCCGAGCAGCTCGGCGCTTTGTTGAAGCCGTTTCTCGATTTCCTTGATGTTCGTATTATCGAGTACTAGAGGCAGAATGATATTTTCTTTAATCGACAGCGTGTCGAGCAGGTTGAAATCTTGAAAAATAAAACCGAGCTCCCGGCGGCGGAACAGCGCCAGCTTCTTGTCGTCCAGCACAGCCGGATTGACGCCGCCGATCTCGACTTTGCCGGACGTCGCTTTGTCGATCGTGGCGAGAATGTTGAGCAGCGTTGTTTTGCCGCTTCCCGAAGGGCCCATGACACCGACGAACTCGCCCTTCTGGATATCGAGATCGATATCGCTTAATGCCCGGTACAGCATTTTTCCTTTGGATCCATATACTTTGGTCAGCCCTTGGGCTTTCAGTACGCTCATTCGTGAATCCCTCCGCTTTGTTTCTATTATGGCTTGCCGTTACAGCAACTATGTTCACAGTATAAACGAGGGGGGAGGGCGGCCCCCATTGATTTACCTTTCAAAGCAGAGTGTGAAGCTTACAACTTTGTCACCTTTGTACGGCAGCTTACAGTTGGAGGCGATTAAGGGATAAGCCCGTGATGAATGGCTCCGCTGTCGTGGAAATAAATGATGACCGTCGTGCCGCTGCCAAGCTCCGATTCGACCGCTATGTCATGGCCGAGACGGCCGCATACTTCTCGTGCAAGGTACAGTCCCATGCCGGTCGACTCTTCAATGAGCCGGCCGTTCTCTCCCGTGAAGAACGGGTCGAACACGCGCGGCAGGTCATGCTCGGCAATGCCGATGCCTTGATCTGTCACCGACAAGACGAAGCCGCCGCCGGACAGCGGTTCTACAGTGAACTGGAGCGTCTTGCTGCCAGGCTTGTCCTTCGAATATTTGACCGCGTTCGTGATCAATTGATTTAGGATAAAAGCCAGCCACTTCCCATCGGTTTCGACCACTGCTTCCGCGCCTTCAACGCGAGGGAAGATCGACGCTCGAATGCATGCTTTCTTGTGGCCGTTAATCGTCTGCCGGATAAGCGGCAGCAGCGGAACGCGGTCGATCCGAACGTCCATGCGGAACTGGTCCATTCGCGCCGTATGCAGCATCATCTCAAGCCCCCGGGATATGCGCTCGAGTTCTTCCTGGATGCTGCTTCGCAGCATGGGATCGTCTCCGGCCGCTGGCTGTTCGGCTGCTTGCTGCAGAAGCAGGTCGATGACCGACACCGGCGTCTTCATATGATGAACCCACTGGTTCGTGAAATGCAGATGCTGTTCCCGCTGGCGCCTGTAATCCGCGATCTCGTCTGCGAACGCTTTGTGCTGATGCGCGAGAAGCTTCTGCACCGCTTGCTGCTCGCGGGT
Source organism: Paenibacillus kobensis NBRC 15729 (assembly GCF_004000825.1). Lineage (GTDB taxonomy): Bacteria > Bacillota > Bacilli > Paenibacillales > Paenibacillaceae > Paenibacillus_T > Paenibacillus_T kobensis. The sequence continues at coordinate 9,381 of NZ_BILZ01000019.1, read as the reverse complement.
GACGCCATCTTGTACCCGCACGATAGAGACGGCGGACGGCTTGTCTTCTGCAAGCATGTCGGCGACTTGCCGGTAATAGGGGCGTTGGCGTGCGTAGTCCCAGATAAGCCAGCCGAGGGCGACGACGGAAGCGAGCACGAACATGTACACGATATTACTGATGCCCGGCACGTAACCGTCGCGGCTGCGCTCCAACGAGAAGACAAGAATGACGAAGATGAGCGCCAGATAGAAAGCGGCGATATAGGGCAGTCTGTCGAGCAGGAACGATTGAATCGTAAAGATTCGTTGCACGGATGACTCGTCAGGATGATGGTTTGATGGCGAATGCCGCTGAGGTTGGTAACGAGGCATCAGGGTTCACTCCTTGCATGTTGATGTCAGCGGTCCGCTCAACGATCCGCATCGGCCAGCGGAAGGTTGAGCCGGTAGCCTTGTCCGCGGACCGTCTCGATCGCTTTCGGCAGGCCAAGCTCTTCTAGCTTCTTGCGTACGCGCGTCACATTGACGTTGAGCGTGTTGTCGTCGACGAAGTGAACATTGTCCCATAGCGCTTCGAGCAGATCGTCCCGGCTTACGATTCGCCCGGCCTTCGCGAGCAGAGAGCCGAGCAGCAGGCATTCGTTGCGGGACAGATCGGCTTGGATGCCGTTCCACTCGACAATGTTTCGTGCGCGGTCAAGCGTCAGGCCGTTCGCCATGAGCTCGTCCGTGCTTGAAGTTGGAGCGGCATACTCGCCGTAGGCGCGACGGAGTGCGCTTTTGATTTTGGCCATCACAACATCGAGATGAAACGGCTTCGTCATATAGTCGTCGCCGCCGTTCTCGATTGCCATGACTTGATCCATATCGCCAACCCGCGCAGACAGGAAAATAATCGGCACATTGGACACGGTCCGAATCTGGCGGCACCAGTAGAACCCGTCGAAGTGCGGCAGGTTAATATCCAGCAGCACAAGGTCCGGCTTCGTGTCGGCGAACTCCTGCTTCAGCTCGCGGAACCTTGTTGCACGAACGACCTCGTAACCGTAGCGTTCGATATATTGCTGCAGAATCGAAGCGATTTTATCATCGTCCTCGATGATCATTATGCGGTACATAAGGCGCCTCCTTATTCATGTCAAAATATAGGGTAGCCTATTACGGTTCGAGTGGCAACTCGCAAAAAGCCGATGCCCTCCAGCGAACAGGGCATCGGCTTTCAACGAGATACTATGAGGTAACCGCTCTGAAGTAGCGGTATACTTTGTCCAGCTTGTTCTTCTGCTGTCCGTTCGGTTTCTCCATACCGCCGAATTCGAAGAACTTAACGCTCTTAATGCCGACGTAACGGAAGAGCGCCTTACGCATGAGCACCTTGTGCGCATTGTTCAGCCATAACAGCGGATAGAGCGCAGGACCTTTCATGGTGGAAATGCAGACGACCGACTTTCCTTTCAGAAGCCCTTCGGGCAGCAAGCCCTTCTTATCCCGGTATGCGAAGTTGGAGGCGAACAACTGGTCGATGTATCCGAGCAGCATCGCGGGCGGGCGTCCCCACCAGATAGGGTAGACGAGTACGATTTTGTCAGCCCATAAGAGCTGTTTCCGGTATTGCTCCAGCTCAGGGTCCTTATGCATATCCCGGCGGCGTTTATCTTCATTGAACACCAGCACCGGGTTGAACGATTCGGCATAAAGGTCCAGCACCTGTACTTCTTCTATTCGTTCATTCTCGCTGCTGCCCTGGATGACTTGCTGCAGAAAGGCATAGCTTAAGCTTGTGTGATTCGGATGGGTAAAAATAACGAGCATTTTCATCGGTCAAGCTCACCTCTTTTACTTATCATTTGACAACAAAATACTATCACACAGACAAAATAGTTGTCAAATGATAATTGTTAATTGATATGTATTTTGTTATCTTAACGGATGAGAGGGTGAGATTGATGGACCAGAAGAAGGCGCTGTTTTACGAGATGGTATCGTTCATCACTTCCGTTCATCAGACGATGTACGTGATGACGAAAGAATTGCCGCTCGGCGACGTTACGCCTGTCCAGTATGGGATTCTTGAATATATTGCCGTATCGCAGCCGGTGACGCTGAGCGAAATTAGTGACTGCAAACATATTTCGATGCCTAACACGAGCCGCGAGCTGAAGAAATTGACGGACAAAGGCATGTGCGAGAAGGCGGAGGCGGAGGATGACAAGCGCAAGCAGTACATCCGGCTTTCCTCGAAAGGACAGCAGTTCATGGATGCGGCGTTCGCTCATATGGAGCGGGAATTTCTAGGGCGGATCGGGTCCGCTGACGGGGAAGAGCTGGAGCAGATGAGGAGGGCGATGGTCCTGCTGCGGACGAAAGTATTTGATACGGATGGTGCTATATAAAAAAATGACGAACGGCGATGCCGTTCGTCATTTTTGTTAGCGGCCAGAAAGGAAGGCGGGTTCGGACTTGCCTTCCTTCTATGCCGCTTCCTTCCGAATGCGGTGCGCCAGCCAGACGGCGAAGCCGAGCAGCACTGCGCCGCCCCCGGCCATACAAACTCCGCTCCAGCCCCACTCATGCCAAGCATAGCTGCCAATGGTGGAGCCGATTGCTCCGCCAGCGAACGTCGTTACCATCTGCACGGTGTTCAGCCGGCTCCTTGCCTGCGGCTCCAGCGCATAGATGCGCGTCTGATTCGCGACCTGCGTTCCTTGCACGCCGAGATCCAGCAAGATGACGCCTGCGATGAGAGCCCACAGCGATCCGCCGAGCGTGCCGAACAGCACGTAGGCGAGCAGGTTCAGCACGATCAGCGCGCCGATCATCCATTTGGTGCTGATCCGGTCCGCGAGCCGGCCGACGATTGGCGCTCCGAGCGCTCCGGCTGCCCCGATAAGGCCGAATAGACCGGCGATTTGGCTGCTGTAATGGTACGGCTCTCCTTCGACGTAGAACGATAACGCGGTCCAGAAAATGCTGAACGCGGCAAAGTTCGCGCCGCCGATCAGCGCCGATTCCCGAAGGGTAGCGTACTTCGCGACCAGACTGCCCATGGACCGAAGCAGTTGGCCATAGCGCAGACCGGATGACTGGCGGCTGTGCGGCAGCTTCATGCGCAGCAGTACGAGCAATGCGAGCATGGCCGCGGCCGCGACGCCGTACATGAGGCGCCAGCCCCATGTTCCGCCGATGAGGCCGGATACGGTGCGCGTGAGCAGGATGCCGAGCAGCAGGCCGCTTGTGACGGTGCCGACGGCTTTGCCTTGTTCGCCCGGTGCTGCGAGCGTCGCGGCGAGCGGGATTAGGATTTGCGGCACGACCGTCGTCAGTCCGACCGCAAAGCTTGCGGCATAAATCCAAATCAGATTCTGCGCAGATGCTACGCCAATGAGCGAGAGGCAGACGAGCGAGAGCAGCACCGTCAGGAGTCCTCTGCGTTCCTTTATGTCTCCTAGCGGTACGAAGAGAAACATACCGAGCGCATAACCGATCTGCGTGCATGTCGAGATGAGACCGACTTCGTCCGGCTGAACGCCGAACGACCGGCCGATATCGGCCAGCAGCGGCTGGTTGTAATACAGATTGGCGACCGTCATTCCGGCGGCGAACGCCATAAGCAGCAGCAGACCGCGGGAAAGCTGCAGCTGGGATGCGGAGGGTGAAGCGGGTATGGATAATTGTGCAGACATAACGGATAAAAGTCCTTTCTTATATGGTCGTTCTCCTGGAATGGCTATTGTTATTGTTACTATATAGCAAGGGCGGCCAAGTCCGCTATGGATGAGGTTGACATCCTGTTTCGGCGGACTAACCGTTTAAGAAAAAAAGGATGGACGAATCGGAAGCGGAATGCAACAATTTCCATATTGCAACGTTTGTAAGTTGATCAGAGATATGGACGGACGGGAGAGGAACGGGGCAATGCGCAAGATGAGAGGGACGCCCATGCTGCTGTCTCTACTAGCAGTGCTGCTTATGAGCGCCTGCCAGAACGGAAGCCGGGAGCAGACAAGCGGCAGCGGCGAGTTGAAGCCGAATATGGCGGTAATCCACTCGGCTGAGGAACCAGCCGGTATGGAAGTGCCGGAGTCAACGCAGCCAACGCCTACGCAAGAGCAACAGGAGTCAGCGGGTTCCGTACTCATCCTTTCCCCGGTGCTCATTGGGGAAGGTACGACCGAGATCGGCGATAGCGGCGTGATGACGACGGTCCGGTTATGGCTCGAGTCGGGCAGGCAAGTGACGGATGACGAGCCGGGTCCATTCCAAGGCACGTACCTGTACGGGACATTCGAGCTGGAGGCAGTCTTGCCGGATGGCAAGACGCTGCCGAGAATGCCGCTGAAGGATGCGTTCGCAGGAACGGAATTAACGTTTCGGCAAGGGAAACCGTTCAAGCTGTTATTCGACGATTATAATGCGGACGGCAAGCCGGATTTCACCATCGGCCAATGGGCTGGAAGCAACGGGGGCGATTATGCGATGCTGACGGTGGATGAGAAGGGCATGCATATATTGGCGCATATGTACTCGGCCGATCACCGACAATCGATCCGGTACCCGAAAGTAAGCGATACGGCTTTCGTGAACCAATATTACGACATGGAGTCGGGGTATAAGGATGTTGTTTACCGCTGGCAGAATGGTGAATTTGTCGCTGACGCTCCTGTCGATGCGCAAGAAGTTCACCGGGCGGGAGTGGAAGAGGAGTAGGAGATTCGACGATAAGGAGGCTATTTATGACTATCCATTATTATAGACCGGATCAATCGACCATGTACGGAACGGTATCCGCCGAGTTTGAACCGGCAATAACCATTCGATCCGGTGATACGGTGCACTATTCGATGTTCGACGCCGGGTGGGGCACTCCATCCGCGGAAGGCAGACGGACCAAGCCATACGAGCGCAGGCCGGAGATCGATCTTGGACACGCGTTGTGCGGTCCGCTCTATATTCCCGAGGCGAAGAAAGGGATGACGCTGGAGGTTCGGATCGACGAACTCGTTCCGGGTCCATACGGCTTTACGGCAGCGGGCCAATACCCGAATTGGCAGAACCGGATGCTCGGACTGACCGAGTACGAGGAAATCATACTAGGGTGGGAGCTCGATGCCGTAACCCGGGTCGGCCGTACGACGATTAAGGACCGTACGTTTGCCGTGGGGCTTCAACCGTTCCTTGGCTTCCTGGGCATGCCGCCTGAAGAGAAGGGCATTCATACCACTTGGCCTCCCCGCTTTAGCGGAGGCAATATCGACTGCAAGGAATTGACCGAAGGGAGCCGGCTGTACTTGCCGATTCCGGTGGACGGAGCATACTTCTTCGCAGGGGACGGACATGCGGCGCAGGGCGACGGAGAGATAAGCTGCCAGGCGATCGAATGTCCGATGGAGTCGGCACGGCTGACGTTCCGCGTGCATGAGGATATGCCTCTTACATTGCCGTTCGCCGATACGGCGAACGGATGGGTTACGTTCGGATTCCACGAGGATTTGAATGAGGCGACCGTACAGGCAATGGACGGGATGCTGAATTTGATGGGCAAGCTGTACGGCCTGAACCGGGTAGAGGCGATAGCGCTCGGCAGCGCGGTCGTCGATCTGCGCATTACGCAGGTCGTCAACGGTGTCAAAGGCGTTCACGCTGTACTGCCTCGCCATTCTCTGCGGTAAACTCTTAGCGGGTTGAATGTTGCGCGCTTAAACTGCTGCTATAACGGAAAAACCGCTCCATATAGACTGCACCCCAAAGGTTAGAATATCTAACGCTTGGGGTGCGGTTCGAGAGGAGCGGTTTTTTATAGGCTGCCGAAATTTAAGCTTTCGGAGGGATCATGCCCGTCGAGACGGCGATCCGGTTCCAACCGTTGATCGTATTGATCGCCATGATGAGCGTGACGAATTCCTGCTCCGTGAAGTGCTCTCTTACGCGCTCGTACAGAGATTGAGGAACGCCGGCTTCCGAGATGCGGGTAACGGCCTCGGTCAGTTCGAGCGCTGCGCGCTCCTTCTCGGTGTAGAACGGCGCCTCGCGCCATACGCTGATCAGATGAACGCGCTGTTCGGATTCCCCCATACCGCGCAGTTCCTGCGTGTGCATATTCAAGCAGAAGGCGCAGCCGTTGATCTGGGACGCGCGGATTTTGATCAACTCATACAGCGTGCGGTCAAGGCCGGACTCCGAGATGTAGCCCTCCAACTTCAGCATCGCGTTATAGGCTTCCGGATTGGCTTGTTGCGGATTGATTCTTTGTTTCATGTTGTTTCCCTCCAAGGATTCGTATTTGGTTTATCTGCAATTAAGACAATCGAGACCTCGGATTTGTGACAGGGTCCATGAAAAATTATGCGAAGAAGTTGTGCGAACCGTGCCGGGTCTAGCGAAAAGTTCCATGAATATGCGTCAGTTTGTCTGGATTCGATACGATGTACATGCTGTGAATGCTTCCATCCTCTGCGTAGCCGAAGGTCAGCGCCTGCATCTTATCAGGCCGAATGAGCAGCAGCCCTGGTTGGCCGCTCATGCGGATCGGGTGGAACGTGCCGGCGTAGGAGCCTTTGGCGAACAGACCGGCCACGAAGGCTGCAATGCGCTCCCGTCCGAGTATCGGATTGATGGCGGTGCGGACTTTGCCGCCGCCGTCGGCGATGAGCACCGCATCGTCCGTCAGCAGCCGGAGGAACGGCTCGAACTGGCCGGTCCGCGCGCCTTCGGCGAATGCTTGCAGGTAGGGCTCCGCTGCATCAGGCTTGGCGGCGGGGCTGCTCTCTGCGCTCCCGAAGGCGCCGAGCTTCGATTTCGCCCGGCTGAATATTTTGCGGCAAGCGGCTTCGGTTTTATCGAGCATCAAGGCGATTTCGTCATAGGCGTAGCCAAGCGATTCCTTCAAGACATAGACGGCCCTCTCCCCGGGCGTCAGCTCTTGAAGAAGAACGAGCAGCGCGTATCCGAAACTTTCGCGAAGCATCAGCTGTTCTGACGGTTCTTCTGCCGCCGCCAGCGTAATGTCCGGCTCGGGCAGCCAATTGCCGGGATACACTTCTTTCTGCCGCCGGGCGGACTTCAACAGGTTGATGGAGCGGTTCGTCACCATTTTCATCAAATAAGCTTTCGGATGCTCAATCAAGGCTGAGTCGTGCCTGCGGACCGATACGAAGACGTCCTGAACGGCGTCTTCCGCATCTGTGACGGTTCCGAGGATCCGATAGGCGTAAGCGGTCAATTGCGGTTTGTACGTTCGGTACATTTCATCGAGATCCATGTCGTGCCTCCTGTAAGGTTGATCGGAGTCCGTTATCGCGGTTCGAGCGATCAATGGTGAGGGATATGATACTAGAGATTACCATGAACGGGCGGGAAAGTCATATGCTGGCGGGTAGACTAGCCGGTTAATCAAGCCTCATAGGAACGCGGATGCTGTCCGCTGCGCGGAATAGGTCAAAAGCCGGGAAGGAATGATGCAGAACCTTCTCGGCTTTTGTCGGTCCTTGGTCGGTTGCGGAGCAGATGGACGTAGTTCACGGCGGCTATGTACAAGGGAGAAGCCTAATTTATATAATGGGCTTGATTTCCACTTCAGTTAAGTTTAAGAAATGATTCAGGCGGTTAAAAATTAGGACAATCGTTACAGTCGAGGTGCAGATGCGCCGTGCGGTCAGGAGGATATAAAGATGCAACTCGCCAGATTCCTGCAGAACAAACGAATGGCCGCAGGCGCCCTCGTGGTGCTCGCTGCCGCGATTCTGTTGCTGTTCGACAGCTTCTCGAAGGCAGGGACAAGCAGTGTCCCGGCAAATACGGCTGAGCTGAAGAGGGCGGAGCTCAACGTATTGATCGATCAATGGCAGACGGAATCGGAAGGGCATGCTGTGTCGTCCAACCCGTATGATTATATGAACACGCCGGCGTTGGAGCGGATGACCCAGCTAAGCGCTGATTATCTCCCGTATATTGTCGAGCGTATGGAGCAGGATCAGTCGCTGACCTCCTTCGTGCTGACGAGTGTCGTCACGAAGGTGTCCCAAGCGAAGGAAGTGTCCGGGTTTAAGTTCGAGTCGCCTGGCGGATTCGTGAAGCAGTGGAAGAAGTTCGAGCAAAGCATTCCTTCGCGCTACACGGTTATTCGGGATAAAGCAGAGTCCCGCGACGGATCGGAAGAAGCGGTACAAGACGCGGTCGAGCTTGGCGTATTGGCCGTGCCGTATATTATGGAGGATATCCGGGCGGGGAGAGCCGACCTTGCACCCGCGATCGCGCAGCTGCTGCCCAGTGAGAAGACGCCGTCCGGCAGCAGCGTGAAGGCGTGGAAGAAGTGGGTAAACGGTGCAGGGGAGAAGTACGGGGTGTTGAAAGGGATTGCGGGAGATCGATAACTTATACGGGGTGAGCGGGACATGAACCAAGAAGCTGTACATTTGTTGGCGATTTCGGGAAGTCTGCGAGGCGCATCTTCGAATTCAAAGCTGCTGCACGCGATTGGCGCTTTGCTGCCGGACAACGTGAGCTGCGAGATCTATGCCGGCATCGGCGAGTTGCCGCATTTCAATCCTGATCTGGACAACGATGATCCGCCGGATTCGGTGCGGGCTTTCCGACAGACTGTGAAAACAGCGGACGGCGTTCTGTTATGTACGCCTGAGTATGCGAACGGCGTGCCGGGCGTACTGAAGAACGCGCTGGACTGGCTTGTATCGTCTGGCGAATTCGTCTACAAGCCGACCGCTGTCGTGACCGCTTCGCCGAATCCGAGGGGCGGCAATCATGCGAATGAATCGCTGGTGCTGACGCTCACTATGATGACGGCGGACATCGTGGAGGGAGGAGCCGTTACGCTTCCTTTCGTTGTTAGCGCCAAATTCGGCGAGAACGGAGAGATTACCGATCCGGATATGATTTCTCGGCTATCGCCGCTTCTTCAGAGCTTGGCTGATGCAATGGATCGCAAAAAGCAGGCAATCACGGAGTAAAAGGTGAGCTCATGCTCCTGCATCATTCATTCGCGGAGATAAAGTAAAGGCCGCTGCCGAGAGACAGTCGTCCGCGGCTTTTTTTTGCATATAGAGGGTGCAAAGCGAAGGCCATCATGAGGATTCCGAACGCCTGCTCAATGGCATTGCGCGAGCGCGCAAGCCCAATGGTGAAACGCAGGCCTTCATTGCAGTTTGTACAATGAGATCTGCGTCATGTACTCCTATTGCCGGTTCCGTTGTAGTTCATACAATGAGAAATCGGAATAATCGCCGTAATAGTAATGATTCCGCCTCTAGTGGCAGTTTCCCGTTGTACAGAATACAACGAGACCCTCCTATCCGATCAAATAGGCTTATTCCATTGCACGAAATACAATGAAGCCGATCGGATCCGATCCAACCCAACCCAACCCAACCCAACCCAACCCAACCC
>NZ_BILZ01000018.1 GCF_004000825.1 Paenibacillus kobensis NBRC 15729 | reverse complement strand
CTCGCGTACGCGCCGGCAGGCGGCTCGTCGAGCCAAGCGAGCTCACCCGGCTCGCGCACGCCCCACGCCGCAAGCTCCAGCGCAAGCGGCGCCAAATCCGCTTCGAGCAGCTCCGGCGTACTCCGCGGCGCGAGCATCCGCTGCTCTTCCTCCGTCCACAGCCGGAAGCAAATGCCCGGAGCCGTACGTCCCGCACGGCCGCGCCGCTGATCGGCAGACGGCGCGGCGACGGGAACCGTCTCCAGTCTCGTCATGCCCGTTCTCGGCGAGAACTTCGGCACCCTCATCAACCCGCTGTCGATGACAACCCGCACGCCTTCCACGGTGAGCGACGATTCCGCGATCGACGTGGCAAGCACGATTTTGCGTTCGTCAGGGGCACACGGGCTAATCGCTTGCCCTTGCTCCTCGAGCGGCATGCTGCCATGCAGCAACGCGATCCGGACACCGTCACCAGCACCGACCCTTTGTTGCCGCAGCAGCCCTTCCACTCTGCGCATCTCCCGCATGCCCGGCAGGAAGACCAGCAAGTCTCCGTCGTGCCTAGCGAGCGCCGAGGAAACAGCCCGCGCCGTCCGCTCCTCGACCGATTCCGATCCTCGGACCGAAGCTGCAGTCAGGAGCCTCGCCGGCCGGTCAGCGTATACGGTCTCCACCGGATAAGCGCGGCCTTCGCTTTCGACGACTGGCGCATTGCCAAGCAAACGGGCAACAGGCGCCGCTTCCAAGGTAGCCGACATAACCAGCAGCCGCAAATCGTCTCGGAACAACGACTGCGCCTGCAAGCAGAGCGCAAGCCCAAGATCGCCGTGCAAATGCCTTTCGTGGAACTCGTCAAACAGAACAGCTCCTACCTCTTCGAGCGAAGGGTCGGACTGGAGCATTCGAGTCAATACACCTTCGGTTACGACCTCGATCCTCGTAGATGGTCCAACCTTCGTATCGAGCCGCACACGGTAACCAACCGTATCTCCTGGCTTCTCCCCCAGCAGCGATGCCATATGAGCAGCTGCCGAACGGGCTGCGAGCCTGCGCGGCTCCAGCATAATGATTTTGCGTCCATTCAACCACTCTTCCTGCAGCAACGCGAGCGGAACCCGCGTCGTCTTGCCTGCGCCCGGTGAAGCGACCAATACGGCGTTCGTCCGCGCCGACAGCGTCTGCCGAATTGCCGGCAGCACGTCGTCAATCGGTAATCGATTCAATTGCACTCTATCCTCTCTATTTCGCTGGCAATCTTGAAAATCGCCGTCTGTTTCCATTCTGGCTCGCCACGCTTGTCACTGCATCCGGCATCCTGCTGCTGCAACAGCACCAGCGCTTATGACACTTTTTGTGTCGTTACAGCACCGCTCCGGCCTTGCCCTACGCTATAACGACACTTTTTATGTCGTTACAGCACCGCTCTGGCCTCGCCAACGCTGTAACGACACTTTTTGTGTCGTTACAGCACCGCTCCGGCCTTCCCCAACGCTTTAACTACACTTTTTGTGTCGTTAAAGCACCGCTCTGGCCTCGCGCAACGCTCTAACGACACTTTTTGTGTCGTTACAACACCACTCCGGCCTTGCTCAACGCTCTAACGACACTTTTTGTGTCGTTACAGCACCTCTCCGGCCTTCACAACGCTCTAACGACACTTTTTGTGTCGTTAAAGCACCGCTCTGGCCTCGCGCAACGCTGTAACGACACTTTTTGTGTCGTTACAGCACCATACCGCACCGCTCCGCTCCGTGCAGTCAATCTATCTTACCGGTTCTCGTCCGGCTTCTTCAATCGGATCATTTGCTCCACCTGTCTGCCGTCCCCCGGCAGCGCCGCTTCGAACGCATGCAGCTGCGAAGAGCCGTCACCATCGAGAAAAATACCGTCTTGCATCGGACCGAAAGCCTCGATAATCGCACTCCGGAATTCGGCATTCGTCGTTTTCGTCTGCGAAACGATTAAATACAGCGTGCCTTCCTCGTTGTAAACGGCGGCGCTGCGAAGTCGGTCGTCGTCCGGGAACGGCGCCATTTCTTCCTCCATCTGATTGCGCCACGATTGATCGCCGGACAACGTCATGCTGATGCCGCCCTGCGCCCAATAATGGTTCCGGTCGGTCACGTTCAACTCTCCGGCGTTCGAGACGATCTGTACACTCAGCTTCTGGCTCATGCCGTCCCATACGAGCGTGCCTCGAGGCACCTTCGCATTCGCATAGCCCGAACCGTACTCGTTCGGTTTGCCTCCGACCGGCTGGTCGTTCACGACCGCAATGCTAAGCATGTCCCCATTATAAAAAAATCCGCCGTTCACCCCGTAATAAGGAGAAGCAGACACGTTGCCGCGCACCGCATCGAGCGTCACTTTCTGCGGCTCCGTCACAAGCGCATGCATCACGACGCCGCCCGCTTCTTTTCGTTCATATGTATATCCGTCGTAGAGCGGATGCCCGACTGCTTGATGCTTCGTCGAGCCCTGCGTCAGCCAGACGGCAATTCCGCTGGCGGCAAGCGACATCGATACCGCAACGATCACGATCGCGATAATGCCCGCCGCCCGGCCGCGCCGGTTCGGCTCTTTGTGTTCCGCCTCTGTATGGGATGCCGTATCCAACGTCTGTCTCACCGTCCTCTTGGTTAACTGCTAGTCGAACCAGCCCTTCCGCTTAAACCACATATACATCGAAATGCCGAGCATCGCCATCACGATTAAAACCGTCAAATACCCGTAGCGCCATTCCAACTCCGGCATCCGGGTGAAATTCATGCCATACAGTCCCGCAATAAACGTCAACGGCATAAAAATCGTCGTAATAACGGTCAATGTCTTCATTATTGCGTTCATCCGGTTCGAATTGTAGGAGATAATACTGTCCCGCAGATCGGCCGTCATCTCGCGGCTTGCTTCGATCACCTCAGTCAGCTTCAGCAAATGATCGTGAACGTCCGCATAGAAGGCGCGTTCCTCTTGCAAGCCTGCCAGCCTTTCCGAGCTGATCACCCGGTAGAGCAAATCCCGCATCGGGATGATCGTTTTGCGCATATGGAGAAGCTTCGCCCGGATCGAGAACAGATCGCTGAGCATCGAATTCCCGAAGCTTGACGAATCGGTTATTTCCTTCTCCGCGAGTTGATCGTCCAGCGCATACGCAGCCGGAAAATACCGGTCGACCAGCTCGTCCATCACGTGATAGGCCGCATGAAGCGGCGTCAGTCTCTTCGGATCGGTCGATGCGAACGTCTTGGCGACCGCGCATCCGATCTCAGGCGATTCATGCATATGGAAAGAAACAAGAAATTTCGAGTTAATAAATAAGTTCAATTCATGTACGAACAGCGTCTCCGGCTGAAGCGCATGCAGAACGAAGAAATGCGTGTCGCCGTAATGGTCCATTTTGGGCCGCTGCAGCTGATGAAGACAATCCTCGATCGCCAACGGGTGAAAATGAAACCAGGAATGAAGCAGCTCCGTCTCTTCCTCCGTCGGCTGGTCGAAATCGACCCAATACCACGCATAATCGTCGCCATTGTTCCGTATATCGTCCATCGTCAAATCGATTAATTTCTCGTTCCGTTTCGTAACGGCGAATATCGACAGCATCTGTACTTGTACCCTCCAGCATGTGAAAACGTTATCCGAATGCATCCATTGTATCATGGCGCCTTCAACATCGGTCAATCCTCAACTGCCATTAGCGGTCAGCCCTTGCTGCAGTTGCTTCCTTTTCCGCCGCCGTGCTAGAATATGGCTTGTCTTTCATCGTAACTATTACCTTCTATTAGCCAAAATGAATCGAACAGCGCCTTCCGCTTACGTTCGATCCGTCCGAGGTGATTCTATGAAGCGCGGCAGATTCGCACCTACGCCTTCCGGTTATATGCATATCGGCAACGCCCGCACCGCGCTGCTGTCTTGGCTGCAGATCCGCAGCGCGGACGGACAATTCGTCCTTCGCATCGAAGATATCGACAAGCCCCGCTCGAAGCCTCATTACGCCAAGCAAGCGGTTGACGACTTGCGCTGGCTCGGGCTCGATTGGGACGAAGGCCCCGATATCGGCGGCGATTATGCCCCATATGTGCAAAGCGAAAGAGAAGCTTCCTATGAAGCTGCGTTAGTTCAGCTCCAAGAGCGGGAGGTGCTGTACCCCTGCTATTGCAGCCGTGCCGATCTGCAAGCTATTGCAAGCGCGCCGCACGGCCTGACGGCCGAAGGGCCTGCTTATCCCGGTTCATGCCGCCATTTGACGGCGGAGGAACGTGCAGGCCGCGAGGCATTGAAGCAGCCTGCGCTCCGCTTCGCGTTGCCGGACCGGCCGATCGCGTTCCATGACGAAGCAGCCGGCGAGCAATCGTTCCCGGCCGGCGCAGGCGGCGATTTCGTCGTGAAACGGGCCGACGGCATCATCAGCTACCAGCTCGCCGTCGTCGTCGACGATGACGCCATGGGCATCACCGACGTGCTGCGCGGCTGGGATCTGCTCGACTCCACGCCTCGCCAGCTGCTGCTGTACGAGGCGCTCGGCATGGAGCCGCCCCGCTTCGCACATGTGCCGCTGCTGCTCGGCCCCGACGGTGCGCGCCTCGCGAAGCGGCACGGCGCCGTCTCGCTCGCATCCATCCGCGAGCGCGGCATCGCGCCTGAGCTCGTCGTAGGCTTGATGGCCGCATGGAGCGGCCTTCATGACCGCGCCGAGCCGATCGAGGCGGCCGAGCTTGTGCGCGGCTTCGACCTCTGCCGCGTCCCGCGTGAGCCTGTCGTCGTCGACGAGGCGGCGCTGCGAATGCTCGGCTCTGATGTAAGCTAACGTGCAGAAACAACAACAACTCCCGCGAAGTGTTGGATCACTGCGGGAGTTGTTGCTTGGGGCGTGCTGATTGTATTTTGTACAATGAAATCAAGCAGAAGTCTTCTATTTCTTCATCTCGTTGTAATTCATACAACGACATTTTGACACATTCGTCGATAGCCCCTTGATATCAGCAAATCGATCATTTGGGATTGTATGAAATACAACGAAACCTGACAATACACAGTATCGGCTTAATTTGATTGCACGATATACAATGAAGTGTTCGAAAAAAGTAAATCTATCGCGATACAAGTTTCAACTCTATGTCTGACGATTCTTATGCGCTAATATCATCCATCAGACCATCGCTAAGCAAGCCCTTATTTATATCTCTAATTACGGTTATGTAACTATTTGTCTGTGAGAAATATTTGGCGCAGAACAATAACCATGCAGAATTAAATTCTATTTCAGTATTCTTACTTACGAATTCTGAAGCTCTAAGAGCCATTCAAAATCCCTACTCTCCTGTTATACTTTACTCTTGTTCGTACCCTATCTTCGGAACTTTACACTTCTGTGTTTCAAAAGGGTATTGTTGTTTTCTAACTAAATCACCAAACGACTCCCTGCCTAAATAGTTTTTTGCGCTCTCCTCCTTTTCATTATTATCTATTAATTGGAAGGGATCATCGGATAGATACGTTATCATACCGTTAGATTGGTTCGTCACATCAATCCATGGAAATACTCGCAAACGTTCTTCACCGAAGAAATCGATATAGAGCGGACCAAAGTAGTTGCACCAGAATATACCTGGCATACGGTCTTCAAGTCTCCCTGTTACATGTTGTCTTAAATATGACGTTTCATGCGAGATAAATCCGTAATCCGCTAGAAATAAAGAAATACATTCTTGAAACTCCTGATCAATCTCAAATCTATTTCTTCTAAAAATCGTATCATGGAATAGAAATGAAAATGTATTAAATACCCTCAAAGGTGATACCCACCACATTGCCTCGAAGTAAAAAGCAGGCTTCATACCTTTTCCAGATATATTTCCGAAAAGTCCATCCTCATTACTCTTCCACAGTGATAATGCCACTTCATTGGTATATTTTAATCGAAGTGGTTCCGAAGGCCCGACTCGATCAGGAGCGAATTTGTTGCGTTCAAGTATTTGAAAGAATTTACTTCCAATTTCCTTGCTATCCATTCTGGCTCGAGTATATAAATGAATCTTCATGTTATACATTTGGTAAGCCTCCTAAACAGGACAGATTGGAATAGTGCTTCCCCCTAACCTTCCCTACTTTCACCATTCGATCTCTCCACGTGAAATTACCTTCTATGTGCTTCCGCAGCCTCTTTCGCAGCTTCTTCCACACGCATTGCAATTCCGCTCAACGATCCGAAGCCCCAGAATATGCCGTACACCAGCACATATTCGCTCAACTTCCCTGCAAGCAGCAGCACAAGAAATAGCAGTGCCGCGCCGCCCTGTACGTAAACCATCATTTGACGAAGGTATAGAGGAATAGCGAACGAAACGGCGGATAAACCGACGAGCAGCAACCATTCAAGCATCTTTTTGCCCCCTCATGAGATGTGCACTTATCTAAGCTCCTCATTGAAGTTCCTGACATTTTTTTTCGACAAAACACTCTCGACTCCTGCTGTACCTATCCAATCCCATTTCTTCTATAAGGGTATTATTGTAAAATGATAGGATGACGAATAACAAGGAGGCACAACGCAGAATGAAACCGATAAGAAATTCAGCCAAAGCCATAATTATCGAGGACGGTAAAGTTTTATTAACGAAAAATCAAGATGATAACGGCTTCTTCTACCTGTTCCCTGGCGGCGGGCAGGAGCAAGGCGAGCAGCTGTCAGATGCTGTCTATCGAGAATGTATAGAAGAAATCGGTCAACAAGTTGTTGTTGGCGATTTGATTTATGTACGAGAATATATTGGCAAAAATCACGAGTTTGCAGCATGGGACTCGGAGATCCACCAAGTCGAGTTTTACTTTAAATGCTCGTTAAAGACGAATAATGCCACCTTTGACAACGGCTGCAATCCCGATTCCCGATTCGAATCAGGTAGGTGTAGAGTGGATTGACATTCAACATCTGGAAGAAATTAGATTATACCCGAAGTCGGCCGGCACGCTGATCAAGGACAATCGATTCGATTTGCGTTATCTCGGCGATGTGAATTGAATAGATCCATTCTTAATACGTATCTAGAAGGACTGATAGAATGAATTCAAATCCGACCCACCATTCCCCTAACCATATTCAACATATAGCCGTATCATCGAGAACGCTGATTCCTAAGCAAACGACTCATTACGTTATGCGCTCCCGACTCATGAACAAGCTGTCCGATATTCAGCGGGTCAAATTAACGATTATCGCAGCATCAGCAGGCTTCGGCAAAACATCGCTCGCAGCGGAATGGGCCCGTCATCGCACCGAATCGACCGTGTGGTTATCCTTAGAAGCCAAAGATAATGACCCGCTTCGCTTCTGGGCAAGCATCGTTCTGTCCGTCACCGCGAAGGTGCCGATTCAACTGCCAACCGACCTCCTCATCCAATCGATTCGGGAAGGCTCGATCGATGTGGCGGTTTCTTTGCTGTTGGACGAGCTGCAGCGCAGTTCGGAGCCTCTTGCTTTTATCTTGGACGATTATCATTTGATAACGGACGAGAACATTCATGAAAGCCTCTTCTCATTCATTACCTACCTTCCCGCGCAGCATCACCTGGTCATCCTGAGCCGGACGATTCCGCCTTTCCCTTTGGCGCGCTTACGGGCACAACAGGAGCTTCTTGAAGTGAATAGCGACGACCTTCGCTTTAACTTAGCCGAAATCCAGCATTTGCAAGCGCTATCGCTTCGCCCCCCTCTCACGATTGGTGAATTGTCATTATTAGAGCATAAGACGGAAGGCTGGGTCGCGGGGATCATCCTTGCCTTGTTATCATTAACCGAGAAGAAGGACCGCACTGCTTTTATGGCTTCATTCAGCGGCAACCATCGCCACATTTTCGATTATTTGATCGATGAAGTGTTATCCCAACAGCCGGAGGAGAAACAATCGTTCCTGCTTAGGACTTCCATTCTGCATTCCTTCAGTGCTTCTCTAGCGGAAGCTGTACATGACGTACCCCGTGCTTCCCAGCATCTGGCGGACATCGAGCTTGCGCAGCTTTTCCTTATTCCTTTGGACGAAACAAGGACTTGGTATCGGTACCATCATTTATTCGCCGAGATGCTGCAAGCTCGGCTGTACAAGAAAGAAAGTGCTCAAGCCCGCGCAGAGCTGCATCGAAGAGCTTCCAGATGGTATGAGCAAGCCAACATGATCATCGAATCGGTCCATCATTCTCTCGAAGCCGAGGAGTATGCCGATGCCGCAGCCCGGATGGTGAAGCATTTTAACTATTTTATCGATCAAGGGGAAGATTCAACGTTGCTGGGCTGGCTTGATTCGATGCCGATGGAATATCAGATTGGGCACGCCGACTTATTTTATTTTCAAGCGGGTTCCATGGCGGTGTCCGGACAGCTGGAGCAAGCGAACCGTTTTCTGGATAAGGCGGAGCACTTTATGAACCGGGATCATGCTCTGACGGATGAGGAACAACGGATTTTTCAGATGAAAATGAATCTGTACCGCGCTTCGGTCGCTTACTACCAAGGAGATATCGACTCGTTCCTTGCGATATTGGACACCAATCTGGAAGCATTAGAACGATTCGCCTCGATCGTCAAAGTCATTAATACAACGGAAGCGCTCCTGTATCGCGGTCCGATCGGCTTTGGCGGACGCTTGAAGAAAATGGCCTATCTCTCACTGAAGGTATCCTCCTCCGAGCAGAGAAGAGCTATGCTCCATTACACGCTGCAGGGCCACGGGTTTATTTTCTTATCGGATCTGTATTACGAGTGGAACCGGCTGGAGGAAGCTTATGAACAGGCTGAGAAGGCGTTGGCCAGTCATGAGGTGTCGAGACACATCAGCGTGTGGGTCACCGGGATCGTTGTCAAATCCAAAATCTATAAAGCGACCGGTAAAGCAGCGGATGCCGAACAAATCCTTCAATCCGGGTTGCATGAAGTGAAGTTACTCCAAGCGCCTCGATGGGAACGGCTGCTGGAAGCGGCATATATTCGGCTTAAGCTCTCGCTCGGCTCGAGCGATGCCGGTGACCGCTGGTTGGCGAAGCATCATCTTAGCACGACGGATAATCCTCATGTGACTCGAGAGTATGAGCAGATTACATTAGCAAAAATTCTGATGGCTCAACAGGACTACGTTCAAGCTATCCCATGGCTTCATCGGCTTCTTGGCGAAGCTAAGAGAACGGACCGGATCGGCAGTCAGCTCGAAATCCTTCTCCTGCTAGCGCAAGCCTACGATGCTCAAAATGACATCGCACAAGCTTGGGATAGCCTTGAACTCGCGTTAAGCATAGCGGCATCAGAAGGATATATTCGTATATTTCTAGACGAAGGCCTTACGATGGCGCAATTGCTTCTCCGTTGGAAAGATCAAGTTCCGACCGCTATGCGGGGTACCGAATATGAGTATGCAAGTCAGTTGCTCGATCTATTTCGAAGCGAGTTAACTAAGGATGAGGGACAGAACCGGAATCCGTTATCGACATTGGACGTTCATTTCACCAACCGGGAGCTTGAGCTGCTGTCGTACATCGTCCAAGGATACTCGAACGAGGAGATCGCGAGCGAGCTCATTATCTCTCCAGGCACAGTGAAGCGGTATATTCATCACATCTATCAGAAGCTCGATGTTCGTAACCGGGTGCAGGCGGTGGCGAGGATTAAAGAACATCATCTCATATGAACAAACGCCATAGACGTCATGAGGGGCTAAAAGCAACTTTGGTTGCTATACTTCGGAAATTCGGAGGTGATATATTACTTGCGAAGCGAGTGATCTAACAATTGAGGAGGAATTCATATGACACAAGTATCTGTAACGGTTAAAAATCACAATGCTCCGATTATCATTTATTTCTCGTTGGACTGGGACGGAGGCGGACACGAAGAAACGAACCGTTACTACGAGAACCAATCCAAAACCTTAACAGCAGACGTTCCGGAGGGCTCGAATGTCACGGTAACGATTTATAAAATGATCGAACCTTTGCCTGTAAGCTGGGGAGACCTCTTTGAGCAGTCGTATTCGTTGAGCAGCCTCCCCTCCTGCTTCGAGGTTACGGGGCTTGGGGATGTAAGTACTTGTTAGAGTTGAGTGGTACTAGGAGAACCGTCGGTGGGCGGTTCTTTTTTATTAGGCATATAGTGGTGGTTATAGGTCACGACATTGCAGATCGTACTTCGCTATCTTCTATGAATGGTACAATCATCAATTACCTATACTTTTTAAATACTCATATCACTAAATTACTTATCAGTTCCGTAAATGAATGGGCAACAATATCATAGGAACCAATTATTCTTCCGTGCCTATCAAAGTAACTATCGTAGCATCTTGCTAACCTACTACTCCAGAGATCAATAGTTATATATTCGCCACCATACTCTCCAATAATATACCAGTTGGAAGAGAAGTATCATACTCGCATAGTATCAAACTAACTCATGGTTATATTATTTAGCAGCCTAAAAGTGTCCAAGTAATTCGAAGCCTGAACAACGCTGCCCTGTGGGCATTAAAAAGATGACTCCTGATGAACTCAGAAGTCATCTCATAGTTGCTCAAGACTGTCGATAATCTACGGATTATCAGAATCCCATAATTCCGTAAACAAAAATCCTTTCAAATTGTTTTGTATCACTCGATCTCGAAAAGCATCCGAAACTAATGCAAAGCCCTTGGTTTCATTAATATTTTTGAAAATATGCTTGTCCTGTATTTCTTCGATTCTAAAAGCATACTTCTCGAATCTCCAAATCGTACCATCATCGAACTTTACAGGAACTGCTAGTTGATAATCGATGCAGTCTAGAACTTGAAGTATGTTTACTACATAGTAGTCATTGTTATCGTAATCTAGTTCTAATAATTCAACTTTATCTGAAAGTAGATCCTGTAATATATTAATTGCTCTTCTATTAAAGACAGGAACACCAGCAAAGAATGCTTGCATATCACCTTCTTGTAGTTCCTCGCGAATCTTAACCCGCATAGGAACCCAGCGATTTTTCATTGGTAAACCGTTAAATGAATTAATATCAATGAGAACATTTACATCTCGCTCATTTACTTCTGTAAAATTATTATAGTTATTCGCATCCGCTTGTAATTTCCATATTTTCATATAATCACTCTCCTATTTTGGAAAAGTTCCGTTTAATAATCGACTTTCAATATCAGCAAGAATTTGAACTGCTTGGCTAGGGTTAGTGGCATTACTTAACTCATTCTCGACTGTTTGAAAATATAAATTCGTATGAAGAGACGGATGATAAGCAGCATTTCCTGTTCCCTGGACAGTAGGAAGGAATACACCATTAGCTGCTGAATTCAGTCCAATTCCAAACTGTGCAAGTATGGCTTGAGCGCGGGCTGCTCTCGGATCGTTATATGCAACTATATGATGTGCCGCATTTGGATAGCTCGGTACAACCTTTCCTGCCTTTATCATATTTGCTCTTAGAATTCTTGAAGGTGAAGCTTCTTGAACCGTAGGACCGCTATTAATAACTGGTTGTTGACTAACAGTTACCTTCTGCTCAACTTTTGGTTGCTGACTAACCGTTGGTTTTTGTTGAGCAACTGGTTGCTGACTCACCGTAGGCTTTTGCTGAGCAACTGGTTGTTGACTAACTACTGGTTTCTGTTCAACTTTCGGTTGCTGAACTACGGTTGGCTCATTAATTTTTTCATTGATTTGGGCAGCGGCAATTGCTCCGCCAATCTCAATAGCTCCAACTATTACAGGTACAATAAGTGGTAGTAAGAAAGCAAAATGGCCTGTCGGGTCGGAATAAATCAATGGATTATTATCCACATACGTAAAAAAATTCAAACTCAGCGGATTCTTTATCTGCCCTTCATACGTATCCTAGTTTATAAAGCGTTCAATTTCCAATAAAGAGGACGGTGATTGTTTCTATACAATCGCCGCCCGTTATGATGATTATATCATGCCGCATTGTTACTGGATACTACTGGGATTTTATACTCTGCTTTGGTTTTCATCAGGTAGTAGATGACATTGACCAGTTTTCGCATGATACAAACGATAGCTTGTTGCTTCGTCTTTCCTGCCGCCATCTTCTGCTCGTAATAAGCATGGAAGTACGGATTTCTCGGCTCTTTCTTTGTACGTGTAACGGCAATTTGCCGGATTGCCAAGGCTTTAAAGGTGTCATGCAGTTCCCGATTTCCTTGCTTGCTCTTATAGTTTCGATGCTTGTTCCCTGAACCTACAGCGATAGGAGCAATTCCGGCGAATCATGCCCATTTGTCCGGCGATGCAAAACGGTGTATGTCTCCTATCTCTGCAACTAACTCCGCCGCTGTAACAAGTTCTATGCCCGTCATCGTCTCTAACCTAAAGCCTAGCTGTTTCATCAGGCTTTCGATTTCTCGCTCAATACGGGTCAATTCTCGCTCGTAGAATCGGACGTTACGGACAAGTCCTCTGACGATAAAATCCCGTTTCTCTTGAAAATCTCGGCTTGTATCGCCATCCTCGGCTATAAGTGTTAATATCTGCTCAGCCTTCTTCGTGGATAAAGCATAGTTGCTCAGCTTTTGAAGATACGTTGCCAATTCCTCCACCTCCACGCCAGATAATCGGGATGGAGAGGGATACTTATGCCAAAAGGCTAACGCTGTTTTGCCATCTACTTCGGAAAAGAACTTCTTATAGCTTGGATAATGGTAGCCCAACTGCTGATGAAGCCGTTTAACCATCCCTGTAAGGCTCTTGGCCTGCCATTTCCGTTGCGTCACAAGCTGACTAATTGCCCAATACAGGTCAATGGGCTTTGCATCCGGCAGATTTGGCAATTCATCTCGTAATACCTTCGCCACGCATTCCGCATCCCACGAATCGGATTTCTGTATCGTGACGTGGCTCTTACGTCTGTTATTTGCCAGTTTCGCATTGACTTCTTTTACCCAACAGCCTTTCTCTGTTAGATGTACTGCCAATGCTCTGCCGAAGCCGCCCACATCTTCTAATCCGTAGACAACCGACATTCCCCTTTTCATGTGCTTCTTGACTTCCTTCTCAAGCTGAGGGAACGCTGTCGGCTTATTGTCGAACTTGATTTCACCTAGCTTCTGATTCCAACAGTCGATGATGACGGCTGTATGATGCTGTTTGTGAAGGTCAACCCCCACGTAGACGAGTTTATCTGGCTGAAACATGAATTCTGTCACTCCCTGTTGTTAGATTGGATGATTACGGATAGGTTAGAATTACATCCTTATCTCAAGTAGATAATCGCCACAAAGATACGCAAGCAAAATTCTAACCTATGAGTAACCACCCAATCGGATGGTTCGGCGTTTGGTAAAACAGGTCTGCATCCTCAGTTCGAGCGGACGAGCCGCAAAGACACGTTAGCATAATCCTGTTCTCTGTTCACGCCATCAATCGGCTTCCATTTGGTTTGGTCTCAGGGCAAAGGCAAGAGAAGCCTTCTCCAGTCGCACATGCAACAGTTCCAGTCGTACTTTGTCTTCCTGTTGATGGACAGCTAGCAACACTTGTTCTGCCGTCAGCTTGTCAAAAATCTCGCCATATCGGTAGATATGGTCAAATACCGCATTTTGGCATTGTTCCAACGTTGCCAATTGCTTGTAGCAGCTGTCTTCTTGCTCCACGTAACGATAATAGGTCTTCATATTCTCCATGCCGCCACCGCCTATATAATGGCTTGATGAAGCCCGTCGGCTTCAATGCCGCCATATATGTATATCCCTTCGTACATCGGGCGGCGGTCAAGAATACGCTTGACCTGCACTTTTGTAAATCGCTTGCCTTGCTGAGTGGTAAAGCCTTCGTCATTCATTTGACACGCTATCTGAGATAATGACCAATCAGGGAATAATTCCTTTAGTTCAAACAAGCGTTGGACGGCTTGGGCTTCATCGAGATTGATTTCGATTGACTTCTGACCTTTCTTGGCTTTGTATCCAAATGCCGCCCGACCTCCGGCATAACCGCCCTGCTGAGCCTTCTTGTTGCGTCCTCTGCTTAGCTTCATGGAGATTTCCAACCGTTGGTAAGCATCTAGCAGTTCCATCAGTCCATTGATTAGGAAATCTGACGGTTCTTTCTTATAGATGGAGTATGTCGGCTGCTCGATGCTGTTAACATCTACGCCGTATTTCTTCAACTCTCGATGCACTAATACTTTCACGATGTCAGACCGCCATAAGCGGCTCGTATTGAGCACGACAACTGCACCCACATCTTGGGCGGCAATAGCGGCTAACATGCTCTGAAAGCCAATTCTGTCCACCTCAAGGGCTTCTTCGTCAATCTTCGCCCCACTGATTCCTTCATCAGTGAATATGTGAAGTAAGTTCCATCCTTGAGCCTGACAAAACGAATGGATTTCATCTTGTTGGTACGCTAAACTGTAGCCATCCTTGGCTTGTCCGCTTGTTGAAACTCGGATATACCCGATAACATTCATGTCATTTCCTCCCTCACCGTTACGATTATCGAGATTAATGTAACGCTTAGTAGATACAATGTTATTATATATCCACTAAGCGATACAATCAATCACTTTTACTACAGCGGCTTAAGTCGTATAATGAGATAAATGTCACTGTTCGGAGGTTCGTCATGCCTGTCGTAGTAAAACTCAAGGAAATACTTGCTGAAAAAAATATGTCCCAACGGGAACTCGCCCGACTTACAGGGCTGAGACCAAATACAATCAGCCATCTATGCTCAAATGAAGTTGATAGAGTGCATCTCAGCACATTTGAAGTCATCTGTAAAACGCTCAATATCGAACTCACTGACCTTATTGTTATGGAGGTTGAATAGGGCATGTTGCCCAACGAGCAGATGGAAGCGGTGACGAAAATCTTTACGATTTGTTTTCCGTAAAGTCTTCATCTTATCTCCAAGAATCCCGAGTCCCCCGAAATTGCAGACCGCCGCATGGCGTGTCTGCCAATCTCTCTTTCTTTTCATCTCTCTAACTTCATCTCTTTAAGTTCTTCTTATTCTGAGACGATTTACAACTCCCTCGAAGGTGATTTTAGATGAAGCCGACAGGGATAATGAGCTACCCCGTAGCTGAATTTCACCTTCGAGAGCCGTAATTATTGTCCTTGAGTAGTCGGGTCTTCTTCATCCTCGGAATTTAGGTACTCGTCCCAATCGCATTCGTCTCCGTCCTCAAAGCCAATGCTTTTCAGATAAAGGTCAAGATACTTGCAGAAGTCCGAATAAATCGGCAACGATACCTCAACGCCTTTTTCCTCCCCACAGCTTCATTCGGATTTCTACTAACAGTTCCGACACGATGTCATACACCAAGTCAGGATACGGCACGTCAGATGCATGGGGAGAACGGTAGGCTTCTCGCAAGTCTCTCGCATGTAAGGCGTACTTCTCGCTATGGATAACATCCGCAGTGACGGATTGAATCAGCGATTTCTTCACGTACTTCGGTTGATAATATCGTAAGAAGTAATGAGCCGCTTCGGAATAGGCAATGTAGGCGTTACTCTCCAAGTCGTGAATCCTGTAGCGGTTGACACGCCCCCTCCTTCTCACCGTCTTTATAAAGCCTTTCTCCTCCAACGAAGTTACAGCCGACTTGACTGTAGACTCGCTAATGCCCAAGTTACTTGCTATCGTTTCTTGGGAGGGGAACGCTTCCTCGTTCTCGCCTAAATGACTCAATATATCCAGTAGTACGCCGCGTTCATTCATGCTCAGTGCATAGCATTTCCGTATCATATGCGGATACGGGATGTAATAGCGATTGGGTTGGAATGGGCAACGAAAGTCATAATCCTCATGCGCTGCCCACTTTATTAATCGTTGTTGAATACTCTCCGGCATATCGCCCCTCCTCACCTTTGACTTGTCGTAATAGCATCAGAAAGGCGGCTAGCCTAGCGTTACCTTTCCTTTTTATGTCAACTGGTCGTCACCAGATTGTTTCTTGCACGGTAAACATCGGAGCATATAGCTAGATCGTTGCGAAGAATTTCTAAATTCCTCTTACTATCAATAGTCGACTTATGTCTAATTAAAGTTGCGGAAGGGTATTTCACTTGGAAAAACCGTAAGATAACGAAGGTAAGGAATTTGCTCTGTAACATGGAGGCATCTATAGATTTTCACGAGGTTGAATAAGAGGGCGACAATACAAATAGGGTATACGAATTAAAGCATACTGCTGTACGTACAGTCATTTCGGAGAAAAATCATACGCAGTCGATATGCCTTAAGTACTTTCGGGACATACCGCCCGATTCATTCGGCACTGGGTGGGGGTTCAGTCAATTGAACAAAAAGAAAACACATGGAATTGTTATACATAAATAAACCCCACTCGTTAGATGGTGTCTAACAAATGGGGTGCATTTCATTATCATGTGGTATAGAAAAGCTTATAGCGATGTAGATTGGTCAATTGCATTCATTAAAGCACAATATAACGTACCTGGCACTATCTGCTGTCCTAGCATTATTCGCTTGTCCTTAAGGGAAACGAAGCCTGTTTTTTCTCTCCTAGTTGGAGTTACAAAGTAACCCTCGTTGATTCTCCAACTAAAATCTATGAATTTCCTTCCTTTTACTGCTTTAGTGTAACCTTGCAATCCTAAACACTTCTCAAGCGGCGTTGACCCAACTTCCTCTGGAGTTAACGCACACCAGTTGTTCATCATTTGCAGCAATATTGTCTCTACATTATTCTCCTCGTAGGGAAAACTTAATTGCTCTACCATATCAATTTCTTTTATCATTCCTCCCCATTTATCTATCAAACCATTCGCAATTACAATTAAATTATTAGTTTTATCCACATAAATAGAGACTCGTTTAAATTCCATCTCTCATCACCTCACTCGATTATTTGAATTATCACTGTAATTCCCTTTGCGGCAGCATCATTTATTGCAATTGTGATTTGTTGCGCTTGTGCTGCTGATTGTTTAACCGGGGGTAAAGCCAATTCGAGAACTCTTTGGGTATTATTATCCACATTAACCACAATGCCACCCCATGTAGTATCGTCAAATCCAACCACATCATTAACATATTCCATAACCTTATTATAAATTGCACCATCTTTTTGATAAGATTTTAGTGTAAAATCCAATGACTTTATACTAGTAACACTTTTTGCAATACCATTGGCTCCATTCACAAACTTATCAATAGTCGGAAAAGCATTTCCCATACCACCTAAAGCTACCTCAATTCCAAATCCCCTCGGTTTTATCCCTAATGCCCAGTAACCTGTCCTTGCTGCAGTAAAAGCCTCTGCTGAGTAATACGCCATCTCTGTTCCTTTCACAACAGTAGATGACACACCAACTACACTGCTCATCCATCCAAATTCCGGTCCGAGCCCACCGAGTC
This sequence comes from Paenibacillus kobensis NBRC 15729, assembly GCF_004000825.1. Lineage (GTDB taxonomy): Bacteria > Bacillota > Bacilli > Paenibacillales > Paenibacillaceae > Paenibacillus_T > Paenibacillus_T kobensis. The sequence goes on along the minus strand of NZ_BILZ01000018.1, from coordinate 78,455 downwards.
CAATTAAAACATCAGCGCAGCCAAACCATGTGCAAAATTCCTTACCTGCTTGTACTGTTGCTTTGACTCCAGTTACAACGGCATCTGCTGCTGCTTTTGCCGCGTCCTTAGTGCCCTCCCAAGCTGCCTCACAATATTTTTTCCCTAACCAACTAGTGAAACAATGTCCTGAAGGGTCCGAGTATATTAAAGGATTGTTCGCAGTATACGTATAAAGATTCAACGTCAGCGGATTCGTAATATCCCCTTCATACGTATCCTCATTAACAAACCGTCCAATACTCGGATCATACCATCTCGCTCTTAGGTACTGTAGTCCCGTCGTCGTATCCTGCATCTCACCGGAATACTTAAACGGTTGAGCAACGGTTTCGTTCATTGATGCGATGTTGCCGAACACATCATAACTGTACGTGTTCAGTCGAGTTATGCCATCCGCATCCATCAAGTCTGTAACATCACCATGACCGTTATGGACATAGTAGGCTTTGCCTTGACTATCCTCTCTTGCTACTAGTCCGCGTCCGCGAACGTATCTGGCCTTGAAGGCAGCCGTTGTGCCGGTCACGGTCGCTTCCGCAATGATCTGGTCGCCGTCCCAATAATAGCGGGTTGTCTGTCCGTTCTCCGTCCGTTCCCACAGCTGTCCGTCCCCGTTATAGCGATACGACACGCTCGATCCGCTAGCTGTCACAACGCTTGTCAACCGATCTCGCTTATCGAAGGTGGTTTGGCCATCTGGCCTTTCGAATGGGCGGTTCGTCGTCAATCCCGAACGATTGCCCCGATTATCGTAGGTGTAGGTTTCATTGTATTGCGTAGATGTCCGAATCCGGTTCATTTCATCATACTGATAAGAATTCGTCGCATTGTTGGCCGTTATATCCGTAATGTTGCGATTACCGTCATACTTATAGCTGTAGCTGTTTAATAGAGCGCCGTTCGACTTATACTCCGTCAAAGTATCAAGCTTATTACCAACATAAGTATACGATGATTTTACTCCATTTCCCAGATCTACCTGTCTTAATTGAGCAGCTTGTTCATATTGATACTTCGCGTCGTAATCGTTGACCAGATCCGGTGACAACCCCACGGCATCCAGCCTGTTACGGGAATCGTAATGATAATACGTGTTCGCACCGAACGGATCATTCATTGATGAACGATTCCCGTTCACGTCGTAATCGTAAGAGATTTTCTTGCCATCGGGATATTCCAAGGTCGAAAGCGCACCTGTAAACGGCTGATACGAATAGCTCGTCGTTCCCGTCTGATCGGTCATGCTCTTCCGTCGTCCAGCCAGATCATAGGTGAATGAGATTCGCTCTTCCCCGGCGATAGGATTCCAGCTCGCATCGACGATATCTTTGAACATCAAATTGCTTCGGCTGTCGTACGTATACTTGAACCGATTGCCGTTCCGGTCTTTCATTCGGATCAAATTGTTATTGGTATCGTAGTAGTACGATTCAATATTATTTTTGCCGCTCACTGCTGCAACGGTGTTCTGAATCAGCCTTCCCGCTTCGTCATACTTCTTGATCGTCGTCTTATTGTCCGGGAAGGTAATCGTCGTCTGGTTGCCTAGTGCATCGTAATCATACGAGGTGGTCTGCACCGCTCCGTTCACCATGACAGATACACTTCTCAACTGACTAAGCACGTCATAGGCGTAGGTTGTCGTGTTCGATTGAACAGCATTATCCTTAACCGTCAGTACATTGCCCGCGTTGTCATACGTATACGATGATAGAATCGTCGGCTGCTTCCCAGGATTCGTCTCTTCTACCTTCAACACTCTGCCGAGCAAGTCGTAGTACTCTTTCTGAACATTGCCTTTCGAATCGGTGCTCGTCTTAGTATTGGCAATGTCATTCATAACGGTAGAATTCGTATCAAGGTCCGGGAACGTCACGGAACGCTGTCTGCTCCATTGATCGTATCCGTAGTTCGTCCGGTTTCCCGTCGCGTCTTCCGTCCACAGCACGTTGCCTTTCGCATCGTATCCATACTTCGCTTTGGCCTTATATTTGCCGTCCTCCGTGATGCCGGCGTCCGTCTTCCATCCGACGGGATTCCATTTGGTCACCGATTTCACGCCCGTCTGATCTGTAGCAACCATTTGGTTCAAATAATCCAAGTATTCGATCGACATGAAGCTGTTGTCTGCAAGATGTGTCACTCTCGTCACTCGTCCCGCATTATCGTATCCATATTGGATGCCGGATTGACCGTCCTTGTATTGCTGGAGCTGTCCCATTGTCGAAGCATACGTATATTCTCTTACGATAGTTGACGCATTCCCTTCAATATCATGGACGACCGTCGATGTCTTGGTCGGAAACGCGTTCTTATACGCTGCTGAATATTCGATAAGGGTGGTAGAGTCGCCCGACGAACCGTTTGCATAACGGATCTGGCCGACGTTACCGGTTGTTGCATCGATATTCTCGTAATTCGTTTCTCGCAGAGGATTACCCGTTGGACCAGAAGAAGTGCCTGCATACAGCTGCTCCTTGATAACGGCCCCTAACGAATTCCTTGTATACTGGGTATATTGCCATTGCTGGGCGCCATTGATAGGCTTTGCAACGGTCTGCAATAAATGAGTCGTTGGATCAAATGTATTGCGTGTCATTGTTCCCATAGGATCAGTGGTGGAGATGATATTGCCATAATCGTCATACATGGCAGATGTTGTTGTAATAGAGGTAGCCGTAGAACCTGACTCCGATCGCGTTACCTTCGTATTCGTAGGTACCGGCCATTTCCGTGCACGATCATACGTATAGTCCGTTTGGTTCGTATAAGTCTTGCCTTCAGCGGTCGCAGTCGAAACAATCGCGGTGTTGTAAAATACAGGTGAGTGCGTGGCGTCGATATAATCTTTGAAGTTCGTAAAAGTAGTATCGATGGCTCCATCGTTAATCCGAACCGTGAACGTAATGTCCGCGTTATTCGAGCTTCCAATATCGCCGGTCGGATATGAGATGTCCTTATGATTAACGTGTTGAATGGAGTTGTCCGACAAAGTGAATTGTTCTTCCCGCGATTTGACCCGGTAGACTTGATTGACGGCATTATCCGAGATGTACCGCGTAGTCGGGGTATCTTCATACGCATATACGGTCTTCGCCCCTGTCGGATAAGTAACGCCGGATATCAAAGCATAGGGGTTATCCGTATCGGCTGTTGTACCAAGCAAACTGAACTTTGCATTCTTAATACTGTAATCATACGTCGTCGCACGGCCGAGCTCGTCAACGACTTGGCTCAACAATTCCTTGCCATTGTAATTTGCTTTATAGTATTTGACCGTTCTGGTACCCGAAGTCAGAACAACAGAGGTTTGATTATAGGCTATGTTGATGCTATTGCCGATTGCATCCGATACATTCGTTAGTACGGATCCATAGATAGCATGGTTCGAATACGAAAACGTAATTTTATTGTTGTAAGCGTCCGAGATCTGAATCAGTTGGCCTTCTGCATTAAAATATTGGTTCATATGTTGGATCGACTTCAGAACATATGCAGAAACAACGGAGTTAACCGTTACACTTGTATCCGGTGCAAAAGTAAGATCGATCCAAGGGTAGCCGACGAGAGCATTGTTCTCATCGATCTTGAATACGCCTGACCCCGCTAAATGCAGAAACTTGGCGGTCTCGTTGATTTCGATGAAAGAGAGGTCCCACCCCCAGCCTTTGCCTATCGGAAACCTTTTCTCTTCCATCGGCTGTTCTGTTGCGTTCTCTCCCCACTTAACGGCCATTTGATCGAACTGCGAAGAACCGCTGTCGTAACTTCTAGATAAAGTGAAAGATAAGCCATTTCGGCCAGGCAAGCTCAGATCTGCGGCACGAAGCGAAAGTCCGCCTGATAAAGTCGATACCGTTTCATTATCCAGTTGAACCGTGAACGGTGCTTCGTCGGGCTTCGTCTTCACATGATTGTAATCGGGGATTGGGCTTTGAACAGCCGCACTCATGAGTGCCATTGCCGGAGTTGCTGCTGCAAAGCTATCCGCGTCCACATCACTTGTTACTTGACTTTTGGCTTCTTGGGAACGGTTAACCGCATGCGGCTTAACTTTCACCAAACTCACTTCAAGCGATTCACCGGAAGCCTTCATCCGATTTAACGCTTTTTCAATATCGTCCAATGTATAGCCTTCATCAAGTTCGGCTTGAATCTCTTCGTTCGTTACACCAAACTGTTCGATCCACATGCTTTTCTTCTTTTCGCTTGCTGCATCAACGGATTGTGACGGGGCGTTCATCTCGGATGATGGCTCGGCGCTTACGGTACGATCGTCAACTGGTACATATGCCACCAAGAATGAACAGATGATCAAATATAGGAACGCTTTCGTTACAACATTCTTCAACGTAGATCCTCCTCTTATTCAAACAGAGACAGCCATGAATAGCGTGATGACTGCCTCTAGTGCGAAGCAATTTGCAACGATTATGGTGTTGTCACGGTCGTCTTCGAGGTCGTATTGCCGTTGCTGTCGTATTGGTAAGTCGTATTAAATTTCATTGTCGCAGGTGCGAGGGTGAAATTATAAGCTGCGGTCGTGCTAAAACTGCCGCCAACGCTAACGATTTTAATATAATAGGTGCTGCCTGCTTTCACATCGAACAGTTCGTTCTCCTGAATCGCAGTTCCTTGGACCCCGGCCGTAATAAGCTTCATCGACGAATCGTAAATGTACACGTCATAGTTCAAGCCGCTTGGCACATTCAGGATAAGTCTATCGATTTCGTTGGACGTAGCTGTAAATTTAAAGAAATCGACATCCGTAGCGCTGTTAACAAGCGAACTATAGGATTGATTGTAGGTGATGGCGAATGCCTGTGCGTTCGTATCGTTCGGCTCGAATGCATTCGAGAGAACCAGATTGCTGCGTATCGCCGCAGTCGCCCACTCCAAGCCGTCGTATGCCGTCACTTTAAAGCTCCATGTGCCGCTAGCCAATGCTGGCGTCGTATAAGTAGTGGCGTTGCCGTTCAATACGCCGGAGTTAAACCCGACCGTTGCCCAGTTATCTCGGCTGCCTGTCACTTGATATTTGGACTGTGCTTGACTATTGGCATCTGAATAGGTCCAGGTAAATGTCAAAATGTTATCCGACAGCTGTTGTCCGTTGGTATAAGAAGTAACCGCCACAACCGGAAGTGCATTGACTTTGATATAATACAAGGATGTGTACGCCGAAATAGCGCCTGCCCGGTCTTTCGTCCTTATTTTCCAGTTATAGGTTGTATCCCTCGTTAGCGTTCCAGATGGAACCGTATACGTACTCAACGATGACGTTACCCAGCCTGTATCCTTGACCACCGTAGTACCGTTATAGATCACGATCTGATAAGCGGATTGAGTATCTCCTGCGTCCGAATCAGCAAAATTCCATTTGAGTATCGGGGATCCGATTACGATTGTTGCCGAAGCGGATGCCGTGTTGCCGGGACTGAGGCCAGTAGGTTTACTTGGCGCAATATTATGCTTGATGGTGAATGGCGCATCCGATTGATCCCAAGGACCGTAATTGGTGCCATCGAATGCTCGGACGCGAATGAGGCTGTTCGTAGAAGCGGTCTTGGAAGTAAAATCATAGGAGAGTTGGGTTTGCGATGCTGCGGTTAAAGCGGCCAGATCCGTCCAGTTCATCCCGCCGTCTTGCGACAGCTGGGCTTGGTATTTCAACTGCGACTGTACCGTATCCGGGTCACTCGCTGAATTCCACGTGATGTTGTACAGGGCGTCGACCACTTCTCCGCCATTCGGATAGAGGACTTGTGGGGATACCGGTTTTTGCTCGTAAGTGATGGTGAGTTTAGGGGCGTGGTCAGGCCAATTGTTGTTGTAGAATGTGAAATAGAAATCTGAATAACTCATCATTCTGAGACCATAATTCGTCCATGTTCCATTCACCCAATTCGTGACGGCCGATTTGATATCGAAATCAAATTGTTGCCCAGATCTTGTCATGAGAGGAATAACTGTTTCCGAGACTAACTCATTAATTCCAGGAGTTGTGTTCCAGGTAATCGCTTCATTCCAGTATGAGGTGACTCGGTGCAAATTAATATAGCCATTTCCCGGTTTCGTAAAGTTATCATAAGTAGTTATCAAATTAAGTTTCGCATCTAAAATAGTTGAATCACTTGGGATACTTGATAAGTCGAATTGTATAAACGAATCAATTCTACAATAACAGTCAAATGGACTTCCGACCCAAAGTTCAGTTCTACCATAAATCCGAGAGTCAGGGGAATTAGCCATTACATACGTATCTTGTGTCTCGTTTGCAATTTGCACAGTCGGGTCAATAATGACGGGGAATGCCACACCTGCTGCGTCGATATTCAAATCGATGAAGGAAGCGCCGTTCTCCTGCCGCATCGTCTGAGCAACCTCAATGACTTTGCCGTTGTTATCTTTTGCCCATGCAGGCAACAGGTTTAGATGTTGAATCGACTGTAGAGCACTGTTTGTTTGCATTTGAAAAGAGAACGTGGTTGGCGAATTCGGAGAATTCAAAACAATGCTTTCTTTTATGCCATCATTCTGGACATCCAGCCGAACATCCGTATCTGTCCATACGTTGGAGTAAAATACCGAATTATTGCTGGCGATACCTTTGGACTTCGAAGCGCCTACTGGGATGAAAGCCATCGTTTCCCCGCTTTTCGAGATCGAATATCCCTTCTGAATGTTCTTTGGAATCGACACATCATACGGAACACGAAGCGCCCGGTAATTCGTATCGGATTTATCAAGGGACTTCAATTTTCGATTTTCTTTATTCTTTTTTACGATACTCTTGAAATCTGCAGCCGAATCCGCAGATACTGAACCCTGATCCGGTATCAGATCTAGATCAGCCTCGTCTGTAAGTGACGTATCAATATCTTGAAACGCTCCATTCTCGTCCGTATAGTGCACATCGTTGGAGGAGATGACCGCTTTATATGAACCGTCCGACATCAGGTAGTGTTTCGTATGACTTGTTCTTTTCTTAATGTTCTCTCCTACTACGGTTCTGTTCTTCTCGTTCAACTGCGCAGCAACTTCCGACTTGATATTCGAATTAATTGGGTTAGATGGGACTTGTACTAAACCATCCGTACCCTTTATCTCGTAGGTATCTGAAACAACAGTCTCGTCGTTAGTCAAAAGCGGATCAACTATTGTTCCTTCACTAGTATCTGCTGCAAGCACAGGTTCATAGTCAGACGCCTCAACTCCCGTTAAAGGGAGTACAGTCAGCAACATTAACACACTTAGGAATGTACAAAACCTTCTCATCAACTTAATCTCTCCTATTCCTTATTCGTTTTCTTCTAGACACGGTTTGTTTGACTTTGACTCTCTCTATCCCCCTTTCAGCACTCGTACCAACAACTTCTCAATTATGGATAATTTTGATAAATATGAAAAGAGGTGCAAATAGACGAATGCTGTCGATTGCTGTGCCCTTCATCTCAATTACACAAAAAAACCGGCGGCCCTCTCGGGCTCACCGGTGTTAAGTTCTTTCACTCCATCTTAATCTCGCTGCTGCGCGTGCTAATTTTCGCAAGCCTGCACAATGTGCAGGAATGGAGATTGTATGTGATCCAACAAAAAACCAAGCCTGCAATAAATGCAGGCTTTTGATTCAAATCAACTCCATGCAGACAGATTACGAGAATATAACTGCACTTTATGCAGACATTATGCTCAAACTGCGCTCAGTCCATCAAATGGCTGCACTTTTTACAGTAATCATCCATCTCCCTACAGGCATCATCCGTCACTCAAGCAAATAATCATCCATCACACTCTCAGCAAGAAGTGAAGCGTTCAGTAACTCCACACCTGTGCCCAGGTCCATTACCACCGAGCGCGCTATCAATCTTCCCTGCTTAACTCAACTCTTCCCCCTGCGTCACAACCGCCTCATATGCCGTGTCGTACACGAGCTTACCGATTGCGGCGCCGACGGTTGTCGCCGTGCCGGCGTATTCATGCACAGCTCCGTATGCCGAATTGCCGCTTACGCCGAGAACGATTGCATCGGTCGTCGTGCCCGTCGCGATGAGGCCGTTGTCCGGGTCGCGCAAGCCGACGTCCTGGAGTGCTGCTGCTTTGGCTTCGACAGCGGTCATGAGTGCGTTGACCATGGCGGCGTCCGACAATTGGCCGTCAAACAGCAGGAACGTGTTTATCGTACCCGGCCGCCACGCTTCATACACCGTTCGCTCACTGCCAGCCCGGGCCGCATTGCCCGTGCCAGCCGTCGTCAAACAGATGAGCTTGAACCGGTCGTCCCTATACTCCGATACGGATGCATGCGTCAGCTTGGCCGCTGTCATTAGGACAACCGATCGATCCCCATCTAACCCCCACTGCCCCAGCCGGTCCAAAATTTCTGTATTCGGATCGTCGTTGTTATACGAAAGCGGAACTTTCCAATTGACGAACCGGTCAGCGCTCGCCATGCCGCCACCGTATACCGCACTGCTGATGGTTCGCAGCATACCGGGAGCGTCTATCGTGATGCGTTCCCTATCGTCTGAAAATACTGCACGGACGCCGGGCCAGCATGTGCTTTCATAGTTGTTTGACTTTCGAAATGGCTGCACGCTCCCGCTCACCTTTCCAAATAAGAAGTCATTTGACTGACGTTATAACTTTCATTTGCACTTGCTCTTGCTCTTGCTCTTGCTCTTGCTCTTGCTCTTGCTCTTGCTCTTACACTCACACTTACACTCACACTTCCACTCACTCGCCCAAGCACGCAGTCATTACAGCCATCAGCTGTTCGTTCTGCTCTCTCAGCTTCACAGCCACTCGTATGAAACGCCCATTCAGCCCTTCAAAATGCGAAGCATCACGAATCAGCACGCCTCGCGCGCCCATTCGCCGCTGAAGTTCTGCCGCGTCCGCCTCAAGGCTGTCCGGCAGATTAACGAGCAAGTAGTTCGTCACACTGTCGAACACCTTGCAGCCAAGGCTCGTTAACGCCTCCGCCAGCCGAGGTCGCTCCTCGGCAAGCCATGCCCGCGTGCGCTCGGCATACGCCGCATCGTCCAGTACCGCTTCGCCGATCCATTGCGCAAGCGAGTTCACGCTCCATTGCGTCTGCAAGCTGCGCATCGCCAGGATCGTCTCCGTGGAACCGACCGCATAGCCGAGGCGGATGCCGGGAATCGCATAAAACTTCGTCATCGACCGAATGACAAGCAGGTTCGGCCGGTCCGCCGCTTCGCGTATCAATGTACGGTCCTCATCATCCGGCATAAAATCAAGAAAGGCTTCGTCAATCACGACGAAGGCGCCTGTATCCAGCAGCTTCAACACCAGACCGCGATCCACCGTCATTCCTGTCGGATTGTTCGGCGAACCAAGCAGCCATAGTCCCGGCCGCTCTTGCTGTGCCGCTTCCATGACCCGCTGCTCCGATAAACGGAACGTCTCTTCCTCCAGAAGCGGTACGCGAATGATCGGACCGGAGGCGAACTTGTCCGCCGCTTCGGCATACTCTCCGAATCCCGGCACTGCTAAGCCGACGCCGCCAGTCGGCTTAGCGGCTCGAACGGCCAGCTCGATCAGTTCCGCTGCACCGTTGCCGCACAGGATCTGATCCTCGCCAATGCCGTGCCGCTGCGCGAGCTTGCTTCGCAGACCGCGAACCGCAGGATCCGGATACCGGTCAAGCTCCTGCCATCTCGTCTCCATAACAAAACGGACCGCGTCCGGCGGTCCGAAAGGATTCATATTCGAGCTGAAATCGAGAAACCGGTCGGCTGGAATGCCATACAACCCCGCCGCCGTAACCAAATCTCCGCCATGTCCGTAACGTTCCAGCATTCTGTCTCCTCCTCAAGATAGGTATGTATAGTGCTGGATCATAAGTTATAACGTCCATATTTTACATAATACACATAATGCCACGAGGCAAGCCGCCTCTGCCGCTTCGTTCATCGCGCCGTACGTATCGCCGGTCAATCCGCCAAGCTTGCGGTTGAACCATACGGCGAGCAGCGTGCCAACAAGAGCTGCCGACGCCGCGATGACCATGACGGCAATACAGCCCCTCAACTCATCATAGCCTATTACACCAATCGCTGCGATCGAGACGAAACTTGCAACGACAGCAGCACCTACGGCATGCTTCGGTCCAGCTGCGCGGAACATCGCTCCCATACCGCCTTCTCTTGCGCCAGGCCAAATGACGATTGCTGCCGTCATCCACCAGCGGCTCCATACCGGCCCAAGTGCAAGCAGCATCCATACGAAGGCACTGTCCGCCCGCTCGAACAACGCCGCAAGAGCGGCGAACTTCACGAGCAGGAGCAACACTCCCGCGATGACGCCCATCGCGCCGACGCGGCTGTCTTTCATAATGTCGAGCATTTGCTCGCGCGGCCTGCCGCTAAGCACGCCGTCTGCCGTATCCATCCAGCCGTCCAGATGCAGGCCGCCCGTCAGGGCGATCCACCAGCCCAGCGTCAACGCAGCCGCAAGCAAAGGCATGTCCAGCATATGAAGCAGCGACGAAGCCCCTGCCGTAAGCAAGCCGATCACGAGTCCAGCCATAGGAAAAGACAATAAACTGGTCGCTAACGTCGGCGGGTCGAACGGCACTTGGACCGGCAGCGGAACTCTCGTCAGCAGTTGAATGGCCGCCGCCAGACCGTTCAAGCCTCTCCTTATCGTACGACCAACCATAACGTGAGCACTCCTATTCCCGTCAGCAAGCAAGTAACGTATAACAGCCTAACCGTCTTCAAAATATCTTCCGCCGTTAGCGGACGCAACGGCCAGCCGAGCCGGGCCCGTTCGCTTTCCTGTCCGAAATAGCGGTTCATCCCGCCGAGTTCGATGCCGAGCGCACCGGCCGTAGCCGACTCGGGGATGCCGCTGTTCGGGCTCGGATGACGGCCAGCGAATACGAACACCGCACGAACCGCACGCCGAGCCGACATGCCGCGCAGCAGCAGCGCTGCCAGCGGCATGACCGCTGCGCTGAGCCTCGCAGGTATATAGTTCAACACATCGTCGAGCCGTGCTGAGCACCAGCCGAACAAACGGTATTTCTCGTTGCGGTAGCCAACCATCGAATCGAGCGTATTCGCCGCCCGGTATGCCATTGCGAGAGGCGCTCCGCCTAGCAGTGCGAACAGCAGCGGCGACAGAAACGCATCGACCGTATTTTCCGCGACGGTCTCGACTGCAGCTCTTGCCGCCTCCGGCTCGCTCAACTGATCTGTATCCCGGCTGACGATATATCCGGTATACTTGCGAGCATCAGCCAAGTTGCCCGCAACAAGCGGACGGTAGACGAGCATCGCCGCATCCTTCAGCCCTTTCACAGCGATCGTCGTCGAGATGAACCAGACGCTGACGGCATAGCCGAGCCAACGATGAACCGCATCTGCCGCAATAACGATAACCGTCATGACGGCATAGGCCGTCAATACAGTCACGACCGTCAACACGACGCCGCGCAGACGAAGGCGACGGCCGGACGATTCGACGCCGCCGGATTCGGTTCGATACAGTTTCCGTTCCAGCCACTTAATCAGTTGTCCGATTCGTATGACCGGATGAGTCGGCCATCTCGGATCCCCGACGATCAGATCGACGAGAATCGCAGCCGCCCCCATCAAGAGCAGCTCCGGCCAGCTGTAGATCCATCCGATCATAGCTCGTCCAACGATACGGCAATCCGGCTCAAGTCAACCGGTATGCCGCTGACGACGAGATAAGTCCGCTCGCATCTCTCGGCCAGCATACGGTTCAATCGTCCTGCCGCATCGCGGAACGTCCTACCGAGCGGATACGCCGGCACAATGCCGCTGCCGACCTCGTTCGTCACGAGCAGCAGCGGATAGCGGTAAGCCGCTACCGCTTGAACCAGCCGGTCGATTTCGTCCTCCAGCTTCTCGATCGGTTCATCCTCATAAGCAAGCAAATGATTCGTCAGCCACAGCGTCAGACAATCGACGAGAACAACCGCTGGCTCACAGTCCGCACCTGCCTCATCGAATTTCCTCCCCAGGTCGTCCAGCAAAGCGGCCAACTGCTTCGGCTCCTCGACCGTTTCCCATAGGAAACCGGATGACTCGCGCTGCTGCCGGTGGCGGTGAACCCGCTCCCTCATTTCGTCGTCTTGGATCGTCGAAGTCGCAATATATATACCTCGGCCCGCTAGACGCGATGCGTATCGCTCCGCGAACGAGCTTTTGCCGCTGCGCGCGCCTCCTGTAATCAAATAAGCCATTATGCCGTGCGCCTCCTGTTGTCTAGCCTAGCTTCGCGATACACCAGCGCTGTCGAACGTCGCCATTTCCTTCATAATACGCTGAGCCGCTTCAACCAGATGGAGGCACAACGCCGCGCCTGTGCCTTCGCCGAGCCGCATCTCCATATGGATGACCGGCGATAGTCCGATCTCTTTCAGCAATTGGCCGTGCGCGAATTCCTCCGACAAGTGCGATCCGATCATATAGGAAACCGAATCAGGCGACAGCTTCGCAGCGACCAATGCCGCAGCCGACGAAATAAACCCGTCAATTACGACCGGACAACGTTTCGCCGCCGCGCCGATAATGACGCCTGCGAGACCGGCAATTTCGAGTCCGCCTACCTTCGCCACCACTTCGAACGGATCTTCCGGATTCGGATTATTCGTCTCGATCGCACGGCGGATTACTCCGATTTTATGTGCTAGCCGTTCATCATTAATACCCGTGCCTCGGCCAACCGTATTTTCCAGCGGACATCCGGTCAGTACTGTCATGACAGCCGAGCTCGCCGTCGTATTGCCGATGCCCATCTCGCCGGTCGCGAACAGTCTATACCCTTTGCTATACAGCTCTTCGACCAGTTCGATGCCGACGAGCATCGCGCGTACGGTCGTCGCATGATCCATCGCGGGACCCTTCGCCATATTGTTCGTGCCATGCATCAGCTTGCGTTTGTACAGATCGGGATGGTCCAGCTCTGCATTGACACCGATATCGACACAGCATACGTCGGCTCCGGCTTGCCTTGCCAATACGTTAACCGCCGCGCCGCCGGACAGGAAGTTCATTACCATCTGCGGCGTCACTTCCGCTGGGAACGCACTGATTCCTTCCTCGCAGACGCCGTGATCGGCAGCCATGACGATAATGGCCTTCTTCGAAAGATCCGGTTGGATGACCCCCGTAATGCCTGCCACTTGGCGGGCAATGGACTCAAGCTTGCCAAGACTGCCCGGCGGTTTGGTCAGATTGGCCAAATGGCTGTCCGCCATCTGCATCGCTTGCTCGTCCAGAGGCCGGACGCGTCCGATCCTATTGGCGAGCGACAAACAATTCTCGTTACTGATTGTCATTTCATAACTTCCTTTCTTTTCACCACGTGAAAAAACGGACGAAGACGTCCAGCTTCTCCGTCTTCTCCGTTTACCCCATAATCGTTTGTTTGACTTCGTGATCCATCCATTGCGGCGTACTCCGCTTCGCGCCAGAACGGCGAAGCACAATTTGCGGCGCACCCCCGTCGGGATGCTCAATGACGTCTGCCTCTGCGCCGTATACGCTGCGCACAAGCTCGCTGGTTACGATCTGCTTCGGACTGCCGGAAGCGTACATCATACCATTCTTCATCACGATCATCTCATCGCAATATAGCGAGGCTAGATTCAAGTCATGCAGAACGGCGATGACGATCATGCCGCGTTCCCGCTGCCATTCCAACACGATGTCGAGCAGTTGCAGCTGAAACCCGATGTCGAGATACGTTGTCGGTTCGTCGAGCAGCATGACGCGCGGATTCTGCACCATCATTTGGGCCAGTGCAACCCGCTGCCTCTCGCCGCCGCTCAGACTATCCAGCCTCCGGTCGCTCAGATGCATAAGCTCCATACGCAGGAGCGCCTCGTCGATTAATGGACCAGCATCTTCCTTCTCGTCGCCGAACCAGCCCTGATACGGGTATCGCCCTAGCGCGACCGTATCCCGAACCGAATATCCGACCGGCGGCAGCCCGCCTTGTTGAACGACCGCAACGGTTCGCGCCAGCTGCTTTCTCGCTATGGCGCTGATCGGCTTTCCGTCCAGCAGCACTTCGCCCTCCGTAGGACGGTCTACGCCGGAGAGCAGACGCAGCAGCGTCGTTTTGCCCGCACCGTTAGGTCCGATAATACCATACATTCCCGGTTTCGAGAATGCTACCGTAATATCGTTCAGTATGGCCGTGCCATCGATCGTTCGGCCTAGTCGCTTCGTCTCGATCATGTCTTTATTCCTCCACGGCCTGATTTGTGGCGGTACAGCAGCAAAGCGAAGAATGGTGCTCCGATAATAGCCGTCACGACGCCGAGTTGAATTTCACGCGGACTTAGCGCCGTACGAGCCAGCGTATCCGCCCATAGAACGAATATTCCGCCGCCAATGGCAGAGAGCGGGACGAGACGCCGGTAATCCGAGCCGACGAGCAGCCGAAGCAAATGCGGCACGACAAGACCGACGAAGCCGATGACGCCCGATACCGATACCGCCGCAGCCGTCAGCAGCGTTGCGCCGACCAACACGATCAGCTTGGTCCGTTCCACATGAACGCCTAGATGCGCAGCATGCCGTTCGCCATATGCGAACAGATTCAAACGGTGCGAATGATAGATCATAATCGGTATCCCGATGAGAGCGAATGGGAGCAGCATATACGTATGGTCCCAGCTGCGAAGCGCGAGACTCCCCATGAGCCAGTATAAAATTTGATTCACGACGCCTTGCGACATCGATACCATGAACGAGACAAAGGCACCGAAGAACGACTGGACGATAACACCAGCTAGTATCAGCGTTTCGATTGCCATGACGCCTTTGGACCGCGCAAGCGCGAATACGGCGAACAGCGTCGCCGCTCCCGTCGCGAATGCGACGATTGGAATCGTCCACAGACCGATCAGCGACTGGAAGCCGAATAAAATGATAAAAGCCGCCCCGACAGACGAACCGGAAGCGACACCTAAAGTATATGGATCGGCAAGCGGATTGCGCAGCACCCCTTGGAAGCCCGCTCCCGCCGCAGCGAGGCAAGCACCGACAAGCAGCGCCAGCACAACGCGGGACAATCGAAGCTGAATGACGATAGCGACATCGCTGGACGGCCAAGGTCCGCCGATCGAAATGCCCGTCGCTTCATGCAGCAGGATGCCCCATACGTCGGACACCGACAGTCCGGCCGAGCCAATCGAGACACAGAAGCCGACAGATACGATAAGGAGGAGCAGCGAGGCTCCTCCATATACGGCAGACATCGGTCTCATCGGTTATTGAAACAGATCAGGATGGATCGCCTTCGCTAAATCCATCAAGCCGTCTGCAAGTCTTGGTCCGACGCGTACGAGCGGGTCTTGCGCTACTTCTACAAGCTTATTGTTCTTGACGGCATCGATCTCTTTCCATGCCGGGCGTCCTTTAATGCCTTCGAGAATCGCATTCGGCTCTTCGTACCAGGACGAATAGACGATCACTGCCGGATTGTTCGCCACGATCTGTTCGGCGTCGAACTCGTACCAGCCCTTGCCGGTCGCAACGTTCTGTCCGCCTGCAATCGTAAGCAGTTCGTCGAGGAACTCTCCTTTACCAACCGTGTAGCCCGGGGAGAACTCAAGGAAGACGTTCGGCTTGGCAACATCTTTCACTTTCGCCTCTACTTCATCCTTCACTTGCTGCATATGAGCGACGACTTCCGAAGCTTTCTGCTGCGTGTCCGTGATTTCGCCGATTCGGCGGATTTTGTCCATGACTGCCGCATACGTCTTCGGATCCGAAGCATATACGTTCAGCTTCAGCTGACGCAGCTGCTCGATTGCTTGGCTGTTCATGGATACCGAAGCGAGAATCAGATCCGGCTTGAGCGAAGCGATCTTCTCGACATCGGACGTCATATCGCCAATCTTGTCGATCGAAGCGGCTTGCTCTGGATAGTTGCTGTAGCTGTCCACGCCGACGACACGGTCGCCCGCTCCAACTGCGAATGCAACCTCCGTCTCGCTCGGCACGATCGTAACGATGCGCTCCGGCGCTTTCTCAAGCGTAATTTCCGTACAGGAATCGTCCTTCACCGTCAGGGGATATACGGTAGCAGCGGGCTGTTCGCTGTCTGTCTGTTCTGCTGCTGCGTTCTTTTCTTCCGTTTGTTGCTGTTGTTGTTGCTGCTCGTCTTGAGGCTTCTCCGAAGTCGTCTTCTCATCGCTGCCGCATGCCGCAAGCAGAGCGAGCATCAGTGCGGCTGCCAGCAATCCAAGCTGCTTCAGCAATCTCTTCGTGTTGAATGGAGTAGAATTCATGTACATCGTTCGTATCTTCCTTTCGGACTACTAAAAATGATCGATCAAAACAAAAAAAAGCATTTCCGAATTTGGGGATCGGAAATGCTGGATGACGATTCAACGCCTCATGCCGGTATGCCAGCGGGCAGCGGCAATCGTACGTGCTTACGCCTGTCCAACTCCTCCCCTAATTCCACGTAGGTAGCAGTGTTGCCGAAACAGGCAGGTATCCTGACTTGAAGCCCGCGGCCGGCGTCTTCCCAGGGATAACCCAGTGACGTATGCCGGAGCGGCTGCTTGCCCGCATAGCGGACAAGCGCTTCTTACAGTGGCGGGTCCGTGCCGGATTCTCACCGGACTTCCCTATTAAGCTTGCGCAGCAGCATCCTTAACGGATCGGCTGCAAAGCACCTGTTCGAAATGCTATTCAATTTTTGCCTTTGCTAATATACCATCGGCGGGCCGTTTTGTCCATCATGTTCCTGTTGATTGTTTGCCATAATCTATTAAGTTCCAATTATAGTGCCGCTCCAAAATGATAGATTCTAGGTTATTTCGTATGAATCACCTATCAAGAGAGACTATCAACAACATCCAATGCTCTCTTATGCTCTGTTTGGATGTTTTCCAATCGACCGCAGCTTCAGACGAAGCCGAATCGCGTTGCCAACGACCGACAGCGAGCTTAGCGCCATGGCGGTCCCAGCCATCCAAGGCTCCAGTTTGCCGAGAGCAGCGCTTGGGATGACTGCCGCGTTGTAGACGAACGCGAGTCCCAAGTTTTGTCTCACGTTGCGCATTGTAAGCTTGCTAACCCACAGTGCGTCGGCAACGCCAGCCAACCGGCCGTGCACGAGCGCGATCTGGCCAGCCCCCATCGCGGCATCTGCACCGCCGCCAATGGCGAAGCCGACGTCGGCCGCTGCTAATGCCGGCGCATCGTTCCAGCCGTCGCCGACCATGGCGACGGCTCCGCGCGCTTGCTGGAGCGACCGGATGAGCGCGAGCTTCTGCTCCGGCTTCAACGAGCCGTGCGCCTCATGGATGCGGACCTTCGCGCTGACCGCCTGGACGGCTGCTGCGCGATCGCCCGATGCGAGCGCTATGCGGATGCCTTGTCTTCGCAATCTCGCGACGGCAGACGCTGCATCCGGCCGAATCCGATCCGACAAGGCAAGCGCACCTGCACATTTGCTGTCCTCAAACACGAACCAAATCGTATCCCCTTTGCGCTCCCTCTCATCGGCAAAGCTGCGAATATCGTGTTGGATCGTCCAGCCGCGTTCTCGTGCAAAATCATATCCGCCTACTGCAATCATTCGCCCATCCAGCTGTTCAACTGCATAAGACGCCGATTGGATACGCAATGGCGGCACCCGCTTCATCCCGCCGCCGCGATCCCGTTCTCCGCCCGCTTTGCCCGCCGCTTCGATGACGGCAGCCGCGAACGGGTGTGCCGCATTCGCTTCTGCCAATGCCGCCATGCTCAGCAAGGCAGCCGGATGCAGCGCAGGCGCGAAGACGGCGCTCACCTCCGCACGGCCTTCCGTCAGCGTGCCCGTCTTGTCGAAGACGACCGTCTTCAACCGGGCTAGCACTTCCAGCGCGTCCGCTTGCTTCACGACAATTCCCCGCTTCGCTGTAGCGGCCGCCGCTGCCGCCAGCGACAACGGCGTTGCCAGTCCGAGCGCGCACGGGCAGGCCGCGAGCAAGACTGCTAATGCCCTCACGAACGATGCTTCCGCCCGAAAGCCGGTCCACCAAAAGTAATTCACGACGAACGTAGCGGCGGCCAGAGCCAACATGATCGGTACAAATATGCCGGCCAGCGCGTCCGCTTTACGCTGCACAGACGTTTTGGAGGCAAGCGCCTCCCGCATCATCGCATTCAACCGATGGAGCGCTGTTGCCGTTCCAGCCGATTTAACTGTAACGACTGCCGGATGCTGCAAATTAAGCGAACCGGCATAAACTTTATCGCCTTCCCGTTTCGGGATCGGCCGGCTTTCGCCGGTAAGAAGCGATTCGTCCGTCTCCGTCCGTTCGCTAATTAACGTCCCGTCGGCAGGAAAGCGGTCCCCAGGATCTACCAGCACTCGATCACCTGGCTTAAGATCGTTCGCGGCTGTTTCTTCCTGTGCATCGCCACGCAGGACGACTGCCGTATTCGGCTGGAGCGCGGTATATCCCCCTAACTCCGCTGCCGTCCTCCCCGCCGCGGAAGCTTCTATCCATTTGCCCATCAGTACAGCCGTGATGACAACAGCTGACGTCTCGAAATACATTGAGGTACTGGCACCGTGAAACATCATATAATGGCTATACAAATAGGCTGACGTCGTGCCTGTAGCAACGAGCACATCCATATTCGCCGACCGCTGTTTAACTGCGTAATAGGCTCCGTTATAGAATGGCGCTGCCGGCACGAATTGAATGATCGTCGCCAGCGCGAGCTGAACCCAGCTGTTCATCAGCAGAGAAGGAACCGGAATGAACGATAACGCCTCATAATGATGCGCCATCGGAAGCAGCAGAGGAAGCGTGAGCAGTGCGGACAGCACGAAGCGGAGCAGCAGCATACGCCTCTCCCGCTCGTCGAATGACGTGTTCGAGCCTGATGCGGAATGAAAACCGAGCTTGCTGATTGCAGCTTGAATGACGGGCTCCGTCACTTCGCTTGGCGTATAGACGATCCAGGCCGACCGCGAAGCATAGCTGACTGCGCTCTGCCGGACGCCTGGCAGCCGCCCGACCGCCTTCTCGATCCGGACGGCGCATGCCGAGCAGTGCATCCCGCCGATTCGCAAATGGATGGCAACCGGCTCAGCGCCAATCGCTTCATTCGCCATATTTGACTCTGGATCCGTATGTTCCTCATCGTCAGTACGATTGCTTAGTAATACCGTCATGGAGGCCGTCCTCCTTCTGGACTTGCAGAGCATCGATGCCGCTCGCTTCAACATTGTATGAGAGCATGCCTTCGGACATGTCTAAGCCGGGAAGGAACAGAAAAAACCGCTCCCTAAAGAGCGGCTCGTTGTTCTAAATGAGATAGGATGACGGGCATTGATTCATAAAAATACCGCACCAAGTTAGCCATTTGTTCTGCAAAATCCTCACTGTCAGGCGCTCCAATATTAACGGCTGTTCTCTGACCGTTATACACTTCATTGAACAATGGGACATCGCGGTTGTAACGCTCTTGGATATAATCTAATATCACTAGCAGCTCTAATCCCAGCTGAAGCTACATGTACGGATGTATTATTTACTCTTCTCAGCAAATCCTTCATACAAAGCTCAGCTATCACACTTCGAGTAAAATTATCCGTACAAACAAATAATAGCTTCATAGATGCAACTCCGTTTCGTAATCCAATTTGCGAAAATATATCAAAAACCTGCAAATCTCGATCCTCAGATCGATGCTTGCAGGTTTTGTCCGGCATTGCTTGAGTGTCTTAAGTGACCTATGCGCCGTAAGCGACGCTGCCGTTCCAATTCAACATGCCGCCCTTGACGTTCACAACCTCGAAGCCTTGTGCTGCCAAATACTCGCAAGCACGGCCGCTGCGGTTGCCGCTGCGGCAAATAATGATATAAGGCTCCTCGCCTTGCGTCGTCAGTTCGCCGAGCTTGGCTGGCAGCTCCGACAACGGCAAGCTGACGGCTTCCGCGATGTGGCCGCTCTCCCATTCGTCCTGCTCCCGGACATCGATCAGGAACAGTTTATTCCCTTGTTCCAGCTTGCTTTGCAATTCGTCCGTGCTTATTTCCGTATACATGCTCCGCTCTCCTCCAGGTTGCTTATGGTCTATAGTTCGACCTGAACTTGTACTCGCCCTATCACCCAAATTGTACATGGTACGCCGAGCTTATGTCCAGCAGGAGAGGGTTAAGCAGCCTTATTGGAAGCGGACGGCCGTGCCGCTGACGGCGACCATGAGCATCCCGTCGCGGACAACCTCGTAATCGATATCAATCCCTACAATTCCGTTCGCTCCGATCCGGGACGCCTGCACCCGCATCTCTTCGAACGCAACGTCGCGCGCTTCCTTCAATTTGCTCTCATAGGCGCCGGACCGCCCGCCAACGATATCCGTAATCGAAGCGAAAAAATCTCTTACGACATTCGCCCCCATGATCGCCTCGCCCGTCACAATGCCTAAATAATCAGCAATCTTACGTCCTTCGATACTCGGTGTCGTCGTCATTAACATATGAAATCATCCTCCCGTCACGGTTTGATTTCGGTCCATTTCATCCTAATCGGTTCTCCCGACACCGCATCCGCCGTAACAACAACGCGTACGCCAAAGTCACGTCCGCCCTTGCTCAGCCATAGGCGAAACCGGTATTCGACCCGTCCGCTTCCTGCTGGCGTTCTGCCTTCAAACGCATAGTCAAGCACATCCGCCGAGTACCGCTGTTTTGCAGCTAACACGGCCGCTTGTCCGGACTTCGCATAATCAGGCTGCCTCACCGCATGAATAGGAGTCACAGCAACAGCTGTACTTGCCGCAGTGGATGACAGAACCAAGAAGACGGCCATCGCTATCAAAAGGTTCGTCATGTTCTTCATTCGCATGGTAGTACCTCCAGGCCTCTCCCACTGATTAGAGTACGGCCGCATGCGGTTCTTTATTCCGGTGCAACAAATAAGAGCCCTCCCAGAGCTCTTATCCGAGTCTCAAACATGTTTCTCCCCAATTTAAGCGTCCCCAAACGTATATTAAATACGACACAACCATCCGTTTCGCACCTGCCGCCTCATTTAAGATACCTTTCAAGACACCTAATCACACATTACCGCCTCTGCATAACGAATAAGAGTCCTAAAGGATCTCTTATCCACGTCTCGCAACATCTCCTCCGCATTAACAACCTAATAAGAACAGCCTACTAAATATCAACCTACCCGCCTACCCTTCTGCCCACGAAATAAGAGCCCCGAAGGGCTCTTTTTCAACTCAACCATGGATTACTCTGCCGTTCTATCCTTGAACTTCCGTTTCCGGTTGATCAGCTCGTATACCATTGGTACGAAGATGAGCGTAAGCAACGTCGAACTCGTCAAACCGCCGATAACGGTAATACCAAGCCCTTTGGAGATGAGTCCGCCAGATTCGAAGCCGAGCGCAAGCGGCAGCAGTGCCCCGATTGTCGCAATGGCTGTCATCAGAATCGGACGAAGACGCGTGCCTGCTGCTTCGAGCAGCGCTTCGCGAACGTCCAGACCTTCCTTCTGTTTCTGAATAACGCGGTCGATCAAGACGATTGCGTTCGTGACAACGATACCGATCAGCATGAGCATACCGATCATGGCAGTTACGCTGATCGTCTCGCCTGCGATATACAAGCCGACGAGTGCGCCTATAACCGTGAACGGCAGCGAGAATAGAATCGTGAACGGCGTAGCCGCTCCGCCGAACGTAATGACAAGCACGAGATATACGATCGCTACAGCTGCCAGCATCGCAAGGCCAAGCTGCGTGAACGCCTCGTTCATGTCCTGCGTAGCGCCGCCCATCTCGGTCGTAACGCCCGCCGGAAGATCCATCGCGTCCACTTCATCCTGCAGCGTCTTCGATACTTTGTTCAGATCGGCTTTCACCGCATCTGCCGTCACTTCCGCATAGACTTTGTCGTCTTTGCGGGTAATCGTGTTCGGCGATTGGCCTTCTTCTACTTTCACGACATCCTTAAGCGCGACCGGCATGCCGAGCGGCGATTGCAGCGTTTCGTTCTTAAGGTCTTCGATGCTGCCGTACGTCTTCGGCTCTACGTGAACGTAGACGTTCAGCTTCTCTCCGTCTTTCTCGATTGTCGTCAATTGCTGCTGCTGACGTACCGGAGCAAGCGCCATTGCGACTTGGCCGGCTGTCAAGCCGTACTTGCTGAGCTTCGCTTGATCCGCGACAAGCTTATATTGCTTATACGTCTTCGCCAAGCTCGTATCGACGTTCGTCAGATCCGGGTTGTTTTTCCATTTTTCTTGAATAGAGCCAACGACCGTTTGGAGCGTATCCATGTCCGGTCCGTAGACAGTAAGCGACATGCCGCTGCCGCCGATCGAACCGCCGCCGCCGAAGTCCTGTTGTTTCCATTCGCCCTTGCCGCCGAGTCCCGACAGCATATCGATAACAGCTTCTTTCTCGTCTTCGAATTTCGGCGTATCCTCATCGTACGTCAGGAATACGAGTGCCTGTTTCGATGCGCCTGGATTCATCGGGTTGTTGCCGCCGATCGTATATTGAACCAGATCGACATGGCCGCGGTTAAGCAGCTCTGTCTCCGCCTTCGAAGTCATATCTTTGACTTGATCAAGCGTTTCGCCCGGTGCCGGGTTGTACGTCACGATCATCGTCTTCTCGCCTTCGGACGGCAAGAAGCTGAAGCCGATAAGCGGTGTGAGCATCAAGCTGCCCACGAGAAGCACGATGGCAAGCAGCGAAGTGATCAGCTTATGATTAAGCGTCCAACGAAGCAAGTTGCGGTAGCTGCCTGCAAGACGGCCCGGCTTGTCTTCGTGATGCTTCACGTTTTTGAGACCTTTGCGGAACATCAGGTGCGCCATCATCGGTACGACTGTAATCGCGACAAGCAGCGACGCCAACAGCGCGAAGACGATCGTCAGGGCGAACGGCATGAAGATTTGGCCGATTGCTCCCGTGACGAAGCCCATTGGCAAGAATACTGCGATCGTAACGATCGTCGACGACAGAATCGGGATGAACATCTCTTTCGTCGAGGACAGGATGAGCTCTTTGCCTGTCAGCTTCTCGCCGCTTAGCGACATCCTCCGGTACACGTTCTCGATTACGACAATTGAGTCGTCGATAACCCGTCCTATTGCGACGGTCATAGCGCCAAGCGTCATGATGTTCAACGTAATGTCCATTGAGTTCAAGAATAGCAGGGCGATGAAGATGGACAACGGAATCGAGATAACCGCGATGATCGTCGAACGGATATCCCGCAGGAACAACAGAATGATGACGATGGCGAACGCAGCGCCGATGAACGCTTTGCTCAGCATCGTGTTGACCGAATCTTCAATCGGCTTGCCTTGGTCGAACGCCGTAACGATGTTGAGTCCTGCGTTCTCATCCATCAATTGTTTGGCAACGTCTTTGACCTTATTGACGACATCAACCGTATTCGCATCCGCCCCTTTAACAATCGAGATGCCGATCGCATCTTGACCGTTCGTGCGGGAAATCGACTCTGCCTTGCCTACGATTGCCAAGTCGGCAACCTCGGAGAGCTTCACTGTCGGAAGGCCCGGCGCCGTGTTCGCAGCTTGTCCTGCACCCGCTCCGCCTGGAGCAACCGGAATTTCCAGATTGTTCAGCGCATCTTCCGTCCATACATTGCCGTCGACAACGACCGTGTTCTCTTCGGTGCCGAAGGTGAACAGGCCGAGTGGAGCCGCCATCGCAGAGCCTTGGATAACACCTTGCACGGTGTCTTTCGTCAAACCGTACTGCGCCAGCTTCTCAGGCTTGAACGTAAGCTCGGCCGATTTCATATGCTGGCCCGAAATTTGAACCGTTGCGACGCCCTCCGCCCCTTCGATCTTCGGCAGCACTTCCGACTGCACCAGCTTCGTCAGTTGTTCGAGCGTCAGGTCCTTGTTCGAGACGGACAACGACAAGACAGGGAAAGCGTTGAAGCTAAGACGGGTAACATCCGGCTGCTCTACGCCTTCCGGAAACTTCAGACCGCTCAGCGCTTCGGTTACTTCCGCCTTCGCCTTTTCCATATCTTTGCTGAAGTCATATTGAATGACGACCGACGACGCATTCTCCATCGAGGTAGACGTAACGTTGTCTACGCCATCGAGATTGCGTGTATGCTGCTCGATCTGCTTCGTTACTTCGTTCATGACTTCTTCCGGCGCAGCGCCTGGATATACCGTCGTTACGCTGACGATCGGAATCGTAATGTCCGGCAGCGTCTCCATCTTCATCTGCGTACCGGAGTAAATACCGGCGAACAGCACGATAATTGTCATAATCCATAGTGCGAACTTATTGTTCAGAGAAAAGCGAATAATGCTTGACAAAGACTCCCACTCCTTCTTTTTATCTCATTCAAAACCTTCGCTAAACCTTCAACCGGTATCCGACACCCCATACCGTATCGATATACTGCGGATTGGACGGATCAAGCTCGATCTTCTCCCGCAGTCTGCGAATATGTACCGTTACGGTCGAATTATCGCCGACCGATTCCAGTCCCCATACCCGCTCGAACAACTCGTCTTTCGTAAATACGCGGTTCGGATGCATAGCCAGCAGCAGCAGCAAGTCGAACTCTTTGCCCGTTAGCAGCATGTCTTGATCGCGGATGCTTACCTGTCTAGTTGCCTTGTTAATGGTCAAGCCTCGGATAGCGATCGATTCCTGCGCTTCCTTGCTGTCCCCTGTCAGCCGCTCGTACCGGGCAAGATGCGCTTTCACTCTTGCGACGAGTTCGCTCGGGCTGAACGGCTTCGTCATGTAGTCGTCGGCGCCGAGACCGAGTCCGCGTATTTTGTCCACGTCTTCTTTCTTGGCGGAGACCATAATGATTGGTGTGTTGTGCGAC
This sequence comes from Paenibacillus kobensis NBRC 15729, assembly GCF_004000825.1. GTDB lineage: Bacteria > Bacillota > Bacilli > Paenibacillales > Paenibacillaceae > Paenibacillus_T > Paenibacillus_T kobensis. Next base: position 53,536 of record NZ_BILZ01000018.1, on the reverse strand, counting down.
TGCCGAATTCGCCGGCATATTTCGTAACCGTCCGTATTCGGCAGCATCAAATCCAGAATGACCAGATCGTAGCCGCCCTCAAGCGCTTTGGCCAATCCGATGTCTCCCCTGCCCTCGATATCCGCCTGGTAGCCGTTGCTCTCCAAGTAATCCCGCTGCAGTTCTGCGATTGACCGCTCGTCCTCGATTATTAAGATCGATTTCATCTGTTCGTGTTCACCTGCCGATCTTTCCCAATATCCGTGCTGTCCGCTAGCCGCTGCAGCTCTACCGTAATCGCAAGACCGCCTCCCGGCGGCAGATGCGCCGATACGGAGCCGCCATGTCCTTCGACAATCTGCTTCACGATGGCAAGGCCTAAACCGCTGCCGCCGGTTTCAATACTTCTAGATTGTTCCGTGCGGTAGAACTGATCGAACAGCTTCGGAAGCGCCTCCGGTGCGACGCCCGGACCATTATCACGCATCTCAATCCGCACGCGCTGCTCCTGATCGACTGCATGCAGCGATATGGCGATTTCGCGGGTCTGGCCTTCCGTCTCATCTCCCATATACTTGACGCTGTTGCCGATAATATTTTGGAATACGCGGCTCAGCTTCTCCAGATCGGCTGCGACGTTCAGCGGTTCGCCTTCAAGGCCCGATAAGCTTAGACGGACACCTGCTTTCTCAAGATCGAACTGCTGCTCCTCCGCATAATGCGCCATGAACTTGCGGATATCGACCGGTTTGAAATCGTACGCGACATGGTGCAAATCCAGCTTCGAGAACAGAAACAGCTCGTCGATGAGCTTGTCCATATCGGTCGCCTTCCGGTATACGGTACGCAAATATTTATCCTGTTTCTCCTGCGTATTGGCGACGCCGTCCAGAATGCCTTCGACATAACCTTTGATCGCTGTAATCGGCGTCTTCAAGTCATGCGAAATATGCGACAGCAGCAATTTCCGGTTCTCTTCGTCCTGCAGTCGGTCTTCAATTGAAGACTTCAGCCTCATGCGCATCGTCTCGAATGTCTCGCTCAGTTGGCCGATTTCATCTTTGGTCGTCGGCCTCACCTGTCCGTCGAGCCGCCCTTCGCTTATTTGTTCGGCAGCCGTCTTCAGCTTATATAACGGCTTAATAATGCTGCGAGAGACGAAATAAGTAAGAATGATACTTGTCGCGATGAGTACGGCAATGCCGATAAGCGGCGCAAGCACCCGCCAATAAATCGGCAGCGGACCTTTCTGTCGAAGCAAGATGGCTTTAGCAGCCGTTCTGTCCTCATACTTCACGTCAAGCCGGTGCAGCTGGTACAAATAACCGTCGATCGTCATTTTGTCCGGCGCTTCGTCTATCCACCGTCCCCAATCCGTCACGTTCCTCATATCCGTCAGCATCGGCGCAACAATCGGAGCAGATCCTTCCTTCGCCAGAACGAAACCGGCTGACAATTCCTCCAGCCTGTGCTGCACATCATTCCGATATTGCGCGTCATCCAGCCTATCCGGCTCATGCTGCAATACGTACGATAGCTCGCCGAATACGGCCGCCTGCCTGTACTCCATGTTTTTCTCGTCATTCATGAGCTCCGAGAGAGACTGATCGTTCAACAAATAAATAAGAGCTACGATCAGGCCAACCATGATGACGTTCGGGACGATGACCATCGCCCATAACGCCACATGCAGCTTTGCACGAATCGACACGACATCACGCCTTACTCATGTAATAATTGTAGCTTCTGCTATGATAACGTCCGATTATTAACGGTTTTCAAACCAATTCTTACAAATTCCTTAACTAATCGATTTATATGAACGGATAATAACATTATCGCGGCAGAAAATATCCAAATCGTCCCAACCCATCGTTCGATTGGAGACAGATAAAGGTTTAAGCGTATCGCGGCGAACGAGACGATCCCAAGCTTCAACGCCCACATCGTGGCCAGCAGCAAAACGATAATCGACAAGCCGTGGCTCCATTGCCGGGCTTGGTTCGTCAATGCAAGAATGGATGCCGCATAAATGCCTACAGCTGCCGCCGAGAAAGGCGCAACGGTCCACACATAGAGCAGGAAAGGCGACCATACGCTGTCCAGCTTAACGAGCAGAACAAGAACCCCCACCATGCATGCTGCCGTCCAATGGACAATGAATGCATAATTGATGCCGTGTGCTTGCTTGGCACGAGATTCCCTCCGCTGCGCATGATTATAGCCTCTGTACCAACGGAACCAATCAAATGCCAGCCACGCAGCACAACCCAAAGCTCCAACTAGGGATGTCAAATATTGAAGCCATTGATAGACGTAATCCCCCATCATAGGCTCTCTAAGTGCCGCTATACGCTGAACGAACCATCCCGACGAATGAGTCCAAGCATCCATAAACAGATGCGTACCGAACCCGGCAAACGCAGCAAGCAGGAAAAGAAGCCAGTCCAACACCGTAATTGAACCAAGATCGCGGATACTGTCATACACATAATCGCGCAGCCCTCCGATCGATGGCACAAAGCCCGCAAGTGCAGGACGTACAATAAAAAGATACGCACAGCATAGTGCGGTACATAGCGGCAAATCGATGAGCACAAATCCGGTCAACCGGTGTCCGATCGTCCCGGCCGCTTCCATTCGTGCAAAGTATTCCAGATCCGGCGCCATACTTCCGAGGACAATGCCAGACAGAGCAAGCTTTCCCGGCAGCAACCGGCGGAATGGGACTGCGAACGCGGGATGGGACAACGTAAATGGCATAGGAACACGCTCCTGTTCGTCTCGTACCGAAAAAAGGTTATCCGTCCGTTCTTTCGGCTCCAATCTAACCCTTATACGAGAGGATCCGGTAAAAAGCTTCATACCGTCCTGACAATCCACCGATTCCGTTGTAAAGTATAGGGTAGATGACATCACGAGCAGGAGGCTACATATCTAATGGCAACCGGAATTCGCAGTACACCCAGACAGCGCGCCTTGTTCGGCGTCATGACCGTCTTATATTGGACCTCGATGTATATGTATGTCCCGATCTTATCTCCGTATTTATCGTCGCTTGGCTTGTCGCTTGGCATAACCGGAATCGTACTCGGAAGCTACGGCTTCGTTCAAATGCTCGTCCGGTTCCCGATCGGACTATGGTCCGACACCCTTGGAAGGCGCAAGCCGTTTATTGTGCTCGGCCTCGCGGCTGGGGCCGTCAGTTGTCTGTTGTTCATCATCCCGGGCGGCTTCGGTTGGCCGCTTGCCGGGCGAATAGTTGCCGGTGTATGCGCATCGACTTGGGTCGCGTTCACGATTATGTACGCCTCCATGTTCGAGCCCGGTGAATCGTCCGCCGCGATGGGACAGATCAGCGCCATGACCGTCACAGGCCAGTTGACCGGCATGGCGTTAAGCGCACCGCTTGCCGACAGTCTTGGCTGGTCCGCGCCGTTTATTACCGGAACATGCGCGGCACTGCTTGCGCTTCCGTTCGTATGGTATATCCGCGAACAACCGGTATCCGCTGACCAACGTCCGCCAATGTCGCTTGCCTTGTTAGGCGGAGTCATGCAACAACCGACGCTGGTCCGCGCCTCGGTGTTGTCGATTCTTGTGCACTCGATGCTGTTCATCTCCATGTTCGGATTTACGCCGCTCAAGGCGAAGGAGCTTGGGGCTGACGGCTGGCTGTTGACCGCTATCGTATTCGCGTTTATGATTCCGCATGCGCTCGCTTCGCTTATTATGAGAAAAATATCCGCCAAGTTTGGCGAATGGCGGCTGCTGCAGATTGCCTTCTTGTTCGGCGCTGCAGCGACAGTTATGATTTCGTTCAGTCCGTCGCTTGGATGGCTGGCCGCTACGCAAGCGGTTAACGGCTTTATGCAAGGCTTAATATTGCCGATGCTGCTCAGCCTCGCGATCAGGGACGCACAGATTCGCGAACGAGCTACGGCAATGGGCTTCTATCAAGCCGTATACTCGATCGGGATGTTCGCCGGTCCGTTCATTGCCGGTTGGATGAATGACGAATGGGGCATCGATAGCGGATTCTGGCTCGGAGGCTGCTCCGGTGCCGCAGCCGCAATTCTAGCCGTTGTATGGGGTCGTACCTCAAGGAACAAACAACAGCAGCTCCACCGTTAACCGTACCAGATGCTGCTCTGTACGTGTTCTGCATGCATGGTGCACATTGCATAATGTTCCCCGTAACAAGAAGGATCCGCGATCGCCAACTGGCTATTGCGGATCCTTCTGTTTGTTCTATAGAAGCAGCTTCGGCAGCAAATACATGAAACCAAACCATACGATAAACAACGCCACTATAAAATAGTCTTCTCTCGACCACTTTAGAACGAGAGCTCTTGTCGGCTTGCTCTCCACTCTGCCGAACCCTCTAGCCTCCAGCGCATTCGTCAATTCATCCGCACTGCGCAGCATGCCATGCAGGAATGGGGCAAGGACGGCATAAAGCATTCGCGCCGGCAGCTTCCCAGGCTTGGCAGCCGATTTGCCCCTTGCCAATGCGATTCGTACGAACCGTTCCCATTCCTGCATCAGCATCGGCACAAACCGGAATATGAGTGCGACCGTCAACGCTGCTTGCCTTACCGGAACGCGAACCCGCTCCATCCACCCGAACGTCTGCTCCAGCGCCCGCTGCAGCCTTAGCGGCGTCACCATAGCGGTTATCGGCAAGCCCGTTACCATGACAACGAGCAGTTTGCTTAGCCTGAAACCGGTAATGAGAGCCGCTTCTACATCAAATCCGAACGGCGAAACCTGAATGCCTGCAAACAGAACAAATACGAGAATCATCCGCATGTACATAAGGACGGCTCCCCGCCATGGTGCAATCGCAGACCCGAGCGGTCTCCATACGAATGCATAAGCAAGGATGGAGACCGCGAGCAAGCCGTACCAGCTTTGCTGAAGCAGCGCACCGGTTCCGAATAAATAATAGCAAACGATGATAGCTCTCGGATCGAAACGGTCATCACGCACAGCTGCGGAAGGCCACAGCCAAGAGCGCAGTTTACCGGGTCTGCGAACGAGCTCGGATTGAGATGGGTACGGCTGCTGACGGACTGACGGCAATGCCTGTCCTGCGGCTTCTTGCTCCGCTTGCGGCGGTTCACTCGCAATACCATGCAGCTTCATTACGGATGATGCATCCGCCGACGTTTCTGCGCCACGAAGCTTCGTGGCCAGCGCAGCTGCAAGCTCGCGCGGCGTTGCCCACGGCGAGCTTGTGCCGCTCGGCTCGAAGCCTGCCTCATGCAGCTGCCGGGCGAGCGCGAGCGGCTGCGGCATGGACGGCGCCTCCATTGCGCGAATGACGGCTGCATGCTCAGCAGCTGTTCTTACTGCGCGTATGCGTCCCGCTTCGATAATGACGACGCTATCCGCTAGAGGAAGCAGCGCCTCAATATCGTGGGTGACGATTAAGGCCCCGCCTCCGCGTTCACGATGAGCCAGTAATATAGACGCAAGCTGGTTGACGCCTGCTAGATCAAGCCCTGCTGTCGGCTCGTCCAGCAGCAGCCAGTCCGGCTCCGTAGCAAGGAGCATCGCCAGCGCCAACCGCTTCTGCTGACCGCCGCTTAACGATTTCGGATCTCGGCTGAGGAGCGTCTGCGGATGATCCAACCCGGCCGCCTCAAGCGCAGCCAACATTCGTTCATGAACGGCCGCCTTCTTCTCCTCCAACCGGTAAGGACGGAGCGAATAACGGAATTCTTCCGCAACCGTCGGCAGAAACCATTGTGATGACGACTGCTGGAATGAAATGCCTGTCCGCAGCAGCACCTCACGGTTCATTCGGCGTCCATTCTTAACCAGTAATTCTCCGAGCGATACTGTGCCTTCTTCCGCCGGACGCAGACCGGCAACCGTTTCAAGGAGCGTCGTCTTGCCTGCACCATTCGGGCCGATCAGCAGCGTAATGGTTCCTTGCTCGAATGAAGCATCGATACCTCGCAAAATATCCTTGCTGCCGGAACGAACCGTAACGCCGTCTAGCCGCCAACTACTTCCCATAGCGGCTCACCGCCTTTGCTAGTTCGGACGGCGATAGCGGCATTCGCGGATCAAGCATGATCCCCTCGTTCTGAAGCGCCCATACCGTCTCTACAATATAAGGCGCTTCCAGCTCCGCCTGCTCGCAAGGACTAAGCGCATCCGCGCTTGGCCTAACGAAGAACGATTCCGCCGATCCATCGAACGTAATCCGTCCATCCTTTAGCGCGACGACCCGATCGCCTTGCCGGATTTCCTCCAGCCGCTGTGTTGCCCATATGACCGTCGTCCCAGCGTCATGCAACGAGCGTACAGCATCCATGACCAGCATAGATGCATCGGGGTCGAGCATCGAGGTCGGCTCATCGAGCAGCAGCGCATCCGCTCCGCTTGCGATACAGCCTGCAATTGCCGTCAACTGCTTCTGTCCGCCCGACAATGTCGCGATTTGCGAAGCTTGATGCTCTGTCAGCCCTGTCCTGCGAAGCGCTTCTTCCACGCGCGGGAAGATGTCTGCTGCCGGAATTCCCAATTGCTCCAACAGCAGCATCGCATCCTCTCGAGGTGTCATCCCGACCAGCGACGCCTCTGGGTTCTGCATGACGAGCGGAGTGAAAGGTGCGGCGGCACTATGCTCTTCTGCTGCGATTCCCTTGTCGGCTCGCTCCATGATCCGAACCGTACCTGTCGTCCGCCAGCTGCCATATCCAGCGAGCAGGCGAGTCAACGTGCTCTTGCCGCTTCCGTTCGCTCCGACAAGAAACACCCACTCGCCCGGTTTAATCGTGATATGAATGTGATGCAGAAGCTGTCGCTCTTCTGCGCGGTCCCCTCCCGCTTGTTCCTCTCGAACATTCGAAGTCGAGCGGTCTAGCGGTAATGGCGCATGCACATAAAGATCGACATCCTCCAATTGCCAACGGTAATCGTACAAAAAAATTCACCCAGCCTCTTCCTATCTGAACGAACGTATGCTATGATTCATTTCGTTAACCGAAAATGTTACTAACAGGTTAACATATATCCTTATACATAGGAAGGTGCATCATGAGAAACGGATCGATTCGTAATATCGTATACACCGCTTTATTCGCGGCCTTGTTCATTGCACTAAGCTCCGTCGCATTCAAGCTAAGCTTCAGCACGGTACCTATTACCCTCCAGATGCTAGCTGTTATGCTCGCTGGCGCGTTCCTAGGCCCGCGGCTCGGCTTCGCCAGCATCTTCATCGTCCTGCTGTTGACTGCAACCGGACTTCATTTGCTGCACGGCGAAGGCGGAATATCGTATCTGACTGGTGCAACAGGCGGTTATCTCGTCGGCTTCCTGCTTAGCACGATTACGATTGGCTGGCTCGTCGGCAAGCTGCTCGACAGCCGGTTCAGCAACAACCGTATTGCCATGATGGTCGGCCTGTTCCTCATCTTCGAAATATTCGGATCTCTGCTCTGCTATGTGCCCGCTATTCCATGGCTCATGCACACGGTCGAAACCTACACGTTCAACAAAGCGATGGTCAAAGGATGCTTCACGTTCTTGCCTGGCGATGCGGTCAAGTCGGTTATGGCGACGGCAATCACTATGTCGCTGCTGCCCGTTGTGAAGATGACGCGCCCGCGCAAGCAACATCAATCGCATTCGTATCAAAAACAAACAGGGATGAGCCATTAATCGGCTCTCCCTGTTTTCTTTACCGCATTCCTTATAGCGACATCCGGTAGATGTTCACGACATCTTCTTTCGTCAGCTTGCGGAAGTTGCCGCGAGTGCCGTCTCCGACCGCTTTGAACGCCATCTCATCTAGACGGCTGTCATCGATCCCGTAGTCAGCCAGACGGGATGGCGCACCGATCGAATTCCAGAAGCTGCGAAGCGCCTTGATGCCTTCCTCCGCAATTTCGCGGTCAGTACGGCCGTCTTCGCGAATGCCGAACACATTCACCGCAAATTGGCGGAAGCGAGCAACGTTGTCATCCAGCACATAGTTCATCCAGTTCGGGAACAGAATGGCTAGACCGCCGCCGTGAGGAATGTCATACACAGCCGATACGGCATGCTCCATATCATGGTTGGCCCAATCGCCAACCGTGCCCATCGACAGAATGCCCATCAGCGCCATTGTGCCACAGTACAATATCGTTTCGCGATGCTCCACATTCGTCAGATCATTCACGAGCTTCGGCGCCGTATCGACGACCGCACGCAGAATCGCTTCCGCGAGCCCGTCTTGAACCGGCGTATTGTGATCATGGTGGAAGTATTGCTCGAACACGTGGGACATAATGTCCACCATGCCGTATACCGTATGATCCTTCGGCGTTGTAGCCGTGTTCTTCGGATCGAGAATCGAGAATGCCGGATAAACAAGTGCGCTCCACCAGCCAAGCTTCTCGACCGTTTCTTCATTCGTAATTACGGAGTTGCCGTTCATCTCCGAGCCTGTCGCTGCAAGCGTCAATACTGTACCGAGCGGCAGAGCCGACTTAATCGGCGCTTTGTGCGTAATACAATCCCAGAAGTTTCCTTCATAATGTGCAGCCGCCGCGATCGCTTTCGCGCAGTCCAGCGTACTGCCGCCGCCAACCGCCAGCACCCACTCGATGCCGTCCCGGCGAATAATGTCCGCACCGCGGTGAACGGTCGACAGACGCGGATTCGGCTCAACGCCGGAAATTTCGCTTACCGAACAGCCGCATTGCTTCAGCACCGCCATCACTTCATCATACAGCCCATTGCGTTTAATGCTGCCGCCGCCATAGACGAGCAGCACCTTCTTGCCATATTTCTCAACCTCTGCAGCCAAGTGGCTCAGCGAATTTGCTCCGAAATACAATCTAGTCGGATTGTGGAATACAAATGGTTTCATGAATCTACGTTCGCTCCTCTCCAGATTGAAAGCTCAAACCGTTTCCATTATATACGAAATCACTACAAAGCCCAAACTTCTTGTCCAAAATATCTTAGCCCTCGACAAAAAAGACAAGTCCTAGCCGGAGATCCGAATCTCCGCTGGACTTGCCATTATATCTGCTGCATTCGATAGGATTAGTTGCTGCAATCCGCAGGCTCTTCCGTCTCGCTCGCGCCCTCGACTTCAAGCTTCTCCGCAACCGTATCGCGTACGACGCCGATAACGAGCTGAAGCAGATAGTTAATGTCGGACTGAGATTGCTGGAACTGTGCAACGACTGGAATGCCATCGAGTTCATCCTGCAGCTCTTCCATCTCTTGCTCGATCTTCTTCGCCATCGCCTCGTTCTTGAACGTTTTCTCGAACGCAACGACTTCCTTCTGTTTCTTCTTCAGCAGAGCCATAACCGACTGAACACGTTCATGGGCTTGAATTTGTTTCTCTGCCTTGCGGTAGCGCGTCACTTCCTCGGACGTGTAGATCAAGTCCGCCAGCTCCTTCGCCTTCTCCATGACGTCTTTGCGTACGATCAAATCCCGCGTATGAAAGCTTTGAATACCGCAACCGCCGCCGTGTTCGTGGTCGTGATCGTGGTCTCCGCATTGATGTGCTTGCTGCTCTGCCATTGGTAATCGCTCCTGTCGTCGTATGCGGTATTAGGAAACCGCTTCTTCACTGTTCATAATCGGTTCTGCTCTAATATACCATGTTTGCGGTTCCGTCACCCGGACATGAATCAACTGGCCGATCCATTCCTTCGGACCTTCGAAGTGAACGAGCTTATTCGTTCTCGTCCGTCCCGACAATACCGCTGAATTGTTCTTGCTCTCGCCTTCGACGAGCACTTCCAGCACTTGACCGCGCATCAGCTCGTTGCTTTGGCGGCTGAGCTCTGCAAGCAGCTTATTAAGACGGGCGAGTCGGGCTTTCTTCACCTCGAGCGGCACATTGTCCTCCATATCGGCCGCTGGCGTGCCCTCACGAGGCGAGTAAATGAACGTGTAGGCCATATAGAACCCCACTTCCCGCACGAGCGACAACGTGTCCTCGAACTGCTCGTCCGTCTCCCCAGGGAAGCCGACGATAATGTCGGAGGTCAAGACGACTTCCGGAATCGCTTTCTTAATTCGTCCTACAAGATCGAGGTATGATTCCCGCGAATACTTCCGGCTCATCCGCTTCAAAATCTCGGTGTTGCCCGACTGAACCGGCAGGTGGATATGTTCTACCAGATTGCCTCGTCCGGCCAACACTTCAATCAACTGGTCGTCAAAGTCGCGCGGATGGCTCGTCGTGAAACGAACGCGCGGAATATCGATCTTCGCCATATCCGTCATCAAGTCGCCGAACCGGTATTCGATATCTTCGAAATCTTTGCCATACGCGTTGACATTCTGCCCGAGAAGCGTCACTTCTTTGTAGCCTTCACGCGCGAGCTCGCGCACTTCGGCGATGACGTCTTCCGGACGGCGGCTCCGCTCCTTGCCGCGTGTATAAGGAACAATACAGTACGTACAGAACTTATCGCAGCCGTACATAATGTTGACCCATGCCCGCATGCCTTCGCGCTTCTTCGGCAAGTTCTCGATGATGTCGCCTTCTTTGGACCACACTTCAACGACCATCTCTTTATTGAAATAAGCATTCTGCAGCAAATACGGCAGCCGGTGTATGTTGTGCGTGCCGAATACGATATCGACATGCTGATGCTTACCCATAATTTTGCCGACGACTGATTCTTCTTGAGACATACAGCCGCATATTCCAAGCAGCAGATTCGGACGCTCGCGCTTCAGCGACTTCAGATGGCCGAGCTCGCCGAACACTTTATCCTCTGCATTCTCGCGAATCGCACAAGTATTCAACAGAATAAGGTCGGCTTCCAGACGGTCGTCCGTCTCCTCGAACCCCATCCGTTCCAGCATCCCCTTCATCACTTCCGTGTCATGCTCGTTCATCTGGCAGCCATACGTCGTAATGATGTACCGTTTGCCAGCGCCAAGATGACTAACTTCTTCCGCAATGGCGAAATCGCGGTGAACAAGGATGTCCTCTTTGCCCCGCTTCTTCTCTTCGCGGTAGTTCGGAGCCGAATTGATCTTAATATTGCGGCCGTTAATCCGGTACGTCGTTGACTGATCGTCTTGGTTAACAACTTTCGCGCTGCTGTAATCGAAATATTGGGAGTAGTCCTTCGTCGTCTCCTTCGTCATGGCAGGATTCACTTCTCCTCATCTATACAATCATTCTTTACGAATCTGTGAATTGGATATGGTTTCACCATCAAGAAATTATACCATTTCGACAAAAGAATATCCATAAAGTTAATATAGATTCGTCGACATGTTGCCCGGATCTATGATTGGACGACAAGCCCGCCTAGCAAGATGCTAGCGGGCTTTGTTTGTTATGTATATCTGTTCTATTGTACGCCGGATTACTCGATGATCTCGGCCGTCTGCCCGTTCTCTACGCCTGCCGCATTCGCTTCATCCGTGTCGATGTGCATGTCCAACACAAATTCCGGCGATACGCGCGCGATGACGTTCTCGAACACGACGCCGCGTTCGCCGCCGACGCGAACACGAAGCTTCTGTTTATCCGCAATGGCCCATTTCTCCGCATCGCTTGTATGAAAATGAATATGGCGGGCAGCAACAATAACGCCTTCCTCGATCGTCACTTCCCCTGCCGGTCCCTGAATCGTGATGCCGGCTGAGCCCTTCGTATCGCCGGATTCGCGCAGAGGAGCCTTCACGCCGATCGAGAACGCGTCGGTACGGGATACTTCCAGCTGCGTCGCCTTGCGGGCTGGTCCGAGAATGCGAACCTTCGGGAAAGAGCCCTTAGGTCCGACAACCGCTACAGTCTCATTCGCTGCGAATTGCCCCGGCTGCGACAGCGGCTTCATCTCCGTCAGTTCATAGCCTTGTCCGAACAACAGCTCGACATGTTCCTGGGACAGGTGGATATGTCTTGCTGAAACGCCGACTGGTACCTGCTTACTCATCTTAATCGCCTTCTTTCTACCCTGTTCGTACTACTGGCTTCTTATGTAACAAAAAGACATACAACCGTTATAGACGGCTGTATGTCTTATTATACTTAACCTTATTTGAACTCGGCAACCAGCTTGTCGAACGATTCGCGGCTAATGTCGAGCGATTGGTGTGCAAGCGCCTCTTCTTTGAAGCCAACGATCATGTCCTCGTACGACTTGCGTTCCTTGTTCTGATAGATGAGACCGGTCAGCATACCGCCCGTCTCCATAATCTTCGTCATCGCTGCAATACGGTTCGACGGATCGTAGTCCGGGAATTCGTTCAGGTTGACGATATTCTCTTTGAACCAATCGTACGTATTCACCTTGTTGAACGTAACGCAAGGGCTGAATACGTTGATGAGCGAGAAGCCTTTGTGCGCCATAGCCTGCTCAATCAGAGAGGTCAGCTGTTTCAAGTCGCTGGAGAACGACTGCGCCACGAACGTAGCGCCAGCCGACAGCGCGATTTCGAGCGGAGACAGCGTCGTCTCAATCGAACCTTCCGGCGTCGATTTCGTCTTGAAGCCTTCGGCGCTTCGCGGAGACGTCTGCCCCTTCGTCAGGCCATAAATTTGGTTGTCCATGACGATGTACGTAATGTCCAAGTTGCGGCGGATCGCATGGACCGTATGGCCCATCCCGATGGCGAAGCCATCGCCGTCTCCGCCGGAGGCGATAACGGTAAGCTCGCGGTTCGCTAGCTTCACGCCTTGTGCGATCGGCAATGCGCGGCCATGGATGCCGTGCAAGCCATAAGCGTTAATGTAACCCGAAATCCGTCCCGAGCAGCCGATGCCCGAAATGACCGCAAGGTTCTCGGGCTCGAGGCCAACACTAGCCGCAGCGCGCTGGATGGCAGCTTGGATCGAGAAATCGCCGCAGCCTGGGCACCAGTTCGGCTTCACGTTGTTGCGAAAGTCTTTGAATGTAGCCATCTAGTTCAACTCCTTGCATGCTGTATACACTTCGGACGGCAGGAACGGATTGCCGTCATATTTTAATACGTTATGAATTTTGTCTGCGTAACCGGCATGCATCTTGATTTGTGAAGCAAGCTGCGCCGTTGCGTTATTCTCAAGTACGACGACTCGTTTCGCCCCGTTCAGGTAGACCGACAGCTCTTCCGCCGGGAACGGTGCGATCTGGCGAATCGTCACATGATTCGACGTAATGCCGTCGGCATCCAGCCTGCGGCGTGCTTCGTCGATAGTGCCGCCCGTCGAGCCCATCCCGATAATCAGCAATTCCGGATTGTCATGCGGCGCATCGACACGAATCGCATCGCGGATCTGAAGCCCGTTCAATTTGTTCAGCCGCTTATCCATCATTTTCTTCCGGTTAATCGAGCTCTCCGACGGACGTCCGACTTCGTCATGCTCAACGCCCGTCACATGGTGGATACCGCCCTTCTCGCCTGGCAGCACGCGAGGCGAGATACCGTCCTCGGTCAGTTCGTAACGTTTGAACAGCGCGTTGTCTTCGAGCGCCGGAACGTCCGATACGAGCTTGCCCCGGTTTATTTGGATCTTATCGTAATCGAATACTTCGCACGACTGCTTGCCTAGCGACAGCTGCAGGTCCGTCATGACGATAACCGGCACTTGATACTGCTCGGATACGTTGAACGCTTCGATCATATCGTAGAAGCAATCTTCAATCGAAGCCGGCGCGAGGACAACCTTCGGAATTTCACCGTGCGTTCCGTACACCATAGCATTCAAATCGGATTGTTCCTGCTTCGTCGGTAATCCCGTCGAAGGACCGCCGCGCTGCGTATCCACAATAACGAGCGGTTGCTCCGTCATACCGGCAAGACCGATCGCTTCCATCATAAGAGACAGACCCGGACCTGCCGATGCCGTCATCGTACGAACGCCGGCGTAGTTCGCGCCAATCGCCATCGTGACTGCCGCGATCTCGTCTTCCGTCTGAACCACCGTACCGCCGAACTTCGGCAGTTTCTTGATCAAGTATTCCATAATTTCCGAAGCTGGCGTAATCGGATACGCCGACATCAAGCGGCAGCCTGCCGCAATCGTACCGAGTCCGATCGCTTCATTGCCGATAATGAACAGTTTCTGCTTGCCGTCTGCTTCCTCAAGCTTAAACTCATCGATCGGTCCGCCCGCTTGCTCGAGCACGAACTCGGCACCGCGTTTTACCGCCTCGATGTTCTTCTCCACGACCGCTTGGCCTTTGCGTCCGAACTCTTCCCCCACCGCTTTGTTGAACACTTCGAGCGGCAGGCCGAGCAGCGCCCATGACGCGCCGGATGCCACCATGTTCTTCATGAGCGACGTGCCAAGCTCTTCGGCGATTGCCGTAATCGGAACGGCGAACAGACGCGCATCCACGCCCTCAGGGACGACAGGATTAAACTTCGCGTCGGCTACGATAACACCGCCGCTGCGAAGCTCATGCGCGTTCAGATCGATGCTTTCTTGGTCGAATGCGACAAGTATATCGAGATCATCGGAAATCGCACGAATCGGCTGCGTGCTGATTCTAATTTTGTTATTTGTATGTCCACCTTTAATTCGCGAAGAGAAATGGCGGTAACCGTACAGGTAATAGCCAAGGCGGTTAAGCGCTGTCGAGAATATACGGTCCGTACTCTCTACGCCCTCCCCTTGTTGTCCCCCGATCTTCCAAGACAATTGACTGATCAAAACGTCCATCTCCTCTTTGTTAAGAACGCTACTGCATTCAATGAGTTCTATATAATTGGTTCATTAATAATCAATATCATTTAAATTTTATGAGAGGCGGCATGAAAATGCAAGTTATACACACCATTTAATTTATCTGTCTTTTCGATCGTCTTCATATGGATTCGACATCTTTTCACGGGATCATACCGCCTATCCGTTAGGCAACCGATCCTCCAAGAAGCGGATCGCATTGCGGGACAATACGTCTCGAACCATGTCCTCTTGGAACGCGCGGAGCATGGCGTCAATGAGCTTGGACACGTCGCCCGGATTCCGGAGCGAGTCTATATATTGATCGATTCCATCAAAATCAGAACCGAGCATCAGATGCCGTGCTCCTCCAAGCGACGCGATATGATCGATGTGGCGCACGACGTCGTCGATGACGGCAGATCCGCCCTCTTTTACGAAGAAAGGTACATAAGTGACGCCAATGCGTCCGTCGACCGCAATGAGCGCTCGAATCTGATCGTCGGTCAAATTGCGCGGATGAGAGCACAGTGACCTTGCGTTGCTGTGAGAGGCAATAAACGAACGTTCCGCCATATCCGCCAGTTCCCAGAACCCCTTCTCCGACAGATGGGAGACGTCCAGAATAATGCCAAGCCGCTCGCACTCCTCTACTAGCTTTCGCCCTTTGGATGTTAACCCGCCTTGCCGGGACTCCATAACGCCGTCTGCCGCCCAGTTCGCATGGTTCCAAGTCAGGCCGAGCGCACGCAAGCCGAGGTGAAACAGCAGCCGAAGCATCGTCCAATCTCCCTGCAGGCTGTCAACGCCCTCCAACGACAGCAGAGCGCCAATTCGGCCGCCGGAGATGGCAGCCTTTAAATCCGACGGCGTTCGAATGAGTGATATATGCGGGTTCTTTATTATTTTTCGGTAAAATAAATCGACGCTCCGCCAAATCGACTCTTTGCCTGAGAGACGCTCAGGCACAAAGACCGCGAACGTTTGCAACACCGTTCCCGACCCGATAAGACGATCGGCCGTTACGTCAAGCAGCCCGTCCTCACCCGCATCAAACTCCAGTTGTTCATGTTCGAGCAGCTTCCAGAGCGCGTCGCAATGAAAATCGACGACAGGAAACTGCGCATTGATCCGGGCCGTCATGGTTGCTTCTCCTCCTTCTGTTTGCTCGTTATGCCGCATGCAAAAAACCTGCTTACAGCGAATGTAAACAGGTTCATCCATCTCATTTCCAATCCGAGCTGATCCTTCTATCGCATGTCCGTTATCTCGGTTCAACGATCAGCTTAATTGCCGTCCGGTCTTCTCCATCAATTACAATGTCTGTGAAAGCGGGAATACAGATGAGATCTACCCCGCTCGGCGCGACGAAACCTCTTGCAATCGCCACCGCCTTGATCGCCTGGTTCAACGCACCAGCCCCGATAGCCTGAAGTTCGGCGCCGCCACGTTCTCTCAAAACACCCGCCAGCGCGCCAGCAACAGAGTTTGGATTGGACTTTGCTGAAACTTTTAATACTTCCATGAAAAAGTACCTCCTCGGGAATGATGGATGGATTCCACTAGTTATAACTATTCGAGGGAGGCAGAAAGATTCCTTCTTTTATCGCTTGTACTTTACGAAGTATTCCGAATTGTTAGACATTTAGGACGAGTGACTAAAAGAACATCAGCGTTTCTTCCGTCTGACGGATTTTCAAGATCGATGTCGCTCTGCCAGTCGCCTCGTCCGTTTCAACGAGCACCGCGTGAAAATGCCAATCGCCTTCATCGACGACGAAGCGCGTTGGCAGCTGCGTCAGAAACTTGCGAAGCACAGCCGTGCGTTCCATGCCGAGTACGCCGTCTCGCGGTCCAACCATGCCGACGTCGGTTAAGTACGCTGTACCTTCAGGCAATATCCGGTCGTCGTTCGTCTGCACATGCGTATGTGTACCGACGACCAGCGACGCTCTGCCGTCGAGATGCCATCCCATTGCAATCTTCTCCGAAGTGGCCTCCGCATGGAAATCGACGAGAATATGATTCGTCTTGGAGCGCATCTCATCAATCAACTCGTCTGCCATACGGAACGGGCAATCGATCGGCGGCAAGAACGTGCGGCCTTGAAGATTGATGATCGCAAGCGACTTTCCGTTCGCTTTAATAAGCGCTGCACCTTGTCCCGGAGCTCCCGGCGGAAAATTGGCTGGCCGAACGAGACGCGGCTCATCGTCGATCCATTCGAACAGATCGCGGTTATCCCATGTATGGTTGCCCATCGTAATGCCGTGCACGCCTGCGTCGAACAGTTCCTTCGCAATGGCCGCAGTAATTCCCCGGCCCGCTGCCGAGTTCTCCGCATTCGCAATAATGATGTGCGGATTATATTTAGTCTTCAGCGCCGGCAGCACTTTTTTGACCGCCGCTCTGCCCACGCTTCCGACGATATCTCCGATAAATAAGATCTTCACTTGTATACCCTCCATGGATGTCAGGGGCTCTGCCCCTTGAAACCCCGATTTCTGTATGATAAATGGGGCTGCGCCCCAAATTCAGCTATATTACTATCTTTCTGCTCATCTAATCTTCCCTTTAAGGAAGGACCCCATGGACTCCGTCCTATGGAACCCGGTTTAACTGCCTTGCTTTGTCACCTAGACGCACCTTCCAACTCATGCGCCCTACTCATCACATTGCCCTATTGGGCAATGCCCCCGCTTCGGTGCATGTTAGTTTCCCCGCCTTAATCCTCCCCTAAGAGGACTTCAGGGACTCCGTACCCAAACCCCGGGAAGACTATTCCGCACGCCGTAGAGACACATCTGGAGCCTTTACACGCTACCTGCTGCTTGCCCTTATGGGCTATTGCCGCCTGACCCTATGTGCTACCTGCCGCTTTGCGCTTACACGCTACCTGCGCTTGCCTATACGGGCTATTCCCGCCTGACGACCTTACGCGCTACCAGATGCTTGCTGTAACGCTCAACGTACTGCTTGTACTTACGTGCTACCATCAGCTTGCCCTTACACACTACCAGCCACTTGCCCTTATGCTCTACCTGATGCTTCTCCCTTACATGCTACTTACCGCTTGCCCCTTACGCATTACTACCGATTGGACCTTACGGTATAGCTTACGTATGGTACATGCTTTTTTTACCTTACACTCTCGGGTAAAGCTTGCTTTGGGCTTGAACTCCTGTTCCTTCGTTGTACTTTGTACAACGAAAATGAGTCATTTGATCTAATTAGCGTACTTCGTTGTATTACGTACACCGAGATCTAACGCCGATATGATCAAAAGCGTACTATGGCTGACTTTGGAGTTCCATAGATTGTAATACAATGAACGTGCGCATATGTATCGGCCAACAGCGATTTCGTTGTACAGAATACAATGAAGCATAGTAATCAACGCATTCACCATTACCAATACCGCGTGACTGACTTCTGAACCTAGTATGTACGAGTCATTGTCCGTACAAACGACGAAAGTGGCTGGTTAGCAGCCACTTTCGTCGTTTGCACCGATTCAATTATTTGGCGTATTCGACCGCGCGCGTTTCTCTGATAACCGTAACCTTAATATGGCCCGGGTAGTCGAGCTCGCTCTCGATCTTCTTCGTTATATCGCGTGCTAAGCGGAACGCTTCCGTATCGTCGATCTTCTCTGGCTGAACCATGACGCGTACTTCGCGGCCAGCTTGGATGGCGTACGATTTCTCGACGCCTTCGAACGATTCGGAAATATCCTCGAGCTTCTCCAGACGTTTAATGTACGTCTCCAGCGTCTCGCGGCGCGCTCCCGGACGTGCTGCCGACAAAGCGTCAGCCGCTCCGACGAGCATTGCGATGACCGAAGTCGCTTCGCAATCACCGTGATGGGAGGCAATACTGTTAATGACGACAGGATGCTCTTTGTACTTCTTCGCAAGTTCAACGCCGATCTCGACGTGCGAGCCTTCAACCTCGTGGTCGAGTGCTTTGCCGATGTCATGAAGCAAGCCGGCACGCTTGGCGAGCGTTACATCTTCGCCGAGCTCCGCTGCCATCAGACCCGTCAAGTAAGCGACCTCCATCGAATGCTTGAGCACGTTCTGACCATAGCTTGTACGATATTTCAAACGACCCAAAATTTTGATCAAATCCGGATGCAGCCCGTGCACACCAACCTCGAATGTAGCCTGTTCCCCGTATTCGCGGATACGCTCGTCCACTTCTTTACGGGATTTATCGACCATCTCTTCGATACGTGCCGGATGAATACGTCCGTCCGCTACAAGCTTCTCCAAGGAAGTCCGAGCGATTTCTCTGCGGATCGGGTCGAAGCCCGATAAAATGACCGCTTCCGGCGTATCGTCGATAATGAGATCGATACCGGTCAATGTTTCCAAAGCGCGAATGTTGCGGCCTTCTCGTCCGATAATACGGCCTTTCATTTCCTCGTTCGGCAGTGCAACAACCGAGACGGTCGTTTCCGCCACGTGATCCGCCGCACACCGTTGAATCGCCAGCGAAATGATGTCGCGCGCTTTTTTATCCGCTTCTTCCTTCGCTTGCTGCTCGATTTCTTTAATCATTTGTGCTGTCTCATGACGCACTTCCTGCTCGACGTTGGACAAGATGATACTGCGTGCATCCTCCATCGTCAGGTTCGAAATTCGTTCGAGCTCGGTCACTTGCTGCTTGTAGAGAACATCGATCTGCGATTGTGTTTCCTCGATTCGTTTCTCCTTGTTGGCTACTTGCTCTTCTTTGCGCTCAAGCGCTTCTAACTTTTTATCCAACGCCTCTTCCTTCTGCTGAAGACGACGTTCCTGACGCGACGTTTCACTACGCCGCTCACGAATGTCGCGCTCTGCTTCGGAACGAAGCTTGTGGACTTCATCTTTCGCCTCAAGCACAGTTTCTTTCTTAAGCGCTTCCGCCTCTTTCTTAGCATTGTCAACAATGACAGTAGCGGCTTGCTCAGCGCTTTGAATTTTGGCTTCGGCGATCGATTTGCGAATGAAATAACCAATCCCAAAGAAAATCGCACCAACAACGAGAACGATCAAGATCCATACAGCCGTGGGCATCTTGTTCACCTCCCCGTTGCATACCAAGTTCAACGCTTGGGATGATATTTTGTTTTCTTAGCCGGTTCCATACCGAATAATCGACTAAACTCAGGTGAAAATAATCTGTTTCGAATCAATTTTTGGAAGGAAAATCGATTCAAAAAGAAAGAATACAAAATCATTTTATCTTTTGACAAAATCAATTGTCAAGCCAAACCGATTGTTCGTCATCGAGCTCGGCCGAAGCCTCAGTCATAGCGCGCTTTACAGCCCTCTTCGCAACTTCGCCAGGAAATCCTCGCCGCAGCAAAAATTGCGCAATTTTGCGGTATTTGTCGAACGATTCTCCTGACATGGAGCGCCAACGCTTCTCTGCGATCCGGTCAGCAGCAGCCTGCTCGGTTTCTTGATCCAAATCTGCGGCAGCTGCATCTGCCGTACCTCTGTCCACTCCGCGCTGCTTCAGCTCTTGCTTGATTAACAACCGGCCTTTCCCGCCCGCTCTTAACCGGCTCTTTGCGAACCTCTCTGCATAATCCGCATCATCGATAAGCCGTTCTTGCTTCAGCCGGTCGACGGCGTAGGCGATAGACTCCTCTTCCAGCTCCTTGCGGGACAAATAACGTTGGATTTCTTTGCCCGTACGAGGACTCAAACCTAAATAATATACCGCAAGAGCGTATGCTCGGTAACGGTTATCATCCCTAATAATTTCCGCGAGCGCTTCAGGAGATAACTCTACACCTTTGAATAAGCGGTAGCGGATGAGCAAATCTTCATGGACGGACAAAGCCGGCTCTACCCCGCCATTCACATAGATGTGGTACCTTCTTCGGTTTTTACTGTCCGATTCGACGGACGTAATCGTGTATATCACCGCTGCCTCCTTACAAATGAGGAAAGGCACCTTTCGCAAGGTGCCGTCTCCGTATCAATATCATAAGCGTATAGCGCGTGAAAGCGATATTACACCAATTCGTCGAGAGTTGGTTCTTCCTCTTCTTCACGCTCAGCCGCTTCAGCAGCTGCCTTAAGCACCGATTCCGTAAGCTTCGTCGCTTGACGAATTTGCGAGTCGATTGTAGCCGCAGTTTCCGGATGGTCTTTGAGGTATTGCTTCGCATTCTCGCGGCCTTGGCCGAGACGGTCACCGTTGTACGAGAACCATGCGCCGCTCTTCTGAACGATATCCAGCTCGGTGCCGATGTCGATCAAGCTGCCTTCGCGCGAAATGCCTTCGCCGTACATAATATCCATCTCCGCTTGCTTAAACGGAGGCGCTACTTTGTTCTTAATGACTTTCACACGAGTACGGTTACCAACCACATCATTACCTTGCTTGATGGACTCAATGCGGCGAACATCAAGACGTACGCTGGAATAGAACTTAAGCGCGCGTCCGCCTGGCGTCGTCTCAGGGTTACCGAACATAACGCCGACCTTCTCGCGAAGCTGGTTGATAAAGATTGCAATCGTCTTCGACTTGCTGATCGCACCGGACAGCTTACGAAGCGCCTGCGACATGAGGCGCGCTTGCAGACCAACGTGGGAGTCGCCCATCTCGCCTTCGATCTCCGCCTTCGGCACGAGTGCTGCAACGGAGTCAATAACGATAACGTCTACCGCGCCGCTGCGAACGAGTGCTTCTGCGATTTCGAGCGCTTGCTCGCCCGTATCCGGCTGCGACAAGAGCAATTCGTCGATGTTGACGCCCAGCTTGCTTGCATAGAGCGGATCAAGAGCATGCTCCGCATCGATGAAAGCGGCTTGTCCGCCGGCCTTCTGAACTTCTGCGATTGCGTGAAGCGCAACTGTCGTCTTACCGGACGATTCCGGTCCATACACTTCAATAATACGACCACGAGGGAACCCCCCGATGCCGAGGGCAATATCTAAAGCAAGTGCGCCGCTCGATACGACTTCGACTTGCATATGCGTCGATTCGCCTAGTTTCATGATGGAGCCCTTACCGAACTGCTTCTCAATCTGACGGAGTGCCATTTCCAACGCTGCGCGACGATCTGACAACTAACTCACATCCCTTTACTCTTTATAGTTTTATAATAGCGTATTTCGAATCGGTTGCCAAGCATTTTTTCGAACATACATTCGCTTTTTTTATCCTATGCCCGGCTTACGGTCATCCTTAAAACAAAAAGAACCGCAGCAAATGGTCATTCGCCGCGGTTCTTCCGTCAACTAGTTCTACTATATCATGCCTGTCCCGATTGTTCAATCCCGCGCAGAGATTGCCATAGCCGGTACAGGACCGACTTCACCGCGCGTACCCGTATAATCTCTCTCGAACCGCTCAGATGCATCGTGTGCACTTCCGCCTGTTTGCCCCGCTCCGCAATGGCATAATATACGAGTCCGACCGGCTTGCCCTCCGATTCGGCCGGCCCGGCTACTCCCGTAATCGAAACACCGTAATCGGCATCCGCAATTTCCCGAACCCGCTCCGCCATCAGCGCTGCAGTCGATTCGCTGATCGCACCTGGCGCTCCTGGCCCTTCAAGCTGAGCCATCGGAATACCGAGCAACTGATGCTTCATTGCGTTCGTATACGTCACGACCCCGCCCGCGTACTCCCCGCTGCTTCCCGGAATATTCGTAATCAGCTCGGCGAACAAGCCGCCGCTGCAGCTCTCCGCAGATGAGACCGTGCGTCCGGTTGCACGGAGAAGACGCACGACCCCTTCTTCGAGCGGTATATCTTCCTGCGCAAACATATACTCGCCGACGCGATGACGGATCGCCTCGACAGCAATATCCAACTTGGATTGCGCCTCAAGAGCGGTCGTGGCCTTCGTCGCCACACGGATCGCGACTTCTCCTTCCTTGGCGTACGGCGCGATCGTTGGATCGGTCTGACCGTCGATTAAATCAAGCAACTTATCTTCTAAAGTCGATTCACCAATACCTGCGAACTTTAACAATCTTGAATAAAGAGGCATCGATTCGCCAAGCTCACTGAGCAGCCAAGAAAGCGCAGGCCCTTCGAACATCGGCTTCATCTCGCGCGGAGGACCCGGAAGTAAAATATACCGCGTCCCGTCAGCTTCAATCGCATTGCCTACGGCAAGTCCGGCATCGTTGAACAAAGCGGCTGCGCCGGTAATCGTTGACGCTTGCCTTTTATTGCTGTCGACCATGTGGACGCCGCGCGACTCGAAGAACGATACAATTTTTGCCATGGACGGCTCGTCGTAAGTCAGCGCAAGCCCTAAATATTCCGCCAGCACGTCTTTGGTCAGATCATCCTGCGTAGGACCAAGACCGCCTGTAAACACGAGCAGATCGGCGCGGCTTCGCGCCGTTTCGATCGCAGAGCGAATACGATGAGGATTGTCTCCGACCACGCTCTGATAATAGACGTCGATCCCGAGATCCGCCAGCCGGCGGGAAAGGTACTGTGCATTCGTATTTACAATCTGGCCTAGCAGCAGCTCAGTGCCGACTGCGATCAATTCGGCTTTCATGTCAGTTCCCCTTTCGCATCACTTGCAAAGGTTGAATAGTAAAGGAAGGACATCTTCCAACAGGAAGATGTCCGCGTCTTTAAGCAATCGGTATTAGGTTCTTGTTCTTCATAAAATAATCGATGCCGGAGTACACGGTAATAACCGCTGCAGCCCAGCTTGCAATCAGATCAAACCGCACGTCTATGAACGTAAACGGGAAATTGTTAATCAGCAAAGCGATAATCATCGTAATCTGAACTGCTGTCTTCCACTTGCCCCACTTGCTGGCCGCAATGACTTTGTGCTCGAGCAGAGCGATTTGGCGCAACCCTGTCACAGCAAATTCGCGACAAATGATGACGACCGCAATCCACGCATCCAGCTTGTCCATCTCAACGAGCGAAATAAGGACAGCAGCTACGAGCACCTTATCAGCGAGCGGATCAAGCAGTTTCCCGAGATTGGTAACGATCTTATTCTTGCGGGCAATATAACCGTCCAATCCGTCGGTACTAGCGGCGACAATAAATATAAGAGCAGCCACAATTTGATTGTATGTAATGGAGAAATCTTCGAAGTGGATCGGTTTGATATCCATCTTCACCAGCAAGAAAAACATAATGATCGGCACTAAAAAGATGCGGGCCAGCGTAATTCGGTTCGCTAAGTTCATGACAAAGCCCTCCCGAACTGGCTAAGTATGCCGGTAAATCGACTGCTGCTATCCGTCTGA
This sequence comes from Paenibacillus kobensis NBRC 15729, assembly GCF_004000825.1. Taxonomy (GTDB): domain Bacteria; phylum Bacillota; class Bacilli; order Paenibacillales; family Paenibacillaceae; genus Paenibacillus_T; species Paenibacillus_T kobensis. Next base: position 29,677 of record NZ_BILZ01000018.1, on the reverse strand, counting down.
AACGTTAATACTCGTTCTGTCATAACGTGCTATCCCCCAGATCTGACTGCGAAAAGCTATCTAATAAAGTATAATACATGCCCTATGGCGTGTCAAAATCGAACCCTTACCGCCACAAAGCGCAAGTCCGCTATTTTGTTAACGGAAGTTAGTAAATTGAAGCTCGACAGGCAGTTCCGTTCCGCGCAGCAACGACATAACTGCTTGAAGATCGTCTTTGCTTTTGCCGGTTACACGAATTTGGTCGCCTTGAATTTGGCTTTTCACTTTCAGCTTGGAATCGCGGATGAGAATGTTAATCTTTTTGGCTACATCTTGATCGATGCCAGTCCGCAGCTTGATCCGCTGACGAACAGTCGATCCGGATGCCGGTTCAATTTTGCCGTAATCAAGATTTTTGATCGGAACGCCGCGCTTTACCATCTTCGCGAGCAATATATCGAGCAGTCCCTGCAGCTTGAAATCGTCATCGGATGCTACGAGGAGTTCTTCCTTATCGATCGTAATGCTGCTCTTGCTGCCTCTGAAATCGAATCGGGTCGCAAGCTCTTTCTCCGCCTGCTGGATCGCATTATTCAACTCCTGCATGTCTACTTTCGATACAATATCGAATGCATTCTCGTTACTCATGTCAACATCGCTCCTCTTAGCTTTTGCATCGGTCCGCCATTTCTTTCAACCTCATATTGTTTCTTGTGCCGTATTATAACTGAAACATACGACAAAGAAAAGGCGTACGCTCCTTCTCGGGCGTACGCCTTTCTGGCTATGCAGCCATTATTCGGTTGCTTGGCCCTCGCCAGTATTCGCAGCTGTGCCCTCGTTTGACGTACCTGTATTCGCGTTAGCATCCGTACCAGCATTGCCAGCATTGCCGGTATTGCCCGCAGCAGTACCGCCCGCATTGTTCGTCGTGCCGGCATCCGCTGCAACCGGATTGAACTGCATCTTCTTCGAACTCGTACGGTTGCCGTCTTCCACCGCAACGCCGTCAATCGAAATTTCAACCAGATCAGCCCGGCCTACGTTAACATACAGCGACTTGTCGAGCGGATAAGTCTGTGTCGTGCCGTTTGGTGCATTTTTATAGAAGAGCTTATTGCCTTTATTACTGTCCTCGCGAACCTCCAGCCAGTTCGTGCCGCCTTTGATCGCAATTTGAAGCGTATGCGTACCAGCAGGACCAACGTCGAAATGATCCACGCGTCCGGACTTGTGCGACAGTGTAACCGTCGTCGGCGGCGGCGGTGGTGGTGGTGGTGGTGGCGTCTCGACCGTCTGGCCGCCAGTCGTCGAGTTGTTATCCGGTGTACCGGTGTTCGTGTTCTGATCGGCAGGCGGTTGTTCCGTTTCTTTCGGCAGTTCAGTCGAATCGGTAATTTTCGTTTGATCGTCCACCTTCGAAGCGTTATCGCCATCGTTGGCTTTTATCGCATATATCCATACGACTACCGCAATGACGATAACGAAGGAGAGCATTATGCCCGTAAAGCCGAATTTGCTCCAGCGATCCGAAGATGTTTGCGACGCCTTGCGCGGCTGCCTGACGATCGGTTCTACTACAGACTCAGGCGCAGCAGCAGGCATCTCATGTTTATACAGACGCAGCACGTCGTCGGCATCGAGACCGACCGCTTCGGCATACGTCTTCACAAAAGCCCGAACGTAGAAGCTGCCGGGCAATACCTTATGATCCCCCGTTTCGATCGCTTCCAAATATCGTTTACGAATCTTGGTTGCTTCTTGTACATCCTCGAGCGAAAGCCCGCGCTGTTCCCTTGCCTTTTTAAGCAAATCACCCAAATCAGACATACCTTCACCTCCTGATGTTCATCTCTTCTTCATCTGCCAGAGCCAATCTTATCCCTGATTAGCTGATATTAAAACTCATGAAAGCCATTTGTAATGGCCTCATAGGATATTTCCTCATCCGGCGTATTACGCAGCTCTATAATTGTATCAAAAGTGCTGTAATCAAAATGTGATTCTTTAATAAAAATGTCCGGATGCTCGATGATCTTCGTCGACGGCATCGCCATCAACTCTTGAATCAGAGCGTAATGCTTCTCGTTGGAGCGCATCGTGCTTACAATGCCATCAATAATAAAGATGCTGTTCGGGTTCATCTCTTCTTCGGACAACTGGCTTCTCACCGTCTGTCTAAGAAGTGTCGACGATACGAACGTCCAGCGCTTATTCGAGCATACGCTTCCGGCAATAATCGATTCCGTCTTGCCTACTCGGGGCATCCCGCGCAGCCCGATTACTTGGTTGCCGTCACGTTTGAATATTTCGCCGAGGAAATCGACGAGCAAGCCTAGTTCGTCGCGTGTAAACCGGAACGTTTTCTTATCATCGGAATCCCGTTCGATGAACCGGCCGTGCCTCACCGCAAGAATGTCGAGCAGTGTCGGCGGACGCAGCTTATTAACCGTTATATAGTCCATCTTCGCCAGCATTTGACCGAGCAGATCGATCTTGCCGTCGTCATCGGTCTCGAGCAGCATGCCGCGCGTCCGGTCTTCTACGCCGTTGATCGTCAAAATGTTAACGCTCATCATCCCCAGCAGCGAAGCGATATTGCCAAGCAAACCGGGACGATTCTTATGTATCTTGTACTCCATGTACCATTGCCGCTTCTCCATCATTCCACCGTCCCCATGTGCCGTTCGTACTACAAATTGTTATTCTACAATTTTCGCTACTTTCCTGCAAGTGTACTATCGCAATATTGAAAAGAATAAACCGGGAAGTGCAAGCGTTTCCCGTCCGAAAGCGGAACCAAATGTCGATTCGCAGAAAAGCCCCCACGAAGGGAGCCTCTCTGGCTAACCGTTTTACTTGTCTACAAGCTTACACATAATACGGGCAAGCGTTTTGCGTTCATCCTCATCGCCCGCATCCCACATTTCTTTCAATACTCGCTGCTCTTCGTTCTTCGGATCAACGCGCTCATCCAAGAATGAGCCGATCTCGTAAGCGAGATTTGCAATCGTATCCTCCGAAAGCCCCATTTTCTTCCCTTGCTCCATACGTGCGGATAGAAACTGTTTCCACGAATCGAAGTTAGAAAGGACGGTTGACATGTTAGAGCGCCTCCTTCAATTGTTGAATCATTAAGTGTTCATGAACAACAATTGTATTGTGCGTAGGTGCCCGCCCTTCTATACGACGATTAAACGATTCGTAAAGTTTTGAACCAACGGCTGCAGTCGCCGCATAAATCAGGTCATCCAACCGCCGTTCGGGCTAATGACTTGCCCGGTTATGTAGGCCGATTCCGGCAAAGACAAAAAGTAGACGAGCGATGCGATCTCATCGGGCTGTGCGAACCGTCCGAGCGGAATTTCTTGCTCCAGCGCCTGCTTCTCGCCGTCGTCCAATTTATCCAGCATGACTGTATCGACAGCACCTGGTGCGACGGCATTCACGGTTACGCCTGAAGGTGCAAGCTCCTTAGCGAGCGCTTTAGTGAATGCATTCATGCCGCCTTTAGTCGTGGAATACAGCACCTCGCATGATGCGCCGGACATGCCCCATACGGACGAGACGTTAATAATTCTTCCGAACCGCTGGCGAATCATCGGTCCCATGAACAACTGGGTCGTCAGAAACATTCCTTTCAAATTGACGGACATAACGTCGTCCCATTCCTGCTCCGTTACGTCGGAGAGCATGCCATAATGGGCGATTCCCGCGTTATTGACCAAAATATCCGGAATCATCCCGCGGTCCGCCAGCTTGTCCTTCATACGGGCGAGCTGCTCCTTCGACCGCAGATCTGCGGATACAGTCATCACGTTCGCGCCCAGCCTCATGCAGCGGCGCGCCGTCTCGTTAGCAGATTCATGGGATTGCAAATAATGGATCACGATGTTCATCCTCTCCGCGGCGAAGCGCTGCGCGATGGCAGCGCCGATGCCGCGGCTTCCCCCGGTGATGAGCACCGTCATCTCATGAAGCGGCTTGCTCAACTAGACTGCCGCTCCTTCGATTCGACGATGGATACAGCAAGCTGGTTCCAGTCAAAATGCTCACGAAGCCGTTCATTGACTTCGCTAAGTGTTACTTGCTCATACTGATGCAGCTGAGAGAACAAGTCTCCGCCGCGGAACCGGTAGCGGGTAAATTCTCCTGCTATTGCTTCGGGGGAATTGAGCATGCGCAAATATCCGCCGATCTTCTTACGGCGCGAACGTTCGAACGCTTCTTCCGAGATGCCGGACACGAGCAGCTTATCAACCGCTTCACGGACTTTGCCAAGCAGCGCATCCGGGTCCTTCGTCTCTCCGCCGATAACGGAGAACGCATATTCAGGCGAAGCGTTATACTCATGCGAGAACGAATCCGAGATCAAGCCTTCGTCATACAGCGATTGGTAAAGCTTCGAGCTTGCGCCAAAAACGATATCAAGCATAATGCGCGTAACCGCTTCGCGCTTCTGCAAAGCCTCGCCTGTAAAGCCAACCCTCGTCTCTTTCAGGCCGAACATACATTTCGGCAGCGAGACCTGCAGGTTAAGCACTCTTCTCGCTTCTTTGACTGTAGAAGGCTCCTGATCGAACGAACGGACAATCCGTCCTTGCTGCGGGAACGACTTACGAGCCTGGTTATTGCGAACGAGCTCGAATACTTCTTTCGCATCGACGCCGCCCACCACGAACAAGATCATATTCGTTGGATGATAGAATGTCTCATAGCACCGGTACAGCGTTTCCTTGTCGATCTTATAGATCGACTCGACCGTTCCGGCGATGTCGATATGAATCGGATGGGAATGGTACATGGCATCGAACAAGCCGAAGTATACCCGCCAATCCGGATTATCTGCATACATTTGAATTTCTTGCTCGATAATGCCCTTCTCTTTGTCCACATTCTCATCCGTGAAATACGGATGCTGAACGAAATCGATCAACGTCTCGAGATTAGCCGGAATTTGCTCGGTAGCTGAGAACAGATAGACCGTCCGGTCAAAGCTCGTATAGGCGTTTGCTGACGCGCCCTGCTTCGAGAATGTGGCGAAGATATCGCCCGTCGGCTCCTCGAACATTTTGTGCTCCAAGAAATGGGCAATGCCGTCCGGTACGCTAATGAGCGGATTGCCTTCCACTCCGAACCGGTTGTCGACGGATCCATACTTGGTCGAGAAGGTCGCATACGTCTTCTGGAACCCTTCCTTCGGAAGGACGAACACTTCAAGGCCGTTCGGCATTACTTCGCGGTACAACGTTTCCTGAACGCCGGGATAAGACAATGTTTCGATCGCCATCGCTTACGCCTCCTTCCTGTCCCGTAAAAAGTAAATCGTATCGAGCTGAATGCCTTTCGCCACGCGGACGATATCGTCCGCTGTAACGGCCGAGACCTGCTCGATAAGCGCTTCGCCTGTCCGAGTGCTGCCGGAGAATATGGCGTTAAAGTCGTAACCAATCATCTCGTACGCCGAATCCTGCATTTCACGCACGTGATTCAGCAGCATCGCCTTCGTCTGATCCAACTCGAGCTCGCTAATTTTGCCGGCTGCGATATCTTGAAGCTGCTTGCGGATAATCTCAACCGCTTTCTCATACTTGTCAATTTCGATGCCCGATTGGATCGTCATTAACCCTTTGTGTCCATCTAGCCGGGAGGATGCGTAATAGGCAAGGCTCGCTTTCTCCCTGACATTAATGAACAGCTTCGAATGCGGATATGCACCCAACACGCCGTTATAGACGAGCAGTGCCGGATAATCGGCGTCAGCATAAGCAATGCCGGTACGCAGACCAAGATTGAGCTTGCCCTGCTTCACTTCCATCTTCTCGACGACCGTCTTCAGTTCGCCCGCTTCCGCACGCACAGACGCCGCTTTATAAGCCCCCGTATCGCCCGCCGGCAGCTTGAACGACTCTTCGACAAGCGCACGGACTTCTTCATAAGTCGTATCGCCTGCAACATACAGGTCGAATACCGCCTCGTTCATCCATTGATGGTACCGCTCATATAACGACTCTGCCGTAATGCCCGGCAGATCGGACCGGTTGCCGAGCGCATGCAGACGGTAAGGATCGCCCTCACACATTTCTTCGACGCATCTCTCCGCCGCATAACGGATTTTATCGTTAATAATCGATTCCAGCCGTTTGCGAAGCGTATCGCTCTCAGCCTGCACATATTTGGTGACGAAATGGCCGTTCTCAAGCGCAGGCTCCGTCACTACTTCACCCATATAACGAAGCGATGATGCGAGCAAAGATTCATCTGTTTTCACGAACGCGTCATTAATGACATCCATTCGGAACTGGATAAATTGATTGTTACCGCGTTTGAATACATCGAATCCAAATCCAGCTCCATACAGATCGTCTAACCGCTCCCGCAGCGCAATCGTCTCCGGTGTCTGGCTCGTTCCTCTGCGCAACACGAAGGGCAGCAGCGCCGTTGCTGTAACATGGCTTTCCTCGAGCGGTATGCCGGCGTACAACGAAATCGCGAATGTTTTGAACCGTTTGGTCGGCAGTACATGCAACCGGATTCGGTTAACCTGCCCCCGTTCGAATGTGGTGGAACTCATTCTTCCAGCCCCTTCCCTATCAACAGCTATGTTCAATTGCGTCCAATAGTCAATCTATTCCAAGCCGTCATATTCAATACCATTCTACCGGATTGGAAATGGCAGAAGCAACCTGCACCTTGAACGGCGGGCTGCTTCTGCTCACGCTTCTTGCTGTTACATGCAAAAAATATGTTTGCCGATCGTCTTCACCTGCGGTCTTGACCATATCCATTTGGAAGTAGCTGTCGCCGGGTTGAAATAATAAATGCATCCGCCGCTCGGATCCCAACCGTTAATGGCATCCTGCACAGCCTGCTTAGCTCTCTCGTTCGGCGTCAAATAAATTTGTCCGTCAGCAACTGCCGTGAAAGCACCTGGCTGAAAAATAACGCCCGATATCGAATTCGGAAAGCTCGGCGATTTCAACCGATTCAGAATGACAGCAGCTACCGCCACCTGTCCTTCATAAGGCTCGCCTCGAGATTCGCCGTATACGGCATTCGCCATAATTTTAATATCGTTCGCTGACAGCCCGAGCTTATTGGACTTCCCGATAACGCTGGCATTGCCTGCAGAAGTCGCCTTCTCGCCGCTGCCGGACGATTGGGCAGGAGCCGTATTACCGGATGGAGCCCAATTCTTCGTCGCTTCCCACAGCTTGAGCTTTGATTTCGCTCCAACGACTCCATCTGCCTTCATTCCGAACTTCCATTGAAACCACTTCACAGAATTGAGCGTCGTCGATCCGAATTGGCCGTCGATCGATCCGCTGTAGAAGCCTAGATATTTTAATCTTCCTTGCAGCTCTAACACATCCTTGCCGGAGGAGCCGAGCTTGATCGTCGCGCTGCTGAACGTTTCTTCGGTTTTGCCGTGGTCCGAGAACCGCAGTGTGTAGGTGCCGAACAGCAGCAGTACGATAACTACCGTCATCCAAATCAAGCGATTTCTCATAGGTCGGATCTGCCTTTCTCATGCAAGTTGGTTCGCTTAACAAGCGTATCCTGTCGGTAGTATGAGAAACGGCAGTTTATTCTATTCACGTGAGAAAATCTCTTTCGTGGCCTAATCAGGTTGAAGACGCACAATCACTGGCTTGCTTCGTTCCGTATAAACTCGAATTCTTAACCTGCAATAAAAGAAACTGCCCTCTGAAAATGGAAGTACGACACCGACCATTTTCGAAAGGAACAGTTCCTTAGTATTACAGTATCAACTTGTTATGCATTTCATCGTATTGCCGCTTCGCTTAACCGCCTACGCGGCCGCCTGGGTAATCCTGCGACCAAAGCACCTCACGCGGCTTGCTTCCCTCATAGGGGCCTACTACGCCGCGTGCCTCCATCTGGTCAATGAGACGCGCAGCGCGCGTATAGCCTACCCGCATGCGGCGCTGCAGCAGCGAGACGGATGCCTGCTTCGCTTCGACAACAATTTGGACCGCTTGATCGAACAGCTCGTCCAGCATTTCTTCATTATCGCCGCTTGATTCTTCGATCTCCGGAACAAGCTCCGGTTTGTATTCGGCCTCTCCTTGCGAGCGGGCGAAAGAAACGATTGCCTCCACTTCAGGATCGGATAAAAATGCGCCCTGCACCCGGATAGGCTTAGACATCCCGACGGGCAGAAACAGCATATCGCCCCGGCCAAGCAGCTTCTCCGCTCCGACCATATCAAGAATGGTCCTGGAATCGACCTGTGACGAAACGCCGAACGCAATACGCGAAGGGATATTCGCTTTGATGACGCCGGTAATAACGTCAACCGACGGACGTTGCGTTGCAATAATAAGATGGATCCCTGCAGCGCGCGCCATCTGTGCTAGCCGAGTAATCGAATCCTCAACATCGTTCGCCGCCACCATCATCAGGTCCGCAAGCTCGTCGACAATGACGACGATATACGGCAGCACAGCCGCCGGGTTCGCTTCCATGAGCGTATTGTAACCTTCAATGTTGCGCGTGCCTGATTTGGAGAACAATTCGTACCTCTTCTCCATCTCAACGACGATCTTCTTCAGCGCCAGCGACGCCCGACGAGGATCTGTCACAACCGGCGCGAGCAAATGCGGGATGCCGTTATACATATTAAGCTCGACCATCTTAGGGTCGATCATCATAAATTTGACTTCATCCGGCTTCGCCTTATACAGAATGCTTGTAATGATGCCGTTGATACAGACCGACTTACCTGAGCCTGTCGCACCAGCTACGAGCAAGTGGGGCATCTTCGCCAAATTGCCGACGATCGACTGACCCGAAATATCGCGGCCGAATGCGATCGACAGCTTGGAGCTCGAGTTCTGGAAAGCGGACGACTCCATCACTTCCCGCATCGTGACGACCGATACTTCCGAGTTCGGAACCTCGATACCGATTGCCGACTTGCCAGGAATCGGCGCTTCCATCCGAATATCTTTGGCTGCTAGCGCAAGAGCGATATCGTCTTGAAGGCCGACAATTCGGCTAACCTTGACGCCTGTAGCCGGTTGTACCTCGTAACGTGTTACGGCCGGGCCTTGCACGACATCGAGCACTTTCGCCCGAACGCCGAAACTTTCAAGCGTCGCCTCCAGCTTACGCTGCGATTCGATCCGGTCCGATCCGTCAGCCCCCTTCGTTCCGCCTGCAGGCTTCGCGAGCAACGACAGCGGCGGCAGCTTGTACGGCTTCGGCTTCGGAGTCACAGGAACGGATTCTGTTGCTAGTTCGGACAGCGCTGAGACATTCTCTCCGTTATCGGAGTCGCCATTCGCATGATGATGAAGATCAGCGTCATCTTGATCCTCGAGTGTCTCCCGCTCCGAATCTGCATCGGCATCAAACTCCCGGTCATACGGTCTAGCCCCGTCATCTCCATCCTCGAACGCCGGAGACAACGAAGAAGGTGTTATACGCCCTCTTTCATTTCGAACGTCAGTCGACTGCTCGTCTTCATCCGCATCTTCATTAAATTCTCCATTGTCCTGCATCCATGGCGGACGCTCTTCTTCATCGACGCCGCCGTACACTTCCTCATCATTCTCCCTTGGACGATGCGGTGTACGTTCATCTTCTCCGCCGTTCTGCGTGCTTGCAGCCGCATTCCCAGCACCCGGCTTGCCGGCCCGGCGAAGCATACGGCTTAATAGTGATTCGTTCTCTGGTTTAGGACTTGCGACCTCTTCAGCATCCTCTTCCTCAGCCCGCCGATTTGGCTTCAGCCGTACGACCGGTGTTCTCGAGCGCGGCGGACGAGGCTCCTCTTCTTCTTCTTCATCATGCTCCATCGTCCATTCCCGGTCTCCCGAAGGCTGACCTGCCGGCTCTGGCGATTGCTCTCTCATCCATGGGAACAACAAGGTACGGCGGTTTGACGCCGCTGTCTCCTCATCGTGATCATCCTCATCCTCATCGAAATCATCGATCGCTCTTCGGGCAAGGGACGGACTTGGCGCTGTCGTGCCGTTAGATCGGGATGATACGGCAACAGTGCGCGGGCGGCGCCCGGCATATTTCGCCCGCAGGAGCGTAATCAGACGGCCGATACTTTTACGAAACGCCCCAAGAATATCGACATAAGAACGGCCCGTAATAAGCATAAGTGAAATTAAGTACATGACGATCATTATAAACTTGGAACCATAATTGCCGAATAACGCATATAAAATCGTATATTGAACAGCTCCCACATAACCGCCGGCAATATCGCGGGACATAACGGGACTGTTCGGCGAATCAGGCGACAACAATTGGCCTTGCAGATCGCTGCCTAATTGATGAAGAATATCACTCGATTTCACATCGATCGCGCTTTCAACCGGATCGAATTTACGTCCGATCTCTGCAATCGAGCTCGACAATGTTAAGGCCAGGACGAGCACAAGCAGTCCTGTTTTACGATTCGACCATCCCTTAGGCCATGCTCTCTTCACCATGACAACAAGTCCGACATAGATGCCGACAAGCGCTATAACGAAGAAAAATTTGCCGAGCATGAGGCCGAACAGCTTTGACAGCGATCTTCCGACCGCCGCTTCTCCAGACAATGCAATGACAGATAAAGTAATGAGCAAAATGCCGTATATCTCATACTTTAAGCTTTCACCGATCGATTTGCTGCGTTTACGTTTACGTTTCGCCATCCTGCTCACCTCTAATATAGCATTATACCATAGGTGGACAATTGTTCCTATTGAACAAACAGCATAAAAAGCCCGTCTCTCCTAAGGAGAAGGCGGGCTGTAGGTGATCAGTGAGCCAGGCTGGAATCGCGGGTTCAAATATTGCTGAAGCGGCGCATGCACCAGTCGTACGACTCTGCCGATGCCTGGCGCAAGCGGGACGAGCTGAAGCAGCGCGCCTTCCAATTCCATTTCCACATACGGCTCCCTGTCTTCGTTCATCCCTTCGAGTACAAGCTCTAGCGGCATGTTCGTATAGAGTGTCATGACGGCAGAGCTCCCGCTGGCATTACGCTTGCGCGTCTTTGATCCATAAGCGCATTTAAAGCAGCCAGTGCTTGTCCGATGCCGCCGACTCCATCAATCAAGCCATATTTCACGGCATCGGAACCGATGACGGTCGTGCCGATATCGCGGGTCAGCTCCCCTGTCTTAAACATCAGTTCTTTAAACTGCAGTTCTGACACGTTCGAATGTGAAGTGACGAACCGGACGACCCGCTCCTGCATTTTATCCAAATATTCAAACGTCTGCGGCACGCCAATGACAAGCCCGTTCAAACGGATCGGATGGATTGTCATGGTTGCAGTCTCGGCAATAAAAGACCGATTGGCCGACACGGCGATCGGAACACCGATCGAATGTCCGCCGCCAAGCACTAGCGTAACCGTCGGCTTCGTCAACGACGAAATCATCTCGGCGATTGCAAGACCAGCCTCCACATCGCCGCCGACCGTATTGAGCACGATCAGAATGCCTTCGATCTTCGGATTCTGCTCTGCGGCAACAAGCTGCGGGATCAGATGCTCATACTTCGTCGTCTTGTTCTGCGGAGGAAGAACGAGGTGACCTTCGACTTGTCCGATAATCGTCATACAGTATATATTCGAATCGTTCGTTGCCGGCGTGGACGTCTGGCCTAGTTGAGTAATCGTCTCGACGACTGAAGCCGTCCTCTTCTTATCGTCCGGGGCGGGCGCCGTCTCCGGCTGCTCGGACTTCATATAGCCTAGCTCATCATACATTGCGTTAACTCCTTTACATACAGCAAATGGGACTCATCATAGTATGGTAAATGAGGCGTCGATTATACTTAGCTTTCCGCAGCAGCACAAAAAAGGATTCGGCTAAGTGCTGTTGCCAGCACGTAACCGAATCCATATTGTCGTTAATCGTTATACTTCCATAATAATCGGCAAAATCATTGGACGACGGCGAGTCTGCTCGTACAAGAAGCGGCCGAGCGCATCCTTCACATTCGTCTTCAACGAAGCCCATTCGTTCACATTATCGTTCATCAGCTTATGCAGCGTCGACGTTACGATCCGATTCGCCTCATCCAACAATCCTTCGGATTCACGTACGTACACGAAACCTCTGGAAATAATGTCTGGACCGGACAAAATGGTTCCGTCTTGCTTGCTCAGCGTTACGACGACAACGAGAATGCCGTCTTGCGACAGCAATTTACGGTCGCGAAGTACGATATTACCAACGTCGCCTACGCCGAGACCGTCAATCAGGACGTTGCCAGCTTGTACTTTAGAACCTTTGCGGGCGGATCCGTTCTGGAATTCAATCGTATCGCCGTTATCGATAATAAAGATGTTCTCCCGCTCGATGCCGACTGCTTCGCCCAACTGTGCGTGCAGACGGAGCATCCGGTATTCGCCGTGGATCGGGATGAAGAACTTCGGCTTGATCAAGTTAAGCATCAGCTTCAATTCTTCCTGGCTGCCGTGACCCGATACGTGTACGCCAGACACAGAGCCTGGACCGTAAATTACGTTCGCACCGAGTCGGAACAGTTCATCTACCGTGCGGCCAACGTGGCGTTCATTGCCCGGAATCGGCGTTGCGGCAATAATGACTGTATCGCCTGGCAAGATGTCGATCTTGCGGTGAGTCGAACGCGCCATACGCGTCAGAGCCGACATCGGCTCGCCTTGGCTGCCCGTGCACAAAATGACGACGCGATCCGCAGCCATCTTGTTCACTTCTTCCGGCTCGATAATCATACCTTCCGGAATGTTCAAGTATCCAAGCTCGCCTGCTATCGATACGACATTAACCATCGAGCGGCCAACGACTGCAATCTTGCGGCGTGTTGCAGCTGCAGCATTAATAACTTGTTGTACGCGGTGTACGTTCGATGCGAAAGTTGCAATAACGACGCGTTGCGTCGCTTTCTTGAAGATTTCCTCCAAGTTCGCGCCAACGACGCTCTCCGACGGCGTATAACCCGGACGTTCAGCATTCGTACTGTCAGACAACAGGGCAAGAACGCCTTGACGTCCAATCTCGGCAATACGTTGAAGATCGGCGAATTCGTTATTGACCGGTGTATGGTCGAATTTGAAGTCACCTGTATGTACGACGCGTCCTTCTGGCGTATCCAAGCAGACGCCGAGCGAATCCGGAATACTGTGATTCGTCTTGAAGAACGTTGCTGTGATCGATCCAAGTGGTACTTCCGAATCAGCATTGATCAGAATACGTTTCGTCTCGCCGAGCAATCCGGCTTCCTTCAGTTTGCCTTCGATCAAGCCGAGTGTCAGCTTCGTACCGAAAACAGGGACGTTCAAATTTTTCAATACGAACGGCAAGCCGCCGATATGGTCTTCATGGCCGTGCGTAACGAGGATACCGCGAACTTTGTCACGATTCTCGAGCAAATAAGAGATGTCCGGAATGACGATGTCAATGCCGAGCATGTCCTCTTCCGGGAACTTCAAACCTGCGTCAACGATAACGATATCATTGCCATATTGAATGGCATACATGTTCTTGCCGATCTCACCTACGCCACCTAGCGCAAAGATGAGCAATTTATCTTGATTATTCTTCTTCGACAAATGAATCTATACCTCCTAAAGCTTTGCGTAAGCGTAATCAGCTTCGTAAGCAAATATTGTTAGAAAATGGTGGAACGCCGCTCTTACGTTATTCGGTTGTTACTATTAATTGCCGCACCGAGTCACTTGTACTACATTATACATGATACAAAAGCTGGAATACAAGTGAACGAATAATGCCTTCGGCTTTAGACTTCCCATCTAATAAAAAACCGATGCTTGGCCTGCAAGCAACGCTTGCGGCCGATGCACCGGTTACAATCCCTCTTTAGATCGGTTCTAGTGGTTACCGATTAAACAAGTTGGCGCAAGTATTCGCCTTCCGCATCCGTCAATGCGACAAGCGGGAGCCGGACGCCGCCGACCGGCAGGCCGCCTAGCGCCAAAGCATATTTGACCGGAGCTGGGCTCGGGTAATTGAATAATCCTTTGAACACAGGCAGACATTCCGCGTGCAGCTGGGCTGCCGTACGAACATCGCCGTTCAAGAAAGCGTCGATCATTGATTTCATTTTACTTCCGACGACATGGCTTGACACGCTGACAATGCCGTATGCACCAACCGCAATTGCCGGCAAAGCCACGCTGTCATCGCCGCTGTATACACGGAAATGCGCAGGAGCTTGTGATGCAATCTCTGCCAATTGATCAAGCGGAGCGCAATCCTTCGTCGCCACGATATTCGAAAGTTCCGCGAGACGCAGCGTAGTTGCTGCGGTCATGCTAATGCCAGTGCGGGAAGGCACGTTATACAACATAACCGGAAGCTTTGTCGACTGGGCGATTGCTTTGAAATGCTGGTACAAACCTTCTTGGCTTGGTTTATTGTAGTACGGCGTTACAAGAAGAATGCCGTCTGCACCGCAAGATTCTGCCAGTTTCGTCATATGAATCGTATGCGCCGTATCATTGCTGCCTGTTCCTGCGATGACGCGCGCTCTACCGCCTGCGCGTTCCACGACGAATCGGAACAATTGTTCTTTCTCCGCCTCCGTTAAAGTAGGCGATTCTCCCGTTGTTCCTGACACAACGAGACTGTCAGATAGCTGTACCTCAATCAAATAATCGACGAGTCGGCCTGTCGTTTCCCAATCAATTGTGCCATCTGCATCGAATGGGGTTACCATCGCTGTAATTAATCTGCCAAAATCCATGACGATTCCTCCTGCTTCGTTGAAACCGCAATTTTATTCGATATAAGGTTGAATGAATAAATGTATGCATCGGGACTTGCAGCTAAGACTGCCAGTCCCGCCATTGTCGCTATAAATGTAATTCAAACTTCGTGTGCAGAGCGCGCAGCGCCGAAGCCATATCCTCTTGTCTTACGAGAACCCAGATCGTCGTATTCGAATCCGCCGACTGCAGAATCGGAATGCCCGACTCGGCAAGCGCCTCTACGATTCTTGCCATCACGCCGGGTACGCCGTTCATCCCGCCGCCGATCACCGATACTTTGGCGCATCCGCTGATCGCATTCGGAACGTATCCAAGACTTTCGAGTACTTGTACCGCCTTGGGCGCATCGTGATCGAATACGGTATAAACCGCCCCGCCTGGAGTTACATTGATAAAGTCGACGCTTATGCCGTGGCGTGCCATCGATTGAAACACTTGCAGTTGTACATCAGCCTGCCCTTCGCGGGCATATACCGATATTTGGGTAACTCCGGCAACATGTGCGATCCCGGTTACGTGTTTATCTCGAACCGTGCCTCCCGCATTCACACGCTCATCTGTTACAAGCGTTCCTTCATCATCGGAGAATGTAGAACGGACACGCAATGGAATTCGGGCTTGCTGGGCAATCTCGACCGCTCTTGGATGAATCACTTTCGCCCCTTGCCGTGCCATATTGCATATTTCGGCATAACCGACAACGGACAAAGGCTTCGCTTCCGCTACGATGCGGGGATCGGCTGTCAGGATGCCGTTCACATCGGTATATATGTCGACCCGCTCCGCATGCAGTGCTGCACCAAGAGCTGTAGCAGACGTATCGCTTCCGCCTCTGCCAAGCGTCGTCATCTCGCCGTTCTCCGTATGTCCTTGGAATCCGGCAACGATAGCCACTTCTCCACGGCTGAGGGTATCTAGCAGCGAGCCGGTTCTAATGTCTAATATTCTTGCTTGACCAAATGAAGAGTCGGTCATAACACCTGCCGTTCCACCGGTGAATCCCTTAGCCGGAATCCCTAATGAACGCAGCTTGCTGCATAATACGGCTACCGAAATCAATTCGCCGCAACCAAGCAGCATATCCTTCTCTCTGGCCGGCAACGCATCTCCGTTATCGCCAATTAATCGAAGAAGCGTGTCCGTCGCATACGGATCGCCGCTTCGTCCCATAGCAGAGACGACTACGACGATTGAATAGCCTGATTCGCGTTCTCGCATAATATGACGAATGACAAAATCCCTCGCCTGCTCCGTAGCAAGCGAGGTGCCCCCGAATTTCTGTACTAGTATCCGCATGATGTCTGTCCCCCATTGGATGTAAAAGAATATGGACGACTTGGCGACGGGAGCCTTTGTTGCTATTATCTGCTGAAGAAGTAAACGTTGCTTGCTGACCATCCAGCAGATGACCGTAAACGGTAATTCCATTATAAAGAGCCGCAATAATTGCTCGATTGCGGGCAAGCTCCGGCGCTTCCGGCAGCCTGCCTCTACCTTTGCAAGCGGATACAGCCGGTTAGCCCGGCAAATTTAACGTTTGTGTTGTACCGGAACGTTAGCAATCATGATTATTACATGTGAATTGGTAGTTATCTACCCTTATACTCCATATTGAAAACGCTCAATCAGCATCGGCTGGAGCTGCTTGCCCTGAAGCGCTGCATCGCAGGCTTCAACGACAAGGTCCATACGCGCGACAAGGGAGTTCGGTTTCTGCTCGGGATTGTCTTGACCAAATGGGACGAAATAGATGTTCTTCGCTACGAGCAGTTTCGCAATGTTGGCTGCATTCAAGCCTAGACCGTCATTCGTCGAGATGGCAAGAACGACTGGCCGGCCGTTGCGCAACTGCGCTTTCGCCGCCATAAGCACCGCACTGTCCGTAAGTGCATTCGCCAATCTGCTTGTTGTGTTGCCTGTGCATGGGGCGATCAAGAGCACGTCGATTAATTTCGACGGCCCGAGCGGCTCAGCTTGAACAATCGTCGAAATAATTTCGTTTCCCGTAATCCGTTTCAGTTCCGACTGCCAATGCTCCGATGTGCCGAACCTCGTATCTGTCGTCATTAACGTATGCGATGCAATTGGAACGACATTTGCTCCAAGATCGACAAAACGTTGAATATGCGGCATTACTTCGGCAAATGTGCAATGAGACCCCGTCAAAGCATATCCGACCGTTTTCCCCGACCAGTTCATGGCCTCTCCCCCCATAGCTTCGCATTGTCCATAATGAGCTGACATAAGCAATCCGCTATGATTCGTCCAGCCGTCTTCGGCGCGACGATGCCCGGGAGACCGGGAGCCAACATCGCCTTCATGCCACGCTTCTCGGCAAACCGAAAATCGGTTCCGCCGGGCTTCGAAGCAAGGTCGATAATGACCGCCCTGGAGGGCAAATTCGCAATAATTTGCGCTGTGACTATCATAGTCGGAATTGTATTAAAAAGCAAGTCAATGTTGCCAACTTCATGCATTAAACGGTCGGTGTAGAACGGGATAAAACCCATTTCCCAAGCGCGTGCGAAGTGCTCTTCCCGCCTTACGCCGACCTTCACTTTTGCCCCTAATCCTTGAAGCGTCCGGGCCAATGTCATGCCAGTTCTGCCGATTCCGAGCACCATGCAGGTCGAACCGTGAATTGTAATGTCCGTGTTCTGAATCGCCATCATAATGGCGCCTTCAGCCGTCGGAATCGAGTTATAGATCGCGACATCATCGCGTTCGAACAACTCGAACAGTGCAATATTGTGCTTCGAACAAAGCTGGACCAAATAAGGCTTCGCCATTCCCGCATACACAGCCGCATGTTTCGGCAAGCGAGCGATCTGTGCATCGGTCAGCCTCAGCTCTTTGTCGCTGAAAACAGCCGTAATCAGCCCATTGTCATCTGTCCCGACAGCAGGCAACAGCAGCGCGTCCGCTGTATCGAACAGTTCGTCGCGCAGCTCCGCATGGACGGCCCCATCCAGAGACGTATGCAAACCTTCGAAGCCGACCACCGTGACCATGGCGTCAAGCTCCGTCAGCTTCCGGATCACTTCCAGCTGCCGGGCGTCGCCGCCGATCAGCAGCACTTGAACGCCGGTGAGCATGAAGGCCTCACTCCTTTCTGCGCTCATAAGATATAGAGCATCTTATGCGATCGCCCATTAGGGGGTGAATGATATGAGGTGGTCAATTTGAGGGCGCAGCCCTCAGACTCCCGGATGATAATGAGGGCTCCGCCCTCAGACTCCCAAACTAAGCTTTCAAGGGCTGCGGCCCGTAGATCTCTTTCTACCCACCCAAACCCTCCCTGCAAGGGAGGGCCCCAAAGGGCTCCAGCCCTCTGGACACCCGGAGGACGCCCCCCTTTCAACTTTCCTCCGTTCCCCCGTCCTGCTGCTCCGCAGCAACCTCTCCTTCAGATTTCCCTTGTCCCGCTCGCCCGTCCGCAACCAATTCGTATATACACTTACGCTAGCCTTCTAATGTAACTTAATTCCTTTTGAGGGCTTCCGCCCTCAGTCACCCACTTGAAGGCTCCGCCAATTATTAAAGGCTTTGACCATTCTGCTGTACAGCCCAAATCTAATCCCTCAACCCACTGGTGTGACACAAATAGTGATGCAATAGCTCCAACTTCCCGCTCACTCTCCCTGGTGTGACACAAATAGTGATGCAACACCTTCAACTTCCCACTCAATCCCCCTGGTGTGACACTAAAAATGATGCAACAGCTTCAACTTCCCGCTCGATCCCCTTGGTGTGACACAAATAGTGATGCAACAGCTTCAACTTCCCGCTCGATCCCCTTGGTGTGACACTAAAAGTGATGCAACAGCACTATTACTTGTGTAACTAATGTCACTACAACAAAAAAGCACGTTCCGGTTAAAGGAACGTGCTTTGCAGTATAACTTTATACGCCAGTGTGGCCGAAGCCCCCTGCGCCGCGCACGGTATCAGGGAGTTCGTCTGCGACGGCGATCGTGACGGTCGGAACCGTCTGAAACACCATCTGGGCAATTCTTTCGCCGCGCGTAATAACGAACGGCTCCTGCCCGAGATTAATGAGCAGCACTTTTACTTCTCCGCGGTAATCCGCGTCAATCGTGCCCGGTGAATTGAGACACGTGACGCCGTGCTTAAAAGCAAGCCCGCTCCGCGGGCGGATTTGTGCTTCTAATTGCTCAGGCATCGCCATTGAGAAGCCTGTCGGGATGAGCTTACGTTCGCCTGGGGCGAGAGTAACCGGTTCCGAGACGGCTGCGTGAAGTCGAAGCCCGCAGCCCATTCCGACATCCGCTCCGGAAGCTTTACGTCTTTATTTCCCGGCAGCCTTTTAAACAGTACCTGAAACAAACTGGTCCCTCCTGAGCTTCGCCGAGGCTTTATCGTTCGTGCCTACAACGGCTGCCGAGAATGGAACGCTAAGCATCCGTTTGGTCATATCGGCGATATCAGCCATCGTGACGTCGTCGATTCGTTCAAGCATTTCATCCAGCGTGTAATGTCTGCCGAGCATCAGCTCGTTTTTACCGTTACGGTTCATTCGGCTGCTCGTGCTTTCAAGACTCAGGATTAGGCTTCCTTTCAATTGCTCCTTGCCGCGGTGCAGTTCCGCTTCCGTCAAGCCCGAAACCGAAAGCTCGCCCAGAATATCCATCGTAATGTCCAGCACATCCTTCGTCTGCTTAGGCGCCGTACCGGCATACACCGTGAACAAGCCCGAATCCGCAAACGACGTATGATAGGAATAGACCGAGTAGGCAAGGCCGCGCTTCTCGCGAATCTCTTGGAACAGGCGTGAGCTCATCCCGCCGCCGAGCGCATTGTTAAGCAGCACCATCGCATATAAGTTCGGATCAGCAATCGAGCAACCCGGGAACGTTAAGCAGATATGGTTCTGTTCAGTTTGCTTCTTATGGAACAGGTACCCCCCGCTAAATGTTGGAGTATCAAGCGTCTCCACGACACCTTTATTCTGGAAGGCACCAAAATGCTGTTCCAGCAGCTCAATCAAACTTTGCTCTTCCACGTTGCCAGCCACGCTAATGACCACATTATCGATACGGTATTGCTTACCCATATATTCACGCAGGTCGTCGCTTGTCATTGCCGTCAACCGGTCCTGAAGACCGAGAATGGAGTAAGCGAGCGGATGGTCGCCATATGCGGAACGCGATGCATCGTCATGGACTTTATCGTCCGGCGTGTCCTCGTACATCGCAATTTCTTCTAATATAACGTTCTTTTCTTTCGCCAGCTCTTCCTCATCCAGCTTGGAGTTGAAGAACATATCCGCCAGCGCATCAACTGCAATCGGCAGATGGTTATCCAGTACTTTCGCGAAATAGCATGTATATTCTTTCGATGTGAACGCATTAACATTGCCGCCGATACCGTCGAACAAATCCGCGATATCTTTCGCTGTATGGCGCTCTGTCCCTTTAAACAGCATATGTTCTATAAAATGGGAAATGCCGTTGTCCTGCACCGTTTCGTGACGCGAGCCTGTTTTGACCCAAATGCCGAATGATACTGATCTGCATGTCGGAATCGTTTCGACCACAACGCGCAGGCCGTTGCTAAGTGTATATTTTTTCACTCGGAATCCTCCTTCTTCTGGACGGAGCATAGACGTGTATCACCTGTCGGACCAGCTGTCTCGCCGTTTCGTTCATGATTAGTAAACACTATAACAAATTCAAGGTAACAAATAAAGGGAAGCCGGCCTATCTGCCTGCTTCCGCATCGGTTCTAGTTGAAGAAAGCGTCTCGCTAACCGTCCCAATCTGATAGCCCTTCGACTTAATCACGCCGATCATGTCCGCCAACGCGTCGCGCGTTGAAGCGGTAGGGTGCATCAGAATGAGTGCTCCCGGCTCCAGCTTATTGCGCACCCGCGATACGATTGTAGACGGAAGGGGCTTACGCCAATCGATCGTATCGATCGTCCACATCACGGTGCGAAGCCCGAGTCCGTACGCGATTTGTACCGTCTGTTGATTGAAATCGCCTGAAGGCGGCGCGAACCACCGGTTGTTCTTCACGCCTAGCGTTGATTCCAGCAGTGCTTCCGTCTTCGCAATTTCCCTGTACTGCGCATCGCGGCTAAGTTGGCTCATAGCCGGATGGCTGTAAGCATGGTTCGACATTTCATGTCCGGCTGCTTGGATTTGCCTCGCAAGCTCTCCGTTCTTCTTCAACCAGCTGCCATCGAGGAAAAAGGTCGCTTTCACCTTTTCCCGCTCAAGCGTCTTCAGAATCGGTTCTATATACTCGTTGCCCCATGCAACGTTAATCATCAATGAGACCATCCGCTTGTTCGGATTACCCCGATAGGTCGGCTGCGCTCCAAGATCGTTTAATCCGACCGCAGGCGCCGTTTCTTTATAAATAAGTTGAAGAGGCTCTCCCGCCGGTTTAGATGCATTCGCCTCATATGTACGGTCGATATCGACCTCCAATCCATTATAGCCCGGCACTGCTTTCCATACCCGGTCTACCTTCGCATCGATTGGCGGAATGCGCCGCTTCTCGGCTTCGGATCGTATATTGTTCATCAAATGCTCGTCCGCCGCTCCAACAAGAGCGCTTGTCGTTGCTGCCGGTCCATCCCCTGTCTTCAATGCGGCAATATATTGCCCGAAAGGCCCGTTCCACTGCGCCAGCGCAATTACCGCCAGCATACACCCTGCCATGGCAGCGGCTTTACCGTATTTCATCCCGTCCTCCCACCTTTCCCTTCTACAATGTATGAGAAATCGGACGAGATTATTCGGTTGTCCGGACAACATAAAAAGAGACAGATAGCATCTGGCTCTTAATAGGCGCGTATTGCAGCAATTTTGAAACAGGCACTGCGTGAGCTTGGCTATGCCGCTAATCCCACGCAGACCAATTATTGTGAGGAAACTTCCGATTCTTGCGTCAATACAGCTTTGCGCGACAGATTGATACGGCCTTGTTGGTCGATCTCTGTCACCTTAACCGTTATTTGATCGCCGATCTTCAGCACGTCTTCAATCTTCGCGATCCGCTCGGTCGATACTTGCGAGATGTGCACGAGGCCGTCTTTGTTCGGGAGAATTTCGACGAATGCGCCAAACTTCTCGATCCGCTTAACCGTTCCGAGATAAATCTCGCCGACGACAACTTCCTTGACGATGCCTTCGATGATCGAGCGCGCTTTCTGGTTCATCTCTTCGTTCGAAGAAGCGATGTATACCATACCATCCTGCTCGATGTCGATTTTGACACCTGTCTCCTCGATAATTTTGTTGATGATTTTACCGCCAGCACCGATAACGTCGCGGATTTTGTCCGGATTGATGCGCAGCGTCATAATCTTCGGAGCGTACTTGGACAAGTTTTTGCGCGGCTCGCTCATGACTTCCGTCATTTTGCCCAGAATGAACATGCGGCCTTCGCGTGCTTGATCAAGCGCTTGGTTCAGAATTGCGCGGTCGATGCCGTCGATCTTGATATCCATCTGGATCGCCGTAACGCCTGCAGCCGTACCTGCCACTTTGAAGTCCATATCGCCGAGATGGTCTTCCATCCCTTGAATGTCGGACAGAATCGAGAAATGGTCGCCGTCCTTGATCAGACCCATCGCAATACCAGCAACAGGAGCTTTGATTGGTACGCCGGCATCCATCATTGCGAGCGTGCTTGCGCAAATACTCGCTTGTGACGTTGAGCCGTTCGATTCGAGAACCTCGGATACAAGACGAATCGTATACGGGAATTCCGATTCCGGCGGGATCACTTTCGAAAGTGCGCGTTCGCCAAGTGCGCCGTGACCGATTTCGCGACGGCCCGGTGCGCGAAGCGGACGTGCTTCGCCGACGGAGAACGGCGGGAAATTATAATGATGCATGAAACGTTTCGATTCTTCCGGCGAGATGCCGTCGAGAATTTGAACGTCACCAAGTGCACCAAGTGTACAAATGCTCAGCGCTTGCGTCTGGCCGCGCGTGAACAAGCCCGAACCGTGCGTGCGCGGAAGCAGCGCCGTATCGCACTCGATCGGACGGATTTCGCTGAGCGCCCGGCCGTCAGGACGAACTTTGTCGTGCGTAATCAGGCGGCGAACCTCTTCCTTCACGATGTCGTACAGTACTTCTTTCACGTCGTCCATCAGATCCGGCGTTTCTGCGTACACTTCACCGAAGTGAGCAACCGTCTCTGCATTGATCGCATCAATCGCATCTTGACGGGCGTGCTTCTCCGGAATGCGGATCGATTCATTCAACCGGTCTGCCGCATACGCGCGTACCGCTTCATTGACAGCGCCGTCAACTGCATGCAGCTTCACAGCCATTTTCTCTTTGCCAGCGATCGATTGCAGCTCTTCGATCGTCTTGACGATGTTGCGGATCTCATCATGGCCGAACATAATCGCTTCGAGCATGACGCTCTCCGGCACTTCGTTCGCTTCCGCTTCCACCATCATGATCGCATCGCTAGTACCTGCTACAACGACGAAGATGTCGCTTGCCGCTTCTTGCTCAACCGTTGGGTTAATGATGAATTGTCCGTCGATACGGCCGACAACTACACCGCCGATTGGACCATTAAATGGTACATCGGAAATCGACAGCGCTGCCGAAGTACCGATCATCGCCGCGATTTCAGGCGAGCAGTCTTGGTCGACGCTCATAACAAGGTTTACGATTTGCACATCGTTCCGGAAGCCTTCCGGGAACAATGGGCGAATTGGACGGTCCGTCAGACGGCTCGACAAAATCGCCTTCTCACTCGGACGGCCTTCACGTTTAATAAAGCCGCCAGGAATTTTACCGACAGCATACAATTTCTCTTCATAGTTAACCGTAAGCGGGAAGAAATCAAGATCTTTAGGTTCCGAGGAAGCGGTCACCGTACAGAGTACGACGGTCTCGCCGTATCGAACGGTGACAGCTGCATTCGCCTGCTTGGCCAAACGGCCAGTTTCAAGAATGAGCGGTCTGCCGCCGAGCGTCATTTCTACTTGCTTCAACATCGTATCCCTCCTGTCAAATTGTTTGAATATAACTTACATGGCAAAACATTCTGAACTCTATATCATTACAAAAAGCAACCCGCCGCTCTCCGCCCGTAAGACGGACGGATAGAAGGCTAGGTTGCTTTTCCCCAAGCTTATCGGCGAAGGCCGAGTTTTTCGATCAATGCGCTGTAACGTTTAACGTCGTTGTTCTTCAGGTATGCCAGCAGCTTACGGCGCTGACCGACCATCTTGAGCAAACCGCGGCGGGAGTGGTGGTCTTTCTTGTGCGTCCGCAGGTGGTTCGTCAAGTTAACGATGTTTTCCGTAAGGATAGCGACTTGAACTTCTGGTGAGCCCGTATCGCTCGCATGTTTCTTGTGCGTTTCGATGATCTCATTCTTACGCTCTTGCGTGATTGCCATCCTATGTTCACCTCCTAATCAAATAATCGCCGTCAGCCTCGTCGCCGCCGGTGAGAGCGAACAACCAAGCTGAGGTTCCTGTACTGCCAGGACAAGGTCCATATCGGCAGCAACGTCATTCAGTATAGCACAGATGCATGGCCAATGTAAACCGCACAACGCCAGGATATATGGCAGCGTTCTACTGGATTGGACGTGCTGGTGACGCGGCTCCGGTCGCAAGCTCCGCTAGCAGCTCAGCCGCTTCATCACGGTCCCGGCCGATCTGCGCGATGAGCTCATCGATTCCGCCGAACTTCCGTTCCGGCCGCAGAAATGTGATGAATCGAATCCGAATCGGTTTGCCATACAGATCACCGGAAAAGCCGATCAAATGGGCTTCCAGCACTGGCGCCGTCTCCCCATCTTTAAATGTCGGCTTAATCCCGTGATTTAATACAGCGGGATACCATTGTCCGTCAAGACAAGCCTGCACCGCGTACACGCCAAGTCTTGGCGATACGAACGGCTCGGTCAACCCGACATTCGCGGTCGGAAATCCGATCGTGCGTCCTCTGGCATGACCATGGACAACGGTCCCTTCCACCTCATAAGAACGGCCAAGCAGCTCGCACGCAAGCGCCATATCGCCTTCGGCGAGCGTCTCGCGGACGTATGTACTGCTAACCTTTACTTCTTTATATAGCAGAGGCTCTACGACTTCCGTTGTCATACCTGATTCCAAGCCGAGCTCCCGAAGCGAAGCCGCATCGCCTGCTCCGCGATGGCCGAACCGAAAATCGAATCCAACTACGGCATGCCGGGCTTGAAGCGGAACCAGCACATCCTTCACGAACCGGTCAGGCGATACGTCCGCAAAGCTGTGGTCGAACCGCATAACAATGGCATAGTCGACTCCAAGTGCTGCGAACTGCGCCAGCTTGTCGTCCAGCGGCGTCAAGCAGTTGACATACTGATCGCCTTGTCCGAGTACAGCTTTCGGATGAGGATGAAAAGTCATAACAGCCGATTTGCGCTGCTGCTGTCTCGCCGCATCCACCGCGCGCCGAATGACGTTCTGATGCCCAATATGAACACCATCGAAATGGCCGATCGCAATCGACAGCTCCTCGCCCGTCTCCGCAAACGACGAATCCGACAGCGGATAACTGATGGAAATCAGTTTCATAGCTCAAACACCCGCAATCTATTCTTTAATTCCGTCTCTCATTGGCCGGCGTGCACGGCGTCAAAGCTGCATGCAAACATGCTAATTAAACACTTTGACTGGCGACAACAGCCGCTGCTCTTCGTTCCATTCGAATACGCCGAGAAAACGTCTGTTACTATCATACAACCGAACAGGCTCGCGTGGTAACAACGAGTTTATCTCTGACAGCTTCTCAGGCGCAATTTTACGACCTTGCAGCGCCATCTCAGCAGCTCTGTCAAATGCCGTTACTTCCGGCATATGTGTGAGCGCCTGATCTGCAGGCAACAGCCGGGATTGCAACTCGCCCTCCTGCTGCAGCCTGGCAATCTGATCGATCGTCAAGCAATGTTCCCGTGTAAACCCGCCGGATACCGTTCGCGTGAGCTCCGCCATCGCAGCCGGAACGCCAAGCTTCTTGCCAATATCGACGCACAATGTCCGTATATAGGTTCCTTTCGAGCATTGAACGTCGAAACGAATCGTTGGCCGCCGGTCGTCTTGTTCGAAACCGAGGAATCCAATGCTATAGACCGTTACTTTGCGCGACTTCCGCTCGACGGTGACGCCTTCGCGGGCAAGCTCATACAACCTCTTGCCGTCGACCTTAACAGCCGAGAACATCGGAGGAACCTGCTCGATCTCTCCAATGAACGATGCAAGAACCGCTTCAACCTGCTCCTTCGTCACCGTGACGGAATCGGCTTCTTCGATCACCGTACCTGTCATATCTTCGGTATCGGTCGCGACGCCAAGCTGCAGCACCGCTTCGTAAGCTTTCGGACGTTCCTGCAAATATTCGACGACCCGCGTTGCGCGACCTATACAAAGCGGCAGTACGCCGGTAACTTGCGGATCAAGCGTGCCGGCATGGCCGATACGCCGCTCCCTCGTTATTCCCCGCACTTTGGCCACCACATCGTGGCTTGTCCATCCGGCCGGCTTCCATACCGCCAATATGCCTTCCATTATTCGTTCAACGCCTTTCTTACCGCTTCCACGACTTTCTCCATCGACTGCTGCAGCGGCTCTTCCAAACGGCAGCCGGCGGCACGAACGTGACCGCCGCCTCCGAACGATTGCGCAATTACGGCAACGTCGGCGCTGCCGGCCGAACGGAGACTCACCTTCACATGCCCGTTCTTCATCTCTTTGAACAATATTCCGACCTCAACGCCATCCACGTTGCGCGCATAATTGACGAGCCCTTCCAAATCTTCAGGTGCAGCGCCTGTTGCAGACAAATCGTTCGCTTCGATATAAAGCCATCCGATCTTCGCATCTTCCGAGAATGTGAGTCTGCTGAGTCCAAGCTGCAGCAGCTTCAACTGAGGCATTGTCATTCGCTCAAGCAGATAGTCCGCGACCCAGTGGCCGTTAACGCCAAGTTTTAGCAGTTCAGAAGCAATCTCCATGACACGCGGTGTCGTATTGGAATAACGGAACCCGCCAGTATCGGTCAACAAACCGGTATAAATGGCGGTTGCCGCCGGCTCGTCTAGCGCTATGCCCGCTTGTTCAATCAGCTCGTACAAAATTTCAACCGTTGCCGCAGCATAGGAAAAAACGAGGTTAACCGATCCGTACAAATCGTTCGTCGGATGATGATCGATGTTCAACAACTCATAACCGTCCTCGAAGCACGACTCAACATCGCCCATGCGCCGAAAATCGGCGCAATCGACGGCGATAATACGTTTATAAGAGCGGTTCGGCTTCGATTCGCTATAATTTTGAATCGTATCGGAAAGATGCAGATAATGAAGCCGCGAAGGAGATGCTCCTTCGTTAATAAGCGTATATTTCTTGCCAAGCTTCTCAAGCAGCCATCCAATGACGACGGTGGAACTAATCGCATCACCGTCCGGTTGCACGTGAGAGACGACTAAATAGTCGTCTCCCTCGTGGATAAAGCGTATGGCTTGCTCAAGCAATTCCTTAACAGGCTTGAACACGGTATAACCGATCATAGCTGACGCTCTCCTCGGTTGATTTGTTCCAGTAATGCTTCGATACGGCTGCCGTACTCGATGCTGGCATCGAACTTGAATATGAGTTCCGGCGTATGCCGCAGACGCATTCTCTTGCCCAGCTCGGATCGGATAAACCCGGTTCCTCTTGCGATTGCCTTCAGCGTTTCTTCCTTCTGCTCCTCGCTGCCGAGAACGCTCAAGAATACTTTCGCTTGCGACAAATCGTTCGTTACTTCAACGCCGGTGACCGTAATAAATCCAATGCGAGGATCTTTCAACTCGGTTTGGATTATTTGGCTCAGCTCTTTCTTAATTTGCTCGCTGACCCGTCCCACACGGACTTTTGCCATTACGCAATCACCTCTCTACCTGTCTACCTTTTCCATCACGAAGGCTTCGATGATATCCCCTTCTAGAATATCATTGTACTTGTCGAGGGAAATACCGCACTCGTAACCTTGCGCAACTTCCTTGGCATCGTCCTTGTACCGCTTGAGCGATTCGATTTTGCCCGTGAAAATAACGTTGCCGCCGCGTACAAGGCGCGCTTCAGCGTTACGCTGCATTTTGCCATCAATAACCATGCTGCCGGCAATCGTGCCGACTTTCGTTACTTTAATTAGCATGCGCACTTCTGCGTGACCAATGACAACTTCCTTGAATACAGGATCCAGCATGCCTTTCATCGCGTGTTCGATCTCATCGATGACGTTGTAGATGATGTTGTGTACACGGACGTCGACTTTCTCTTGTTCGGCTGCTGCACTTGCCTGTGGTTCAGGACGAACGTTGAAGGCGATGACGATCGCATTCGAAGCGGATGCAAGGTTGATATCGGATTCCGTTACCGCACCAGCGCCGCTGTGAATGATCTTGACGCGAACGCCTTCGATGTCGATCTTGCCGA
This sequence comes from Paenibacillus kobensis NBRC 15729, assembly GCF_004000825.1. Classification (GTDB taxonomy): domain Bacteria; phylum Bacillota; class Bacilli; order Paenibacillales; family Paenibacillaceae; genus Paenibacillus_T; species Paenibacillus_T kobensis. The sequence goes on along the minus strand of NZ_BILZ01000018.1, from coordinate 1,472 downwards.
GCGAGCCTTTGAGCGCCTCAACCGAACCTTGAACGTCGCCTTTGATGATAACGTTAAGATCTTTGATCTCGCCGTCTTTAATATGTTGGTACAAATCGTCCAGCGTTACGCGGGTGTTCGACGTGAGCTCCGATTGACGGGCTTTCGTCGCACGCGTTTCTGCGATTTGACGTGCTTTGCGCTCATCCTCATAAGCGAGGAACGGATCGCCTGCAAGCGGAACTTCAGTCAGACCGGTAATTTCGACCGGCGTGGAAGGACCAGCTTCTTTCAGACGGCGGCCCTTGTCGTTCACCATCGCACGAACGCGGCCGAAGCTGTTGCCTGCGATGAATGCGTCGCCGACCTTCAGCGTGCCATGCTGTACGAGTACGCGTGCAACTGGCCCTTTGCCTTTGTCGAGCTCGGCTTCGATGACGGTACCGCGTGCCCGTTTGTTCGGGTTCGCTTTGTAGTCGTTCACTTCCGCTACGAGCAGGATCATCTCGAGCAACCCTTCCAGGTTGATACGCTGCTTCGCCGATACGTTGACGAAGATCGTGTCGCCGCCCCACTCTTCCGGTACGAGACCGTACTCGGTGAGCTCTTGCTTGATTTTATCCGGATTGGCTTCCGGTTTATCGATTTTGTTCACTGCAACGATGATTGGTACGCCAGCTGCCTTAGCATGGTTAACTGCTTCAACCGTCTGCGGCATGACGCCGTCATCAGCTGCAACGACGATAATTGTAATGTCCGTTACTTGAGCGCCGCGCGCGCGCATGAGCGTGAACGCTTCGTGGCCCGGCGTATCGAGGAACGTTATTTTTTTATGGTTAATTTCGACTTGGTAAGCACCGATATGCTGCGTGATGCCGCCTGCTTCGCCGCCCGTTACGTTCGTGTGGCGAATCGCATCGAGAAGCGTCGTCTTACCGTGGTCAACGTGACCCATGATCGTAACAACCGGAGGACGCGCCTCCAGATCTGCCTCTTCGTCAACCTCTTCCACTGTTTCGAATTGGTCTTCTTCGACGCGGATCTTCACTTCGACTTCCTCAACGTTGAACTCAGCTGCGATCAATTGGATCGTTTCAATATCAACCTCTTGGTTAATCGTCGCCATTACACCCATGAAAATCAGCTTCTTAATTACTTCGGAAGCGTCTTTATGCAGAAGCTTAGCCAATTCGCCTACCGTCATCGATCCGCGCACGATAATTTTCTTCGGCGTGTTGTCGATCTTCTCACGATACACTTGTTGGGATGCGCCACGGTTGTTTCTGCCGCCCTTGCCGCCGCGGTTGTTATTCGATCTGAAATTGCCGCCCTGCTTGCCGTCGTCGAAACGTCTGTTGCTGTTGCTGTTGTTGCCGCCCGGCTTGTTCTTTCTGGAAGCCCAGTTCGTCGAACCTTGTGTAGGACCAGACGCTCTGCTCGTTCCTGCCGGTGCGCCGCCGCCTTGGCTTGGTCCACGGTTACCGCCGAAGCCG